>NZ_NFHD01000036.1 GCF_002159185.1 Gemmiger sp. An87
AGCTTAAATTTGCTGCCATGAATCTGAAAAAGCTGGCCATCTGGAAATGGAACGCCACCCATCCAGGGTTGGATCTCCGCAAACCAACAAGATGGAGAGAAAATCTTCTTCCTTTTTCTCTGTTCTTTTACTTTTCATGCAAAAAACCTGCTCTGGCTTGATTGTCACAGCAGGTTTTTCTACAAGCTGGAACGACCCGTTCCTTTTGGGGGAACGGGCCGTTTGAATCTTATTGGCAGAATGGCGGTTGCTTACATGCTCTCGGGTACGGTGACTTTGAACATGGTCAGCACGTTGGCGATAACCTGCTTCACGGCCAGGCACAGAGCCAGACGGGCCTGACGAGCGGCGGGCTCCGCGTCTTTGATGCGGCAGGCATTGTAGAACTTGTGGAAGGAACCGGCCAGATCAATCACGTAGCGGGTGATGCGGGCGGGCTCGTAGTTCTTGGCGCTGGTCACGATCTCAGCGGGGAAGGCGCTCACAGCACGAATCAGCTCCAGCTCGGCAGGGTCGCTGAACTGATAACCGGCCCAGGCGGTGTGGCCCTCGTAGGAGATGCCCTCGCTGGCCAGCTTCTTCACGATGGAGCAGATGCGGGCGTGGGCGTACTGCACGTAGTATACCGGGTTGTCGCTGTCCTCCTTCACGGCCAGATCCAGGTCGAAGTCCATCTGGCTGCCTGCCTCGCGCAGGTTGAAGAAGAAGCGGGCGGAATCGATGGGCACCTCGTCCAGCAGGTCGGTCAGGGTGATGGCCTTACCGGTCCGCTTGCTCATGCGCACCTGCTGGCCGTCCTTCACCAGCTTGACCAGCTGCATCAGGATTACGTCCAGATCCTCACCGTTCAGGCCCACGGCATCCATGGCGCCCTTCATGCGGGCCACGTGCCCGTGGTGGTCGGCGCCCCAGATGTCAATGGCCTTGTCGAAGCCGCGCACGGCCAGCTTGTTGTAGTGGTAGGCGATGTCCGCCGCGAAGTAGGTGGGGATGCCGTTGGCGCGCACCAGAACCTCGTCCTTGGCCTCGTCCTCATCCTTGCGCTTGTTGGCCGCGCCGTACTTCTCACTGTACTGAGCGCTCTTGTACATGATGGCGCCGTCCTCTGCCTTGTAGCAGGCACCGGTGGCCAGCAGCTTGTCGATCACTGCCTGCACCGCACCGGAGTCGTGCAGGGTGCTCTCGCGGAACCATACGTCGTAGGTGATGCGGTACTTGGCCAGATCGCGCTCCAGACCGGCAATGTTCTTGGGCAGGCCGTAGTTGATCAGCGCCTGCTTGCGGGTCTCCTCGTCGGCGTCCACGTACTTGTCACCCTCGATGGCGGCAAACTCGGCGGCCAGCACCTTGATGTCCTCGCCCTGGTAGCCGTCCTCGGGGAAGGGTACGGCCTCCTCGCCCTTGAAGTGCTGCAGGTAACGGGCGGACAGGCTCTTGCCGAACTTCTGAATCTGGTTGCCCGCGTCGTTCACGTAGAACTCACGGGTCACGTCGTAACCGGCCCAGTCCATCACAGCGGCCAGGCAGTCGCCCAGCGCACCGCCGCGGGCGTTGCCCAGATGCATGGGGCCGGTGGGGTTGGCGGAAACGAACTCCACGTTGATCTTCTTGCCCTCGCCGAAGTCGGTGCGGCCGTACTGCTCGTTCAGGGTCGCGCCGTAGACCACGCTGGAGAACCAGCCGGGGGCCAGGAACAGGTTGATGAAGCCGGGACCGGCCACCTCTACCTTGGAGAAGATGCTGCCCTCCAGGCTGGGCAGGTGGGCCAGAATCGCGTCGGCAATCTGGCGGGGAGCCTTTTTGAAGACGCGGGCACCGGCCATGGCCAGGTTGCTGGCTACGTCGCCGTTCTTCACGTCGCCGGGGATCTCCACGATGAAGTCGGGCAGATCGGTCTGAGGCAGCTCACCGGCGGCCATGGCAGCCTGAGCGGCCTGGGTCAGCAGGGCGCGGGCCTCATCCAGCGCATTCTTGCGGGGATTGTAGTTCTTGTAGGTTTCCTTCATCTCGGCGATCATGGATTCGTATTCCGTATTGGTCATATCGATCGGTATTCCTTTCCTTTTAAACTTGAAGGCGCGCGCCGCGCCGGGAACAGCAAATCAAAGAGGCGTACGCTCGGCCCGCTTCACGGTGATGGTCACCAGGTTGCGGCTGAGTACGATGTCCTGGTCAGCGTCCAGCGTATAGCTGAATTTCACCTGGCCGCCCTCGTCGGACAGCCGGCTTTCGATCTCGTCGGCGGCCACGCCCAGGGTCATGGAGCCGTAACCGGTTTCGTAGTGGCACAGATGGCGGGTGCCTTTTTCAATCACCAGCTGGCTGGCGGCGGGGCCGAAGCGAAGCATGGTGACCTTCTGTGCATTTTCGGCCACCTTCACGGTGGTGGTGCATCCGGCATAGCCGGTGGTCTCGCTCTCTTTATAGGTGATGAAGAAGCTGCCGCCCCGTCGCACAAAGCTGCCGCGGGTCATCAGCTCCACCGAATCGGTTTCACCGGCCTGCTCCATCCGGCCGTCGATGCGGATGAGAAAATCCTCGTTCATAAACTGGCGGGGACCTCCTTTTGGGTTCAATATTGCTCAATGGCGATCTGGCTGGCCGTGCCCTCGCCCTGAGGGCCGATAAACAGCCGGACCGCCGCGGAGAAGCTCTCCGGAGAATCGCTCATAAAATAGCGGGTTTCGCCCTTTGCGGCGCCGTCGCCCAGAAGATCCAGCCGGGTGAGCATATCCCGGGTCTTGAGGGCGGCCTCCCGGCCCGCGTCAATCAGGGTCACATCCGGGCCCATCACCTGAGCAATGATGTGAGCGATCAGGGGATAGTGGGTGCAGCCCAGGATCAGGGTGTCCACCCCTTTGGCGCGGATCTCGTCCAGATACTCGTGGGCGATGGCGGTGGTGATGGGGTCGTTGGGGCCCACATAGCCGTTCTCCACCAGCGGCACGAACATGGGGCAGCTTTTGGTGAAGATCTCGGCGTCGGGCAGAATGCCCTGGATGCGGGTCTCGTAGCTGCGGCTGCGGATGGTGGCCGGGGTGGCAATCACGCCGATGCGGCCGTTTTTGGTGGCGGCGGCCGCTGCACTTACCGCTGCGCCCACCACGCCCACATAGGGCACCGGCAGGGCTTCGGTGTAGGATTTCGGCAGCGTGCTGCTCACTGTACCGCAGGCGGCCAGCAGGAATTTCACGTTCTGGCTGAGCAGAAAGCGGATGTCCTGCTCGGCGTACTGGCGGATGGTCTCCGGGCTGCGGGTACCATAGGGCACCCGGCCGGTGTCGCCAAAGTAGACGATGTCTTCGCCGGGCAGCATGGCCTGCAGCTGGCGCACCGCCGTGAGGCCGCCCATGCCGGAATCGAACACGCCGATGGGCCGCTTATCCATGGCGGACCCCCGCGCGCTGCAGCGCAAGGGCGACCAGTTCATCCAGCAGCTGGTCGATGGGCTTGCCCGCATCTTCCATCAGCTTGGGGTACATGCTGATGGAGGTGAAGCCGGGCAGGGTATTGATCTCGTTGAGCAGAATGGTGTCGCCGTTCTCCACGAAGAAGTCCACCCGGGCCAGACCCTCACAGCCCAGGGCGCGGTAGGCCTTTTCCGCCTGGGCCTTCACCTTGTCCAGCACCTCCTCGCTCAGATGGGCGGGGATCACGGTGCGGCTGGTGCCCAGCACATATTTGTCTTCGTAGGTGTAGAAGGCCTCGCTGGCCAGGATCTCGCCGGGGCGGGTGGAAACGCAGACCTCGTTGCCGATCACCGCGCACTCCACCTCCTGGCCCTGCACAAAGCGCTCGAAGACCACCTTGTTGTCCTCGGCCAGGGCCACCTGGATGGCCTTCTCCAGCTCGGTCTTGTCGGTCGCCTTGCTGATGCCCACGCTGCTGCCCGCGTTGGCGGGCTTCACGAAGATGGGGTAACCCAGCTTTGCGGCCAGGCGGGCCTCCAGGGCCTCGAAATCAGCGCACTCGTAACGGCTGGCCCAGTCCCAGGCGCAGCGATCAATACCCGCCGCGTCCATCAGGGTGTTGGCCACCGCTTTGTCCATGCAGACGGCGCTTGCCAGAACGCCGCAGCCCACGTAGGGAATGCCCGCCAGCTCCAGCAGGCCCTGGATGGTGCCGTCCTCGCCGTTCTTGCCGTGCAGGGCGGGAACCACCACGTCCATGGGCAGCACTGCCCAGGTGCCGTCGTGGCGGCAGAGCACCAGGCCATGGTCCGAGCGGTCCGGGCTGATCATGCAGGGCACGCAGGAGGGGTCCTGCTCCCAGCTGCCGTCCGCTATTTTTTCAATGGGGCCGGAGTAATACAGCCAGCGGCCATCCTTGGTGATGCCCACGGTGTAAAGATGGTACGAGGAGGGCTTGAGCGCCCGGGCAATGGTACTGGCCGAAACGCGGCTCACCTCGTGTTCGCTGGAAACGCCGCCGAACAGCAGCGCAACATTCAGTTTGTTCATAGCTGCAAAGACCTTCCTCTCTCCAAGGAAATAAACACAAATCGAATCACATTGACCAAGCGGGAAAAGCCGGTCAAAGGCGGTTGCACATAAGTACTCTAATAATACCATAAAAATGCCTGGCAGGCTATGGGCAAAAGGTAAAAGCCTTTGCGGCGCGCCGCAAAAAAATCTGTGGGATTGGTATTGACGGCCCCGGCGGGATGTGCTATGATGATTACACCTCATTTTGCAGGCTTATTTTTTTGTGCCTTTTTTCAGGGTACGGCCTGCAACCACGAGGGAGGCTAAACAAACCGTTAAATGGAGGTGCCGAAGACAAATGAGAGTGAAAATCACCCTGGCCTGCACTGAGTGCAAACAGCGCAACTACAACACCATGAAGAACAAGAAGAACAGCCCTGACCGGCTCGAGATGAAGAAGTATTGCCGTTTCTGCAAGAAGCATACTGTCCATCGCGAGACCAAGTAAGAAAGGCGGGAACATCCATGGCTGAAAATACTGCCAAGAAGCCCGGTTTTTTTGCTAAAGTCAAAAATTGGTTCAAAGGGATCGGGAAGTTCTTCCGCGACACCAAGAGCGAACTGAAAAAGGTGGTTTGGCCCTCCAAGAGCCAGATCATCAACAACAGCATCGTGGTGCTGGTGGTTATGATCATTTCCGCCATCGTCATCCTGCTGCTTGACCTGCTGTTCGGCGAGGTCATGCATCTGGTGCTGCAGGCCGCTGCAAGCTTGTAAGCGGCCGCATCCTGAAAAGCGGAAGGGAGTAAACGTATGGCAGAACAGGCAATGTGGTATGTTGTGCATACCTATTCCGGTTATGAAAACAAAGTGGCACAGAACCTTGAGACCATCGTGGCCAACCGCCGCCTGCAGGATCTGATCCATGAGGTGAAGGTTCCTGTTATGATGGAACCCGAAATCAAGGACGGCAAGGAGCGCATGGTCGAGCGCAAAATCTTCCCCGGTTATGTGCTGGTGAAGATGGTCATGACCGACGAAAGCTGGTACATCGTACGCAACTGCCGCGGTGTGACCGGTTTCGTGGGCCCCTCGTCCAAGCCGGTGCCCCTGTCTCAGGCAGAGGTGGACAAGCTGGGCGTGGAGACCATGGCCGAGCCCACTGTGGACTACGAAGTGGGCGACAATGTGGAGATCAACGCTGGTCCTCTGGAGGGCTTCGTGGGTCTCGTGGAAGAGATCGACATGGAGCATCGAAAGGTGCGCGTGAAGGTCTCGATGTTCGGGCGCGAAACGCCCGCAGAACTGGAGCTGAATCAGGTCAAACCCCTGTGACAGCAAAAACCCTTATGGTAAGAGCCGCTATATGCGGTTTTTATAGGGCGCTGGCGGTTGCCGGTGCCCGTGGGAGGGCCGGATAAGCCCGGCCCGCTAGCTTACCACAAATTTTGGAGGTGCATTTAAAATGGCGCAAAAAGTAACTGGCTATATTAAGCTGCAGATCCCCGCCGGCAAAGCGACTCCGGCTCCCCCTGTTGGTCCCGCTCTGGGCCAGCACGGCGTGAACATCATGGCGTTCACCAAGGAATTCAACGAGCGTACCCAGAAGGACATGGGCTACATCATCCCCGTTGTAATCACCGTGTATGCTGACCGTTCCTTCAGCTTCATCACCAAAACTCCTCCGGCCCCCGTGCTGATCAAGAAGGCCTGCGGCATCGAGAGCGGTTCCGGCGTTCCCAACAAGACCAAGGTGGCCACCATCACCAAGGCTCAGCTGGAAGAGATCGCCAAGACCAAGATGCCCGACCTGAATGCTGCCAACCTGGAAAGCGCTGTCAGCATGATCGCCGGCACCTGCCGCAGCATGGGTGTTACCGTAACCGAGTAATCACCCCGCTGGATTCGTGGGAGGAACTTAAATCCGATAGACCACACAGGAGGAAAAAGTAATGAAACATGGTAAACACTATGTCGACAGCGCCAAGCTGATCGACCGCTCTAAGCTGTATGAGGCCGATGAGGCTCTGGCTCTGTGCTGCCAGACCGCCAAGGCCAAGTTTGACGAGACCGTTGAGCTGCACGTCCGTCTGGGCGTTGACAGCCGCCACGCTGACCAGCAGGTCCGCGGCGCTGTTGTGCTGCCTCACGGTACCGGCCGCGACGTTCGCGTTATCGCCATCTGCAAGGGCGATGCCGCCAAGGCCGCTGAGGAAGCCGGCGCGATGATGGTTGGCGACGCTGACCTGATCGCCAAGATCCAGAACGAAGGCTTCGTTGACTTCGACGTTCTGGTTACCACCCCCGACATGATGGGCCAGGTTGGCCGTCTGGGTAAGGTTCTGGGCCCCCGTGGTCTGATGCCCAACCCCAAGGCCGGCACCGTTACTCCCGACATCGGCCGCGCTGTTACCGAAGCCAAGGCCGGTAAGATCGAGTACCGTCTGGACAAGCAGAACATCATCCATGTGCCCGTGGGCAAGGCCAGCTTCGGCGCTGAGAAGCTGGGCGAGAACCTGCGCACCGTGATGGACGCCATCGTGAAGGCTAAGCCCGCTGCTGCGAAGGGCCAGTACATCAAGAGCGCCACCGTGGCTACCACCATGGGCCCTGGCATCAAGATGAACGGCGCCAAGTTCGGCGGCTAATCACAGCCTGACGGCTGCGAGTGAGCAGTTCGCTGCCCCGCGCAAAACGCGGGGCGGCTTTTTTGCGGAAAAATCGCAAAAAGCACTTGACAAACCCGCGCGCTTTGCGGTATACTATTCATGCTGTTTTTAAGACAGCAGGTGCTCATGTGATATAAGGAGCATAAGAGGCCATCCCGCCCGCCTGCCGAGAAGCCGCGTAAATTTGCCTTGTGTATGTTTATGCCCCTTTCTCGGCCAAGCTGGGAAAGGGGCTTTTTGTGCGAAGTAGAAGTTACGAAGGTTTGAAACGAGGTGAATCGAAATGCCCAGTGCAAAAATTCTGAGCGAGAAGCAGGCTTATGTTGCCGCTCTGAAGGAGAAGATCGCCGCTTCCGTTGCCGGTGTGGTCGTTGACTACAAAGGCATCAACGTGGCCGACGATACCAAGCTGCGTAAGGAGCTGCGTGAGGCTGGCGTTGAGTATGCGGTTGTGAAGAACACCATGCTGCGTCTGGCCCTGAAGGATACCGAGCTGGAGGCTATGAGCGAAGTGCTGGAAGGCACTACCGCCATCGCCATCGCCCACGAGGACCCCATGGCTGCTGCCCGCATCCTGTGCAAGTACGCCGAGGCTTCCAAGGGCGCTTACAGCGTGAAGATCGGTTACATGGAAGGCGCTGTTATGCCCAAGGAAGAGGTTGAGGCTATCGCTAAGCTGCCCAACCGCGAAGGCATGCTGTCCATGTTCGCCGGCGCTCTCACCAGCACCCTCAGCGGTCTGGCTGTTGCTATGCAGGCCTACGCCGACAAGTGCGAGGAAGAGCCCGCTGCGTAAGTTACGCAAATCCCCGTCCGTGCGGTGCGCCTGAGCGCTGCCGCTGAACGAACATTATTTTGAAATTAAGTACATTGGAGGTATATGACAATGGCTTCTGAGAAAATCACCAAAATCATTGACGCTGTTAAAGAGCTGACCGTTCTGGAGCTGAAGGAACTGATCGACACCTACTGCGAAGAGTTCGGCGTTTCCGCCGTGGCTGCTGCCGCTCCCGCTGCTGCTGGCGCTGCTGCTCCCGCTGCTGAGGAGAAGACCGAGTTCGACGTTGTGCTGGCTGAGGTTGGCGCCAACAAGATGGCCGTTATCAAGGCTGTTAAGGAAGCTACCGGTCTGGGCCTGAAGGAGGCCAAGGAGCTGGTTGACAACGCTCCCAAGACCCTGAAGGAAGCTGCTTCCAAGGCTGACGCCGAGGAAATGAAGAAGAAGCTGGAAGAAGCCGGCGCCAAGATCGAGCTGAAGTAAGTTCTGCTTTTTGCCTGATTGAGCATCTGCAAGGCCGCCGCCCGTTTGGGCGGCGGCTTTTGTTTTGCCAATTTTACGGGGATATTGCCCAAGGGCCGGGCGAACGCGTCGAAAATTTGTGTATGAAAATATAAATTTTGCGGATGAAATTGAAAATGTCTGCTGCATATGCTATACTGATTCACATGTTTTGCAAAAACGTACACAAAATTTATATTTTCTGCATAGGGAGGCGATCGCCATGTGCGGCATCGTTGGATATTCGGGAAAGACTGGCAGCCTGAATGTGCTGCTGGAAGGGCTTCATAAACTGGAATACCGGGGCTATGATTCGGCGGGCGTGGCGCTCAGCTACCCGGATGGTATCCGGGTAGCCAAGGCCCAGGGCCGGCTGAGCGCTCTGGAGGAAAAGCTGGCCGGGATGCATCTGCCGGACAGCGGCTGCGGCATCGGTCATACCCGCTGGGCTACCCACGGCGCGCCCAGCGACGTGAACAGTCACCCTCACTCCGCGGCCCGGGTGAGCCTGGTCCACAACGGCATCATTGAAAACTACGCCGAGCTGCGGGAGTATCTGGTCCGCAAAGGGTATGAATTCTGCAGTGAGACCGACAGTGAGGTGCTGGTCAAGCTGATGGACCACAACTACCAGGGCGACCCGCTGGACGCTATGCGCCGCACTCTGGCTCAGGTGCGGGGCAGCTACGGTTTGGCAATCCTGTTCCGGGACCGGCCAGGCGTAATCTACGGCGCCCGGAAGGACAGCCCGCTCATCGTGGGCTGCGGCGAGGGCGAGAATTTCCTGGCCAGCGACATCCCCGCGCTGCTGCGCCATACCCGCACCTACATTGCCCTGGAAGAGGGGGATATGGTGGAGCTGAAGCCGGACGGCATTCGCCTGTTTGACCGGCTGGGCCAGCCGGTGGAGCGGCCCCGGATGGAGGCCCAGTGGGAGATGGAGGCTGCGGAAAAGGGCGGTTACCCCCATTTCATGCTCAAGGAGATTCACGAGCAGCAGGCGGCTTTGCAGGCCACCATTGGCCCTCGTATCAAGAATGGTCTGCCCGATCTGAGCGAGTGCGGTCTGACCGACGAATATCTCAAGGGGTTGACCGGCATTCACATTGTGGGCTGCGGCACTGCCATGCACGCGGGCATGGTGGGACGCACGGCCATTGAAAAGATGGCCCGGCTGCCCGCCTTCACCCAGATTGCCAGCGAATTTCGCTACAGCGACCCCATTTTGCATCCGGGCGATCTGGTGGTCATCATCAGCCAGAGCGGCGAAACGCTGGATACCCTGGCGGCCCTGAAGCTGGCCAGGGAAAAAGGCGCAAAGACCCTGGCCGTGGTAAACGTGGTGGGCTCCTCCATCGCCCGCGCCGCGGACTGGACCCTCTATACCCATGCAGGGCCGGAAATCGCGGTGGCTAGCACCAAGGCATACAGCGTGCAGCTGGCGGTGATGTACCTGCTGGCGCTGCGGCTGGCACTGGCCCGGGGTACTCTGGACGAGCATGAGGTGGGCTATCTGACCGAGCAGCTGCAGAAGGCTCCCGCCCTGCAGCAGCCCCTGCTGGAAAACTGTGATCAGATTCAATATCTGGCCAGCCAGTTTATGAATAGCACCGACCTGTTCTTCATGGGCCGGGGCTTTGATTACTCCCTCTCGCTGGAGGGCAGCCTGAAGCTGAAGGAGATCAGCTATGTGCACAGCGAGGCCTACGCCGCGGGCGAGCTGAAGCACGGCACCATCTCGCTGGTCACCGAGGGTACCCCGGTGATCGCTCTGGCCACCCAGGACGACGTATTTGAAAAGACCCTGAGCAACGTGAAGGAGGTCAAGACCCGGGGCGCCCGAGTGATTCTGCTGTGCAAGGAGGAGGCTGTGGTGCCGGAGGGTGCGGCGGACTACGTGGTGCGCTTGCCCCGGCTGGAAAGCGTCTTCATGCCGCTGTTGATGATCGTGCCGCTACAGCTGTTTGCCTATTACATGAGCGTGCTGCGGGGCTGTGACGTGGATAAGCCCCGTAACCTGGCCAAGAGCGTGACCGTGGAATAAGCGGTTCCCGGAAATTTACCGGAAACGGGCAAAGGGCTTGCAAAGGCCGCCGCCGGTGTTTATAATGGGCCTGAAAACGATTCCAGAAAAGGAGCGTGCAGACCTATGGAACGGCAATGGTGGCACAACAAAGCGGCCTATCAGATCTGGCCGAAAAGCTTTTACGATTCCAACGGCGACGGAGTGGGCGACCTGCCCGGCATCACCGCCAAGCTGGATTATTTAAAGGATCTGGGTGTGGACATCATCTGGCTATCGCCGGTGTACCAGAGCCCGCTGGCAGACCAGGGCTATGATATCTCGGATTATCAGGCCATCGATCCCCGCTTCGGTACCATGGAGGACATGGACCGCCTGCTGGAGGAAGCCAGAAAGCGGGACATCCGCCTAGTGATGGACCTGGTGGTGAACCACTGCTCGGATGAGCACATCTGGTTCAAAAAGGCAGTGGAGGACCCGGAGGGACCCTACGGGCAGTATTTCTACTTCCGCAAGGGCAAAAACGGAAACCCGCCCTGCAACTGGCGGGGTTACTTTGGGGGCAGCGCCTGGAGCCTGGTACCCGGCCAGAGCGATCTTTACTACCTGCATCTCTTTCACGAAAAGCAGCCGGACCTGAACTGGGAGAATCCGGCGCTGCGCCGGGAGATCTACAACATGATCAACTGGTGGCTGGACAAGGGCGTGGCGGGTTTCCGAATTGACGCCATTGTGAACATCAAAAAGGACCTGGCCTTCCGGGACTACCCGGCGGACCGGCCGGACGGCCTTTCCGACTGCCGCCGGATGCTTTCGGAGCCCGGCGTGGCAGAGGGTCTGGGCGAGTTTCTGGAGGAGATGAAACGGGAGACCTTCGCTCCCCACAAGGCCTTTACGGTGGGCGAGGTGTTCGACACCGACCCCGCCCGTCTGGCGGAATTCATCGGGCCGGAGGGTCACTTCTCCACCATGTTCGACTTTGCGCCCACCTGCCTGGGCAAGGACGCGCAGGGCTGGGCCCGGGCAAAGCAGCCCACCACCACCCAGTACCGGGATGCCTGCTTTGGCTCCCAGCGGCAGGCGGCGGGCGTGGGCTTCCTGGCCAACATCATTGAAAACCACGACGAGCCCCGGGGCGTGAGCCAGTATCTGCCGAAGGACGCACAGGACAACGAGCGGGCCAAGACCTGCCTGGCCACCGCCAGCGTGCTGCTGCGGGGCATTCCGTTCCTGTATCAGGGCCAGGAGCTGGGCATGACCAATACCCGGTTTGAGCGAATTGAGGATGTGGATGACGTGAGCACCCACGGCGAGTATGCGGCCTGCCTGGCACTGGGGCTGACCGAGGCCCAGGCGCTGGCCGCCTGCGCCCAGTACAGCCGGGACAACGCCCGGACTCCGGTGCAGTGGACGGACGGAGAAAACGCCGGGTTCACCACCGGAACGCCCTGGATCGGCGTAAATCCCAACTACACCCGCATCAACGCCAGGGAGCAGCAGGCCCGGCCGGATTCGGTGCTGAACTGGTACAAAAAGCTGCTGGCTCTGCGCAAGGACACCCGGTGGGAGGAAGCCCTGGTGTGGGGCGACTGCGAGCCGGTGATGGAGGAGGAAGAGGGCCTGATGGCCTACCGCCGCACCGGCGGCGGAAAAACGCTGCTGGTGGTGTGCAACCTGAGCGAGCTGCCCCGAAGCCTGGCGCTGCCGGGGACCATCCGGCAGGTACTGCTCAACAACCAGGAGGGCGGCCCTCAGCCGGGCTTTGACCGGTATGCCGCTCAGCCCTGGCAGGCTGTGGTGCTGGAGCTGGAGCAATAAGCAAAACAGATTTTCAACAACAAAAGCCCTCCGCCGTGGAAAACTCCGCGGCGGAGGGCTTTTGCATATTCAGACAAGTGGTTCAGGCGGGCCGAAGAGCGGCGTGCAGCCGGTCGGCGCAGGCAAAGCAGAGAAAGATCGGGATGCAGAGCAAAAACCAGTACAGGCTGAACCGGGGGCAGATCTGGCCCCACAAATTGCCCCACCGGTCGGAGTAATCCCAGATACCCATGCCCAGCAGCCGGTTGCAGACGAGCCCCATGGCAAGCTCCAGACCGGTGATACAGCCCGCACCCGCCGCACAGCGGGCCAGCAGCGGTACCCGGCGGGGCAGGGCCCGGTCCAGCGCGGCCAGCACCAGCAGCAAAACACCGCCGGAAACCAGCATGGTCCAGTGGGTATAGCCCCGGTAGAGCAGCTCGATCTGCCCGTAGCCGAAGGCCCCCACAAAAAACAAGGTCGCGTTTCGCAGCATAAAAACATCACCCGGGGAATAGTCTTCCCCGGGTGATGGCGTTTTATGTGCGGGCAGGGCGTTATTCCGCCGATTTGCCGGTAACCTTGCTCAGCTCGGTGAGCATCTTATGCTGGCAGTCCCACAGCTTCTGGGACAGGTCCACATAGTACTTGTGGGGATATTCGAAACGGCGCATCTCCTCCCACAGGTTCTCCAGCTGCACGGCGCAGCGCTCTCGGATCTCCTTCACGGTGGGGCGCTCGTAGACCAGTTTGCCCTTCTCGTAGATGGGGGTGGTCAGGCA
This sequence comes from Gemmiger sp. An87, assembly GCF_002159185.1. Classification (GTDB taxonomy): domain Bacteria; phylum Bacillota; class Clostridia; order Oscillospirales; family Ruminococcaceae; genus Allofournierella. The sequence goes on from NZ_NFHD01000036.1 coordinate 12,975, forward strand.
GACCGCCGAGCAGTTGGTATAGGTGCGCTCTTTCCAGGTCTGGAAGGGGTCAAACAGGGTCAGGCCGTCGCCTACCTCCACCTCTTCGTCGTACACGGTCACATAGTCGGCCATGGCCTTTTTGGTGTAGTGGTCGTAGATACGCCACACCTTTTTCAGCAGGGGAATGGTCAGCTTCTCGGCGCTCTCGCTCACCTTGATCTTGGGGATGTAGTCCTCGCCGTCCTTCACGGCAGCCAGCTTGTACACGCCGCCGAACACCGGGTCACTCTTGGCGGTGATCAGGTTCTCGCCAATGCCGAAGCTGTCGATCTTGGCCTCCTGCAGAATCAGGTCCCGCACGATGTACTCGTCCAGGCTGTTGGAGGCGCAGATGCCGCAGTCCTCATAACCGGCGGCGTCCAGCATCTTACGGGCCTTCTTAGACAGATAGGCAATATCGCCGGAGTCGATGCGGATGGCCACCGGGCGCTTGCCCTGGGGCTTCAGCACCTCGTCGAAGACCTTAATGGCATTGGGTACGCCGCTCTTCATCACATTGTAAGTATCAACGAGCAGTACACAGGAGTCAGGATACAACTCGGCGTATTTTTTAAAGGCTTCATATTCGCTGGGGAACATCTGCACCCAGCTGTGAGCCATGGTGCCGGAGGCAGGAATGCCGAAATCCCGGGCGGCCATCACGCAGCTGGTGGAGGAGCAACCGCCGATGTAGGCGGCACGGGCGCCGTAAACGGCGGCGTCGTAGCCCTGGGCGCGGCGGGCGCCGAACTCCATGACAGGGCGGCCCTGGGCGCTGCGCACGATGCGGTTGGCCTTGGTGGCCACCAGACACTGGTGGTTGATGGTGACCAGCAGCAGGGTCTCCAGCAGCTGGCACTCGATGGAGGGGCCTTCCACCGTCACGATGGGCTCCCGGGGGAAGATGGGGGTGCCTTCGGGAATGGCCCAGATGTTGCAGTGCAGCTCAAAATGGCTCAGATAATCCAGAAAGCGCTCGTTGAACACACCGGTGCCCCGCAGATATTCAATGTCCTCCGGGGTAAATTTCAGGTTTTCCACAGCGTCGATGAAGGTGTCCAGACCGGCCATGATGGCGAAGCCGCCGCCGTCCGGGATCTTACGGAAGAACATGTCGAACACGCTGATCTTGTCCTCGTAGCCTTCCTCCAGGTACCCGGCGGCCATGGTGAGCTCGTAAAAGTCCATGATGGTGGTCAGGTTGCGTTTCACATCCAACATAAAGCTCCAACTCTCTCTCAAATGAATTTGGACCGGGCCGCAGTATGGGCGGCAGGGCCCTTCACAGCACCCGATGGGCGCGGGAAACAACGGGTCGCAGTTACAGCGAGGGGCGGCGGGGCCGGCGGTTTGTCTTGCGGGTGGCCTGCTGACGGTAATAAAGGATTACATAGGCCACGGCAGTCACCGCGCTCACACAAAGCAGCACCTTGAAATACAGCCCGCCGAAGAATTCCCCGATCTTGGACAGGGTGAACAGCAGCATGTTGCGGTCCAGATCCCGGTCGGCGGTCAGCTCCACCACGCCGATGGTCTGGCCGGAAAGGGAAAGGGTCACGGTGCCGATCACATCGCCCTTTTTCACCGGGGCAGTGACGTATTCCGGCAGATCAAAGGTCTTCTGGGTCACGCTCTCGTCGGTGTTTTTGGGCAGAATGGTCATCATATCGTCCGCCGGATAGAGCATTACAGTGTCGGCGTCGGTGGAATATTTCACCTTCACCTCAGCCAGCGGCTCGCCCACCTGCATGGCGGGCTGGATGGCGAAGCTTTCAAACACCCAGTCCATGAGCAGGCCGGTCTCGTACAGGGCCGGGCGCTTGGTGGGGTATTCGTAGGGGTCGATGGAATTGGGACTGTTCAGCACCACACTGATGTAGCTCTCGCCGGTGTCGGTGTTGGTGTGCCAGCCCGCAAAGTTCTGCCAGTCCTCCAGGGTGCCGGTCTTGCCGCCCTGGTTGTAGTCCCGGTAGTATTCCGCGCCCAGATCCTTGTCGTGCATCTTGTTGGTGCTGTAGAGCATGTAGGGCGAAGAGGAGGAATACCGGCTGGGCATGTAGTCCTGGCCCATATCCCATTTCAGGGTGCTCATGGCCTCCTTCAGAGTATCAAAGCTCAGCGCATAGCGCAGGATCAGGTACATGTCCCGGGCGGTGGTCACGTTCTCCAGGCTCATACCCACCGGGTCCACGAAGGTGGTGCCGGAGCAGCCGATTTCCTTGGCCTTGCTGTTCATCATATACACGAAGTTGTCGATACTGCCACCGCTCACCGTATTGGCAATGATCATGGCGGCATCTGCCGCGCTGGGCACCAGCGCCGCATACATCAGGCTGCGCAGGGTGTGAGGCTCGCCCATCAGGATGTCTGCGCTGGCCATGCCCTGGCCGTAGAGCGAGTCACGGATAGAAGCGGTGAGCTCGGCGGTCACGGTGTCCAGCTGGTCCTCGTACTGCTCCACCAGCAGAATACAGGTCATGATTTTGGTCAGACTGGCGGCGGGCAGCGATTCCTCGCTGTTCTTTTCGTATACGATGATGTTGGTGTCGGTATTCACGATGTAGGCAGCCTTGCCGGAGATTTCGAAGGGGGGCTCAAACCCCACCGCCCCGGCGGGCAGCGCGAAAATCGCGGCCATAAAAACCAGGGCGAGCAAAAGCGCGATGAATTTTTTCATGTGGACTTTTCCTTTTAAACGCGTTAAAATGTTTAGAGCAGTGCCGCATTGTTCAAGGGATGGAGTGCGGCGGGGCAAACGGGCAAAATGCCCGAAAAAAGCGATTGATTCACGGGCAGATTGCCCAGTGATTTACCTTGTATTATAGCATTTTTTACAGGGTTTATAAAGTGTTTTTCTGGTGAAAGGTGGGCGGCAAGGCTTGATTTATGTGACCGGCGACATCCATGGCGAGGTGGAGCGCTTTTCGGAGAAAGAGATAAAGCGGCTGAAAAAACAGGATACCCTGATTGTTTTGGGGGATTTCGGCTTTTTGTGGAACGGCGACAAGGCGGAAAAGAAAAAGCTGAAATGGCTGGAAAAGCGCCGGTACCAGCTGTTGTTCATCGACGGCTGCCATGAAAATTTTGACCTGCTGAAGGAATACCCCGAGGTGGACTACATGGGCGGTAAGGCCCGGCACATCGGCGGCAACCTGTATTATATTGAGCGGGGTAGCATTCTGGAGATCGAGGGCAAAAAGCTGCTTTGCTTTGGCGGTGCCGAAAGCTGGGACAAGGAGGACCGGGACGAGGGCATCAACTGGTGGCGGGCCGAGCTGCCCACCAGCGAGGAGCTGAAGACCTGCGCCGACAATCTGGAAGCCGCCGGCTGGCAGGTGGACTACATCCTCACCCACGACGCACCGCTGAAAATTCTGGAGTTTGCCCAGCTGATGCAGGGCCAGCCCAACTGGCTGCACACCTTCTTCGGCCAGATCATGGACAAGGCCCAGTACAAAAAGTGGCTGTTCGGCCGTTATCACAAGGACCGCAAGCTGGGCGCCAAGACCCAGGCGGTGTTCTGCGACGTGATCCCGCTGGAGGATTGAGCGTCTCCTGGAAAGTATGGGCCGCAGGCAAAGCGGGCAAACCGGATTTGCGCACCCAAACAGAATCAAAACGCCGAGGGCGGTCTCCCTTAGATGGGGAGACCGCCCTCGTTTTCTTGCAAAGAACTTCAGATCAGCTTCAGACGGGCAGGCCAGTGCTCCAGCGGACCCACCCGGGGCAGAGCGCCGCGGGCTTCGCCCAGCAGGTCCCGGTCCAGCTGTACGGGTGCGCCGTTCCGGTCCCCAAAGGGCTGGTCCGGCTGGAAGGCCCGGCCCAGCGCCCCGGCGGTAACCGGGGATGTTTGCAGGGTGATGGAATACCGTTCCAGATTGTTCTCCAGCCAGAAATGGCCATTCTCTTCTGCCAGCCGCAGCGCCGGGCTTGCGTCGGGCAGGACCTGGGCGTTGCTTTCGTGCGCCCAGGGCTTTGCACCGTTCAGATACGCGTTGCCGCCCATGGTCACCGGCAGGGTGCGGCCCAGATCGGCGGCGGGGGTGTCGTCGCCGGTTTTGCGGGCGGGAAATTCCGCGCTGTAGGAATTATAGGCGCCAGTGCCACAGCTGCCGCAAAGGCGGCCGTCATCCTCACGGCCAAGGAACAGATTGTTGAAGAAGCGATCGTCGCCGCCGTAGATCAGCATTACGCCGCCCACCTGGGTGGAATGGGGCAGGTGATACAGGGTGAAGCGGTTGGTGTCCGGCACGGCGTGAATCTTGCCGCCGAACAGGTTGTGCACGCAGGCCGTGCCCTGGGACATATCCAGAAAGCTGCGGGGAGAAAGCAGCAGATTGTTCTCTACCAGACAGGGACCGTGGCAGACCTCGATGAACAGGTCCTCCTCCCGGTCGTTGGCAAAGCACAGGTTATTCCGGAACAGGGCCCCTGGGCCTGCCAGTCCAGCCAGACGCCCCGGGAGCAGTGGTGGATCACGTTCCCGGTCAGGTGGGTATCCACGGCGGCGTGCAGCTTGATTCCGGCGATCTCAGCCCCGTAGAATTCTCCCCGAATGTTGATGTGGTGGATGTGGTTTTCGGTGATGTCGCAGAAGGCGCCGCCCATGCAGCCCACGATTCCGGCCTGGCCGCAGTTCCAGATTTCGTTTCCGCGCAGGATGTGCCCGCCCACACGCTCCCGGCTCCAGCCTCGTTGCAGGGTGGAGAAGACCATCTCGGTGTAGGTCTGGGTACCACCCTTGCAGGGGTCCTTGCTCCAGCTGTTATCCTTGGGATCGTGATTTTTGCCCAGGCTGATGCCGCAGCACTTGGAGTCGTGGATGCGGCAGTTCTCGATCACCCAGCCCCGGCTCCAGTGGGGACCCACCGCGCCGGGCTGAAAGGCCGTGGGCGGGGCCCACTGAGTGGCGGCGCAGCAGCACTCCAGGCCAGACAGAGTGATATAGTTGATGCCTTCCTTCCTGGGGAAAAAGCAGAAGGGCCGCACGCTGATTTCGGTTTGCAGGCTGTTGGGGTCCTGTTCGCCGAAGCGGGCATGAAAGACCGTCTGCTCCTCTTCCACCTGGGCAAACCATTCCCGCGTTTTGCCGGAGGATTGGTTCATCAGGGCGGGCAGCGAGGCGGCCTCGTCCAGCGGCTGGCCGTCCGCGAACAGCTCGCCGGTGTGGTGGGTCTGACCCAGGCCGTCGTACCAGTCACCAAACAGCTCGTCCGCGTAGGGGTTGTACTCGCCGAATACCGCATTGTGCACCACTGCGCGCCAGACTCCGTTTTCGCAGCGTGTCCAGCCGCTGATCGGTTCTGTGCCGGTGATGACCGGCTGCTCGCCCTCGGCAGCTTGGTAGACAATGCGCTGGTCATCGCTCTCGCCGCCCCGGGGCGGCGAGACCCACTCCCGGTAGATGCCCTCATGAATGAGAATCGTGTCGCCGGGGCGGGCAACGGAGGCTGCCTGCCCGATGGTTTGGAACGGTCGTGCGGTAGAGCCGTCGCCCCCGGCGGGGGCATGCTGGGAAACGGAATAGATCATGATCAGAGTCCCTCCTGTCTGATTGGGTAAAAGCTTATCCTCAGAGTACCACGGCAGACAGCCGGTTCCCATTCCCGATCTTTTTCAGCTCCTACACGATTTTGTCCTTCTGTGTTATAATGGGCCAGAAATAGAAAACAGGCGGTCGGAGACTGGCCTGCAAGGGAAAAGGAGCGGGATGTTTTGGAGCAAACACTGCTGCAGAGCCTGTCGCCGCAGTTTGTGGGCTGGCACGATTCCGGCGCGGTGCTGCACACCGACAGTCGGCAAAGCTACGGGAGGCGGGTGGTGGAGCACTATGAGATTGAATATATTGTCTTTTCCCGCAGCGGCTGCATTGTTGCAAACGGCATCCCGGTGCAAACCATTCCCCAGTCGGTGTTCCTGCGCAGCCCCGGCATGGAGGTAGAGGGAATCGGTGTCTACCGGTCCCTGTTCGTGGAGTTCGATCTGAATGATGGAGCGGACCGGCTGCAGGCGCTGGACCGGCTGACACCGGTGCTGTTCAACGGGGAAGAGCTGGGTCTGGATGAGTCCTTTTTCCTGGGGCTGGCGCTTCCCGTACGGCCACAGCCGTGGCAGCTGCTGGAATGGAAGGCAAAGCTGCTGCACCTGCTGGCGGTGCTGTTGCGGCAGGGCGAAACAAGCAGTGAAGCGACGGGGCAGGAGGGCAGTGCGGCGGTACGCCGGGCGCTGCGGTACATCCGCAGTCATTACGCGGAGCCGGTCACGCTGGACCAGCTGGCCGGGGCCGCAGGCTACAGCAGATGTTATTTCTGCAAACTGTTCAAAAAGGTTACTCAACTCACGCCGCTGCAATATCTGGTGTGTTACCGGCTGGAGCAGGCGAAAAAGCAGATGCTGGAGTCGGACGAGCCGCTGGAGGTGGTGATGCTGGAGGCGGGTTTTCATAATTACGGGTATTTCTGGAGGGCCTTCCGGCAGATATACGGGCTTTCCCCGCAGGCGTTCCGCCAGCAAATGCGGCAGGGCCCCGGGCAGCCACCCGCCCGGCAAAGAGGGATTGCGGAGGATGTTTTCGGTTGTGCCGGTCCGGGGGATTTGGTATAATGAAAAAACGAATGAAACACACGTGAACGGGCGTGGACACAAGGCAGAAGGAGAACGCGGATGCCCCCGGTAAACGGCCAGCAATGGAATACAGTAAATGAAAAATGGATGCGGCTGCATTGGTGGATGACCGCCAGTCTTGCGCTGGCTGCGGCGCTGCTGGAGATCATCATGGCCTTTGCGCTGAACCGGATCGAAGGGTTTGTGAACTCCGATCCCAGCCGCTATATGGTCAAGTATCTGCTGATCCCGGGGGCGCTCAACGGCCTTCTGGTGCTGGCGGGCATGCTGGCGGCCAGGAGCCGGCTGAAAGGGCAGGTGCGCCAGCTGATCGTTTCGCTGTGCATGGCGGGGGTGTGCCTGGTGCTGTATGGGGTGCACAGCTTATTCCAGGCGCTGATCCTGCTGCCGGTGGTGGCGATCATGCTTACCGTCTCCTACGGGAGTTACGGGCTTACCTCCATCACTGCAGCGGTGTGCCTGCTGGGAGTGCCGGTGGTGGACCTGGTAATGGTGTGGGATTCCACCCAGCAGCACCGGCTGGAAAATGTCGAAAACCGAATCAACTGGCTGCTTGGTCTGGTGATGCTGCTGGGCTGCTGTCTGCTGAGCCTTGCCTCTATTTACTATGAGAGGGAGCGAATTCGCCAGGCGGCCCGGCGGGAATGGGAGCTGCGGCGGGACAGCCTGACCGGCCTGCTGAACCGGATGGCGCTGGATGACCGGCTGGGCCAGCTGTGCGCCGGCGGGCAGGGTGTGGTGGTCATGATGGACCTGGACGGCTTCAAGCAGCTGAACGACACCCTGGGTCACCTGCAGGGGGACGCCTGCCTGCAGATGGTGGCAGGCATTCTGCGCAGCTATGCAGGGGAGGACGCGGCTTTCCGTTATGGAGGCGACGAATTCTGCATGGTGTTCCATGCGCCGGAGCCGGGCCAGATTCTGCAGACCTGCGAACGAATCCGCAAAAGCCTGGAGGGTATCCGCCTGTTTTCGCCCTGTCGGGTGGGGGCCAGTTTCGGCCTGGCCGAGTGCCGGCCGGGGATGAATCCGGAGCAGCTGCTCAAAAATGCCGACAGTGCCCTCTATCAGGCCAAGGAGGAGCGGGGCTGCATCCGCCGGTGGGAGCAGAAAGCTACGTAAAAGAAAAACAGCGCCGCAGAGAGCAAATGCGTTCTCTGCGGCGCTGCTGTTTGTGTGGGGAAAATCAGTCGGTCACATCGGTGGGGGATTTGATGGTCTGCTCGGGGCGCTTGGCCAGCACGCGGCTGTTGGCGGGCACCGATTCGGTGATGAAGGTACCGCCGCCGATGGTGGTGTTTTCGCCGATTACGGTCTCACCGCCCAGCACCGAAGCGCCGGAATAGATGGTCACATTGTCGCACACGGTGGGGTGACGCTTCACACCCATCAGCTGCTGGCCGCCGCGGGTGGACAGCGCACCCAGGGTGACCCCCTGATACAGCTTTACGTGATTACCGATGATGGTCGTCTCGCCGATGACCACGCCGGTGCCGTGGTCGATGAAGAAGTATTCGCCGATCTGTGCGCCGGGATTGATGTCGATGCCGGTGCTGCTGTGGGCGTACTCGGTCATAATACGGGGAATGTAGGGCACGTTCTGCAGATACAGCTCGTGGGCCACCCGATAGATATAAATAGCGTAAAAGCCCGGATAGCAGAAAATGATCTCCTCCCGGCTCTTGGCGGCGGGGTCGCCCTCAAAGCCTGCCTGCACATCCTTCAGCAGAGTCTGCTGCAAGGCGGGCAGCTTTTCAAAAAAGGCGGCGCATACTTCATCCGCCCGAGGCTCAGTGTGCAGCTGACAGCCCTCCTTGCCGCACTCATACAGCAGGGCGGTGGCCAACAGCGAGCGCAGGTCGTCGTACAGACGGTCCAGCCGGTAACCGGCATAATGTTCGCCAAAATCACCCAGACGGCTGTTGGGGCCGTAATAGCCGGGGAAGATGATCTCCTTCAGATCCCGCAGGATGTTGATCACCGCCTTGCGGTTCGGCAGCTCCATGCCCTGCTTCAGCGTGAGCAGCTCGTGGCTCTGATAGTTTTCGTTCAGGCCCTGTACCGTCTTCTGGATGGCCTGGTGCTTGATCTCGTTCATAAAAGGCTCCTTTCGCCGGTGATCCGGCCCTTTGCCGCCGGTAGCGGCACAGCAGGCGGGGGAATAGTTTAATCATACCTGTTTGGGCGGGATGCGTCAATGCAAAGCGGATAAAAAAGAACCAGGGGCTGCACTCTTGTGCAGCCCCTGGCCCTTGTGTGAAAACAGAAAAAGGAAACGATATGAAAAATCGGAATCGGTATAGGGAAGGGATCAGGCCTGGGTCTTTTCGCCCAGAACCACATTCAGGGTGATCAGCTCGCCGTTACGGTCCACCAGAACCTGAACGGTGTCGCCTGCGGAATAATCCTGCAGGGCGTTGGTCACATCCGTGGCGCTGGTCACGGTCTTGGTGCCCACGCTCACGATGCGGTCGCCAACCTTCATGCCGGCGTTGGCAGCGCCGCTGCCCTCCGTCACGCTCTGTACGTAAGCGCCCAGAGTGGAAACGCCGTACTGCATGGCGGTCTGGGCGTCGGTGATGCTCACCACGGTGATGCCCAGAGCGGGACGGCCGGTCACATAGCCGTTTTCAATCAGGTCCTGCGCCACGGCCTTCACGGTATTGATGGGAATGGCGAAGCCCAGACCCTCGGCGTTCTCATCGGCGTTCTTCGCATTCACGATGCCGATCAGCTCGCCTCTGGAGTTGAACAGGCCGCCGCCGGAGTTACCCGGGCTGATGGCAGCGCTGGTCTGGATCAGGTTCATGGTGTTGCCTTCCACGGTCACACTGCGGTTCAGCGCGCTGATAATGCCGTCGGTGGAGGTTACGCCCAGGTTGCTGGGGTTGCCCACCGCGATGGCGGTCTCACCGATGGAGATGGTGTCGGAGTCGCCCAGCACTGCCGGGGTCAGGCCGGTGGCGTCGATCTTGATGACCGCGATGTCGCTCTGGGAGTCCGCGCCCACCAGGGTGGCGCTATAAGTGGTGCCGTCGTTCAGCTTTACGGTGATCTGCTCGGCGCCCTCCACCACATGGTTGTTGGTGATGATGTAGCCGTCTTCGGTGTAGATCACGCCGCTGCCCGCGCCGCTCACAATTTGCTGGCCGCCCCAGAAGCCGTAACTGGTGGTGACCATCTGCTCGGTGGTGATCTCAACCACACTGGGGGTGATGGCGTTGATCACACTTACCAGCGGGTCCAGCGAGGTGGAACCGTCGGTGCTGCTGGTGGCGGTGCCGGAGGGATTGGCACTCTGGTATACGATGCGGGCGCTGCTGGTCTTGTCGGCCAGGTAGAAGCCCGCATAGCCGCCGCCGAAGCTTACGCCGGCCACCAGCACCAGGGCCAGGGCACCTGCGCCGATCTTCTTCAGGCGGGGGTGATGCTTCTTCATGCGGGGAGGCTGGGGCTCGCCGCCCATGGGGGCGGAGGGACCAAAGCCGGGCATCGAAGCACCGGGAGTGGTGTAGTCGGTGCCGGCACCGGCACCCATGGAAGGTTCGCCGGTGGGGCCCATCGGGGTGTAGGAAGCGGGGGTGGGGTTGTTGCCACCGCTGTTCGGGTAGGTACCGGAATAATCATATTCCCATTTGTTTTCCATGCTCTATCATCCTTTCAGGTGAACAAGGGGTCCGGGGCGTCTGCTCCAATGAAACGCCGCTCTTGCGGCCCCTTGCTTATCGTTCTGGTTATAGTTTATCCGCCCGCCGTGAAAAACATTTTATGGCCGGGTGAAAAAAATGTGAAATCCATGTATAATTGGTATGGTTCCGGGCTGCGGATCATGCCTGGAGTCTCACCATATAAGCATATCATATTTGGAAAGGCAGGGCAATGGCGTGCGGGTGATACGCGAAGGAGAAGAATTCCTGTTATATAAGGAAAAGCTGCTTGTGGGGCGGTGTGGTTGTGCCCGCCAGGGCGAGGGCTGGCGGCTGGGGCCTCTGTGGGTGGACCCGGCCTGGCGCCACAAGGGCTACGGCAGCTTTATGCTGCGCCAGGTGCTGAAAAGCACCGGTGGCTACACCGGCGAAAGCCTGCATTTTCTGGAGCTTGGAGAGGATGCGGCCGGGAAGGCACTGGCCGAAAAATTCGGCTTTTCCCGGGTCGGAACCCTCTGGCGCAGGCACCGGGTGCCGGACCCCACCGCCGTGGGCCTGACCCACGATTTCCTGCAGCAGAATCTTTTGCCCGGCGGTTTTTTTGTGGACGCCACCTGCGGCAACGGGGGCGATACCGAGTTTCTCTGCCGCCTGGCGGGCCCGCAGGGGAAGGTGCTGGCGCTGGATCTGCAGCAGCAAGCGGTGGACAACACCAATGCCCGGCTGGCTGCGGTCGGCCTTTCGGATATCGGCCGGGCGGTGCAGGCAGACCACGCGGAACTGGCGAAGCTGGTGGAAGAGGGCAGCGCGGACTGTGTGGTCTTCAACTTCGGCTATCTGCCCGGAGCGGACCACAGTCTGTTCACCACCCCGAAAAGCAGCCTGCCCGCAGTGAAGGCTGCACTGGCGGCGCTGCGCCCCGGCGGAATCCTGGCGGCCTGCCTGTACAGCGGCGGACCCAACGGCGATGGGGAGAAGACTGCCCTGCTGGAATTTTTCCGGGCGCTGCCCATCCGGGAATACACGGTGCTGGTGTGCGAGTTCGCCAACTGGGCGCCCACTGCGCCTCTGCCCTGCTTTGTGCGCAAAAAGGGCTGGTGACGCCTGTTTGCAGAATCAAAAAAGGAGCCTTCCCGCCGGGAAGGCTCCTTTTTCATTGAGACGAGGAAACGATTTTCTCAATGCGGTTGTGTGAAAAAAGGGTTATGCGTTTGTCTGAGCGCCTTTCTTTTCCTTCTTCCAGCGGCGGACGATGGCCACCACGCCCCAGGCGATCAGGCCGGTGGCAATGATGCCTTCACCGATCAGGATGAAGTAGTAGTTGGCAAAGGGCAGCTCGCCCACTGCGGTGCCGTGCACGATGCCGTTCATGGCGTTGGAGTTCACGGTGGTATACAGGATGTGCTTGAGCGCCTGACGGGCAAAGTAGCGGGAAGCAGGGTTGGTGATGTCCAGCGGAGCGTCCACCTCGTAGCCGGTGAGCTTCAGGTCGCCGCCGGCGCGGATGCACTGCTCGGTATCCATCACGCCGCCGTTGTCGTAGTCGGTGATTACGGTGCCGTCAAAGCCCCATTCGTTGCGCAGAACGCCGGTGAGCAGATTGTAGTCACCGCCGGACCAGGTGCAGCCCACCCGGTTGAAGGCGGACATCACGGTCATTACCGCCGGGATTTCGGCAGTGGTCTGGGTGAAGCTGTCGGTGGCCTCGTCGTACTGCTGCACCATGATCTCGGTGGTGGGCCGCTCTTCGATGCAGGTCTGGAAAGGCTTGAGGTAGATCTCGCGGATGGCCTGCTCGTTGGAGAAGGTGGCCACATGGCTGCGGTGATCCTCCTGGTCGTTCAGTGCGAAGTGCTTGATGTAGGCGTATACGCCCTTTTCCGCACAGGCGCTGGCGGCCTGCAGAGCCAGCTCGCCGGACATGAAGCCGTCCTCGGAATAGTACTCAAAGTTACGGCCGGCGAAGGGGGTGCGGTGGATGTTCATGGCGGGTGCGTACCAGCCGCTGATCAGGCCGATGTAAGTATGGGTGCCCCAGTTGCCGTCGGCAGCCAGAGCGTCCTCGCCCACGTAGTAGCCGTGCAGGTAGGAGTTGTTGCGGTCCCAGCTGGCGGCCAGGTTGGTGGCGCAGGGATAGGTGATGGAATAGGGCTCGTGGGTGATGCCGCCCTCGTTCAGGCCGGAGGGGCCGTCGTAGTCAATGGCACGGGGCTTGCCCACGTTGGAGGAGGCCAGAGTCTGGTAACCGCCGTTGCGCACGATGGTTTCCAGCTCGGTGGCATCCATCTGGTCGATCAGGGCATCCCAGCCGCCCTCGGCCTCCACTTCGTCGAAGTCGCGGCCGCGGAAGTCGATCAGCTCCAGATCGCCGTCATTGCCGTAGGTGCCGTCCAGTGCGGCGGCCTCTTCCTCGGTCATGGGGTTCAGGGACGCCTCGGCGCCCTTGGCCTGGATGGCTTCTTTGATCTCATCGGAGACCTCCACCTCCCAGGTGTAGCCGTTCTTTTCGCTGAACTCGCTCTTGCGCTGGCTGTCCTGAGTACCGTGGGTGGTGGGGAAGGTGCCTGCCCAGTCCTGACGGGACAGGTACTGGTCGCGGGGGGTCAGCTCATCGTAGCTGGCATGGTCGAACTGGTTGGTGATCTCGGCACCGGCGGCAGAGGTGGCATAGGTCACGTTGTCCACGCCGCCGTTGTCGGTGTAGTTGTAGGTCCAGCAGCCCACAAAGCTTGCGTCGGGGGTGCCGAACAGGCCGTCGCTCTCCACACCCGCATAGGCCAGGAAGTTGTTGTTGGCCGCATGGGCGTTGGAGGCGGCAGTCAGCAGGTAGTCGCCGGCCTCCAGAATGTAGGTCTTGGCCTGCACGTCGTCATAGGAAATGAAGTCCTTTTTGTTCACCGTGATGGTAACGGTCTCGGACTGGCCGGGAGCCAGCTCGCCGGTCTTCTCAAAGCCCACCAGAGAGGAGGAAGCCTTCTCAATGTGGTTGGTTTTGTCGTATTCGGTGTAAGGGCTGTTCAGATACAGCTGCACCACATCGCGGCCGGCCACCGAGCCGGTGTTGGTCACGGTCACGTTCACCTGAATATCGCCGTTGGCGTCCATCTCGCTCATGGTGAAGTCGGACCACTGGAAGGTGGTGTAGGACAGGCCGTAGCCGAAGGGATACTGTACAGTGGTGGCGTAGTCATAGTCACCCGCGTTGCCCTGGTCCAGGGTCTTGTCGAAGTAGCGGGTCTCGTAGTATTTGTAGCCCACGTAGATGCCTTCGTCGTAGAACACGGCGGCCTCCACGTCGCTGCCGTTATTGACCATCATCATGTCGCCCATGTTCTGCATGGCGGGGGAGGAGAACAGGTCGTAAGCGAAGGTGTCCACCAGATGGCCGGAGGGGTTCACGCTGCCGCTCAGTACGTCCGCAATGGAACGGCAGGTATCACCGCCTGCACCGGGGGCCCACAGCACCGCGGAGATGTTGGGGTAATCCTTCACCCAGCCCAGCTCAAAGGCGTTGTTGGTGTTGACCACCAGAATCACGTTGTTGAAGTTGTCGTTCAGGTACTGGATCACGCCCAGCTCCACGCTGTCCGGCTCCAGGTAGTGCTTGTCCTTATCCTCTTCAATGTCGGTCCAGTCGCCCATGTAGCGGCCCAGGTCACGGCCCTCGCCGCCGGTGCGGGCGATGAAGAAGACGGGGATGGTGCCTTCGGCTTCCTGTTTGGCCTCGTCGGGAATGGCGGAGATGGGAGCCTCGTTGATGGACCAGTCCTCAGCGCCGCCGTACATGATGGCGCCGCCGCCGCGGGTGTAGGTGCTGTGGTTGTCGGTGTAGAACTTCCACAGGGACTCGTTCACCTCAAAACCCTGCTCCAGCAGAGCGGTGCGCATATCGCTGGAGATGGTGCTCACGCCGGAACCGGTGCCGCCGGCCAGCAGGTCCACCGAGGAGGCAGAGAACAGGCTCAGCTTGGAGCCGGCGGCCACGGGCAGACCCTTGCCGTTCTCGGTGTTGTTGTAGAGCAGTACAAAGCCTTCCGCACCGGCTTTGCGGGTGAATTCCTGCTCCGCGGCCTGCAGGGCTTCGGAGTCGGTGATGTCGCGGGTGTAGTAGGCGGCATCCACGCCGTCCACAGCGCTGCTGCTGGAGAAATCCGTCTCGCCGAAGATGTCGCGCAGCACCAGATCATACATCGAGGTGGTGATGACGGAAAGCGCGATCGAGAACGCCAGCAGGATGGCCAGCAGCGGCGTGAGGATCGCGGTGAACGCCTTCGCGCTCAGTTTTTTCTTCTTGTCCTTTGCCATGAAAATCCTCCTTACAAGTATCTGCTTTGCAGCCGCGCCGGGCAAAAAGCGCGCCTGCTCGCCTTGCTCCTTTCTCCGGAAAACCGGCCCCGTGCCAGGGAAAAAGGTCGGAGAAAACGCAAGGAGAAACCGCCGGGGCCGGCTCTTCGGCCCAAACTATAACAAAAGGGAACACCCCTGGCAATGGGTGTTCCCTAAACTGCAGCTTTTTTTCGTGTATTGCACATTTGGCCGTTTGAAGGCGGGGCTCAGCGGTCGGCCAGGCTGAACAGGATGTTCAGGTGGAATACGTCCCCGTCCACATGAGCCGTCAGCTCGCCATCGTATTTGTGCACGATCATCTGGATACTCCGCAGGCCGAAGCCATGGCAGGAGGTATCCGCCTTGGTGGTCAAAGGCAGACCGTTCTGGAAGGTGAGCGTGCCGTCAAAGTAGTTGTCCTGCTGGATGAGCAGCATGCTGCCCCGGGCCTTGACTACCAGATTGATGATGCGCCGTTCCCGCTGGGGTACGGCGGCCACCGCCTCCAGAGCGTTGTCGATCACGTTGCCGAACAGGCAGTACAAATCGCTGCTTTCCAGAAAAGCCAGCTTTTCCCCGTCCACCATACAGGAGAGCTGGATGCCGTTCTGTTCGCAGTAAAGGCTCTTTTCGGTGAGCAGCACATCCAGCAGCTGGTTATGGGTCTCGATGCGGGTGTCGTAGATGGAGATGGCCTTTTCCAGGTCGCACACCGCGTCCGGCCCGAGGGGGCGGCCCTGGGCGGCCAGAGAGGCAATCTGATACTTGATGTCGTGGCATTTGATGTTGATCCGCTCGATGGTGTCGCGGGAGATCTCGTATTGCCGTTGGCTCTGGCGGATGGTGTGCTGAAGGTATTCCACCTCCTGGGCAAGCTCTCGCTGTTCGATGGTGCGCCAGGCCAAAAGCAGAACGATGGCACAGCAGGTGACCGAGAACAGATTGCCCGACTGGCGGAGCACAAAGAGGGCGGTGTGCTCAAACTGGTTTTCCCAGCCGATGCTCAGCCGGGCGAAGTACACATCCTCCACCGAGCAGAGGATTGCGGTGATCAGCAGCACCACCACTGAAAGGGAAAGCATCTGCCGGTCCAGCCGGCAGCTCGCGGCAAGCCGTGCCACCCGGCGGAGAAACAGCTGGTAAAGCACCAATGCAGCCGCCACATAAAAGCCGTGATGGAACAGTCCGCTGTAAACGTCGAAGGGGAAGCCGCCGCCGCTGAACCGGAGCAGCTCCGCGCCGCAGACCACCGTGAGGTATAGCTTGTAGCACAGATTCTGGGCGGCATAGGCCACGCTGCAGCAGAACAGAATGGTGAGGAAGGGCTCGTCGAAGCACAGCCGGATGTGCGCGATGGCGGCTGCAAAGAGAACGATGTAGATGGCACTGCGGCCCAGAGCGCTCTGCCCCCAGAACAGATAAACCCAGGAGGCCGCGCCGGTTAAAGCCAGCACTCCCGCAAAGCCGAGAATCAGCCGCAGCCAGAACCGGCCCGCCCGGTGCAGGTTCCACAGGGTCATGCCGTAAAACAGATACAACCCGAACAGAAACTCCAGCATGATGTAACAGTAGGTGAACAGAAAGTTTTCCATGCTCATTCACCTCCCGCAGAACCCGCATACCAGTTGGCAAGCTCCGCCAGAAATGCCGCCCGGCGTGGGCGGCTGATCTGCAGCAGGTTGTCGCCCACCTGCACCGTGCTGCCCTTCACTTTTACAATGAATTTCGGATTCACCAGATAGCACTTGTTGCAGCGCAGAAAACCGAACCGGCTCAGCTGCTGCTCCACGCCGGAGAGCACGCCCGTCATCTCGATCACATCGTCGATCAGATGGTAAAACAGCCGGTGATTCATGATCTCCACATACATCAGCTTGTCGGTGGAGATCCGGCACAGCCCGCCGGGGGTGTTCACGGTAAAGCTGCGGTCCTCGTTGAGCAGATAGATGTCCAGCGCTTTTTTGAATTTCATGGAAAAATCGTAGTAGCTCACCGGCTTGATCAGATAGCTCACCGCATCCACCTCGTAGCCCTTCAGAGCATACTGCACCAGGTTGGTGATGAATATGATGGAGACGTTCTTGTCGCACCGGCGAAGCTGCAGCGCGGTTTCCAGACCGTTCATTCTGGGCATCTGCACAT
Source organism: Gemmiger sp. An87 (assembly GCF_002159185.1). Taxonomy (GTDB): domain Bacteria; phylum Bacillota; class Clostridia; order Oscillospirales; family Ruminococcaceae; genus Allofournierella. Next base: position 29,735 of record NZ_NFHD01000036.1, read on the forward strand.
CCAGGAACACCACCGCATAAACCGCGCGGTAGTCCTGCAGAAAATCCGCTCCGTTGGCAAAGCGGAAAATCTGGAAGCTTTGCCCGGTCTGGGCCTCGTATTGCTTGATGTGGTCGATGAGGGCCTGCGCCGCCAGGTCCTCGTCTTCCACAATGGCGATGTTTCTCAAATGGTCAACCCCTTGCCGCAAAAATCAGGCTTGTTTTCCGGGCCGCCTGTCCGCATGGCGGGCCCGTTGTTCACAGTATATCATAGCGGGGAAAAACCGTCGAGAGGCGCACAAAACGGGTCAAATCGCCGGTTTTTTGCCCGGCGGGCGAAAATTGGCCCGGCCCTCTTGAAAAAGCCCTTTTGGATGTAATAATATATAGAGTGTTGTGTTTTTTAGGACCAAACCTCGCGCGGCGTGTGTGCGCCGCCCCAGAATATAAGGAGGATAAGCATCTATGGCCGATTTACGGCAAGAGATCCAGCGCCGGCGCACCTTTGCGATCATCAGCCACCCGGACGCCGGTAAGACCACCCTCACCGAAAAGCTGCTGTTGTACGGCGGCGCAATCCAGCAGGCAGGCAGCGTTAAGGGCAAGCAGAGCGCCCGCCACGCGGTCAGCGACTGGATGGAGATCGAGAAGCAGCGTGGTATCTCGGTCACCAGCTCGGTGCTGCAGTTTGAATACGACGGCAAATGCGTCAACATCCTGGACACCCCCGGTCACCAGGACTTCTCTGAGGATACCTACCGCACCCTGATGGCCGCCGACGCGGCGGTCATGGTCATCGACGCCGCCAAGGGCGTTGAGGCCCAGACCATCAAGCTGTTCAAGGTATGTACCCTGCGCCACATTCCCATCTTCACCTTCATCAACAAGATGGACCGTGAGGCACGGGACCCCTTTGACCTGATGGAGGAGATCGAGAACATCCTGGGCATCCAGACCTATCCCATGAACTGGCCCATCGGCTGCGGCAAGGAGTTCAAGGGCGTGTTCGACCGGGAGAGCCGCCACATCCTGGCCTTCCAGAGCGACGGCAAGGCCAACGGCGTGAAGATTCTGGACAAGATCGAGGCCGAGCTGGGCGATCCCAGCCTGGACGAGCTGATCACCGCCCCTCTGCATGAGAAGCTGGCCGAGGACATCGAGCTGCTGGACGGCGCCAGCTACGACTTCGACATGGAGGCCGTGCAGACCGGCCGCCTGAGCCCGGTGTTCTTCGGTTCCGCGCTGACCAACTTCGGTGTGGAGCCCTTCCTGAAGGAGTTCCTGCGCCTGTCTCCCAGCCCGCTGCCCCGCAAGAGCGGCGACGAGCTGATCGAGCCCGCCCAGAACACCTTCTCCGGCTTCATCTTCAAGATTCAGGCCAACATGAACAAGGCCCACCGGGACCGCATTGCCTTTATGCGCATCTGCTCGGGCAAGTTCGAGCGCGGTATGGAGGTCACCCACGTACAGGGCGGCAAGAAGATCAAGCTGGCCCAGTCCACCCAGCTGATGGCTCAGGACCGGGCCACCGTGGATGAGGCCTACGCCGGTGACATCATCGGCCTGTTCGACCCGGGTATCTTCTCCATCGGCGACACCCTGTGCACCGGCAAGGAGAAGATCCAGTACGCAGGCATCCCCACCTTCGCGCCCGAGCATTTTGCCCGGATCACCCAGGTGGACACCATGAAGCGCAAGCAGTTCGTGAAGGGTATGGAGCAGGTGGCCCAGGAGGGCGCCATCCAGATCTTCCGCGAGCTGAACGGCGGCATGGAGGAGGTCATCGTGGGCGTTGTGGGCGTGCTGCAGTTCGAGGTGCTGGAGTACCGGCTGAAGAACGAGTACAACGTGGATATCCGCATGCAGAAGCTTCCCTTCGAGCACATCCGCTGGATCGAGAACGAGGACCTGGACCCGAAGGATCTGGACCTGACCAGCGACACCAAGCGCATCGAGGATCTGAAGGGCAACAAGCTGCTGCTCTTTACCACCCCCTGGGCCATCAACTGGGCCCAGCAGCACAACGAGGGCCTGGAGCTCAGCGAGTTCGGCAACGTGTGATGTTTCAAAAGGGCTTCCGGCCACTGGCCGGAAGCCCTTTTTGTCTGCCTTGAAATCCGGGTGCAACTCGGGCGAAAGACCGTGCGTTCTGACGAAAAGAATCATCCGATTTTGTGAACTGCGTATATGGGCGGCAGAGAGCCTTCCGGTTATACTGGAGACAAATCCATTGGGGAAAGGGAAGAACAGCCATGAGAATTCCGGTACAATGCCTGCAAGAAACCTTCGAGACCATCCTGCTCAGCCGGGGTGTGGAGACCGAAACGGCCCGCATCGCCGCGGAGAATTTTACCCGGTCCAGCGTGGACGGGGTTTACAGCCATGGGGTGAACCGGTTTCCCCGGGTAATCGATTATCTGGACCGGGGGCTGATCGACGGCAGCGCCCGGCCGGAATGTGTGGCTGGAATGGGCAGCGTGGAACGCTGGGACGGCCACATGGGGCTGGGCAATGTGAATGCCCGGCTCGCCATGGAACGGGCCTGCGCGCTGGCAAAGCAGAACGGCGTGGGCTGTGTGGCCATGGGCAATACCAACCACTGGATGCGGGGCGGCGCCTACGGCTGGCAGGCAGCGGATGCGGGGCTGATCGGCATCTGCTGGACCAACACCCGGCCCAACACTCCCGCCTGGGGGTCCTTCCAGCCGCTGGTGGGCAACAACCCTTTTGTGCTCAGCGTGCCCCGCAGCGACGGGCGGCACATCGTGATGGACTGCTCCATGAGCCAGTTTTCCTACGGGCGCATCGATCTGGCCCGGATGAACGGGGAGCGGCTGCCGGTGCCCGGCGGCTGGGATGAGGAGGGAAATCTGACCGACGATCCGGAGGCCATTGCCCGCACCCGGCGGGTACTGCCCATCGGCTATTGGAAGGGCAGCGGCCTGTCCATGGTGCTGGATATGATCGGGGCGGTGCTTTCCGGCGGGAATACCGTGAGCGACATCGGCCGCAAATATGCCGATGAAATTGGTCTGAGCCAGGTATTCCTGGCTTTGGACCCGGCCTTCACCACACCGGAAGAGATCGACCGGATTCTGGAACCGGTGCTGGAGGATCTGCGGAACGCACAGCCCATGGAGCCGGGTGGACGGGTGCGGTATCCCGGCGAGCGCACCTGGCAGACCCGGGAAGAGAACCTCCGGCAGGGCGTGCCGGTGAACGAGGAGGTATGGCGGAGCATTCAGGCACTTCTGCCTCGATAAAACAGCAGGTCCGGGGGGGGGGGGGGGGGGGGGGGG
>NZ_NFHD01000037.1 GCF_002159185.1 Gemmiger sp. An87
GGTGGTTTCGTGGGCCAGCACAAACTCCAGCCGGTCGGGGCTTTGCAGCGCCGCCGGATTCAGATAGATGGCCGGATGAAGCAGCCCGTGCAGGCAGGGGCTGGCCAGATCGTGGCAGAGATAAACCGGCAGGCCGCCGGTGACTTCGGGCGCCAGGTCCAGCTGGCAGCGTTCCCGCCGCAGCCGCAGCGCAAACCGCAGGTTGGCCCAGACCAGCGCCCCGCCGGTGAGCAGCGCGCCCGCCGCCCAGACCAGGGGCAGCAGCGCCGCCGGATTCAGCGACCATTCCGGGTGCTGTGCGCCGGATGCGGTGTTGTTTGTGATTTCGGAAAGGTTCGCCTGCATCTTGCCAGTTATGGCGGTGCCGGTCTGCTTCTCGGTGCCCACCGGGATGGGCAGCGTCTCTCCCCGTTCCGGCTGCGCCGAAGCCATCAGGCTGACCTGCGCGGTGTCCGGCAGGGCGTTCAGCACGCTGGCCCGGCTCTGGGGCAGGCTGAACGGCAGCAGCAGCCGCAGCAGCACCAGCCCCCACAGGGCGTACTGCATCCGGCGGCTGATGCGCCCGGCCAGCAGCGCCCGCGCCGCCAGCACCGCCAGAATCAGCAGGCTGGAGGTAATGAGCAGCTCGAGCATACGATCACTCTCCTTTTTCGCCGGGGGCCTCTTCCAGAATCTTCAGCAGCTGGGCGCGCTCGTTTTCGCTGATGCCCTTCTGCTCCACAAAGGCGTTGACCAGAAGGCCCAGGCTGCCGCCGTAGATGCGGTCCAGCAGGCTCTCGGTCTCCCGCAGGGCCACCCCGGCCTTTTCCACCGCCGGGTAATACTCCTTGGCCCGGCCGCCCTCCTCGTGGCGCACCGCGCCCTTGGCCTCCAGCCGGTTGAGCATGGTGATGACGGTGTGCTTGGACCAGCCGGTCTCCTCGGCCAGGTCGGCCACCAGCTGAGTGATGGTGCGGGGGGCGTTTTGCCACAGCTGATTCATCAGCTTCCACTCCCCGGCAGACAGTTCCACGTTCATATTTCTTCCTCCCCTCGAAAAAGGTAGTCTCCTGTCTACCTTAAGCATAGCAGACAGGTAGACAGCTGTCAACCAAAATTTGAAAATTCCCTTTCCCTCCGCCCGCCGGACGCAAAAAAAGCGCCCGTGCCCCGGCGTTTTCGCCAAAGCACGAGCGTTTTTTCTGTTGATTTGTTTTGAGGAATGGCCCCGGCCATCAGCCCCGGCCCGCGCCGCCGCCGCGGGAGCCGCCGCCCCCGAAGCCGCCGAAGCCTCCGCCTCCGCCGCCAAAACCACCGCCGCCGAAGCCGCCGCCGCCAAAGCCGCCGGGGCCGCCGAAGCCGCCGCCGAAACCGCCCGGCGGGGGCCGGTGGTAGGGCCGGTGATAATAGCGGGGCCGTCCCCAGCCGCCCAGGAACAGGGGCCAGAACACCACGTCACGGCCGCGGCCTCCACCGCCGCCGCCCGGGCCGCCCCGTCCGCCGCGGCCGCTCGTGCCGATGATAAGAATAATCAGCACCGCCGCGATCAGCAGCATCAGCAGCACGCCGGACAAATCGCTGTCGTCCTGCTCCACCGGCTTCGGCTGAGGCTGCCCCTCGCCCGGGGTGATGCCGTACAGGCTGCACAGCTCGCTGTACAAAGCGCCGGTGAACTCGGTCACGCAGGCGTCGTAGTCGCCCTTGGCAAAGCCGGGCTCGGCGTAGTCGTTCAGCAGGCTTTTCAGCCGGCTGTAGGTGATTTCGCCCTCAAGGCCGGTGCCCAGGGTGCAGTAGTAGTTTTCGTCGCCGGTGACCAGCAAAAACAGCACGCCGTTTTGCTTTTTCTTGTCGCCGATGCCCCACTCGTTGAACACCTGCAGGGCGTAGTCGTCGATGCTCAGATTGCCGGTAAAGTCCACCGTGAGCACGCCGATCTCGGCCCCGGTGGAGGCCAGGGCGTTGTTGTAGCTGTCCACCGTGTTGATGGTCTCCTCACTGAGCACGCCCGCCTGGTCCAGCACCGCGTGGCCGCTGGGGGCGGCGGGAATGTCCGCCGCGAAGGCCGGGAGGGCCAGCGCGGCCAGCAGAATGGCCGACAGCACAAGGCCGGTCAGCCGCCGTTTGATTGCCTGTTTCATGCAAAATACTCCGCTTCGTCCACGCCCCACAGCGCGCCGATCAGGCTGGCCGGGAAGGCGTTTCGGTCCTTGTTGAACTGCTCGGCCTCTTCGTTATAAGGGCTGTTGCGCAGGATGGTGCCCCGGCTCATGAACTCGGAATGCTGCTCGCTGAGCAGGTCCTTCTGGTCCGCGCTTGCCAGGGGCAGGGCCGCGTCGTACAACGCCTCCACCGCCGTGTTCAGGGCTTCGTTGGCCGCGTAGGTATCCGCCGGGCCCATGGGCTCACTCAGCGCGTTCACCGCCTCCTCTGCGGCGGCGAGCAGAGTCTGGTCCACTCCGGCGATCTTCTTCGCCACCGTCACCACGTTGGCGGCAGCGCTCACCCGCTGGTCCAGGTCGGCGGTGATGCTGTACTGCCCGGTGGTAAAGCCCGCCATGGTACTCGAATAATACCCGGCCAGCTTGGCCCCGCCGATGCCGAACACGCTCACCGCCAGCAGCAAAAGGGCCGCGGCCTGAGGCACGCCGGTCTTTTTGAGCACGGCGGGCAGGTTTTGTTCCAGCTTTGCCAATTGTTTCATTTGTTAGTGCAACTCCATCAGCTTTTGTTTCAGCTCGCCCTCAATGCGGCCCAGCTCCTGCTCGGCGGCGGCGCGCTTCTGCTTGCCCTCGGTCTGAATCTTGGCCAGCTCGTCCAGGGTCTCGATCAGGCTCTTGTTGGTCTGCTGCAGGGTCTCGATGTCCACGATGCCCCGCTCGGACTCCTTGGCCGTGTCGATGGTGCCCTGCTTGAGGGCGGCGGCGTTCTTTTTCAGCAGCTCGTTGGTCATGTCGCTCACGGCGCGCTGGGCGTCGATGGCCTGACGGGAATGGGCCAGGCCCAGCGCCAGCACCATCTGGCTCTTCCACAGGGGGATGGTGTTCACGATGCTGGTCTGGATCTTCTCCGCCATCATGGTGTCGTTGTTCTGCAGCAGGCGGATCTGGGGACCCATCTGGATGGAGATGGTACGGGTGAGCTGCAGGTCATACAGCTTTTTCTCGAACCGATCGCACATGTCGGAAAGGTCCCGGGCCGCCTGGGCGTCCTCGGGCAGGCCGCTGGCCTTGGCCTTGTCCATGGCCTGCTTCAGGTCGGTTTCCCGCACCTGGGCCAGCTTTTTCTTGCCCGCCAGAATGTACATGGTCAGCTCTTTAAAGTAGAGCATGTTCATCTGGTACATCTTGTCCATCAGGGCGATGTCCTTGAGCAGCTGCACCTGATGGGCCTCCAGCATGGCCTCGATGCGCTCCACGTTGGTTTCGGCCTTGGCGTACTTGGTCTTCATCTGCTCGATGTTGTTGCCCGCCTTCTTGAAGAAACCGAAGATGCCCTTGGACTCCTCTTCCTCGGCGTCGAAGTTTTTCAGCTCGGTCACAAGGCTTGCCAGGGCATCGCCCACCTCGCCCAGGTCCTTGGTGCGCACCTTATCCAGGGCGGCTTCGCTGAAATCGCCCACCTTTTTCTGGGTGGACGCGCCATACTGCAGCACCATCTGGCTGTTGGTCACGTCGATCTTATTGGCGAAGTCCTCCACCATCTTCTGCTCCTCGGGGCTCAGCTTGGCGGCTTCCTCGGCCAGCGGGTCCGGCGCGGGGGCGGGCTCGGGCTTGGCTTCCTCCTTGGGCTGCTCCACCTCCAGCGTGAGGCTGGGCATGGCGGTGGCGTCAAAGCTGTCGAAATTCAGTTCCGGGGTCATCTTGTTGTCGTCCATCTTGATTGCTTCCTTTCTATTCTGGCAGTACCACACCATTCACGCCGGTCGGCCAGGTGCGGAATTGCCGTTTAGTCCACAAGGCCCTGGCCCTTCAGCATGCCGTTGAGCACTTCCAGGTCGGTGCTGATGTCCAGTGCGTCCCTTGCGAACAGGCTGTCCAGCTGATTTTCAAAAGCGGTGGCGATGGTCTGGGCATTCTGGGCAACCTCGGCCCGCACCCCGGCCGCGTTCTCGCCCTGCACGCCCTTCTCTTCCAGCTCGGCGTAAAGGGTAAGAATCTTCACCGCGTCCTGCAGATAGTAATTGGCGAACCGCCGCACCTGGGCGGCCTTTTCCGGGTGCTGCTCCACCTCGTTCAGAATGCCCAGGCAGGCCTTTTCCATCCGGTCCATGGCGGCGCTCAGGGGTTCGTCCTCGATGCGCACGTTCAGCTGGTGCAGCTCCTTGCGCTTCCGGTCAATGAGGGCCAGCATCTGGTCGGCGTCCTCCTTGCCGGTCATGAAGGGCACCTCTTTGCGGGTGACCACATCCGGGCAGAAGCGCCGGGCGGCGGCAAAGCCCACCACCGAAAGCACCGCAACCACCACCAGGGCCCACAGCTGATAAATGGGCAGCGCCAGCGCGCCCACCAGCCAGACAAGCCCGGCGAAATACCAGGGCAGCACCGACTTGCGGCGCACCTCAATCCATTTGCTCATACTTTACTACCTCCAACACCGCGCCAAAAGCGTGCTGTGTCTTTATTCTTTTATGATACCAACCGGCCCCTGAAAAATCAATGAACAGGGTGTTAAAGCTCTTTGTCGCGGTAAAGTTTTCCGGCGGCTCACCCGAGAAACGGCCCCAGCGCTGCGCCCCAGGCTGCGGCCAGCCTGTCCGGGCTCCAGGCCGCGTTGGCCGGGCTGGTGCTGGGCAGCTTTACCGCTTCAATGCCGCTCACCGGCTGCAAAAACCGGCCGTACAGCGTATACGCCGCCGCCCCATTGCAGAACACCGCCTCGATGGGCGAAGCCTCCAGCACCCGTTTCAAGTCCACCGGCACCGGGTCCCGGATGGTGGCGTCCTGCGCCCCCTCGATGGTGCAGTGTTCCAGCACATCCCAGAGGGCCAGGCCGTGGTTCAGAATCAGGGCTTTCTTTTGCTCCACCGTGCCGGGCGTTTCGCACCCGCACAGCCTTGCCAGCAGCGGCCAGAACCGGTTGCGGGGGTGGCCGTAGTAAAAGCCCTCCTCCCAGCTTTTGGGGCTGGGCCAGCTGCCCAGAATCAGCGCCCGGCTGCCGGGGCCATACACCGGTTCAAAGCTCATGGAATTTCCCCCTTACTTCAAAAACAGCTCTTCCAGAACCTGACGCACGCCCTCTTCCTGCACGCCGGGGGCGATGTGCTTGGCGGCGGCCTTGGCCTTTTCCGAGCCGCTGCCCATGCAATACGAGCAGCCCGCCAGCCCCATCATAGCCACGTCGTTGTCGTTGTCGCCCACGAAGACCAGCTCCTCCGGCTTCCAGCCGGTGAGCTTCATCAGCCGCTCCATTCCCTTGGTCTTGTCCACGTCAGCCTGCATCACGTCGTAGTAGCCGGGGCGGTAGGGCACGAACTTCAGGCCCAGATAGCCGTACCGCTCCTGGAAGTCCGCCACCTTTTCCGGCGGCAGGATGGCAAAAGCCCCGCAGGGCATGCTTTCCAGATGGCGGTCCTGGTCCTCGCCGTCCGCCACGTACTCCCCGTGGCCGGTGGCGCTCTGGTAAAAGTCCTTCATTGCCTTGTATTCCACATACACGTAGTACTTATCCCCGAAGCAGAAGGCCAGCGGATAATCGAAGTCCTCGAAGAAGTCCACCAGGGCGTACATCTCCTCGGCGGTCATGTCCTGGCTGGACAGCAGGCGGCCCTGCCCGTCCAGCAGCTGGGCGCCGTTGGCGCAGATCAGATAATCCGGCTTGATGCCGCCCAGGATAGCGGGTTCCACCGCAAAGCTGGTGCGCCCGCTGGCGATGACCACCTTCACGCCCTTTTTCTGCACCGCCTTCACCGCCGCGGCCACCGCCGGGCGGGCGCTGGGCTCGCCGTGGGCCACCAGAGTGCCGTCCACATCCAGAACGATTGCTTTATACTGCATACTTCAAAATTCCCCTCTTACTGTTGTTACGCACCTCATGAACCGGTTCGTTTGATTCTGATTGTATTATAGGGCATTTGACCGCCGGGGACAAGGCTGGCGGCGGGCCGGGCCGGCCCGAAATTCCACTCTTTACTTCCCATCGCTTTATTTGTATAATGTGATACAGCACTTGGTTTAAAGGGGGAACGCCCCATGAAAGGGGAATATAAGGCAGGCCTTGCGGACGGGCTTGCCATCGGCATCGGTTATTTTTCGGTGAGCTTCACCTTCGGCATTCTGGCGGTGAAGGGCGGGCTTTCGGCGCTGATGGCCGGGCTCATCAGCCTGACCAACCTGACCAGCGCCGGGCAGTTCGCCGGGCTCACGGTGATCCTGGCCCACGGCTCGCTGGTGGAGCTGGCCCTCACCCAGCTGGTGATCAACCTGCGCTACGCGCTGATGAGCCTTTCGCTGAGCCAGCGGCTGGGGCCGGAGTTCACCACCCGGCGGCGGATGACCATTGCCTTTGCCAACACGGATGAGATTTTTGCGGTGGCCATGGGGCGCAAGGCCCCGCTGACCCCGGCCTATATGTACGGCCTTGCCACCCTGCCCATTCTGGGCTGGACCCTGGGCACAGTGAGCGGCGCGGTGGCCAGCGGTTTACTCAACGCGGCGGTGCGCAGCGCGCTGGGCGTGGCGCTCTACAGCATGTTCGTGGCCATTGTGGTGCCGCCCATGCGCCAGCTGAAAAGCGTGCGCATCGTGGTGGCGGCGGCGGTCATCGTCAGCTGCCTGATCGCCTGGGTGCCGCTGTTCAAGTTCATCTCCAGCGGCTTTGCCATTATCCTGAGCACGCTGGCGGCGGCCGCGCTGGGGGCTTGGCTGTTCCCGGTGGACCTGGCCGACGAGCAGCCCGCAGAGAAACAGGAGGCAAGCGCATGAGTCTGTTCTGGTATTTGCTGGTCATGGCGGGTGTGACCTATCTCATCCGCATGCTGCCGCTGACGCTGCTGCAAAAGAAGATTCAAAACCGGCGGCTGCGGTCCTTTTTGTTCTATGTGCCCTACGCCTGCCTGGCGGCCATGACCTTCCCGGCCATCCTCTCGGCCACCGAAAGCCCGATCAGCGCCTTCGCGGCCCTGGTGGTGGCGGTGGCGGTGGGCTTCGCCGGGCGGGGCCTGGTCACGGTAGCCGCCTGCGCCTGCGTGACCGTGTTCGTAGTGGAGCGGCTGCTGGCGCTTCTGTGACCGTTTTCAGACAAAAAAGAAAACCGTGGAAGCCGGAAAAGGACCGGCTCCACGGTTTTTTCTTTATTAAAACAATTACAAAAGCTTTGCCCACTCCTCGGCCTTGAAGCCGGGGAACACGCCCTTGTCGGTGACCAGAATCGGCCGCTTGACCAGCATACCGTCGGTGGCCAGCAGGTCGAAGACCTCTGCGTCGGTCATGGCGGGCAGCTTGTCCTTCAGGCCCATGGACTTGTACAAAAGGCCGCTGGTGTTCACGAACTTTTTCACCGGCAGGCCGCTCTTGGCCTGCCAGGCAGCCAGCTCGGCGGCGGTGGGGTTTTCCTCTTTGATGGGGCGGGCGGTGTAGGCAGCGCCCTGCTCGTCCAGCCACTTTTTCGCCTTCTGGCAGGTGGTGCATTTGTCGTAGCAGATGAAGGTGGTCATGGTATCTCCTCCTTTTTGATCAGAACGGGAACTCTTCCTCCGGGGGCAGCTCCACTTCCTCTTCGAAGATGAACTTCTCCACCGCCAGGCCCACGCCGTCGTGGTCGTTGTCGGCGGTGACCCAGGTGGCCTCCTGCTTGACCTGAGGCACCGCGTTGCCCATGGCGATGCCCACGCCCGCCAGCCGGATCATGGAAATATCGTTCCAGCCGTCGCCGCAGGCCATCAGGTTTTCCTCGGTCAGGCCCAGGATGGTCAGCAGCGCACGCAGGCTCTGGGCCTTCTCCACGCCCAGAGGCATGATCTCCAGAAAGAACGGCATGCTCTTGTAAATCGAGAGCTTGCCCGCGAACTTCTGCTGCATCCGCTCCTCCACGTGGACCATCCGGTCCGGCTCGGCGGTGACCAGCAGCTTGTTCACGTCGTAGTTGATGTAGCTGCCCAGGTCCTCCACCCGGGAGGCGGGAATGCGGTTGATGGTGCACTCGATCTGCACATACTCATCGTCGGGGTGCTCGCTGACCACGCCCTCGTCGTTGTAGCTCAGGGCCACCGCGCCCGCGGCCCGGGTCTCGTCGCACACAGGCTTGATCAGGTCCAGCGGGAAGGCCTCCTGGGCCACCACCTTGCCGGTGGCGCAGTCCAGAATACAGCCGCCGTTGTAGCTCAGGATGTAGCCGCCCAGCTTTTCCAGCTGCAGCTGACGGGCCAGAGGCCAGATGCCCACGGTGGGCCGGCCGCTGGCCAGCACGATGCGCACGCCCGCGGCGGCTGCCCGCTGCAGCGCCTCCAGGGTGCGGGGGCTGATCTCCTTTTTGGTATTGGTCAGGGTGCCGTCCAAATCCAGCGCCAGTACTTTAATGGTATCGTTCATGGCAGTATCTCCTGTTGGTCAAGGCGGCCCGCCGCCCGGGCGGCGGGGGCCGGGAAATCTCTTGGGCAATGCCCTCACTTTTCCCATTGTAGCGAAAAGAAGTGCGCTTGAAAAGCCTTTTTGTCGCAATTTCGCGCCTTCCCTCTCCAAACTTTCGACCGCCGGGGGCCGATTTTCTGTGCCATCTGCCCGTGCCGGGGGCAAGGGTCAAAAAATTTTTGCCCTGCCCCATTGACATTTAACAAGCGTTTATCTATAATGAACATGCAACTTAACAACCGTTTATTATTATTGAACACCTATAGGAGGGACCTCTTATGATCGATGTACAGGCAGCCATTGCAGCAAACCCCGCTCTGGGCCGGGTGGCCCGCGCCGAAGAGACAGTCTGGATCAACCCGCTTTATCTGCCCGTGGAAATGACCGACGGGCTGTGCCAGCTGGTGGTGCCGGACGCGGCCATCGACGATGCCGAGGCCCGGCTGGCCCGGTTTGCGCCCTTCATCCGCCGCCGTTTCCCGGAGACCGAGCCCACCGGTGGGCTGATCGAATCGCCTCTGGAGGACATCCCCCGCATGCAGCAGGCGCTGGAGCGGGAGTATCACTGCACCATCCCCGGCCGCCTGATGCTCAAGATGGACAGCCATCTGGCCATTGCGGGCTCGGTGAAGGCCCGGGGCGGCATCTACGAGGTGCTCAAGCACGCCGAGGACCTGGCCGTTGCCGCGGGAAAGCTTTCCCTCACCGACGATTACGCCCGGCTGGACAGCGAGGAGATGCGCGCCTTCTTCCGTCAGTACACGGTGCAGGTGGGCTCCACCGGCAACCTGGGCATGTCGATCGGCATCATGAGCGCGGCGCTGGGCTTCCGGGTGAAGGTGCACATGTCCGCCGAGGCCAAGCAGTGGAAGAAGGACCTGCTGCGCAGCCACGGCGTGGAGGTGCTGGAGTACAGCGGCGACTATTCCAAGGCGGTGGCCGAGGGCCGGGCCAACTCGGAAAAGGACCCCATGAGCTATTTTGTGGACGATGAAAAATCCGTGGACCTGTTTCTGGGCTACGCGGTGGCGGCCCGCCGCCTGAAAAAGCAGCTGGACGACCGGGGCATCGTGGTGGATGCGGAGCATCCCCTGATCGTCTACCTGCCCACCGGCGTGGGCGGTGCGCCCGGCGGCATCACCTACGGGCTGAAGCGGCTGTTCAAAAATAATGTACACTGCTTTTTGGTGGAGCCCACCCAGTGCCCCTCGGTGCTGCTGGGCATGGCCACCAGGCAGTATGAAAAGGCCAACGTGCGCGACTTCGGCCTTTCCGGCAAGACCCATGCGGACGGCCTGGCCTGCGCCTCCCCCTCCAGCTTTGTGACCCGGGTGCTGGGCAACCTGGTAAGCGGCGACTTCACGGTGGCGGACGCCAACCTTTACAACTATCTGCGCCTGCTGGATTCCAGCGAGGGCAAGCGGATCGAGCCCTCCAGCTGCGCGGCCTTCGCGGGCCCCCGCGGCCTGCTGACTTTGCCCGGCAGCCGGGATTACTGCGCCGCCCACGACCTGACCGAGCAGGTGCTCAATAACAGCGTACAGATCGCCTGGGCCACCGGCGGCCGCCTGGTGCCCGCCGAAATCTGGGACCAGTATCTGGCCACCGTGCTGGACTAAACCGGAACTGCTTTCAGCGGATTGATTCACAGGCAAAAGGCGCTGCTCGCAATGAGCAGCGCCTTTTGCTTGTCGCTTTTGCACACCGGGCGGCTTTAAAAGTAAAACAGCTCCTCGAACTTTTTGTCCAGCGCGATGCAGAGCACCAGCGCCAGCTTTGCGGTGGGGTTGAACTGACCGGTCTCAATGGAGCTGATGGTGTTCCGGGACACGCCCACCATCTCCGCCAGCTGGCTTTGGGACAGTTTCAACTCAGCGCGGGCTTCCTTCAGGCGGTTTTTCAGTACCAGCTTATCCTCCATTCCTGCCACCGCCTTACCCCAGCACAGACGCTGCCAGCAGCTGATAGAGGTGATAGCCGGACATGACCGCCACCAGCAGGGTATAGGCGGCCGCCAGCATCAGCTCGCGGCTACGGCGAAGCTCCCGGTATTTCACCCAGCAGACCGTCATGTTCCCGCTGTACACGATTGCCCACAGCCCCCAGTTGATGCCCTCCCCGGCAAGGAGCTGGGCCACAAAAAAGACCGCCGCCAGCGCCATCTGCACCACGACCGCGTTTTTGCTGGCCTTTTTCAGGACCTCCAATGCGTATACGTCCTGATTTTTGTTTTCCGCACGGCTTTTCGCCAGAATTTCGTCCTTGTTCATGCTGCGTCCCTCCCAACAATCTTGCCAAGTTTACTTTGCATGCTTTTATTATAGCACCGCCAAGTATACTTGGCAACAGCTTCGGCCTGGATTTTTGTCCGCTTTTCCCCCGGGCGGGTTTGTGGTATAATCAGTTCTGTTACCAGCAGAACGGAGGGGACCCGGCATGGATGAAGAGCTGAATATTGGGCTGAAGGTGCAGCAGTTCCGCAAGCAGAGCGGGCTGAGCCTGCGGGAGCTGGCCGCCCGGGTGGAGCTGAGCCCCTCGATGCTGAGCCAGATCGAGAACGGCGCGGTGAACCCCTCCATCAATACCTTAAAGAACATCGCCCAGGCGCTGCGGGTGCCTTTGTTCCGCTTTTTCAAGGAGGAGCCCCCCGCCGAGCGGCTGATCGTGCGCCGGGGCGAGAACCGGATCATCGGCCATCCCGGCGAGGAGGTGCTGTACAAGCTGCTCACCCCCACCGCGGACTGCGCCATCGAGTTCTGCCTGATGGAGATTCCCGCTCACACCGCCTCTTCGGACATCGACCGGGAGCACACCGGCGAGGAGGTGGCTTACGTGATCAGCGGCCAGGTGGACCTGCATCTGCGGGGCAGCGTATACCGGCTGGCCGCCGGGGACTCGGTGCAGATTCCCCCCGCCACGCCCCACCGGTGGGTGAACGATTCCGACGAGGAGCTGCGGGCCGTGTTCGCCGTCACCCCGCCCAGCTTTTAAACAAGACAAAACCGCCCTTTGCACAAAGGGCGGTTTTCTTGTTTCATAACATCAAGAAAAGGCCCGGTCCTCAAATGAGGACCGGGCCTTCGTGTTTGCAAAAATTACTGCTTTACGCCGCCGATGATAATGGTCTCGGGCTGCAGGGTCTCCTTGTTCAGGAGCAGCACGTCGGCGCGCTTGCCAACGGTGATGCTGCCCACCTCGTCGAACAGGTTTGCGGCCTTGGCGGGGTTGATGGTAGCGGCCTTCAGAGCGGTCTCCAGGGGCACGCCGAACTTCACGGCGCGGCGGAAGCACTCGGCCAGGCAGGTAGCGCTGCCCGCGATGGTGCCGTCCTCCAGGGTGGCCTTGCCGTCGTTCATGAAGACCTTCTGGCCGCCCAGGCTGTACTCGCCGTTGGGCATACCGGCAGCACGCATGCTGTCGCTGATCAGGCAGACGCGGTCGTTGCCGAACATGGCGAAGACGGCGCGCACCACAGCGGGATGCAGGTGGATGCCGTCGCTGATGATCTCCACATGAGCGGCATCATCGGCAGCCGCGCCCACAACGCCGGGAGCGCGGTGGGTGAAGGCGGGCATGGCGTTGAACAGGTGGGTGGTGTGGGTAGCGCCCGCGGCGAAGCCGGCCTTGGCCTCCTCGTAGGTGGCGCAGGTGTGGGCGATGGACACGGTGCACAGCTTGCTGGCCTTGCGGATGAAGTACAGCGCGCCGGGCAGCTCGGGAGAAACATCCACCAGACGGATGTTCTTGCCGGACTTCTCATACAGGCGCTGGAACATCTCGAAATCGGGGTCGATGATGTACTTCTCGGCCTGAGCGCCCTTCTTGGCCTTGTTGAAGAAGGGGCCTTCCATGTTCACGCCGCGCAGCACGGCGCCCTCGCCGTCCTGATAGAAGCGGGGCTTGGCAGCCTCGAACACATTGGTCAGAATTTCCTCGTCAAAAGCCATGGTGGTGCCCAGGAAGGTGGTAACGCCCTGGCTGCCCTCGTAGCGGCTCATCTTCACCACGTCCTCGGTGGTGGCGTCGCAGAAGTCGCTGCCGGCGGCGCCGTGGATGTGGATATCCACAAAGCCGGGGGTGACGTACTTACCGGTGGCGTCGATGACCTCGTCGCCCTCCAGGGTGCCGGCGGGGGCGATCTCCACAATGCGGTCGCCCTCCAGCTTGATGTCGGCCTGCATGAAGCGGCCCAGATCGGTGAAAATATGACCATTCTTGATAATCATATGAAATACTCTCCTTCCTGATGGAAAAATTCCGGTCGGTTCTAGCCTCATTATAGCGCAGCCGCCGGGCCGGAACAATCGGCAGCGGGCAAAATACGCAATTGTGCAAATTAAACAATAAAAACGCCCAAAGCGAGGGGCAAACTGGTTTGTTTCCATGCAGTTGTAAAGCAGCAAAAAATCCCCCGGACTGCACAAAGTCCGAGGGATGTTGCAAAATCTCTTAAACGCCCAGCAGCTGCAGCACCATGCCGGTCACGGCGCCCGCGCCCCACAGAAGGCCGATGATGAACAGGTTCTGCTTCCAGCTTTTGTTGGCCTTCCACAGCACCACCAGGCCTACGCCCGCGCCGCTGCACAGGCCCGCCACCGCCGCGCCGAAGCTGATGGAGCCGCCCAGATACAGCTGGGTCAGCAGCACGCTGGCCGCGCAGTTGGGCACCAGACCGATGAGGGCCGCGAAGATGGGCTGGAACACGCCCAGATTGGCCAAAAAGGCGGTGAAGACCTCCTCGCCCACCAGCTCCATCACAAAGCCGATGGCAAAGCTGAAGCCCAGGATATACAGGAAAATAATAAAGGTATGCCACAGCGCCGAGATGAAAATGCTCTGGCGCTCGGCGTGGTGCTCGTGGCAGTCCACCTCGTCGGCATGGCCGGTGTAGCCGCCCCGCAGCGAGGCGGGCACCAGGCGCACCAGCAGCACGTCCAGCACAAAGCCCGCCAGCAGCGCCACGCCGATCTTCACGGCGATGAGCAGCACCAGCCGGGGCCACTGATCCGGCACGGCCAGCAGCATGGGAATGGCCTCGTCGCTGGTGGCCAGAAACACCGCCAGCAGGGTGCCCAGGCTGATCACCCGGCTGCCGTAGAAGTTGGCGGCCATGGCGGAAAAGCCGCACTGGGGCACGCAGCCCAGCACCGCGCCGGGCACAAAGCCCCAGTGGCCGCCGCCCTCCAGGGCATTCTCGATGCGGCTGCCGTGGAACCGCTCGATGTATTCGATCAATAAATAAGCAAGATACAAAAAGGGCAGCATGGGAATGCTGTCTTCAAAGGCATGCTCCAGGGCATGCAGCAGTTCGTGCATCATAAAAGCAATCTCTCTCCTTCCCCATCCGGCCGCCCGCAAACATCTGCGCCGGGCGGCAGCATTGACTAGTATAGCCGTATTTTGGCCCCGGCACAATGCCCCCCCGCCCCATTCCGGGGCGCTTTTTTGCCGGTTTTTGTGATTTTGTGCAACAAATCAAAGGCCCGGCCCCGGTTTTCGGTTCCGGGCCGGGCGTTCTCGCTTGTTTTTTGTATGCGGAGAGTTGGTTCTTCCCTCCCGCTCAGCCGGTTTCCCGCAGGCCGGAAAGCCAGGCCTCCAGCTCCTTGCAGGCGCCCACGCTCATGTTGCCGTGGTCCTCCTCCAGCGCCGCCAGCTGCTCCAGCCGCCGGAAGAACTCCTCCTGCCCCACAAGCCGTTGTTTCCGGCGCAGAGGGCCCGCGCCTGGTCCAGCATCCCGCGGGCGGTGGGCAGGCCGCACAGCGCCAGCAGCGCCTGCCTGTCCCCGGCGCTGAGGGCATCGGTGGGCGGCAGCTCCGGTTCGGGCTCCGGCTCGGGTTCCGGCTCCGGCTGGGCCGGGGCGGCGGGCTTCTGTTCCGGCTGCGGCTCGGGCTCCGGTGCGGGCGGGTCCTTGGGGCGGGTATTCCACCGGATCTCCTCCAGCAGGTCCACGATCTCGCCCACCGCATAGATCAGCCCGCTGGCCAGCGCCGTGCCGAAAAAGATCAGCACCGAGAGAAACGGGTCCAGCGCGATCATCACGAACAGCACCAGCAGCACGCCGCACACCGCGTTCACCACCGCGTAGGCCTTGAGAAAAGCCGCCACCTTGTTTTTTTGCATCTCTGCCGCCTCCTTTGCCAAAATCCGTCTGTTTGTGTTTATCCTATTGCGCAAAAAGGAAATTGTCAACCGGTTTTGGCAATTCTTTGGAGAAAACGCAGAAAACCGGCAGGTCGCGGGGCCTGCCGGTGCTTCGGTTTGCGAAAAAAATTATTCCTGCCACTCCCGAGCTTTTTCCAGCAGGGCCTCGCGGGTGTTTTCCACCCGGCCCTCCACCACCTCGTGGAGCAGCCAGTCCAGCATGTTGCTCATGCTGGGGCCGGGCTTGGCCAGCCCTGCGGTGAGCAGGTTGCCGCCGGTGATGGCCAGCTGGTCGGTGGCGTAGCAGCCCGCGTTCTTAATGGTATCGGCCAGAGTCTTTTCAAAGGCCTTCAGGTTTTCGCCCTTGGCGTGATGGCAGGAAACGTCCGCCCACCAGATGTGCACCAGGCTGTTCACCTGGCGGGGGCCCAGCAGGTTCAGCCAGCGGCGCACACTCACCTCGCCGGTGGCGGGGCGGATGCCATGGAACCGGATCAGCTGGCAGATGGTCTCGCGGCTGTTCCGGTCCACCTTCAGCCGGCGCAGGATGCAGTCGGCCAGCTGGGCGCTCACCTCAGCGTGGCCCTCAAAGGTGCTGTCGCCCTCTTTCAGGGTCTCGCGGCACCAGGGCTTGCCGATGTCCCGCAGCAGCATGGCCCAGCGCACCTCGGGCAGGTCCGGCGCATAGGCCAGGGTATCGGCCGCGTGCTGCCACAGGTTCTGCTCCTCACCGCCCCGCTTCTGGGTAAAGGTGAGGGCGGGCTCGATCTCCGGCATCACGTAGGCCAGCACCTCGCCGTTCTCCGCCGCCACCCGGTGGGCCGCCTTGCCGCAGAGCAGCTGGGTCATCTCCCGGGCCATCCGCTCGCCGCTCACCCAGCGCAGCAGCGGCTTTTTGGCGTGGGCCGCGGCCAGGGTCTCTTCTTCAATGGAAAAATCCAGCGCCGAGGCAAACCGCAGCAGCCGCAGGATGCGCAGCGCGTCCTCGCTGAAACGCTGGACCGGGTCGCCCACGCAGCGCAGTACGCCGTTCTTCAGATCGCCCTGGCCGCCGAAGGGGTCGATGACGGTGCCGTCCGGCCCCATGGCCATGGCGTTGATGGTGAAGTCCCGCCGGGCCAGGTCCTCCTCCAGGCTGTTCACAAAGGTGACCTCCTCGGGGCGGCGGTGGTCCTCATAGTCGCTTTCCGCCCGGTAGGTGGTGATCTCGTAGGTCTCGTTGCCCGCCAGCACAGTCACGGTACCGTGCTGGATGCCGGTCTCCAATACCTTATATGTACCGGCGAAGCACTCCTTCACCTGATCCGGCCGGGCACTGGTACACAGGTCCCAGTCCTTGGGGTCCTTGCCCAGCAGGCTGTCGCGCACGCAGCCGCCCACGGCCCAGGCCTCGAAGCCCTGCTCGTTCAGCGCACTGATCAGACTGGCCGCCATGGCGGGCATCACCGGCAGCTCGATCTGCCGCTCCCAGGCCAGACGTTCCACCAGGGCCACGTCCGCCGGGCAGAAGTTGTAGTCCTTCATCTCAGCGGGGGCCACCCAGCAGGCCTCCTCGTGCACCCGCACCTCCATCTCGCCGCCGGTCACCCGGCCGTTGAAGAAGGTGAAGTGGATGTCCTTATCCGGGTAGGAGTAATCCAGCGAGGCGTAGGCGGGCCCCAGGGTGATGTCCAGGCCCAGCTCCTCCTTGCATTCCCGCACGGCGGCCTGCTCGGGCCTTTCGCCCTCCTCCACCTTGCCGCCGGGGAACTCCCACAAAAAGGCGCAGCTGCCGCCCTCGCCCCGTTTACAGATCAGGATCTTTCCCGCCTCGTCGGTCAGAATCACCGCTGCCACATGGATCATATCACATTGCCTCCTTCTTGTTCCTCAAAGGCGCGCAGGCAGGCGGCAAAGCTGCCCACCGTATCGCCAAGGTCCACCCCGCAGCCCGTTTTCAGGCGGCTGGTGTCCATACTCAGATTCCGTTCAAATTCCGGCCACCGGTCCGTGTCCGGCCGCACCAGGGCCAGCACGTCCTCCCCCGCGCCCAGCAGCCCCAGGCATTCCAGGGCGGTGGCGTAGGTGTTCAGGGGGTTTTCCGCCCCCATGTTGTACACCCCGCCGGGCAGGGCGGCCATCTGCTCCATGGCCTCGATCACCGGCTGTACCCAGGTGATGCCCCGGTACTCCCGCAGGGCCATGGAAAGGGGCATCTTGCCTGCGGCGGCCCACCGCAGAATGCCCCAGAAGCCGGTGCTGCTTTTCAGCCCCGGCCGGTCAAAATCATACATCCAGCTGGCCCGCAGGCAGACCGCCTGGGGGCAGGTCTCCAGCACCCGCTGCTCGGCCTCCCACTTGTGGCGGCCGTACACATTCACCGGGTCCAGGGGCGCATCCTCGGGCAGGGGGCCCAGCTTCCTGGTGCCGTTATACACCTGGTCCGAGCTGAAAAACACCAGCTTTGCTCCCAGCGCCGCGCATTCCTTCGCCAGCGCCGCCGGGGCCTGCAGGTTCACCTCGAAGCTTTCCAGCGGGTGATTCTCGCAGTAGCCGGTGTCCGCCAGGGCGGCGGTGTGGATGACCAACTCGGGCGCGGCGGCCTGCAATGCCGCGTGCACCGCTTCGTGGTCGGTGAGGTCCAGTGCCTTGTGGTCCAGCGGGGTGATGTCCCACCGGTCCCGGTAATGGGCTGCGAGACGGCCGCCCACAAAGCCGGACGCACCGGTAATGGCCACTCGTTTCATGACTGCCGCCTCCTTTTATAACTGTAAGGCTGTTCCGATGCCGATGTCCGCCACTTCCACCCGGCCGCACTGTGCCGCCGCCAGCCGGTGGCAGGGCTTCGCCGCGTGGAAGGTCACGGTCAGGTCGGCCTGCACCGCGCCCTCGGCGGCAGTTCCGCTGTCCGCCTCCAGGCCACTGGGCAGGTCCAGCGCCAACACCTTGCCGGGCGCGTCGTTCATCCGCCGGGCCGCGGCCAGCCCCTCCGGGCGCAAAGTCCCGTGGAAGCCGGTGCCGTACACGCCGTCCAGAATCAGGTCCGCGCTTTGCAGAAACTCCGCCTGCTCCGGCTCGTCCAGCGTATCCGCCGCCAGCACCGGCAGGCCCATTTCGCGCGCAAGTCCGCAGTTGTAAATGGCGTCGGTGGTCACCGGCTCGCCCTCTACCAGATAAAGGCGCACCGCCAGGCCCGCGTTTGCCAGATGCCGTGCGGCCACGAAGCCGTCGCCGCCGTTGTTGCCCTTGCCGCAGAACACCGCGGCGCTCTTCGCCCCGGGCCAGGTGCGCAGGGCAAGCGCTGCCGCTGCCGCGCCCGCGTTCTCCATCATCTGCCGGTAGGAAAGACCCGCCGCGTCCGCCTGCTGTTCCAGCCGCTTCATCTCGGCTGCTGTTACTTCGCTCATCCTCGTTTCCCCCTTATGGCCCGCGCGGGGACAAACGCCCTGCGCCCGGCTTTGAAAATCCCTTTTAGGGCGGCGCCGCCCTCTTTCACGTGAAAAACGTGCGGCGGCGCCACCGGTAAACAGCGTTCAGTATTACCATTATAACACAAAAGCCCCGGATGTTTTACCGATTCAGCGCGCTGATTTTGTTAATTTTTCACGAATTTTTCGTTGGATTTCGCCTGTTTCAGCCCCTTTTCCGCCCCGGCGCAGAAAAAACAGCCCCGGTCCTCTGCTTTTGCAGAGGACCGGGGCCGTGTGATGTTGTGCCAAAAGGCAGCCGCTTACCGCTCCTCGCGGAAGTAGTTGTTTCCCAGGAACGCCGGGATGTGCGCGCCCTTGCTGCCCCGCATACTGGTGATGATGAGCACCAGCGCGGTGATCAGGAAGGGCAGCATGTCGAAGAAGGCGTCGGGCAGGTTCACCATGAAGCCCACCTTGTAGTATTTCAGCACGCGCAGCGCGCCGAACACAAAGCTGCCCAGAATGGCCATGTGAGGCTTCCAGGCGGCGAAGATGACCAGCGCCACCGCAATCCAGCCCAGGCCGTTCACGCTGTTGGAGATCCACACGCCGCCGTTGATGATCATGCCGCAGTAGGCGCCGCCGATGCCGCAGATGCCGCCGCCCAGCAGAATGTTGAAGTACTTCCACTTGGTCACCTGGATGGAGGCCGCGTCCGCCGCACCGGGGTTCTCGCCGATGGCCTGCACGTTCAGGCCGGTCTTGGTGCGGTAGAGGTACCAGCCGGTCACCGCCGCCACCACAATGCCCAGGTAGACGAAGGGGTTGTAGCTGAACACCAGCTCGCCCACCACCGGCAGGTCGCTCAGCACCGGAATGTGGATGCTGCGCATCTGGGCGGTCACGGTCTCGGGCAGCTTCAGAGTGCCGCTGTCCGAGGTGCCGATCATGTACACGCCGATGAAGTTGGAGATGCCCACGCCGAAGATGGTCATGGTCAGGCCCGCCACGTTCTGGTTGGCCATGAAGGTGACGGTGAGCACCGCATAGATCAGCGCGGCCAGCATGCCAGCCAGGAAGGCGCAGAGCAGCGCCACCAGGAAGTTATCGCTCAGGTAGCCGCCCATGAAGCCCGCGCAGGCGCCGATGGCCATCATGCCTTCCACGCCCAGGTTCAGGTGACCCACCTTCTCGTTCAGAATTTCGCCCACGGTGCCGAACAGCAGCGGGGTGCCCGCGCCGATGGCGGCCACCAGGAATTTGATGAACATATCCATTATTTGGCGCCCCCTTTCTTGCCGCGGCCCACAAAGGCGTACCGCACGAAGAACTCACTGCCCAGAATGAAGAACAGAATGATGCCCTGCAGCACGTCCGCGCAGTCAGAGGAAAGGCCGTAGGTGGACTGCACCACGCTGGAGCCCTTTTCCAGAATGCTGAACAGCAGCGAAACCACCAGAATCATACCCGGGTTCAGCTGGCACAGCCAGGCCACGATGATGGCGGTGAAGCCCACGCCGCCGGCCACGCCCATGGACAGGGTCATATCGCTGCCGGAAACCTGGCACACGCCCGCGATGCCCGCGATGGCGCCGGACAGGAACATGGTGCGCCGCACCACCTTTTTCACGTGGATGCCCGCATAGCGCGCGGTGTCCTGGCTTTCGCCCACCACGCTGATCTCGTAGCCCTGCTTGCTGCGCTTTAAGTAAATCCACACCAGCGCCACCAGCACCAGCATGATAATCCAGCCGAAGTGCACGCCCAGCACCTTATCAAGACCCGCGTTCTTGTCAAACCGGGCGATCTTGGAGAAGCCGTTGGCCTCCGGGTCACGCCAGGGGCCCGCCTGCAGGTAGGACACCAGATGCAGCGCAATGTAGTTGAGCATCAGGGTGAGCAGGGTCTCGTTGGTGCCCCACTTCACCTTGAAGGCCGCGGCCAGCAGACCCCACAGACCGCCGCCCACAGCGCCCGCCACCAGCATCACCAGGATGAGCACCCAGTGGTTCCAGTTGGGGAAATTCAGGGCGAAGTAGCTGGCGAACACCGCGCCCATAATCAGCTGGCCCTCGCCGCCGATGTTCCAGAACTTCATTTTAAACGCCAGGGTCACGCCCAGCGCGCAGATGCACAGGGGGATGGCGAACTTCACGGTGGACTGGATGGCGATCTTGCTGCGGAACGCGCCCTCCAGAATGGTGCCGTACACGGCGATGGGATTGTGGCCGATGGCCAGGATGAACAAACCGCCTGCCACGATGCTCAGGGCCACCGCCAGCAGCCGGAAGCCGATCATCTGACGGCCGGTGCGCTCGGCATGCTTCACCACATGGAACAGCGGTTCTTTTGTTGTTTTCACGGTACCGGTCATGCCTCCTGCGCCTCCTTCTGCTTCTCTTCCTCGGTCATCTCGCCGGTCATCATCAGGCCGATCTGCTCCTTGGTCACGGTCTTGGCGTCCACCAGGCCGGTGATGCGGCCATGGCACAGCACCAGAATCCGGTCGCACAGCTCCAGCAGCACGTCCAGGTCCTCGCCGATGAACATTACGGCCACGCCCTTTTCCTTCTGCTGGTTCAGCAGGTCATAGATCACGTAGCTGGAGTTGATGTCCAGACCGCGCACCGGGTAGGCGGTGATCAGCAGGTTCGGGTTGGATTCGATCTCGCGGCCCAGCAGCACCTTCTGCACGTTGCCGCCGCTCATCAGGCGCACCGGGGTCTCGATGCCGGGAGTCACGATGGAGAGCTTCTCCACCAGCTTTTTCGCCAGCGCGCGGGCGGGGGCACGGTCCACGAAGGGGCCCTTGCCGCTGCGGTAGCTTTTCAGCAGCATGTTGTCGGTCATGCCCATGCTGGCCACCAGACCCATGCCCAGACGGTCCTCGGGCACAAAGCTCATGGAGATGCCCAGGTCGATGATGGCCTCGGGGCTCTTGCCCAGAATGTTTTCCTTTTTATAAAGGACTGCGCCCTTCTTGGCGGGAATCAGGCCCGCGATGGCCTCGCACAGCTCCTTCTGGCCGCTGCCGGCCACACCGGCCACGCCCAGAATCTCGCCGGAGTGGATGTGGAAGCTCACGTCGTCCAGACCCTTGCTGCCGTCGGGCTTGTCCACGGTCAGGTCCACCACCTTCAGGATGGTGTGCACGTCCTTGGGCTCGGGGCGGCGGATGGACAGGCTCACCGCGTGGCCCACCATCAGCTCGGTGAGCTTGGCGGCGTCCACACCGGCGGTGGCCACGCTGCCCACGCTCTTGCCCTTGCGCAGGATGGTCACCCGGTCGCTGATGGCCAGCACCTCATTCAGCTTGTGGGTGATGATGATGATGGCGCAGCCCTTGGCCTTCATCTGCCGCAGGATGGCGAACAGCTTGTCGGTCTCCTGGGGGGTGAGCACGGCGGTGGGCTCGTCCAGAATCAGAATCTTCGCGCCCCGGTACAGCACCTTGAGGATTTCAACGGTCTGCTTTTCCGAAACGCTCATCTCGTACACCGGCTTCTCCGGGTCGATTTCCAGGCCGTAGTTGGCGCACAGCTCCTTGACCTGGGCCTTCAGAGCCTTTTTGCCCGGCAGCTTGCCGGGAGTGCCCAGCACGATGTTCTCCATGGCGGTAAACACCTCCACCAGCTTGAAGTGCTGGTGAATCATGCCGATGCCCAGGTTCTGAGCGTCCACCGGGGAGCTGATGCTCACCGGCTGACCGGCCACGAAGATCTGGCCGTCGTCCGGATGATAGATGCCGGAGATCATATTCATCAGGGTAGTTTTGCCGCTGCCGTTCTCGCCCAGCAGGGCCAGGATCTCGCCGTACTGTACGTCCAGCTCGATGCCGTCGTTGGCAACCACGCTGCCGAACCGCTTGGTGATGCCGCTGCAGCGGATGGCGCATTTCTGTTCGCCCATGAGGTTCCTCCTCCTTGCGTTCATGGTTGTGTGCGGGGCCGCGGCCCCATATACCGGAAAAAAGGGCGGTCATCAGGACCGCCCTTTTCAGGGTTATGCGTTGGGTTTGGCGTTATGCCTGCTCCTGCACGTTGGACACATACCAGTTGCAGGTGCCGTAGTCGGCGCCCTCCAGAGTATGGGTGTTGCCCTCGTTGTCCAGGATCTCGGTCTTGCCGTCGAATACGTCCCACTCACCGGAAACGATCTGGGCCTTCACCTCGTCGATCTTCTCAGCGGTGCCGTCGGCAATCAGGTCCTCGCTCAGGGGAGCCAGGGTTACCAGGCCGTCGGCCATGTCGCCGAAGTAGTTATCAACCTTCTCACCGGCAACCCAGGTGCCGTCGATCACGTTCTGCACGGCCTGGGTGTAGTAAACGCTCCAGTCCCACATTACGCTGGTCAGGGTGGCAGCGGGGGCATCCTTGCTCATGTCGCTGTTGTAGCCCACGCCCCAGACACCGTGCTCCTCAGCGGCCAGCTGGGGGCCGGCGGTGTCGCAGTGCTGGCCGATCACGTCGCAGCCGGAAGCGATCAGAGCCTCGGCGGCCTGCTTCTCGCCTTCGGGATCAAACCAGCTGTTGGTCACCTTCACGTAAACCTGAGCATCCGGGTTCACGCTGGCAACGCCCATAGCGAAGGCGTTGATGCCGCTGGTAACCTCGCCGTTGTCCTTGCCCATGGCGGCCACGTAGCCGATCTTATTGGACTCGGTCTTCAGGCCGGCGGCGATGCCGCTCAGGTAACGGGCCTGGTAGATGCGGCCGAAGTAGTTGTTGAAGTTGGTGCCGTTGGACTTGTTGCCGGTGCCGTGGCTGAAGATGATGTCCGGGTATTCCTCGGCCATGGCCTCACAGGTGTCCATGTAGCCCCAGGAGGTGGCGAAGATGATGTTGCAGCCTTCCTCCACCAGCTCGGTCAGAGCGTTCTCCACAGCGGCGGCGTCGGTGTCGGACACGTTGATCTTCTCCACCAGCTGATCCTCAGACAGGCCGATGTTCTTCATCATGCCCTGGATGCCCTGCTCGTGGGTGTAGCTGTAGCCGGTGCCCTCAGCGGGGTCGGACAGGTGCACAACGCCCACCTTGATGTCTTCCTTGGCGATGCCGGCGCCGGTGGCCTCACCGGAGGCGGCGGTGCTGCCGGAAGCAGCGGTGGAAGCAGTGCTGCCGGAAGCGGTGCTGCCGCCGCAGGCGGCCAGGCTTACGGCCATCACAGCGGCCAGCGCAAGGCTCAGAATCTTCTTCATGTGAAAAATCCCCCTTACATGGTTGTTTCATTCGTTCCATTCCAAAAAAACGCTGCGAGCAGGCGGCCGGGCCGCCTGCTCCCCCAAGCTCGTTTCTTTGAGTACGTTACCCATTGTAGCCGTTCTTTTTCACGATTTCAACACTTTTCCCCGTGCCGTTCGCATCTTCGGCAAGATACACGACGGCCCTTTCCATTTGCACGATCATTTTGTCTGTTAAGACAATGTAAAAACCCCGCAAACCGGCCTGAAATGCGGGTTTGCGGGTTTTTCAAAGTCTCAAAAGTATTACTTTTAACTTTCGTTCGTGGACGTTTGTACAAGCACTTCCGGCGCGTCAAAACGCCCTCTCTGGCTGAGGGTGAAGGCGGTGCAGGCAAGGCCCGCGGCCAGCAGCACCAGCTCGGTAAGCACCGACGCAACGGTGGTATTCACCACGTAGGAAAGGCCCATCAGCACGAGGGAGACACCGGCGTTGAAGGCGGTGTGGGCCAGGATGGCCGCCAGATACAGCACCGGGCGGCGGCGCTTCACCGCCAGGAACACCAGGCAGGTGGCGAACACGTGGTACATCACCGCGCTCACCCGCTCCAGAATGCCCAGGTAGACCATGAGCGGGCTGGCGGCAGCCAGCTGCTGGGTGACGGCCTGCAGCAGGTCGTTGCCGAAGCCCAGCAAAGCGGCCAGCTCCGGGTCCCGCACCAGCATGCAGAACAGCAGATTGTTCACCTGGCCCAGACCGATGAGCAGAATCACCTCGCACAGGCCGTGACCCAGACCGAAGCTGATCATATCTTTATAGGTACGGTGCTTTTTCAAAAGCTTTGCCCCCACCAGCCGGGCGGTCTCCTCAAACAGACCGGCGGACAGGCCGCCCACTACGATCACATACACCACGGTGTGGGTGGCGAAGGCCGCAAACCAGCTCTGGGTGCCGAGCACCTGAAGCAGCGGAATGCGCAGCAGAATCTGGCTGATGAAAAAGCTCAGAAAGCCCGCCAGCAGCGGCAGCGGGTTCAGCTTCCGGGTGATGAGCAGCACGATCAGCAGCAGAACCGGCAAAATCAGGGTGCACACCAGCGACACCCCGAAGGAAAGAATCAACGCGTTTGAAATCATGGTTTTCCCCCTTTTCCGTCCGCACTGCACCGGGCGGCATTTTGGGCCTTCCCTTCCCCCGCGCCCGATATCCGATCATTTTTGCCGGGCAGCAGTCAGGCGCTGCGAGAAGCCGCAATTTCCCCTCCGGCCACCGGAGCACGCCGGAGCGGTGCTCCCGCCGCAGCAGGTGCAGCACGGTCTTTGCTATAACATATACCCCCTGCCGGGTGGAAGGTCAAGTGTTTTTTGCGCAATTTTCTGTTTCCCCCGCCGGATGGCCGCAAAAAACAGAGCAAAAAGCCGCGGCCGGGGGAATCCTCCTCCGGCCGCGGCCTGTTATCGGATCGGTTTGGGAATTATTCCGCCTCGCCGCTCTTCTTGCGGTTGATGGCAAACACGATGGCCGCGATCACCACAATGGCAACCACTGCGCCGCCGATCACCATGGGCATCACGCTGCCGCTGGTGTTCTCACCGGGCAGATTGGCCTGCGGGGTGCTCTCGTCGGGGATCTCCACGTCCTCACCGCCGGGGGTGTTGTCGCCGCCCGCCTGGGGGGTGTCCTCCTCGGGGATGGTCACGGTATCGCCGCCTGCACCTGCGTCACCGCCGGCGCCACCAGCGCCACCGGCTCCACCGGCACCGCCCGCGCCGCCGCCTGCTACAGCTGCGCCGCCCACAACGGTCTGGTCCTCATACTGGGTGATGGTACCGCCCGGAGTGGTCACGGTCTCGGTCACGTTGTTCACGCCCGCGGTGTAGTAGAAGGTCACCACGTTCTCGTCCGCGTTGGCGGATACGGTCAGCTGCTGGCTGGCCACCTCGGCGGTGTAGTTCTCGATGTTGTTCAGCGCGTAGAAGGTCAGGTTCTGACCCACAGGCGCGGAGCCCTGCAGGGTGGGAGCCACTTCGGCGCCGGTTTCACGGTCCAGATACTGCACGGTGAACACCGCATCCTCGGTGCTGGCACGCAGGGTGTACTGGGCCACCGCGTTCACATCGCCGCTGGCAGTGCCGCCGGTGTAGCCCTGGGCGGCATCGGTTACAAAGTAGCGGGAGGCGTCCTCGTTCATCACGATATCGGTCAGCTGAGGAGCGTTGGGCAGAGCCGCGCCCTCGTTCAGCCGCACAGCCACCGCGCCGGTGGCCTCGCTGGTCTTCACCTCGCCGTATTTTTCCAGCCCGGCGATGAAGGAATCGGTGAACGTACCGTGCTCACCGGGACGGAAGGTCACCACATAGGTGGTGGCTTCGGTGGAGGAAGCATCATCTTCCGCCGCCAGGGCGGGCATTGCACTGACGCTTACCGCCAGGCACAGGCTCAGCAGCCCGGCCAACAGCTTATTAGTCTTGCGCATCGCTTGCTTCCTCCTTCTTTTTCTTCTTGGTCAGCACCAGCAGCACCACTGCCGCCAGTACCACCACCGCGCATACCGCAATGGTGTTGAAATCGCCGGTCTTGGCCGACACCACGATGGTGCGAACCTGGGTCACCACGTTGGGTTCTCCCTGCACCGTCTCGGTGGT
>NZ_NFHD01000038.1 GCF_002159185.1 Gemmiger sp. An87
GCGGTTGGCGTTGCTCATTACGCACCTTTAGGTGCTGCTAGAATAATGGCCCTTATAGGGCCGTTCTGCAAACCCCACGTTTAACGTGGGGTTATGATTGATTGAATCAGCGGGTCGGCTCCAGCTGTGCCCGCAGCTCCTGTACTGCCGCTTTCTCGATGCGAGAGACATAGCTCCGGCTGATGCCCAGAAGCTGAGCCACCTGCTGCTGGGTCAGCGGAGGCTGGCCGCTCAGGCCGTAACGCAGCAAAATCACCTGGCGCTCCCGGCCGGTGAGCTGCTGCACCAGCGCCCGCAGTCGGCTGGATTCCTCCCGGCATTCGCAGTCCTCGTCCAGCAAAAAGTCGTCCGGTACCACATCCAAAACGGTCAGGTGGCTGCCGTCCTTGCTGGTCTGGATCGGCTCCTGCATGGAAAGGGTGAGCGGTGCCTTCCGCTCCCGCCGAAGGTGCATCCGGATCTCATTTGCTATCCTCACGCAAAATCGTATTTTTTGATCTACTGGTAGAGTCTTGCAAGGCTGCATTGTCCTTTGCACCCAATAAAAATACGTGAGCGCATACGCCGTCCCAAAGAACCTTTTGCACCAGGGTGCGAACCCCGGCCCGCTTTTGTTCTACGGTTGTCTGATCTATGCAGTCCGGGAAGCAGACAAGCTTCTGGCATAAAAGCTCGAATTCCTCGGCAGGGAGTACGCGCTGGTCGGGTGGTTGTTCCAGCTCGTGAATCTCCGATTCCAGAAAGGCGCTCAGCGCATGCAGTTCCTCGATGCGCTGCCTCACATGGCCAGCAGCGGAACCGCCTTCAAAGTCGGGTAGGGAATCAACGAGTGCGGTAATTTTGCGCTGCAAATCCGCCTGCTGCCGATGCAGGTTTTCCAACTTTTGGTCAGAGCCATCTTCGTCGACGGTACAGAAGCGCCGCCCTTGTTCCAGCCGGGTCAAAAAGGTGTGGGGGTCCTCCTCCAGCGCTTTGATCTGCTCCCAGAGGGCGGCATCCAGCGAATTGCCCCCAGCATTGGCCAAGCTGCAAAGACTTCGTTTACTATGCTCCTTCTGCTTGCATACATAGCGGAAAAGCGGCTTGCCGTCTGCGGCCATCCGCTGGGTAAGCTTGGGGTACATCCGGCTGCCGCAGCGGCACCAGAGCAGACCGGTAAGCAGGGCCTGGTTGCTGCGAGGCTTGCGGTAGGCCTTGCATCGGTTGCGTTCCAGCGATTTCTGAACTTGTATCCAGGTGCGGGCCGGGATCAGGCCCGGATGCTGCCCCACCGAAACGATCCATTGGTTGATGGGCAAGAAGACGGCGGCCCGGCCTTTTTCCTGGTCGGTACGATTATAGGCCAGGATACCCCGCATTCCATCGAATTCCTCCGGTGCGGAGAAAAGCTCTGCCTGCTGCTCCTCGAAATACCGGTAAGCCTCCCGGTCTGCGATTAGGTAGACCGGATTTTGCAGGATGCTTTTGATGGAAAATCGAGTGAACTCCCGGCCGTTTTTGGTTTTTATTTGCAGACGCAGAAGCTCGGCTTCGGTTCGGGTGAGGGAATCGGTTTTCTCGTACAGTTGATAGATGGTACGAACGATGGCGGATTCTTCACGGAGTAGCTTCAGGCGGCAGGCGCGCTTGTTCTTGCCGTCTACCGTAACCGTTTCCACTGCCTCTGAGGTGTAACCGGTGGGGGTGACGCCTCCCAGCCAGCGGCCGGTTTTGGCCAGCTCGTGCATGTTATCCTGGATGCGTTCGGCAATGGTTTCCCGCTCCAGCTGACTGAACACCGACGCGATGTACATCATGGCCCGGCCCATGGGGCTGGAGGTGTCGAAGCTTTCCCGGATGGATACAAAATCGATTCCCAGCCGCCCCAGTTCCTCAATCAGGGCGGAGAAATCACTGATGCTGCGGCTGATCCGGTCCAGCCGGTAGACCACCACAGCCCGGAACTGATGTTCCCGGGCCGCCCGCATCATCCGTTTGAAATCCGGCCGGTTCAGATTTCCGCCGGAAAAGCCCTCATCCTCGAAGACTACGGCCTGGTCGGCATAAGCTTCGCCAAAGGCAGTGCGAATGTAGGCCCGGCACATGTCCACCTGATTGCCGATGCTTTCGCCCTTGCCGGTAAAGCGGGATTTGCGGGAATAAATGGCGATGGTATCGTTGTTCTTTTCCATGGTATTGCCTCCTTTTCCGTAGTAATATTAACGTGAAAACGGAAAAAGATAGACCAGGCTGAAGAAGCAACGGGTGCAGCAGCGTTTTTTAGAAGAGGTGATTCGGAGGCGGGCAGACGATCTTGCCGGTATTTCCGATTTGCGGTATAGTAAAATCATAACAACCTGGAAATGGGGTGCTGTGAATGTGGCTTGTGAAATTGCCCTTTAAGCTGGTTGCCGTGGTGCTGATGCTGGTGGTGGGTACCATTGGTGTTTTGCTGAAAATTGCGTCCGGACTCTCCCATGTTGTGCTTGGCTTGCTCATGTTTGTGCTGTTTCTCAGCGGAGTAATTGCTGCATTTCAGGGCAATTGGCCAATGGTGGGCGGGGTTTTTGTGGCAGAGGTGATCTGCTTTGCCGCTTCTCTGGCCGCTGCATTGTTAGTGGAAGTGGTGGATGGCATCTTCGGTGGATTGGTGGATTTTATCTACTCCTGAGTTTCAAAGGCCCCCGGCCGCATGGGCTGTTCCATGCAGCCGGGGGCCTTTGCGGTATAAAAGACAGGCTGTGCGCAATAGGATGGAATCAGGCGAAACGCAGGGAGGGGAAAGAACATGCGAACCAGTGAACCCATCCGAATGATTGTGCACTGCCCGCAAAATGAAGCGGACAAAAAGGAATTGTCCCGGCGGGTGGCGGAGTTTCATGCGGATTGCGTGCTCAGCGTCATCCGTGGGCTGGACTGCCCTCCGTCACACAAACGGGAACTGCTGCAGGCAGTGATCGATACGGCAAAGAACACTTCTTGACTTTTGTAATGTGAAGTGATAGCATGATGCTTGTATTATCGCGCGATGCGCAGATCCTGAATACAGAAGGCGAAATCACTATGGAAGCAATGAAGTACAGCGATACCGTTTTTTCGGTATCTTTGGCCCCGGAACAGGTGGTGGCGGAGGTTCACGCCAACACGGTGAATCTGCCGGAGCGAACGGTTCGGCAGCACGTGGAATATGCGCTGGACCACCCCATTGGTGCCGGTCCCATCGAGGAGGCTGTCCGGCCTGGCGAGAAGATTGGCATCCTGATCTCGGATGTGACCCGCCGCTGGCAGCAGCCCAACACCTATCTGCCGGTTCTGATCGAGCGGCTGAACCGGGCCGGTATCCCGGACAGTGACATCCTGATCCTGTGCGCCACGGGCACTCACCGTCGGCAGACGGAAGAGGAGCACATCTCGCTGGTAGGGGAGGATCTTTACCGCCGCATCCGGTTTATCGACCATCAGTGTGACGACAAAGAGCATCTGACCTATATGGGAACCTCCAGCCGGGGAACGCCGGTGTGGCTGAACAGCTATGCCATGGCCTGCGACAAGCTGATCCTCACCGGAGGCGTGGTCTATCATTTCCTGGCGGGCTACGGCGGCGGGCGCAAATCCATCGTTCCCGGCATCGCAGGGCGTGAGACCATCAACACAAACCATAACAATGCTCTGAACAAGGGTCTGGGCAGCGGTTCCAATCCCCGGGTGTGCAACGGCAATATGGGGGCGGACAACCCATTCCACAGCGACCTTGTGGAGTGTGCCTCCTTTGCGAAGCCTGCCTATCTGCTTAACGTGATCGTGAACGACGATTACCAGATTGTGGGCGTCTTTGCGGGAGATTGGCAGAAGGCCCATGCGGCAGCGGCTCAGGTGGTGGAGCAGCTGGACGGGGTGGCGATTCCCCGTCGCACACCGCTGGTCGTTGCCAGCGCAGGCGGCTTCCCCAAGGACATCAACCTCTACCAGACCTCCAAGACACTGGCCAATGCCCTTGCTGCAACAGCTCCCGGCGGGACGATGATTCTGCTGTCCCAGTGCCGGGAGGGCTTTGGTGACCCGGACTGCGAGGCGCAGATTTGCAATTACACCAGCATGGAGGAACGGGAAAAGGCCCTTCGGGCGGACTTTTCCATCGGTGGTTTTGTGGGCTTCCTTTTTGCCGAAACCGCAGAGCATTATCATCTGATTCTGGTCACCGATCTTCCCGGCGAACGGTTTGCAAATACCAGGATTCAGATTGCCCGCACGCTGGACGAGGCGCTGGCCCTGGCTGCACAGCACAATGGCGGCAGCCTGGTAGGGGTGGAGACCACTCTCATGCCCCATGGCGGCAGCACCTTTCCGTTGCCTCAGGCATGACGAAACCAGTGCATACAGAGCAAAAGCATCCTCTGACCATGGATTCTGGTCAGGGGATGCTTTTTTGTGTGCATAGATGTTTTTATGCAAGGGGGGTATGGGCGGGGCTTCGGGCAAAAAAGCCGGAGAGGCATTGGTCGCTGATGCTGGCAGCCAGTTGGGGAAGCTCCGGCCGAAGTGTGCTGTCCAGCTCCTGAAGGAAAAAGCCGTAGTAGCCGGAAGTTAGAAAGCGCAGAATGGCCTGCAGCTGATCAGCACTGTATTCCGGCGGGACAAGATAGTTTTGCCGTACCATGGTTTCAAAAAAAGGGAAGATGGCGTGATCCAACTTTTGCAGGAAGTCCGGCGAGGTTTCGCCGCGCAGCAAAAGGCGCAGCGGGCGGTGAATAATCTGCTGGCCAACTGTGTGCGCCACAACGATCCCGGCTGTACCATCTGCCTGGGGGCCAGGGCTGAGGGCAAATGGCTGGTTCTCTGGGTGGAGGGTGGCACGGTGGAAAAAGCGCCGCAGCCTGTAGATCATTCACTGGAGCCTGATGGGGGAGCTGCGCATGGGACCGGCCTGCGTCTGGTGGCCCAGATTGCCGCCGCCCACGGAGGAAAAGCGGTGTTCAGCAGCGGAACCCCCTACCGGTGCGAGCTGTGGCTGCCGGTATAAAAAACAGGCTTTGCAATGTGGCCCCCGCTGATTGTCAGGCGGGGGCCGCTCGTGCTATGATAGGGCTATCGGAGACGGCTGATTTTAAGCAAAAGTCGGCACACAGGGGAGGAAAAACACATGGTGTTTCTGATCGCGGGGGCATCGCACACGGGCAAGACCGCACTGGCCCGGCGGCTCGTGGAGCGGTACAAGGCCAACTGCCTGTCCATCGATCACCTGAAAATGGGACTGATCCGCAGCGGCTACACGTCCCTTACCCCCACCAGCAGCGATGAGGCGCTGACCGGCTACCTGTGGCCGGTGGTACGGGAGATGGTAAAAACGGCCATTGAAAACGGGCAGGACCTGATTGTGGAAGGCTGTTACATCCCCTTCGACTGGGCAAAGGATTTTGCGCCGGAATACCGTTCGCAAATTCGCTTTCGCTGCCTTGTGATGAGCGAGGGATACATCCGCGCCCACTATAAAGACATCAAAGCCTACGCCAATGTGGCGGAACAGCGGCTGGATGATTCCGATTGCACCCTGGAGAGCCTTCTGCGGGACAATGCCCATACGCTGGAAATGTGCCGGAAATACGGTGTGCCGTATACCCTGATTGAAGATTCCTATCAGATCGAGATCTGATCTAACACAAGGAGGTGGCTGTATGCCCCTGCATATTGTTCGAAATGATATCACCACCATGAAGGTGGATGCCATCGTCAACGCCGCCAACGAGAGCCTTCTGGGTGGCGGAGGAGTGGATGGGGCTATCCACCGGGCGGCCGGGCCGGAGCTGCTGGCGGAGTGCCGCACCCTGGGTGGCTGCAAAACAGGCTGCGCCAAGCTCACAAAGGGCTACCGGCTGCCTGCCCGCTTTGTAATTCATACCGTGGGCCCCGTCTGGCGAGGCGGCGGTCATGGAGAACGGGAGCTGCTGGTGTCCGCTTACCGTTCCTCGCTGGAGCTGGCGCTGGCACAGGACTGCCGCACGGTGGCCTTTCCGCTCATCTCCTCCGGGGTGTATGGATATCCCAAGGACCAGGCCCTCAAGGTGGCGGTGGATACCATCGGCGACTTTTTGCTGACCCATGACATGACGGTTTATCTGGTCATTTTTGACCGGGCGGCCTATACCATCGGCAGCAGGCTCTTTGCAGACATCGCCGCATACATCGACGACTGCTATGTGGAGCAGCACACCGAAAGCCGGGAAGAGGAGTACCGCCGCGCCACAGCTTTCGCCTGTGCGCCGGCAGCGGCGCCGGGTGTGCCCGAGGGGCTGAACCGGGCGGTGGAGCGGCTGGACGAGAGCTTTTCCCAGATGCTGCTGCGCAAGATCGACGAGAAGGGCATGACCGACGCCCAGTGCTACAAAAAGGCAAACATTGACCGTAAGCTGTTTTCCAAGATCCGCTCGGACGTGCATTATAAGCCCTCCAAGCCCACAGCCATGGCCTTTGCCATCGCGCTGGAGCTGCCGCTGGACCAGGCGAGGCAGCTGCTGGAAAAGGCGGGCTTTGCCTTTTCGCATGCCAGCAAGTTCGATATCATCGTGGAGTATTTCATCGCCCACCAGAACTACAATATTTTCGAGATCAACGAGGCTCTGTTCGCCTTTGACCAGAGCCTGCTGGGCGGCTAAAGCCCGGGAAAGGAGAAGCGTTATGCCCCGTATGGATGTGACCGAACTGCCCTTTGCAAAGCTGTATTCCCTGCTGGTGGCCAAGGCCGAAAAAAAGGGCCGCACCCGCCAGGAGGTGGATCAGGTGACCGGCTGGCTCACCGGCTATACCCCGGAGCAGCTTGCCGCCATGGAACAGAGCGAGATCAGCTACGGCGAATTTTTCCGCGCCGCGCCCGCCATCAACCCCAACTGCACCCTCATCACCGGCAAGATCTGCGGCGTGCGGGTGGAGGAGATCGAAGACCCGCTGATGCGTCAGATCCGCTATCTCGACAAGCTGGTGGACGAGCTGGCAAAAGGCAAGCCGATGGAGAAGATTCTGCGGAAATAATCATCGCACATTATTACAGGAGCGTGCAGCAATGAAAGAAATTCGAAAAAAGCGGGCGGTTGCCGTTCGAAAATGCAACGGAAAGGATGTGATGTGAACAAAAGAAAGGACGAAAGCAATGAGCTATATACCGGACCCCAATCAGGTCTTTCCCAACGAATACAAGACCTCTTGTTTTATTAAAAACGTGGTCAAGGCCCCGAATATCATCATCGGGGATTATACCTACTACGATGATGCCCAGGACCCCACCGGCTTTGAGAAGAACAATGTGCTGTTCAATTACCCGGAGTTTGGCGATCATCTTATCATCGGCAAATTTTGTGCCATTGCCTCCGGAACCAGGTTTATCATGGGGCCCGCCAATCATCGAATCAGCAGTGTGACCACCTACCCGTTTCATGTATTTGGCGGAGCATGGCAGGAAAATACCCCGCCCCATATGGATCAGCTCCCCCGAAAGGGTGATACCGTGCTCGGAAACGATGTATGGATCGGGCGGGAGTGCGTCATCAAGCCGGGGGTGAAAATCGGCGACGGCGCAATTGTGGCCGCCTGTTCTGTGGTAACCGGGGACATTCCGCCCTATACGGTGTTCGGAGGCAATCCGGCCCGTTTTATTAAGCAGCGGTTTGATGAAGAGTTGACAAGCCTGCTACTGCAATTCCGCTGGTGGAATCTTGCACCGGAAGCGCTGGTGGAAGTGCTGCCAATGCTCTGTGACCCGAACCTGGAGAAGGTGAAGCAGGAAATAAAGGCAAGACTCACAAGCAAAGCATAAACTTGTCGCCTGTCAGGCGACCCGAGTAAAACAAAATCCCCCTATACTGTGTTTGTAACCAAAAACATAAGTATAGGGGGATTTGTTTATGAAAAAGAATTTGACCGAGCTGGTGTTCATCCTGGACCGCAGCGGCTCCATGCAGGGGCTGGAGGCCGATACCATCGGCGGCTTCAACTCCATGCTGAACAAGCAGAAGAAGGAGCCCGGCGAGGCGCTGGTCTCCACCGTGCTGTTCGATGACCGGGTCGAGGTGCTCCATGACCGGGTGCGGGTGGAGAGGGTCAAGCCCATCACCGACCGGGAATACTATGTGCGGGGCTGCACCGCCTTGCTGGACGCGGTGGGCGGGGCTATCCACCACATCGGCAATATCCACAAATACGCCCGGCCGGAGGATGTACCGGAGCATACCCTCTTCGTCATCACCACCGACGGTATGGAAAATGCCAGCCATTGCTATTCCGCCCGACAGGTGCGTCAGATGATCCGGCGGCAGAAAAAGAAGTACGGTTGGGAGTTCCTCTTCCTGGGGGCCAACATCGACGCGGTGGAAACGGCGGGCCATCTGGGCATTGATGCAGACCGGGCGGTGAATTATCACTGCGACAGTGAGGGTACCCGTCTGAATTATCAGGTTCTGACCCAGGCTGTTTCGGCGGTCCGGTGCAGCGCCCCGCTGGATGCGCATTGGAAAGATGCAATTGAAGAGGATTTTCGCAAACGGGGTGTCCGCCGGTAAGGCGTGTGCTATAATAAAGAAAAATTCGACGCCGGGGAGGAGCTTCCATGCAGTTCGATCAAGCGCTTCTGGAAACCTATCGCACCCTTTTGCAGACTACAAATTTGCAGAAGGCCTATCAGGAATGGCTGCGCATGTTCCGTTATCTGCGTACCGCACTGGAGCAACAGCTGCCGGAATACCGGTTTCAGGGGAGCATCAGTGAAAACGGCATGGATTACGCCTATTTCTCCTTCACCGGTCCACTGCTGAAGGAGCAGGGCCTCAAGCTGGTGGCGGTGTTTGTTCCCGAGCGCTTTCAGCTGGAGGTGTGGCTGTCCGGCGTGAACCGGGCGGCTCAGTGTCGCTGGGCCTCCCGCCTGGGTCCCTGCCTGCCGCCCATGGAGCAAAGCAAGGACCCGACTCGCACCGATTATCTGGCGCGGCTTCCGGTCCAGGCTGACCTGGCCGACGGAGAGGCCGTTGTGCAGGCAGTGAAACATGCGGTGGAACAGCTGCTGGCGCTTCTTCCGCCCGAATCGTAACAGGAAAAAGGCCGGAGCTTCCGCAAATTTTTCGGAAGCTCCGGCCTTTTTGCTTGTGTTTTATCTGGGGAGATTGTCCGCGTCCCTGCGCTTGGCCGCGTTTGCCGCGGAGAAGGGGCAGCGTGAACCGAGGCATTGGTTGTTTTGCGGGCTGAAGGTGCAAACGGGAACCGTGCGCTCCATCTTCACACCCAGCTGCTCGCTGGCAAAGTCCACAGCCGCCAGAACGGCCAGAAAGGAATCCCGTTTGCAGCAGCGGGGGCCGCCTACGGTTCCGATGCTGTCCAGTGCGCGGGAGGTCATCCGGTTGCTCAGCCCCCAGGGCTCCCGGGCCAGCGGGGTGGACTGGGTGGCGATGGCGCAGAACTGCCCTGCGCTGATTCCGGCCCCGCAGGCGCCCCAGAAGCCGCAGGCCCCACCGGGCACTGCCATGCCACGGCTGTACATTTCCCGCAGTGCGGGCTCCAGATCTAAAGTTCCACCTGCGTTTTTGTAGGCGGTGAGCAGGGCGGCGCCCACCATTACATGGTGTTCCGGCCCATGCATGTGGCAGAAGGGCAGTTCCATCATCCGCCGGAGAATGGCAATCGGGTCGGTGGAGCGCTCGGCCAGGCACAGGCCGAAAATCTGATCCATGCCTTGGGTGTGGCAGTCGCTGCACACATAGTGGCCGTTTACGCAGCGGGTCTTGCTGAGCTCCTGCTTGTGACAGATGGCACACTCCATAAGCTGGTCCTGATTCAGGTATTCCAGCGGTGCGCCGCAGATCAGGCATTCTTCCTTGTTCATGTTGTGCTTTCCTCCCATTTTTGCAGAACAGCCAGTTGTTCCGGCGTGTGGAACCAGTGTTCACCGCCCTCCATTACGGTGAGCAGAGCGTTGCTTTGGCGGGCATACGCTTCCACGTCGGACCGGGGCGTCATGTTATCGGCACTTCCGTAAAGGATATGAAGCGGGCAGGACCAGCTGTATACCGGGTGCTCACGTACCCAGCACAGATATTTCCAGGACAGTGTCTGCCCGAAGCTTGTGGCGATTTCACCCTGTTGCTGAAGCTGCGTTTCCGTTACACCGGCCCAGCCCATCATGGTCAAAATCAGCTTTTCCATATCCAGAATGGGCGAGACAAGCAGTGCACGCTCAGGTGCTTGGGCGGCCAGCATGGCAAAATATGCGCCGATGCTGTTTGCACGCAGCGAAACGGTGTTCCAATGCGTGTGAGCAAAGGTCAGAGCTGCCTGAATGTCCGGGACAGCTGTCCAGGGAGTCAGGGTTTCCCCGCGGTTCCGGCGCTGCCCGTGATCAGGCAGATCGACGGACAACACCTGGAAGCCCTTGGGGCAAACCACCTGTGCAAAGGCGACTGCTTCTTCCTTGTGGCCCATCTGCCCGTGGAGAAACAGGTATCCCTGCTTCGAGGGTTTCCCGTATAATACAGCGGGAATGCTGTCAATTTCAAATTGTTCAGTTTTCATACAGATGCCTTGCTCCTGTTTTTCTTCCGACTTGGGGTTCTGAATCAACAGAGATCAGGGTAGCTCTTTGGGCTTTTTGGGGGAAATGGTATTTCGAAGTCCCCGATGCAGTTGACCGTAAGTTACAGGAAGATCCACGGCCAACAGGATTTTCGCAAACCAGACAAAGGCCATCAATACCAGAATCGGGATGACGCAGCAGGTTACCAACATAACAGCCAGTGCCTCGATAAAGCGGTTGACCATCTCACCGGCCTTGTCGGTGATGCCGGAAACTGC
This sequence comes from Gemmiger sp. An87, assembly GCF_002159185.1. Classification (GTDB taxonomy): domain Bacteria; phylum Bacillota; class Clostridia; order Oscillospirales; family Ruminococcaceae; genus Allofournierella. The sequence continues at coordinate 10,804 of NZ_NFHD01000038.1, forward strand.
ATTGGAAACGCCCTCGGTCACCGAGGAAACCAGACCGGACCAAAAGCCCTCCTCGGATTCGCTGGTGGTGTCTGCGCTGCTTTCAATTTCTTCAGCGGTTGCAGTGGCGGATTCAATGGTCGCCTCGATGGATGCCTGATAGGTACTCTCGATCATGTTGGAAAGTTTGACGCTGGCGGGGATCAGAAGGAAGATCAACAGCCCAAAGATAGCAAGCTTCGATGCCAGCAAACGAAGGCTGTCCCAGTCGAACAGAATGTACGCCACATAAAGCGCGCATGCCACCGGGATCAGCAGCGAAAAGGTGATGGAGCCGGTGATGGTCAGCAGATATTTTTCCAGGAAAATGGCGCACAGAACCAGCAAAAAATGCGAACTCAGGTCCGCAAGTTTGTCGGCAATCGGGGTGGCCACATCGCCGGGAATCAGTGTGATCGCCGCCGAAGCGGTTGCCGAAGCAGCGGACAGCTCCAGCACAGTGGTCTGTTTTTGCTCCAATGCGGTGAGGGTGCCCTTGTGGAAATCGGTGGATGAGGCAAGACCGGACAGCACAAAAAAGGACAACACCGCGATCAGTACAGGAATTATGATGTGCAGGCTTTTCTTTTGTAAGGTTTCTTTCATGATTAACTCTCCTCTTTTTTATTTGACTGCCTTGATTTGCAGTCCATTCCGGCAGGCAGCCTTGTCACCTCCGTTAAACTGCCTGCTCTCATAATGAGCTTTGTAATTTTCGCGAAGCAAGCACAGGCGGGCCGCAAATTAATATCCGCCTGTGTACAGTGTGCGTTGCATCCGCTCCAGCCCGGTGCCCAGGCCCTCAAAGCCTGCGCAGCGGCTGAGGCGGGTGTTCACCGCGTGGTCCAGCAGAGGCTGGTGGTGACTGGAGGTGTCCAGGCACAGGTCCAGCGCCAGCACGTCCTCCCAGGCCCGGTTGAGAAAGGCCACCTCCCGGCGGCCGTGGGTACGGGTGAGGGTGAGATTATCCGCCCGGCGCAGATAGCTTTCTGTTTGTACCGGGTCAAACCCGGCGGCGGAAAGGCTTTCAGCCAGTCCCTGGCGGAACAGGCCGGGCAGGTCCGCCCACTGGAAGGGGGAAACGTCATAGTACACGAAGGTATAACGGGTGTGGCAGTGGACTGCCAGCAGACATTTGCGCCCCTGCAGGTCGATGCAGTGCAGATCCCAGCAAAAACGCCGGTCCGGCTCGATACCGTAGCCCGGCGTTTTCATTTTCAAAAAGCGCTGCAGCGGAAAGGTCAGTCCCAGTTCCATCACGGCACCTCATGGGGAATGAGAATTTTCTCCACCCGAATTGTTCCATCCGCGATCTCCGCCAGCATCATGGTGATTTCCTGATGAAAACGCCGGGGGCCGCAGGAGCCGGGATTGAGCCAGAGCAGGCCGTCCTTTTCCTCCTGCACATATTTGTGAGAGTGGCCGAACACCACCGCATTCACACCGGAAAGGTCTGCGGGCAGCTCTTTTTTGTTGTGAACAAGTAAAAAGGTCACGCCACCCAGGGTAACGGTCAGATCGTGGGGGATGGCCTCTGCCCACTCCTTGTCGTTGTTGCCGCGCACCACATACAGCGGCGCGTGCTGCTGTAGTTGGTCCACGATGCTCTGCTTGTTGATGTCGCCGCCGTGCAGGATGGCATCAACATCTTTCAGCCGCTCCAGAACCTCCGGGCGCAGCAGGCCGTGGGTGTCGGAAAGTATGGCAAGCTTCATGGTTGAACCTCATTTTTTCAATTTCTTTTGCAGGTTGCAATAAAACCGGCGGGCGTTTTCCAGGTCTTTGTCGTTGGGGTGACCCTTGGCGATGCCGCCCACCAGCTTGAAGGGGCCGAAGGTGTCAAAGCCCTTGCAGCTGAATTCCCCAAGCACCGGGCAGTGCTTTTGGGCGGCGATCTCGGCCATTGCCTTTGCACCGGTGCCCTTTGCACCGCCGTAGGTGTAAACGAAGAACACCGGCTTGCCTTGAGGCAGCTGCTGACGGGCGAACTCCACCACGGCCTTCTGGAATTCAAAGCCGTAGATGCCGGAGGCAAAGCCCACGCAGTCGTAGTCCGCAAGACTGGCGGTTTTCTGCCGAGTCACGTCAATCAGGTCGATTTCACCCGCACCGGCCATGGCATGCAGTACCTTCAGGGTGTTGCCATGGTGGCGGGAGTAGTAGCAGATGGCGGTTTTCATCAATCATTTCCCTCCTTGCAGGGTCCAGCCGAAGTCGTTGTGGTAGATCATCTGTCGGGTCATGCCGCCGTCAATGCAGATGTTCTCGCCGGTGATAAAGCCTGCCTTCTCCGAGCAGAGGAACAGCACCATGTGGGCGATGTCCAGCGGGTTGCCCACCCGCCCGACGGGCTGCTGGTCTGCGTCCGGGCCCTGGTATACGGTATAGTCGGTGTCAATCCAGCCGGGGGAGATGCTGTTCACCCGTACCCGGCCGGCCAGACTCACCGCCAGTGCGTGGGTCAGGGCCGAGATGCCGCCCTTGGCTGCGGTGTAGCTCTCGGTCTGAGGCTGGCTCATCCGATCCCGGGAAGAGGAGATGTTCACGATGGCCGCCCCGGGCGCAAAATGGGGCGTGAACAGCTTGGTCAGATAAAATGGCGCGGTGACGCCCACCCGCAAGGCGCAGTTAAACTCCTCGTAGCTGCATTCGTCGATGCCTTTCATCAGGGGCAGGGCGTTGTTGATGAGATAGTCCACATGGCCGTGCTCAGCAATGACCTTTTGCGCAAAGCGCTCCAGAACGGTCTGGTCGGCAAGATCGCCCACAAAACAGTCGTTCTCCAGCAGGTCGATGATGCACACCTGAGCGCCCTCCTTGCGGAACTCCTGGGCAATGGTCTTGCCGATGCCCTTGGCTCCGCCGGTGATCACCACCACCTTGTTTTCAAATTCCGGCATGGGGAAATCCTCCTTAAATGATAATGCCCTCACAGTGGTCAATTTCGTGCTGGATGATCTGGGCCGTCCAGCCGGTGAAAGTCTTCAGACGCTCCTGAAATTTCTCATTCTGCCAGCGCACCTTGATGGACTGCCAGCGCTTGGTGGGGCGGGTGCCGGTGAGGGAAAGGCAACCCTCCTCGGTGTTATAGGAACCGGATTTTTTGATGATCTCCGGGTTGAACATCACGGTGTAGCCGCTCTCGTCTTCAAAGGCGATGATGCGTTTGTTCACGCCGATCATGTTGGCCGCCATGCCCACGCAGCCGTCCTGGTGGTGCTCCAGCGTCTCCAGCAGGTCCAGCGCAACGGAAATGTCCTCGGGGGTGGCAGGCTCGGCCTTTTGTGCCAGAAATACTTCGTCCTTGCAGATGTCTCGAATCATGACTTGTTCTCCTTATGGGTTTGAATCACCACCGCGATGGTCGCAGCAGCCAGGCGGGAGCCTGCTTCACTGGGATGGCCACCGTCGGCGGCGTATAAATTGCATGTATCCGCCAGTTGGTGAAATTGCAGTCCTACTTCGGCGAGGAGGGCCTGGTTCTCTTTGGCGGCGGTGCGATAAGCTTCGGCCAGGTTATGGGCCATCTCGTCGTAGTCCCAACCCTTGGCCGCCAGTTTGGAACTGCCCTTCTGATAGGCCCAGGTGGCATAGAGAACGGGTACGGCCCCAGCTGCCCGGATCTGTGTGCACAGCTGCTTTACACTGGCGAAAAAACGCTCGGGGGAAGAAATCGGCCCGTGACTCATCTCCTGCAGGACCACATAGTCCCAGTGTTCCTGGCTCAGCGCTGCCTGGGTCTGCGCACCCAGGCGGGTTTTGGGGTTCAGTTGCTCCGAAAGCCTTGTTCCGCCCCGGGTGTGGTGCACCACCTGCGCGCCGGTCAGCAGTGCCAGCATTCGGGGCATGTCGTTTGCAAAGGTCAGGCTGTTGCCCAACATGAGAATACGGTAAGGTTCACCGGGTTTTTCCATGCAATGCACCTCCTGGTAGGAATTGATACAGAAAAATTATAGCACAGCCACCCGGGAAATACCATGAATCCCGAGTGGCTGTGAAACGGTCTGCAGCGAAAAAGCCGGAAGGTCTTCTTCCGGCTTTTTATGGCGAATTTTCCTTGGGTAACCTCGCATAATTCACGCCTCACGGCTCAGGCCGTGTTGCTTTGCTTTCCGCCATACCATTTCGCAGCATACAGAGAGTGGTAATTACAAGGATGCTGTAAATCACGGCACTGGAGCTTGCCGTAAGAGGGAGCATACTGGAAGTGTCGGAAGACTCCTGATTTACAAGAATCAGGGTGCTTTGCAGAGTCAGGATGGAAACCAGCGCATCGATGAAATTGATGACTCGAAGCTCTGAGATAAGAAGATTTTGGTGGGGAGCGCGCTTTTGCTTATGGATGTGAAGGGACGCAGCGATGATTTTATAGGTGGTATAGGTTGCCATGGCGATAGCAGGATGAATCCCTATGTTCGTGGGTTTGGCCAGAAGAGCCATCAGTACGATGGGGGTAATCAGGGACAGATCCAGCAGCAAAAGCATCAGGGAACTGATCAAAAAGATTCGCCGGCGGCAGACGCGGCGCATTTCTTCCGGCCGGGAAGTGTTACGCTTTTCCGAGAGCAGCACGCAGCCGCGAATTGCCGTCAGAAGCAGATAAAAAATGCCGATGCTTTTGTGCCAGGCGGAGGAAAAGCATAGTCCAAGGTAGCCGTGGTAAAAAGCGAAAAGCAGCGTGACACAAAAGGAGACGCAGGCCCCCGCCATAGTCTGGAAGGAATAATCGCGGCGCCACCTCTCCACGGTTCGCCGGAGCCTGCCGCGAATGGAGTGGTCAACCATGAGCGCCTCTTTTCAGCAGGGTGATAACTGCGGAGGTGCTTTTGAGAACATGTTTGGTTTTGATGGCTTCAGCATAGACTTTATCAGTGTTCATGAAACGGTTCTCCTCTGGATGATTGTTTTGGCGCGGCTGCTGATATAAGCATAGAGAATTTTTGCCGGAAAGAGAATGACAAATTTTCAAGAATGTGCCGATTTCAAGAAAAAACAAGCCGGATGCACTGAGGCATCCGGCTTGTTTTGGAATTACTGTTCGGTTTCATAGGGCCAGGTGTTGATGCCGCCGAATTCATAAATGCTGGTGTAGCCCAGCTCCGCCAGAGCGGCGGAGGCCGTTTTGCTGCGGTTGCCGCTGCGGCAGTAGACCAGCACGGTGGAATCCTTTTCCGGAATGACCGATGCGGCGGTGTCTTCATCAATGGTGCCCACCGGCAGCAGAACCGCGCCGGGAATGTGGCCGCCGTCGTATTCACTCTGCTCCCGCACGTCCAGGATGATGACCTCCTCGGTGTCCATCATCTCTTTTGCCTCTTCCTGGCTGATCTGCTGGTAGGTGCCGCCGGATGATGCCCCGCCGCAGCCGGTGAGCAGCAGGATGGGGGAAAGCAGGCAGAGCAATGCAGAAAAGATTCGTTTCATATGGATACCTCCAAACGGGTTTTGTAAATGATTTGGCTGAAAAGGGGAAAACGGGAGAAAATCAATATTCGGTGCGGATTTCATCCTCGCCGATGCCGTAGAGCTGCCGGAACCGCTCCAGGTCGGCAGAAGTACGGATCAGCATCACCTCGGTGATTTTACCGGTACGAATATCCCGGAAACCGGCCACCTTTTCGCCGGTGCAGATGCTGGCGCGAATCACCGGCTGCTGGTTTTCCTTATCGTAGCTGTGGATTTCCTGTTTCTTTCGAAAGAACAAGCCCATCCCTCCCGGCGCATCGGTTTTGTGTCCTTATCATACTGTTTGAGCCGTAAAGCTGTCAACGCCCAAATGGAACGAAATCACAGTGAGGGAAAATCACTGATGTTTAAAAAAGACTGGCCATACGGCTTGATGAGAACGAAGTTGATTTCTATAATGGAGTAAAAAGAAATGAAAAGCAAAAATGTGATTAGTGGGGAAAATAAAAATGGATGATTTGATGGCAAGGACAATTGTTGAAAATCTGAGTGTTGGTATTGACCCATTGAGCGGAAAAACATTGGGGGCTGACGACTGCTGTTCGAATCAATTGATACAGGAAGCACTCTGCGTGGTGCTGGAGCATTGCTCTTTGGAATCCTATGGAGCGCAGATGGCAAGGCGGTTTCAAAAAAACAGACGCCAAAAGGCTCCAAAGAGAAAAATAAACAAAGCAATTAATGAAAAAAAGCGCGAAGAGTATAGCCGGTTACGTCAACTTTGCCGGGAAAGAAAGTCTGTTCTGGAAATGGCACAAGCAATGAACTGTTCGGTTGATGAAGTATGCGAAAAGCTGAAGCAGCTGGCGATATAAAAAGAACCTTCTTACCTGAAAAAAGCAGGTAAGAGCACAAGAGGTGATGATATGCAGTCAACTGAAGTAAAGTACGAATTCGCGTTTCGATGGAGCGCGATATTCCGGAGGAATAGTGCAGATTTTGCAACAGCGGCAAATCACTATTTGAATGAGTTCGTTCAGGTTTATGGTAATGAACGAACAGAGGACACGGATCATAACATACAGGCGCTTTTATTGGTTCAAGATTATGATTGCCTGCAAGAAATACTTTGGGATCAGTATAATACATCGCTTTTGTTTGACGCGGTTTGGGCTTTCTGTGAAGAGAATGTGCAGCAAGTTTTGAATTCAGAGACGGAGAACCAGAGAAAAAGTGGATGGGTTTCCATGGTTCTGGCCCGAATCGCAGCGCTGCTCTCAGAAAACTTGCTGCCATTTCAAGGGATACCTCGTGCAATGCGGTTGGTTTCCAATAGAAATCCTCTTTTGGCTGCACAATATCCGTGGGAGGAAATACTGCAGATCTTACGGATTGATCAATTGGGTAATGCAAGTGTTTCTGGGCACATTCACGGCACCGAAGGTTTGAAAATGCGAAAAAAACTTCTGCCGGTTTCCGAGAAAACAGCACAAGTGGTATTGAATCAGGTTGCATCTTTTTTTCAAGGGGAAACTGGTACCCATGATGCTTTCGATGCGGGAACGTGGGAACTTGAATTGGTTAACACAGAAGGGGACACATACCGTTTTACCGGGGATCTGTACGGCCAAGCCAATGACGCGCTCTCTATGCTTTCTGATCAGGTACGCTCAGAGCTGCAAACAAATGCGCTGTTTGCGTTTGATGGTCGATGGTTTCCGGATAATCCGTTACAACGCATTTCACTGGTATATGCACAGTGCTGGAAAGATGAAAACATGGAGCCGGAAAGCGAGAGAGATGCGACTGAAACGTTGGTGATCGACCGGCTTTCCGGGAATATTGAATGGATGAATCGGCGCTACAGTTATGGAGAATTCAGACATTGTTATCATTTTCCGGATCAGGTGAATGATCTTCTGGACCATTTCAGCGCACCGGAACTGTTTTGCCAACCAGCTCTGCCTGCAGAAGAGATCACGGAAGAAATTTCGTGGAATTCGCATTATCGTTTGTGTGTGCAGTATAAAGATGGCAGTTGTCGGGTATTGCAGGGGAATTATGACAAAGCTGAGCTTCCGGAATATTTTGCCGCTGTGATACGTATCATCTGTTTGCATATGCGTAATTTGGAGCAAGGAGGAATCTTTGACGATTCAGAGTACGGGACAGCAAAACGCCGAAAAGGACAGATGATCTATTGCAGTGTGTCGTTTGAAAATGGCTATAAAACCTATTACTATCGTACAGAGGACACATCGTTGCAGGTAGGAGATTGTGTTGTGGTTCCAACCGGCCCGGAAGACCGGGAGACTGTTGCAAAAATAGAAAAAATTGAATGTTTTTCGCCGGAAAGCGTTCCGTATCCCATTGAAAAAACAAAATGTATCCTAAGACGATGCCCAGATATGGATTGAAAATAAGCGGCCGGTTGATCCAGCCGCTTATTTTTAAGAAAGATTTTTTTCAGCAATTCCCGGTGTACACATACCGCAGCCGCTCACGGGCTATCTCGGCCAGGTGGTAAACCACCGGTACCGGCGTGGGCGGGCGGTCCTGCATCCGGTGCCGTGGGAAAAAGCGGGAGATATGCAGGGGAATCTCAGGGTTGACGGAGGCCAGCCAGGTGGACAGGGCTCGCATCTCCTCTTCGCTGTCGTTCTCGCCGGGAACGATCAGAGTGGTGATTTCCACATGGCAGTATTCCGCTGCCACCAGGATGGAACGCTTGACGGTTTCCAGATCACCGCCCAGCTGCCGGTACCAGTTTTCGGTGAAGCCCTTTAAATCAATGTTTGCCGCGTCGATCAGCGGCAGCAGCGCCCGCCAGGGGGCTTCCCCAATGGTGCCGTTGGTCACCAGCACGTTGAGCATGCCCGCCCGGTGCGCCAGCCCGGCGCAGTCACGCACATATTCATACCCAACCAGAGGCTCGTTGTAGGTGTAGGCCAGGCCGATGTTGCCCTCGCTTTGCAGCCGCAAAGCCTCCTGCACCAGCTGTTCGGGGGTGCAATCTTGGGTATGGACATTCGCCCCAACAGCAGCGATCGCTGCGTTCTGGCAGAATGGGCAGTGCAGATTGCAGCCAAAGCTGCCGGTCGAAAGGATCAGGCTGCCGGGATGAAAGCGGCGCAGCGGTTTTTTCTCGATGGGGTCCAGAGCCAGCGCGGTGAGCTTGCCGTAGTTCAGCGGGACGATGGAACCGTCCCGGTTGGCACGGGCCCGGCAAAGGCCGGTTTGTCCTTCGCGGAGAATACAGCGATGAAAACAAAGGGTGCATTCTACGCTCATGCGTGCCGCACCACCTTGAAACGTTGGATGGTATAGGGCTCGTCCTCCCCGATCCTGCCTTTCTGACGGGCAATCTCCAGCTGCTGCTCCACCGTGTCCACCCCGTCCAGATCCGGCAGCAGCAGCCCGCGCTTGCGCCCGCAGCTGACAATAACGCCGTATTGCTTCGGGTCCAGCCGGGCAGAAGAGTCCACCGGCTCGGGCTTGCCCAGCACATCCACGCTGTACTCCAGCTCGTCAAGTTCTCCGGCACGCACCGGCGGAAACCGCGGGTCTCGGGTTCCGGCGGAGATTGCATTCTGCACGATCTCCATGGCGATATTTTCCCGGGTGGGGGAAATGGTCCCGATGCAGCCCCGCAGCCGGCCGTCCTTGTGCAGGGAGACAAAGGCTCCGGCGGTCTGCTCCGTCAGTTCGGCGGGCAGGCCTTCCGGCAGGGCTTGCAGGGAATGCCCCTGGAGAATGAAGGTTTCCAGTGACAGGCGGGCCAGCCGCACCCAGGGGTCCTCTTTGGCACGGCGTGCGGCCAGGCGTTCTTTGCGGTTCTGTTCGCAGGCTGCGGCATACCGGCGGGCATCGTCATGGCCAGTGACAGGAAACAGGGCTACACCATATCCCACACCGAAGGTGCCCTCATGACTGAGCAGCCGGGGCTGGATTGCCAGACCATCCAGCGCGCCCGCCATAATCTGAAACGAACGCAGGCCACATTCCGCCGCCCGTTCACAGAGAGAGGGGTCCATGGTGAGAAACTCCAGAAAATTGCCGGAAGCCATGGTTTTGGTTACGGCTTCGTCGAAAACCGGTCCCTCCGGAGCAAAGCCGTAGGGACCGTCGGCCTTGAGCTTGTGGGAAAGGTCGCCGCTTGCCACAAAAACGGCACGGCGGCCCAGCGCTTCCACGGCTTCGGCCACGCACTGGCCCAGCCGGTAGTGGTCCAGCGCGGAAAAGCCGGACAGACCCATCCGCAGAATAGGGCAGTTCACGCCTGCTTTGCGCAGGAAATACAGCGGAATCAGCACACCGTGATCGAGGTCTGGGTCCCGTTGGCCCAGCGTTCCCGCCTGCAGGCCGGCGCGTTCAGCCCGGCGGATGATCTCCTCACGCAGAGGTTCGTCATACCGCGCTTCAATGCGCACCTGAGGTGCCCCAAAGACTGCCATGGAACCGGCTGCGCCGCTGCCCGGTGCAATATGAAAGTAATCCCCGTACAGTATGGTGTGGGGGGATGCCACAATCAGCACCTCGGGAGCCCAGCGAGCCACTTCTGCGGCGGCTGCGCGCATGGCATCTCCCGTGGCGGAAATCTCCCGCTCCCGGCCGTTGCCAACTTCAGGCAGCAGCACAGGTGGATGTGGGGTCAGAATTGCACCAAGCATTGACATATCGGTTACTCCTTTCGAATCATCTTTATCCGGTCAGAATTTTCACGTGCATCCGGGGCGCTTTTTAAATCGATGGGATGCGTGGCGTTGGGGGAGGGCGCAGGCTTTTCTGCGCGCAGCAGATGGGTTGCGCCCCACCGGCCCAGTTCCTCCACATGGGGGAAGCCGGCTATTTGCAGAGCTTCCATTTCGTGCGGCACGGTGAGCGGAGTGTCGTAATGATAGAATTCCTCGTCCTGAATGCCTTGCTCTGCCTTCAGCCGCAGCAGTTCACTGCGCAAAAAAGCCTCCTGTTCATCGGATTCGGCAAAGTAATCGGTCAGGATCAGGCAGCCGCCCGGGATCAATGCCCTCAGCACCTTTTGATACAGCGGAATTTTCTCCGCCTGAGTGAAGTGATGCAGAGATTCCACAGAGACCACGGCATCGTAACAGCATTCCCCAAAGGGAACGGTGAAGTAGGAGCCCTGTACAAGTGTGAGGAACTTGTCCGGAAATTTGCTGTGCAATGCGTTCAGCATATCTCCGGCCAGGTCGATGCCGGTTACACAGGCGGTTGGATTTCGGTCAAAATAGTACCCCAGTTCCAGACCGGTACCGCATCCCAGATCCAGTACCCGGGCGTGTGGAGTCTCGGGCAGATGACTGGCGGTTATGGGATAGAAGGTTTCCGCCTGTTCGATGGCGTGCAGTTGATGCTCTTCATAGCCGTCCAGGCGGCTGTTGAAGAAATCGTCCATTCGTTCAAGCATAATGTGCCTCTCTGATTGGGTGAAGGTTAAGTGCTGTGCTGCCGCAAAAAGCGGGCGGCGCTTTTTGCTACCGCTTTTCGGGGGCAATCCAGCAGGTTTTGTGCGAATTGAAGTATCTCCGCCTGACGCTTGGACGCATCAAAATAGTGGTCGAAGCAGTTCAGAACATGGCCACACAGCACGCGTGTACATTCAGGAGACGGTTCGCCGTGGTGCAAATAAACAATATCCGGTACTTCCAGCAGTCGTTTTGTTATGTCCGGTTCCCATTCCGGTCTTGCCTGCACAAGCTTCCACGCATTTCCTGCCACATTGGCGGCGGTAATCATCTGCGGGTCCCGAATCAGAGCAAGATATTCCTCGTAGAGAAGGTCAAAACGGTTTTCCTTATCCACAGCGACTAGATTGGCCAGAGTCAGAATACTGTCCCATTTGATAAAGCTGTTGGTGTTGTGCAGCCAGGCGGCGATCTCATCAAAATAAGGATAGACAGTCTGAGGTTGTTGTTCGCTTAAAATACGAATGGTTTTTGTACAGCTATAACGTACCGTGCTTCGCTCGGTCCGGACGATGAAGAACAAGGTGTTTAGAAAATCCGGGTCGCTCCCTGCCCGGAGCACCATCTGTGTTAACTCTGGTTTGGCGTTCAGATATGCCAACAGGGATTCTTTGTGCATACAAAGCTCCTTTCCTGCTGCGGAGGAATGTTCATTGCCTTTATTGTAGCGCATTCAGTCAGGAGGGACAAGCAGAGAGCACCGGCCTGCTGTGTGCACCAGAAGCGGGTGTTTGTGTGAGGATAGCATTTTCAATACAGCGGGACGCATAGGTGGAAAAGCGCACCTGTTTGGTGCTGTCAAAGCTGCTTACCGCCTTGATCAGGCCGATGGTGCCGATGCTGATCAGGTCCTCTGCGTCACCGGGCAGGGCGCAGTATTTTTTTACGATGTGAGCTACCAGACGAAGGTTGTGCCGGATGATGGTGTCTCGCGCTTCCGGTTCACCCCGACGCAGGGCTGCGAAAGCCTCCACCTCCTGACGTGGGGTCAGCGGACGGGGGAAACTGCCGCTTTCCAGATGAAGTGCCAGATACAACACCTGGCTGGCCAGAAACTGCAGAAATACTTCAAGCATAAAAAAGCCTCCTTTGTTTTGCAGATGCGCGGAAAATCAGCGGATTTCGCCTGCTACAGCCTATGCAATATGTGCCCGCAAAAACAGGCGGAAAAGCGCCGAAGGTTGTGCATGCGCAGAGAAACAGAACGAGGATGTTCGATTCAGCGCGCGGGTGCTATAATGAAGAAAACCAGCCCGGCGGAACATTTGCGGGCAAAACAGATGAGCGCAGGAGAAAAAGATGTATGAAGATAGCAGAATGGGTGGTCCAAGGCAAACAAAGCGACCCCTTGCTTTGTGAGGATGCCCTGGTCCTTCGGCCACAGTTCGCTGCGGTGATTGATGGAGTTACCTCCAAAGGCGGGCGGCTGTGGCAGGGCAGGAGCAGCGGGCGGTATGCCAGTGAATGTCTGGCACGTGCATTGAACAGTGAAGAAGCCGCCGGCATGAACAGTGTGCAGCTGTTCGCTTATCTGGACCGCTGCCTGCGGGAGTCCTGGATGGGGGAGACGCTGGAGACGCAGGAGCTGCCCAGGGCTTCGGTCATTGTATATAACGAGCGCTTCCGGCAGGTTTGGAGCTATGGAGATTGCCAGTGCCTGATCAACGGTGTGCTTCATTCCCATTCCAAGCCGGTGGACCGTCTGGCGGCAGACCTGAGGGCGTTTGTGCTGGAATATGAACGGCTGCAGGGAAAAACGGAAGAGGCCCTGTTTGCCGAGGACCCGGGGCGTGCTGCAATCGGGCCGCTGCTGCGCATGCAGCTTGCCTTTGAAAACCACCCCGGACCGTGGGGTTATCCGGTGCTGAACGGACAGGGAATCTGCCCGGAGATGATTGCCGTCTATCCGGTGCAGCCGGGAGATGAAGTGATTCTGGCCAGTGATGGCTATCCGATGCTGTTGAATACGCTGGAGAAAAGCGAGCAGGCGCTGGCCCGGCTGCTGCAGGAGGACCCCCATTGCTGCCGGACCAACCGGTCCACCAAGGGAAAGGCGGTGGATGCGGTCAGCTACGATGACCGCTGCTACTGCCACATTCTGGCCTGAATGAATGCACAAGAAGCAAAGGGGACTTTTGACGGATGGAAAGAGACAAAACGAAAAAAGGGATGTACCTCAAATGGCCCTGGAATCTGGTGGTCTATGTTCTGCTGGTGGTTTTGCTGCGGATTTTTGCTATCCCGGTGATTTTGCTGCTGATGTGGTGGAACAAAAGGCAGCAGCCGGACGGCCCGGCGGAAGGACATTGCCTGCAGCGTACCCGCGGACGGCTGATCCTGCTGGTGTGGGCGGCGGTTGCTCTGCTGATGGCTGCGGCCGGTGCAGCCTATCTGACCCTTTCCTGGACGGTGGACAAAACCGGCTGGGATTACATGGAGTACATCAAGCTGGCGGCTGCCGGTCTGCTGGCAGTGAGCGGATTGCTGGTGGCCGGGTATCTGGCTTATACTGGTTTGCGGGATGCCTTCTGCCCGGAAAAAAGCCAGCTGGCCCGGTCCATCCGGCAGCAGCTGCCCTACCCGGAGGAAGCGCCGCCGGTGAATGAACTGTTTGCCATGGTGGACGATGACCTGTGCCGGAACGGCCAGTGGTTCGGAAGACTGGCGGTGGGCCGCGAATGGATTCTGGGGGATGAGGTGTCGTATATCCCGCGCATCCGGGGCGTGTTCTGGCGGGACGAAACCAGAACAAGGCGCAGCGGCAACCGGGTCACCACCACCCGCATCCTGCAGCTGTGGATTCTGGATGACCGTCAGCAGTGCAGGCCGACCGATCTGCGCCAGCCGAAGGAACTGCAGGCTGCGCTGGACTGTCTGCGCCAGCGGATACCCGCAGCCGTGTTTGCGAAATACGATTCCCGGGAATACAACGACTGTATCCATGCGGACGAGCAGCAGTGGTATTTTATGGAACGGGAGTTTGAGCGCCGGAAGGAACAGCTGGGGCAGAACGCACCCGGGTCGAGGAGATAAAAAAACAGACCGCCTGATTCGGACGGTCTGTTTATTTTAACTAGAAAACCACAAGCTATGCTTGTGGACGAGAAGAGCACGAGCGTTGAAACGGTAAAAAAGAACCTCCTTTTGCTACAATAGAAGCGGGTAA
>NZ_NFHD01000039.1 GCF_002159185.1 Gemmiger sp. An87
GGCGGAAGAGGACTTTGAGGGCGCGTATCAGGTTCTGAGCGCCTCCAGCGCGCTGCCCGCTGTCTGCGGCCGCGTCTGCCCCCAGGAGACCCAGTGCGAAGGCAAGTGCGTTCGCGGCATCAAGGGTGAGAGCGTAGGCATCGGCCGTCTGGAGCGCTTCGTTGCCGACTGGCACCGTGAGCACAACACCACCGCTCCCACTGTTCCCGAATCCAACGGTCACAAGGTGGCCATCATCGGTGCGGGCCCCAGCGGCCTGACTGCTGCCGGCGATCTGGCCAAGCTGGGCTACAAGGTCACCGTGTACGAGGCCCTGCATCTGGCGGGCGGCGTGCTGGTGTACGGCATCCCTGAGTTCCGTCTGCCCAAGGCTATCGTGCAGAAGGAGATCGAAGGCCTGCAGGCCATGGGCGTGGACATCGAGACCAACATGGTCATCGGTAAGGTGCTGACCATCGACGAGCTGATGCATGACTACGGCTATGAGGCTGTGTATGTGGCATCCGGCGCCGGTCTGCCCCGCTTCATGGGCATCCCCGGCGAGAGCCTGAAGGGCGTTTACTCCGCCAACGAGTACCTGACTCGCGTAAACCTGATGAAGGCTTACCAGGAAGGCAGCAAGACCCCCATCAAGAAGAGCAAGAACGTGGCCGTTGTGGGTGGCGGCAACGTGGCCATGGACGCTGCCCGCAGCGCCAAGCGCCTGGGCGCCGAGAACGTTTACATCGTGTACCGCCGCGGCATGGAAGAGCTGCCTGCCCGTAAGGAAGAGGTGGAGCATGCCGAGGAAGAGGGCATCATCTTCAAGCTGCTCACCAACCCTGTGCGGGTTCTGGGCGACGAGAACGGCTGCGTAACCGGTATGGAGTGCGTGGAGATGGAGCTGGGCGAGCCCGATGACAGCGGCCGCCGCCGTCCTGTGGAGAAGAAGGGCAGCAACTTCGTGCTGGATGTGGACACCATGATCATGTCCATCGGCACCAGCCCGAACCCGCTGATCCGTTCCACCACTCCCGGCCTGGAGACCAACCGCCACGGCTGCATTGTGACCAATGGCGACGACGGTCTGACCAGCCGCGAAGGCGTGTACGCCGGTGGTGACGCCGTGACCGGTGCTGCTACTGTTATCCTCGCCATGGGCGCTGGTAAGCACGCTGCCAAGGCCATTGATGAGTACATCAAGAGCAAGAACAAGTAAGCAATGCTTCATAAAAGGCGGTGCCTAAAAATGGCACCGCCTTTTCATATGAAAAAACCCCCGGCATCTGCCTTTTGCAGGATGCCGGGGTATTTTGTTGCAGTCAGGATTCCGCCGGGCGGCGCACTGCGTTATCCTGGAAGCGGAAGCTGCCTGGATAATGCCGGGACTGGGTATACTCAAACATGACACCCTCACTGTTGTACACCTGGTTTGCAACCACCGCCAGGCAGTTATACTCACCCAGGTCCAGCCACTGCCGGTCCTGTGGAGTAGCCAATTCCACCGTGAAGGTTCGCTTACTGGTGATGATGGACATGCCCAGCTCCTCTTCCAGATAGCGGTACAACGAACCCTCGGCAATCTCGCGGGTCAGCCCGGGCATACAGCTTCGCCGCAGGTAGCTGATGTTCAATATGCGGGCCACGCCATCCAGATCATGGATACGCTGCAGCGCAAACAGCTCCTCCCCCACCGGAAATCCGGTCTGAGCGGCGATGGCTTCGTCCGCTGTGCAGGGCTCAAAGGTCACCACCCGTGTGGTACTGGTTTGACCGGTACGGCGGGCCGTTTCCCGGAAGGACTCGATCATGCCCATGGTATAGGAGGAATGCTCAATGGGCTGGAAGATGTTGCAGACACCCCAGCCTTGCCGGGTCTGGACATAGCCGTCCCGCACCAGCTCCGAGATAGCCCGACGCACCGTGTTGCGGGAGCAGTCAAATTCCCCGATCAGGGTATTTTCTGAGGGAAGCAGCTGGCCCACCGGATATTCCCCCGATTCGATTCGCTGCTTGAGCTGTGAATAGATCTGCAAAAATTTCTGGCGCGGCATAGTCTCCCTCACTTGTTTAAACATTTTGAATATAATATTATATCGCCCTTTCTCACCCCAGTCAAGCCACTTCCGCCCGTCACCAACCGAATCGTGTATCTGCCCAAAAACCGAGTCAAAGCTTCGGCCTTTTGCCTTATTTACTTGTTTAAACAAGTGTGTTATTCTGAACATGCAGAAAGAACGGGCACACAATCGCCCGTCAACACAAAGACTTTGAGGAGGAACGCACCATGGCGAATTATCAGGCCGACGTGAAGGCTCTTTTGCAGCACATCGGCGGCAAGGAAAACATTCGGGCAGTGTCCCACTGCATGACCCGGATGCGCTTTGTTCTGGTGGACCCGGCCAAGGCCGAAACCGACAAGATCGAGGCGCTGCCCTCGGTGAAGGGCACCTTCACTCAAGCGGGCCAGTTCCAGGTGATTATCGGCAACGACGTGGCAGATTTTTATAATCAGTTCACCGCTTTTGCCGGCATCGAGGGCGTGAGCAAGGACGCGGTAAAGGCGGCGGCTGCCAGCAATCAGTCGCTGGCTCAGCGCATTGTGGGCACCCTGGGCGAGATTTTTGCCCCCATCATTCCTGCGCTGATCTGCGGCGGCTTAATTCTGGGCTTCCGCAACATCATCGGCGAAATCAACTTCTTTGCGGACGGTACCCAGAGCCTGGCGGACATCTCTCAGTTCTGGTCCGGCGTTTACAACTTCCTGTGGCTGATCGGTGAAGCAGTGTTCCACATGCTGCCGGTGGGCATCGTCTGGTCCATCACCAAGAAGATGGGCACCACGCAGATCCTGGGCATCGTGCTGGGCCTTACCCTGGTTTCTCCCCAGCTGCTGAACGGTTTCTCGGTGGCCACCGCCACCGAAATCCCGGTCTGGGATTTCGGTTTTGCTCAGGTCTCCATGATCGGCTACCAGGGCCAGGTGATCTCGGCCATGCTGGCAGGCTTCGTGCTGGTGTATCTGGAGCGGTTCTGGCAGAAACACTGCCCGGAAGTAGTGCGCATGATCGTGGTACCCTTCTGCTCGCTGGTTCCCGCCGTAGTCATCGCCCACACCATCGTGGGCCCCATCGGCTGGAAGATCGGTGACGCCATTGCCGCAGTGGTTTACATGGGCCTGACCTCTCAGGTCAAATGGCTGTTCGCCGCGGTGTTCGGCCTGATTTACGCGCCGATCGTTATGACCGGCCTGCACCACATGACCAACGCCATTGACTCTCAGCTGGTCAATCTGTATCAGGGCACCATTCTATGGCCGATGATCGCCCTTTCCAACATCGCGCAGGGCTCCGCCGTGCTGGCCATGTCGGTGCTGCAGAAGAAGAACGAGCGGGCCCAGCAGGTGAATATTCCCGCCTGCATCTCCTGCTACCTGGGCGTGACCGAGCCTGCCCTGTTCGGCGTTAACCTGAAAAATGGCTTTCCGCTGGTATGCGGCATGATCGGCTCCTCGGTGGCTGCAGTGATCGCCACCAGCTTCCAGGTGGAGGCCTACTCCATCGGTGTGGGCGGTCTGCCGGGTATCCTCTCCATCAAGCCCCAGTACTGGCTGGGCTTCCTGATTGCGATGGCCGCTGCCATCGTGATTCCCTTCGGTCTGACCATTGCCGTTGGCAGCCGCCGCCTCTCCCCCGCTGACCGTGGCCTTGACGCAGCTCCCGCCGTAGAAACCACTCCCGCCACCGAGCCGGAGGCCGCGCCTCAGGAGGACCTGCTGGTGGCTCCCCTTTCCGGCAAGGTGATTCCCCTGAGCGAGATTCCCGACCAGGTCTTTTCCCAGGGGATTCTGGGCGAGGGCGTGGGCATTGACCCCACCGGTAATTTCGTGGTGGCTCCCGCCAATGCAACTGTATCCTCTGTGATCGAGGACAGCAAGCATGCCTGCGGCCTGACCCTGGACAATGGTATGGATATGCTGATCCACGTGGGCATGGATACCGTGGCCATGAAGGGCGACGGCTTTGAGCTGCACGTGAAGGTGGGCGACCGGGTGAAAACCGGCGACAAGCTTATCTCCTTCGATCTGGACAAAATCCGCGCCGCCGGGCATCCCACCATCACCGCCGTGGTGGTACCGGAAACCGCCGGGCGTACCCTTTCCTTCGAGACCGGCATGGATGCACAGGCCGGCACCACCCCCATCATCCGCTTTGAGTGAGGCGTTTTTTATGCAGGATTTCAAGAAAAGTGTTGTGTATCAAATTTACCCCAAGTCCTTTCTGGACACCAACGGCGACGGTCTGGGTGAACTGCGGGGCGTGACCCAGAAGCTGGATTACCTGAAGGAGCTGGGCGTGGATTACATCTGGCTGACCCCCTTCTTTGTTTCCCCCCAGAACGACAACGGCTACGACGTGGCAGACTACCGGACCATCGACCCCCGCTACGGTACCATGGAGGACTTTGAAGAATTGGCCCAGCAGGCTAACCGCCGGGGCATTCGCCTGATGCTGGACATGGTGTTCAACCACACCTCCACCGATCACATCTGGTTTCAGAAGGCGCTGGCCGGAGACCCGGTATATCAGGACTACTACATCTTCCGCCCCGCCCGGCCGGATGGCAGCGCTCCCACCAACTGGCAGAGCAAGTTTGGCGGCAGCGCCTGGGAGTACGCGCCCCAGGTAGGCAAGTATTATCTGCACCTGTTCGACAAGACCCAGGCGGACCTGAACTGGGAAAACCCCGCCGTGCGTCGTGAAGTGCAGCAGATCGTCCGCTTCTGGATGGACAAGGGCGTGAAAGGCTTCCGCTTTGACGTGGTGAACCTGATCAGCAAGGGCGAATACGCCGACGACGATCAGGGTGACGGCCGCCGTTTTTATACCGACGGCCCCCGTATCCACGAATTTTTGCAGGAGCTGAACCGGGAGAGCTTCGGCCAGGACCCGGAGATCGTGACCGTGGGCGAGATGTCCTCCACCTCCATGGAGAACTGCTTCCGGTACGCCGGTGCGGACTGTGGCGAGCTTTCCATGGTGTTCTCCTTCCATCATCTGAAGGTGGACTTCATGGGCAACGAGAAATGGGTGATCGTTCCCGCGGACTTCGGCCGCCTGAAGGAGCTGCTCTTCTCCTGGCAGGAAGGCATGGCTGCTCACAACGCCTGGAACGCGGTATTCTGGTGCAATCATGACCAGCCCCGTGTGGTCTCCCGCTTCGGCGACGAGGGTGACTACTGGAAGGAATCCGCCAAGATGCTGGCGGGTGTGATTCACGGTCTGCGGGGTACTCCCTATGTGTACCAGGGCGAGGAGCTGGGCATGACCAATGCGGGCTTCACCCGACTGGACCAGTACCGGGATGTGGAGAGTCTGAATCACTTCCGTATTTTGCGGGACAAAGGTCTTTCCGAGGAGAGCGTTTACAATATTCTCAAGATCCACTCCCGGGATAACAGCCGCACCCCCATGCAGTGGACCGCCGGGGAAAACGGCGGCTTCACCACCGGAACCCCCTGGATCGGTGTGAACCCCAACACCAGCCGCATCAACGCCGCCAGCCAGGTGGATGACCCGGATTCCATCTTTGCCTACTACAAGGCGCTGATCCGCCTGCGCAAGGAATACGATGTGTTCGCCTACGGCGACTTTACCCCGGTGGACCAGAAGCATCCCGCAGTGCTGGCCTACCGGCGGGAGTACCAGGGCCAGAGCCTGTTGTGTGTGAACAACTTCTACCGGGCCGGCTGCCGCTGGCACTGTCCGATGTCGCTGGAAGGCTACCGGGTTCTGCTGTCCAACTACGGCGACAGCGCCCCCAGCGCCGACTGGGAACTGCGTCCCTATGAATCGGTGCTGCTGATTCGGGAAGCCGACGATACCTAATTTCACCAAACAAAAAGCGCCGGGCGCTGCCTCCCTTTTGGGAAACGCAGCGCCCGGCGCTTTTATTCATTGTATCGACTGGGCTTATTTCAGCTCCACCACGGTCACGCCGGCTTCGCCTTCACCGTACTGGCCAAGACGGAAGCTCTTTACGTTGCGGTGTCCACGCAGGTGAGCGTGGATGGCCTTGCGCAGTGCGCCGGTGCCCTTGCCGTGAATCAGGTATACCATGGTCTGGCCGTTCATCACCGCGTGGTCGATGAACTGGTCGGTCTCCATCAGGGCCTCCTCCACGGTCATGCCCAGAAGGTTGATCTCCATGCTGGCCTTGCGCTGCACCCGCTGTACGGTGGTGCTGCGAGGCTGGGGCTTGGGTTTGCCGTTGTTCGCCGGCTTTTTCAGCTTGTCCGGCGCTTTCAGGTTGCTCAGCGGCACCTTGGTTTTCAGAATGCCTGCCCGCACCTCCACCAGTCCGTTCCGGTCCGGCAGGCTCATCACGGTAGCGGTCTGCTCAATGTCGGCAATGACCACCTCCTGCCCCACCTTCACCTGCTTGAGGGGCACAAACTCCTTAACCACGTTGTGCACCACGTCGGTCTTGCCGTACAGGCTCTCGGTCTCCTTGCGGGCGATCTCCCGGGCCCGGGCAGCACGCTGGGCAGCGCTGGTCTTTTCGTCCTTCTGCAGCTTGCGCAGCTCATCGGTGAGACGGTAAGCCTCGTCCTGCACCTGCTGGGCCATCTGGCGAGCCTTCAGCCGGGCGGCCTCCAGCTCGGTCTCGCCCTGCTTGACCAGTGCGTCGTATTTTTTGCGGGCGGATTCCAGCTTGTGCTCGGCTTCGGCTTTCGCCTTTTCCACCTCGTCCTGGCTGGCCTTCAATTGCAGCTTCAGATCGTCCAGCTGGGCCAGAACACTGTCCAGCCGCTTGTCGTCGTTGGTCAGGTGGGTCTGTGCCCGCTGGATCACCCGGGGCGGCACACCCAGCTTCTCGCTGATCAGGAAGGCGTTGGACTTACCCGGCACGCCCACGCTCAGCTTGTAGGTGGGGCGGAGGCTCTCCACGTCGAACTCACAGCTGGCGTTCATCACGCCAGGGGTCTCCAGCGCGAACACCTTCATTTCGGAATAATGGGTGGTGGCCATGATCAGGGCTCCCTGGATGCGCAGCTGCTCGATGATGCTTACCGCCAGCGCCGCGCCTTCGGCGGGGTCGGTGCCCGCGCCCAGCTCGTCCAGCAGAACCAGTGTGTTTTTGTAGGCGTTGTCCAGAATGCCGGTGATCTTTTTCATGTGGCCGGAGAAGGTGGACAGGCTCTGCTCAATGCTCTGCTCGTCGCCGATGTCTACCAGATACTCGCTGAACACGCAGACAGTGCTCTGCTCATGGGCCGGGATCAGCAGGCCGTGCTGGGCCATGGCGCACAGAAGGCCCGCGGTTTTCAGGGTAACGGTTTTACCGCCGGTGTTGGGGCCGGTGATGACCAGGGTGTCGTATTCCTTGCCCAGAGCCACATCCACCGGAACCACCTTGTCCTTATCGATCAGGGGGTGGCGGGCCTTTTTCAGATCGAACCACATGCCATCCGCCACCTGGGGCATATAGGCCTGCTGCTCCAACGCCAGGCGAGCCTTGGCCAGCAGCACGTCGATGTTCAGCATGGCCTGGTAGCTGAAGTTGAACACCGGCTCGATGGAAGCCACCTGATCGGTGAACGCGGCCAGAATGCGCTCGATCTCGCTTTTCTCCTGGCTGCGCAGCTGCATGATCTTGGCGTTGGCCTCCACCACCGCCGTGGGCTCCACGAACACGGTAGAACCGCTGGAGGACACGTCGTGGATGACGCCGCCCACTTCGCCCCGGTACTCGGCCTTGACCGGCACCACGAAGCGGCCATTACGCAGCGAAACCACCGCGTCCTGCAGGAACTTATTGGTGGTGCTGTTTTTGATGATGGCATCCAGCTTGTCCCGGATGGAATTCTCCATTGCCCGGATCTTGCGCCGGATCTCAAATAGGGTGTTGCTGGCGGTGTCCGCCATTTCCTCCGGCGACAGAATCGCGCTGGAGATATTCTTTTCCAGAGTGGGCTGGGGGGTCAGGGCATAGAACAGATCGTCCACCGGCAGCATGTCATGCTCGGTGATGTGGTACCAGCTGACCAGGTTCTGGAAGTTGCGCAGTGCACCGGCCACCTCCAGCAGCTCCGCCATCGAGAGGATGCCGCCCTTCAGCGCCCGGTTCACCACCTTGTCCACACCCTGCACCCCGCCGAACCGGGGGCTGCCGTTTTTCAGCAGCAGAGTGTTGATGGCATCGGTCTGGGAGAGAGCGTAGCGCACCTCTTCCACGGTCTCGAAGGCATCCTGCTCCAACAGCAGGGTACGGGCCTCCGGGCAGACCGCAAGCTGGGCTGCCCGATTTAAAATCTTTTCCAGCTCCAGCGTTTTCAGATAACTTTTTTCCATGGATCGCTCCTCATAAATATTTCAAAACAGGCCAGCGCGCCGGTCAGCTGAGCATAGTATGCACAAAATCCAGAGTTTTCAAGGGCTTGTCCAGCACCTGCAGGGCATACCGCTCGGTGACCCGGCCCAGCGCCTCCATGCTCTTGGGCGGAATGGAGAAGCTGAAGATCTTTTTATCCTCCACCAGAGCGATGTGGCGCAGCGCCAGCAGGGCGGCGGGGTCCAGGTTGGGCGTTTTGTTCTGGCGTGCCGCACAGTCGGCACACAGCAGCAGCCCGGCCGACCCGTCAAAATAGAAGTCGCCGCCGTCGTATTTCTGGCAGCTGCGGCAGCACAGCAGGTCCGGCATAAAACCGGCTTCGCACACCGCGCGCAGCTCAAACACAGCCTTGATCTGAGGCAGGGGCTTTTTGCCCTCGCTGATCAGGTACAGGCTGTTCAAGGTAAGGCGCAGCAGCGCCTCGGCCTCCCCGCCCACCGGCGAGAGGGTAAGCGCCAGCTCAGCCAGATACATGGCCAGCGCCATGGCCTCCACGCTTTCGTGCAGGCCGAAGAACACCTTTTTCACCTGTGCGTCGTTGGCAAGATACATATTCTTGCCCGCAAACAGGGTAAATTCCGAATAACAAAAAAGCCCGCAGGCGCTGAAGAGCTTGCTTTTCAGCCGCAGGCTGCCTTTGGCGGACACCGAAATGACCCCCAGCTCCGGTGTGAGCACCGTGAGGATTCGGTCCGCCTCGCCGATTTTTACCTCCCGCAGCACAAGGCCCGGGGTCACCAGCTGCATTCCCGCTGCCATGGCCGGTCAGTTGGTCTGCTTGAAGCCGAAGTCGTTCAGCAGGAAGTCGGAATCGCGCCAGTCATCCTTCACCTTGACCCAGCACTGCAGGTTCACCTTGGCGCCCAGGAAGTCCTCGCAGTCCAGGCGGGCCTGGCTGGCGATCTTTTTCAGCATCTGGCCGCCCTTGCCGATGACCATGCCCTTGTGGCTCTTGCGCTCACAGTAGATGTTCACGTCAATGTCGATGATGTTTTTGTCCGGCCGCTCCTTAAAGCGCTCCACCGTGACGGCGATGCCGTGGGGAATCTCATCCCGCAGGTTCAACAGCATTTTCTCCCGCAGAATCTCGCTCACCAGCGCCTTTTCCGGCATATCGGTGTAGGCGTCATCCGGGAAGAAATGGGGGCCCTCCACCGCGTAGCGGGCCAGCACATCGAACAGCTCCTCGCAGCCCTTGTCCTCCCGCACGCTGGTGGCCAGCACCTGGTCGAACACGCCCAGCTCGCTCAACTGACGGCGGCGGATCTCCAGATCAGCCTCGTTCTTCAACGTATCGGTCTTGTTAATGACGGCCAGCGCAGGGCCGCCGTTGGACTTCAGCGCCTTGAGCATAGCCTGCTCAGCCTCGGTGAAGTCGCCGTAGGGCTCAAACAGCATCATGCTCACGTCCACATCCGCCACCGAATCACTGGCGGCCTTACTCATCCGCTCGCCCAGCTTGGTGCGGGGAATGTGCACGCCGGGGGTATCCAGCAGCACATACTGCACCGGGCCGCGGGTCACGATGCCGGTGATGCGGGTACGGGTGGTCTGGGGCTTGGAGGTGACAATGGCCACCTTCTCACCCACCAGCCGGTTGGTCAGGCTGGATTTGCCCACATTGGGACGGCCCACCAGGGCCACGAATACAGAAGAAGTTTGCACGGTTTTGTTACCCTTTCTTTTTTAGTTGCAGCACAAAGCACACAGCGCAGGGCAGCGATACCGCCAACAGCGCCAGCGCCAGCGGATGGTCCGCCAGCCAACCCGGAATGCCTGCCAGCACGGCAGGCTGCCAGAACAGCACAAGGCCCACTGCGGCGGCGGCCAGACTGAACACCAGCACCGCTCCCGCCGCCATGTCCTTGGCAAGGCCTGCGGCGGCCCAGTGGGCGGCATCCGGCCGATCCACAGCCCGTTCTACCGCGCTGTTCGCAAGTTCCAGACCCATCACGCCGCCGATACAGAGGAATAAAAGCGCATACTCCGCCCGGCTGAAGGAATAAAAACGGCTGAGCAGCAGCACATACACCGCTGCGCACAGATGAAAGCGCAGGTTGCGCTCGGCGCAAAGGGCCGCCCATATTCCGTTGGCCGCGTAGCGAAAGCCCCGCAGAAAGCGGCGCAGCTCAGATTTCATCGGTGGTGTAGGAAACGGTGCGGGGCAGACCCAGCTGAATCAGCACGGCCTCTTCCTTTTCCCGCATGCGTACCGCCTCCAGGCCGCCGGCCTCATGGTCGTAGCCCAGCAGATGCAGCATGGAATGAACGGTCAGGAAAGCCACCTCACGCTGCAGCGCATGGCCGTAGAGCTCCGCCTGCTCCATGGCCTTTTCCATCGAGATCACGATGTCGCCCAGCAGGCTGGCGCCGGTATCCTCGTTTTTGTCGTACACGCCGTTCTCACCCAGAGGGAAGCTGAGCACGTCGGTGGGCATGTCCTTGCCCCGGTACTGGGCGTTCAGCTCCTGGATGGCCGCGTTGTCCACAAAGGTGACGCTGATCTCAGCGGGGCCTTCGAACTTCTCGTATTCCAGCACCGCGTTGCAGCTGCGGCGAATCAGGATACGCAGCCCGGAAGGGATCTTAACGGCTTTCTGATGATTGGTGATATAAACTTTGTTCGACATAACTTCTCTCCTCGCTGTTCTATGGGGGTGAAATTACCCGTTCCTGCGGGACCGCGCGGCGGCGGCCCGGTCATATGCTTTTACGATCTGCTGCACCAGACGGTGGCGGACCACATCCTTCTCGCTGAAATACACCCGGCCGATGCCTTCCACGCTTTTCAACACGCTCAGCGCATCCACCAGACCGCTTCGGGCCTTGTCCGGCAGGTCAATCTGGGTCACGTCGCCGGTGACCACCACCTTACTGCCCACGCCCATGCGGGTAAGGAACATCTTCATCTGCTCCGGGCTGGTGTTCTGGGCCTCGTCCAGAATGATGAACGCATCGTCCAGCGTGCGGCCGCGCATGTAGGCCAGCGGGGCCACCTCGATGCTCTGCTTTTCCTGCAGCTTCTGGAAGGTCTCGGGGCCCAGCATATCATACAGGCCGTCGTACAGCGGGCGCAGATAAGGGTCTACCTTATTCTGCAGATCGCCGGGCAGAAAGCCCAGCTTCTCGCCCGCTTCCACCGCCGGGCGGGTCAGGATGATGCGGGTGACCTCCTTGCTCTTGAAGGCCTTCACCGCCATGGCCACCGCCAGATAGGTCTTGCCGGTACCGGCAGGCCCCACGCCGAAGGTGATGGCGTTTTTGCGGATGGAATTCAGGTATTCCTTCTGGCCCAGGGTCTTGGGGCGCACCGGCCGGCCCTTGGCCGTGATGGCCACAAAGTCCTCGGTGAGCTCCTGCACCCGGCTATCCTCCCCTGCACTGGCCAGACTGATGCAGTAGCGCACCGTCTGCTCTTCCAGGGGGGTATGATTTTCCAGCAGCGTGAGCATCGCGTCCACCGCACGGCCTGCGGCAGCCACACCCTCCGGCTCACCGGTGAACTTGATCTGGGTGCCGCGGCACACCGCGGTGATCCCAAATTCGCCCTCCAGCAAACGGATGTTTTCGTCGCAGCTGCCAAAGATGGCAAGCGCTGTGTCCACACTGTTCAGTTCAATCAGTTTTTCGGCCATTGTACACCTGCTTTTTTGTTTGTTTTTTCTGTATTTTTGCCCAAATTCTGTGATTTAACAGAAAAGCGCATAGTATTTCATCAGTAATTATATCACAAAATTTTTGCAATGGAACTGTTAAAAATCAACAAAATTTTTCTTGCGTCCTTTCACATCTGCTCTGCCGCCGCGATGTTGGCCTCCACCTGCAGAATCACCGTGACCGTAACGCTGTTTTCTCCGGCAGAAGTCTCCTCGGTCTGGCGCAGAATGCGCGCGTCCGGGAAGTCCCGGAACAGCTGGCGCAGGCAGGCAAGGCGGGCCTTGTCCCTGGCCTGGTCTTCACTCAGCCGCACCATCTCGCTTTGCCGCTCCATCACCAGCTGCTCCTCCACCGTAACCGGCAGCGCAAAGCCCAATAGGGTGAGCGGCCGGTGACTGGTGGTGCAGCGGTCCAGCTCGCCGGGCTGCCGAGCGGGCAGGGCAAGCCTTCGGTCCGCCGCCCGCAGGCTGAAGCAGCTCCACACCCGGCCGGTGGGCAGCTGGCTCTGGTATTCCAGCGGCTGGGTGCATTGGTAG
The DNA here is from genome assembly GCF_002159185.1 of Gemmiger sp. An87. Lineage (GTDB taxonomy): Bacteria > Bacillota > Clostridia > Oscillospirales > Ruminococcaceae > Allofournierella. The sequence continues at coordinate 12,567 of NZ_NFHD01000039.1, forward strand.
CTGCGAGTGAACCGGGCCTGCACCGTCCCCTTGGCATGGACCGGAATCAGAACGCCGTCATAGTCCTTTTTCCCCGCAGTGACCAGCACCTCCCCTGCCGCCACCGTCTGGCCCGGCTGCTTTGCCGCAAAGCCCTCCTGTACGTTCATTTCCAGAATCAATCCGTCGGTGAGGGCGGTCAGATCAGCATAGGCATTCTCCTCCACCGCAGGCTGGGGCTGGGCGGCGGCAGCCTCCACCACCAGCCGCCCGCCGGAGAAGTTCAGCGAGACCCATGCCAGGCCTTCGTTCTGATTCAGCAGTTGTTTTTCCGCCTGGCGCAGTCGGGTCTGGTTTAAAAAGGCCCCCTCGTAAATATCCATGGAGTAGAGCGCCTGCCGGATGTCGGAACGCTGCGCCGGAGTGAGTGTCGTATCGTAGCGAATGGACCAGACCATCTGCTGCATCAGCACAAATACCGCCGCAAAGGCCAGCGGCCCCAGCAAAAGCCCCCAGCGCCCCTGGTAGCGCCGCAGCCGGAACCAGAGCCCCTGACGGCGCTTGACCCGAAGCCGGGTGCGGCAGGGACGCGCCTGCGCCGCCGCCTGTTTGTAATAACGGGCGGGCATCACACCGCATACACCGCCCGGTACCGGCCGCAGCCGGGCCAGCGGAATGCCCGCCTGCCCACACCGGCTCACAAACCGTTCGTAGCGCCCGCCCAGCGCCACAAAACGCACCCGGGCAAACAACCCGTCCCACAGCTTTGCCATCTCATTGCTCCTCCTTGTAGGAAAATTCCGTGCGCAGCACCCGGCCCCGCAACAGCAGCTGACCATGGCTGGCGGCGCAGAGCTCCAGCCCGTCGCCATACAGGGTCACCTCCCAGCGGCCCATATCCAGTCGAATTTGGCTGCTGTCATAAAGCAATATTTCCCGGCAGTTCTCCACCTGCACCTGCCCGTGGCAATTGATGTGCAGCATGGGCTGCGCGTAGAACTCCGCCGCCGGTTGGCGGAACAGATCCCGCAGAATCCGGCCCGCCGGTTCCCTCAGTTGTTTTGGTTTGCGCTTCACCGCAGCCCGCCCTCCTTTCAGCCCGTTACACGCATATATACGAAGAAGGAGGAACATGTTATGAAGAAACTTGACGGCAAGGGCCTTGCCCTGGATGCGGCGGCATTGGGGATTCTCTTCCTGCTGACCTGCCTGCCGGGCCCCAGCGCAAAGGGAGTGCTGGATGGATTGAAAAGCTGTGTCTTTCAGGTGATTCCGGCGCTTTTCCCCTTTTTTGTGGTCACCGGGCTGATTCTGGAAAGCCCGCTGGCCGAATGGCTGGGCCTGGCGCTTTACCCGGTGACCCGGCTTGGCCTGGGTATCCGACAGCGGCGAGCCACCACGGTTCTGCTGCTGTGCTGGCTGGGCGGCTTTGCGGTGGCCGCGTCGGCCATTTCCCGGGCCTATCGTCAGGACGTGCTGGACTGCAGGCAGGCCATGCTGTTGTTGGTGTGCGGGGTTGGCTCCAGCCCGGCTTTCGTGGTAAACACCGTGGGGCTTCTGATGCTTGGCAGCGCCCCTTTGGGGATCTGCCTGCTGGGCGCAATGCTGGCAGCCAACGTGTGTACTGCGCTGGCATTCCGGCTTATGCTGGCGCTGCGCCTCGAAAAGGCTTCGCCCGCACCGTCCGGCACAAACGCGCCTGCAGCCGGTGAAGCCGCCGGGCTGGTAGGTTCGATTCAAAACGCGGTGCATTCCATGCTGATTGTGTGTGGCTTTGTGGTGTTTTTCCGGTTTCTGTGCGAAGCCGCCGCGCAGGCTCTTTCGCTGGATGCTGCCGGCTTTTACGTCCTCTGCGCCGGGCTGGAGGTAACCAGCGGCTGTGCAGCAGGGGCGGCGCTGTCCGGCTATGCCGCCCTGGCCTGCTGTGCCGCGCTGAGCGTGCAGAGCCTCTCGGTGTTCTTGCAGGTGCGGGCGCTGCTCTGCCCGGAGCTTCCTCTCTGGCCGCTTGCCGCGGCGCGCCCGCTGCACCTGGCGCTTTCGCTTTGTTTTTTCCGGCTGTTTCTTCACTGGCTTCCCGGCGGGGCTGATGTGATCAGCACTCTTGCGCCCCGTGTAATCTGCCGTACCCGCACTGCGCCGGACGCTGCACTGGTTCTGTTCGCTTTCTGCTGCCTGGTGTTGTTCCGGCTGGAACGAAGCGCCCGCCGGATGCAGCGGGGTGTGAAACAACAAAGCCGCCGGGTTTGACCGGATTCGTGCCGTGCCTCACGAAAGCGGAAACAAGAGAAAGCCTCCCCTGACTGTAAAAAAATCAGGGGAGGCTTTCTGCAGCACAGCGGCTGTGAGCGTCTTATCCCGTTTGTCTGCTCTGCCGATGCGGTTATTCTTTTTTCTCCACCGGAATCCAGATCTCGCAGTAGTATTCCTGGTCCTGCGTGCCCTGTTCAAACTTGCTGGCATCGCTGTACATCTCCACGTTGATGCCGGCGGCAATCTTGTAGTCGGGATTCGTGGGCAGCCACTGGGAGAAAATCTGCTGGTTTACCCCCTGCAGCGCCTGAGGCATCTGTCCGGTGCAGGGGAACACCGCCCAGGTGTGGGCCGGAATGGTGCGGGTGGTGAAGCCATCGGGAATTTCCCCGGTGGGGTCGTAGTTGTCGGCAATGAGATATTCAAACTCGTTGCCGCCCATGCTCTCGTCCAGATTGATGCCATACATGCCGCACACCACCTTGCCGCCGCCCGCGGCAAAATGCTCAGCCCAGAACCGGGGCACCGCCGCAGCAGCATCCTCATATTTAAATGTTTTTGCCCGACAGAGCACGGTGAATGCTTCTTTTTTCATAATTCTGCAATCCATGTTTTGACCACCTTCCAATGTCACTTTGATCCGAAGCGGAGCAAAGGAACGAACCGCGCCTCCGCTTTTTCGCAGTGCGGCCGGTGTGAGCCCATGGAAGCGGGCGAAGGCCTTGGTAAAGCTGTCCGGCGAATCGTAGCCGAATTCCAGTGCGATGTCGATGATCTTTCGGTCCGTCGTGAGGACCTCCAGGCCAGCGGCGGAAAGCCGGCGCTGGCGGATATAGTCGCCCACCGTCATGCCGCACAGCATGGCAAAGCCTTTCTGAAAATAAAAAGGAGACAATGCCGCCTGCTGCGCAATATCCCGGATGGTCAGCTCCTCCCGGAGATGCTGCTCGATATACCAAATCGCCTGATGAATGCCTGTTACCCAATCCATTGGTTACACCTTCCTTCTGGATTCAGCATACCGGAAAGCGACCTTCTCTGCCCGATTTTCCGTGCTCATTTTTGTCCGGCGGCCGGGCGCTTCCAAACGAATTCCTGCACGGGGCAGCCGAATTCTTCATCCAGCCTGCCCTCGGAAAAGCCCAGATATTTATAAAACGCGCGGGCAGCGACCCCATTAGGATCACCCTCCCGGTAGGTGGTCACGGTAATGTCTTTGCCCTCTTCCATCTGTGTCAGCATATACCGCACCATTTTCTGCGCAATGTGCTGCCTGCGGCAAGCCGGGTCCACTGCCAGAAAGCAAAGCATACTGTTTTCTTTTGAGAACAGCAGCGCCCCCAAGATGCGCTCTCCCTCCGCCGCACAAGCCGCCGAAAAGTTTTTCATAAAATTCAGAACGGTGGCTCGGTGCTCCGCCATCGCCTTGGCTGTTTCCAGGCCGGGAAATGCCTCCCGCACCTGTTCCACCAGCGTCATCCAGGCATCAATATCCGGTTCGCTTGCAAGTCTGATTTCCATAGCAGCATTAACCTTTCTTGGATTTTTTGTTCAGCTTCAGGCTGACGCCCTGGCGGTCTGCTGCCTCCTGGAGCAGCCCTGCGGCAGCGAGTGCCCGTTCCTTGAGGGGTTGTTCAGCCAATTTCGGCTGACTGTTCAGCACAGTCAGCACACCGCGCAGCTCCTCCAGCGGCAGCAGATACACCGCCGTGGTGAAAAGCGTTTTGCGGCGGCCATCGTTGTAGCCTGCCAGCAATGCGTCTAAAATGCTATGTTTTTCCTCCAACCGGGCAAGGTATTCCTCCATTCCCAGCTGACAGGCGCTGGCAATGTCCTGCTTGCGGCTGCAATGCGGCACAAAGGAATCGCCATCATCAAAGCCTTCATAGCGAGGACACGGATATTCCGGGCACTCCCAGCAGAATTGGATGTCGCCATGCTCCAGTGAACATTTCGCGATTGCGCAGCTCTGGTTTCCTGCTCCACCGCCGCAGCCTGGGCAATACCCGCCTAGCTGCATGGAACACAGGGCGCAGTTGAGACCACACAGAGAAAAGCGGGTTTCCGCACGAGTAAAGCCTTTCATGCTACTGCCTCCCAGTAAATAAAACGGTTCGGCCGCTCCGGCCGTTTCTGCCTTTTCTTGTGTGTATTATAGCACAAGCCCCCGACGGTTGTCCGTCGGAGGCCTGATTCTTGTGATTTCGGCAGGTCTTGGGTACAATAAGTTAAAAGGAGTGTGTACAGATGGGAAAGATCGTTTTATACCTTGCCATGAGCGTGGATGGTTATATTGCCGATGAACAGGGCGGCGTGGATTGGCTGGGCGGTGATGGCAGCCAGCCGGATGCCCCCGGCAGCTATCCGGATTTTTATAAAACCGTGGATACTATTGTTATGGGCTGGTCCACCTATCATCAAATTGTTACGCAGCTTTCTCCGGGCAGCTGGCCCTACGAGGGGCGTCCCTGCTATGTGATGACCCACCGGAAGCAATCGGATCAGGAAGGCATCTGCTTCTGGAACGGTAAACTCACCACACTGATGGCCAAACTGAAAGCGGAACATGCAGGCAGCATCTGGGTCTGCGGCGGCGCGTCGGTGGCCGGGCAGCTGCTAAAGGAAGCCTGCATCGACCGAATGTGGCTTTCCGTCATTCCGGTGGTTCTGGGAAAAGGTATCCGGCTGTTTCCGGAATTGCCCCAGTCGCTGCCGCTGAAGCTGGTGGACACACAGCAATCCAACGGCATCGTGGATCTTATCTATGAAAAGCGGTAACTGCAAATATATTTATAGATCTCCGGAAGCTTAAAAACTCTTAAGGTTACCTTCATTTTCAATACACTTTTATCTGTTATATAAAAGGGGATACCTTATCGGAGGTTAAACGAAAATGAAGACATATTGCAAAGCCGCAATTCTGGGCTGTCTGGCAACCGGAGCCGGTATTGCTGCTTACAGGCGCTGGACGATCCGAATGCCTTTTAAAGAGTTCACCGGATATGCATTGTATATGGCTGTCATGGACGATGAAATTTGCCGAAATGAATTGGAAGGCAACCGAATTGGCGAGGAGATCATTAAATTTCCACCCAAGCCGGAAACGCTGCAGGAGCGGTATCATTTCTATCTGCAAGCAAACCGAACGAGGAGCCGCCGCCAAATCCAGGATGAAATCTCAGCCATGGAACAGCGGCTTCAAGAATCCTGGCAGTACATCGGCCAGCCAAGGCAGCGGCTGGATGTCCGATTCACATGATAGAATGAACGGTCCACTGCATGAAAAAAAGCCCAGCCAAATGGCTGGGCTTTTTCTGGAGCTGGAGATCGGACTTGAACCGACGACCTGCTGATTACGAATCAGCTGCTCTACCGACTGAGCCACTCCAGCAAATTCCTCAATCATTCTGACTGAGCAACAATAAATATGATACCGAAAATTTGGCGTTTCGTCAAGAGGGAATCCGCAAAACAAGTGGGATATGATAAAATAGAATCCTACAATTCTTTCTATGCTTTAACGCGCCGGGACCTTTCGGCCAAATTTCCGTTTTCTCATTCTCCGGCAGAAAGGAGCTTCCTATGCTGCTGAGCGTCAGCCGCCGCACCGATATTCCCGCCTGGTATGCGGACTGGTTTTTCCGCCGTCTTGCAGAGGGTTTTGCACTTGTTCCCTCTCCTCGCGCGCCGCACCGTCTGCACCAGATTTCCTTGAATCCGGATGTTGTGGACGGCATCGTTTTCTGGACCAAGAATCCGCTGCCCATACTGCCCCGGCTGAAGGAGCTGGAACCTTATCTCACCGTTTTCCAATTCACCCTCACCGGTTACGGTTCGGAAGCCGAGCCCGCCCTGCCGGACAAGGATACCGTGCTTATCCCGGCCCTTCAGCGGCTTTCCCGGGCACTGGGGCCCCGTCGAGTGATCTGGCGGTATGATCCCATCTTTTTTACCCGGGAATACACCGAAGAGTGGCATCTGGTTCGCTTTGAGCAGATTGCCCGCCGTCTGCAAGGCTACACTGAAACCTGCGTAATCAGCTTTCTGGACGAATATCAGGGAACCCGGGCCCGGATGCGGCCGCTCATTCCTGCTGCTTTTGACCCCCAGACGGCCGCCCTCCTGGCCCGGGGTCTTGCTGAAATTGCCTCCGACTGCGGTATGCACATACAGAGCTGTGCCGAAGCGCTGGACCTTGGGGCGGCGGGCATTGCCCACGGAAGGTGCATCGATGGAGCGCTGTTCGAATCACTATTGGGGCAGCCTCTGCACTGGTCCCCCGCCAAAGGGCAGCGGCCGGAATGTGGCTGCGCGGCCAGTGTGGACATTGGCATCTACAACACCTGCCCGGGCGGCTGCCGGTACTGCTACGCCAATTTTTCACCCGGCCAGATCACGGCCAACCGTGCCGCGCATGACCCCCGTTCTCCACTTCTAATCGGCTGGCCCGGCTCGCAGGATCAAATTATTCAGCCTTCCCTCTCTTCACTGCGTGAGAATCAGCTTTGCATGGAGGGATTCTAGCACACGAAAAAAGCTGTCTGCTTTGTTGATATGCAGACAGCTTTTTCCATTTCAGATTATTGCTGTTCCATGGCAGCCCGGTATTCCTGCGGGCCGGTCTGGTACAGGTTATTGCCCAGAGAATCGATCACCACCGTGAGAGGCATCTCTTCCACTTCCAGGCGGCGGATGGCCTCACTGCCCAGATCCTCATAGCAGACCAGCTGGGCGGTCTTGACCCGGGAGGCCATAAGTGCACCCGCGCCGCCGATGGCAGCCAGATAGACCGCACCGGTCTCCTTCATAGCATCCACTACCTGGTCACTGCGCTTGCCCTTGCCGATCATGGCCTTCAGGCCCAGATGCAGCAGCTGAGGGGCGTAGGCGTCCATCCGGTAGCTGGTGGTGGGACCGCAGGCACCAATGGCCTGACCCGGCCGGGCGGGAGTGGGGCCCGCATAATAAATGGCTGCATCCTTCACATCGATGGGCAGTTCCTCGCCCCGGTCCAGACATTCGCACAGCCGCTTGTGGGCCGCGTCCCGGGCGGTGTAGATCACGCCGGACAGCAGCACCGTGTCCCCTGCCCGCAGCTTGCGGGTCACCTCTTCGGTAAGAGGCGTTGTGAGCTTGTATTCCATTACAGTACCGCCTCCTTGTGCCGGGTCACGTGGCAGTTGATGTTCACCGCCACCGGCATGCCCGCGATATGGGTGGGGTAGGTTTCGATCTGCACCCCCAGTGCGGTGGTCTCGCCGCCGAAGCCCTGGGGACCGATGCCCAGCTGATTGATCTTTTCCAGCAGCTCCTGCTCCATTTCCGCGTAGTAGGGGTCCGGATGATGACTGCCCACCGGGCGCAGCAGGGCCTGCTTGGCCAGCATGGCGGCCTTTTCAAAGGTGCCGCCCACACCCACGCCCACCACGATGGGCGGGCAGGGATTGGGTCCCGCCAGCTTGACAGTTTCCAGAACGAAATCCTTCACGCCCTGCTCCCCGTCCGAGGGCTTGAGCATGCCAAGGCGGCTCATATTCTCGCTGCCGAAGCCCTTGGGGGCCACGGTGATCTTCAGCTTATCACCGGGCACCAGGCGGGTATGAATCACCGCCGGGGTATTGTCGCCGGTATTGCCCCGGCGGATGGGGTCCTTCACCACGGATTTGCGCAGAAAGCCCTCGGTGTAGCCCTTGGCCACACCCGCGTGAATGGCCGCTTCAAAATCGCCCTGGATATGCACCTCCTGGCCGATCTCACAGAACACGCAGGCCATGCCGGTATCCTGACAGATGGGCAGGCCGGTATCCCGGGCGGCGTCCAGATTGTCGCACAGGGTCTTCAAGGTGGTTTTGGCGATGGGCCATTGCTCCCGCTCAAAGGCGGAGCGCACCGCGTTTTCCATATCCGGGGAAAGGCAGCTGTTGGCCTCGATGCAGAGACGAGCCACCGTTTCGGTGATGGCCTGGGCGCTGATCTCTCTCACAGCCGGGCCACCCCCGTTTCCCGGGCAGCCTTGGCCACCGCATCCGCCACGGCCTGGGCCACACGGGGATCGAAGGCGCCGGGGATGATGTAATCCTCGCTGCGCTCCTCGTCGCTCACCAGGTCGGCAATGGCATGGGCTGCGGCCACCTTCATGGAGGTGTTGATGTCCCGCGCGCGCACGCTCAGCGCACCCTTGAATACACCGGGGAAAGCCAGCACGTTGTTGATCTGGTTGGCAAAGTCGCTGCGGCCGGTGCCGATGACCCGCACACCGGCGGCCTTGGCTTCGTCCGGCAGAATCTCCGGGGTGGGATTGGCCATGGCGAACACGATGGCATCCTTCGCCATGGTCTTTGCCATTTCCGGCTTCAGAGCGCCCGCCACCGACACGCCAATGAACACGTCCGCACCCTTGATGGCGTCCGACAGATCGCCCCGCAGATCCTCCTTGTTGGTGATCTCACAGAGCATCTTTTTATGATCCTGGATACCCACGCCACGGTCCTTATACAGGATTCCGTTTTCATCGCAAGCAATCACGTTCTTCACGCCCGCGGCCAGCAGCATCTTGATGATGGCGGTGCCCGCGGCGCCGGGGCCGTTCACCACCACCTTGATGGAGCCGATGTCCTTTTTCACCACCCGCAGTGCACCCAGCAGCGCAGCGGTGACCACGATGGCGGTGCCGTGCTGGTCGTCGTGGAAGACGGGAATATCCAGCTCCTTTTCCAGGGTCTCTTCAATATAGAAGCAGTTGGGAGAGGAAATATCCTCCAGGTTGATGCCCCCGAAGACAGGGGCCAGCAGGCGCACCGCCTCGATGACCTTCTCCGGGTCCTCGGTGTCCAGGCAGATGGGGAAGGCATCCACGCCGCCGAACTCCTTGAACAGGATGGCTTTGCCCTCCATCACCGGCTGAGAAGCTGCCGCGCCGATGTTGCCCAGGCCCAGCACCGCCGTTCCGTTGCTCACCACCGCCACCAGATTGCCCTTGGCGGTGTAGGTGTAGGCCGCCGAGGGGTCCTTGGCGATCTCGCGGCAGGGCTCGGCCACGCCGGGGGTATAGGCGGTGGACAGGTCCTCGCGAGTCTTCACCGGGACCTTGCTCACCACTTCGATCTTGCCTTTGTGCTCTTCGTGCATTTCCAGCGCTTTTTTATAATAATCCATCGGGGTTTCGCCATCCTTTTCTTAGGTTTTTCCTGTTCCAGTATACAAAAGTTTCGCAGGCTTGTACAGTCTGCGGGGCATAAGTCGCACTACTGTTTCGCTGCCCTGGCGCATACCATTTTATCAAAAGCGCGCACAGATTTTACAAAAGCAGGCTATCGCCCCGGCCGCCCGGTCTGATACACTGAAATCAGGTTCACAAAGGCGGCACGCCTTATGGGCGGCTGCGTTGCCCTGAAAGGAGTTGCATCGTTATGATTCCCTGCCGTTCCTCCTGCCCTCACTACGCCGAGGGCTGCCACAAGACCTGCGCCTACTGGAAAAACTACCAGCGGGAGCTGCAGGACCAGCAGCGCAAAAAAATGCAGTGGCTCAAGGCTCAGAATGAGGTATGCACCACCGTTCTGCGTCAATATCTGGCCATGAGCGCAGCTCGCCCCACCTATTATTGATCCGCTTCCTCCTTTTTGCAAAAGGGCCGGGCCCCAGACCGCCTGTGTGCGGCTGAGAGCCCGGCCCTGATTTTATTGTTCCTGCAAAATCCACCGATCAATGGCATAGGCCACCCCGTTGCAGCGGTTGCTTCGGGTCACCTGACTGGCCTGCGCTTTGAGCGGCTCCACAGCGTTGCCCATGGCGATGCGCAGCCCGGCAGCCTCGAACATGGACAGATCATTCTCTCCGTCGCCGATGCAGGCAATCTGTTCCTTTGGAATGTTCAGCCGGGCGGCCAGTGCGGCCAGCGCCGCTCCCTTGGAGGCGTTGCGGGAGAACACCTCCACATACTGGTTTGTAAATGCCCAGCGGCAATCCGGCGCGTACCGCTCCAGCATGCAGCGCAGCTTTTGGCCGGTACGTTTGGTGAAGAAGTAGAACTGTAGCTCCTCCACATCGCTGGGCCGCAGCCGCAGCTGCCGGTTCATATTGTCGATGCACAGGCTGGCGGCGGCATCCGGCCCGAAAGCCACCCGCCCCAGCAACCAAAAGGCGCGGCCGCGCACCAGGTATTCCTGCTCCACATGAGCAGTGATGCTTACCGGCAGACTCTGGGCCAGCTGGACCAGACGCATGGCCCGCTGCTTCGGGATGAGCGCCTGGAACAGATCCTCGCCCGTGTGCAAATCGGTGACCTGGGCTCCGTTGGAGGAGATCACGTAACGAAAAAACTTCTCGTTGCGCAGCCGGTACGGCAGGCAGGAAAGGCTGCGACCGGTGGTGGGCACCACCAGGATGCCCGCCTCGGCCGCCCGGCGCAGGGCTGCCAGGTTTTCGGCGCTCATACGGCTGCGGTCATCCAGGCAGGTGCCGTCCATATCCACGGCAAGCAGTTTGATCATGGGATATTTCCTCCGTTTAACTGGGTATTTAAACTCACTCTACTCCCCCCTCACGTTTTTGTCAAGTGGCTCCCGTAGACAACAAAAGCCTCGCGTTTTTTAGGAAAACGCGAGGCTTCAGCTTGTAGAAAAACCTGCTGTGACAATCAAGCCAGAGCAGGTTTTTTGCATGAAAAGTAAAAGAACAGAGAAAAAGGAAGAAGATTTCCTCTC
>NZ_NFHD01000004.1 GCF_002159185.1 Gemmiger sp. An87
GCTTGCGCGGCGGTCTTTTTGTTTTGCTCTCTTTCGCCTCCTACTAAGGTTGCAAACTTTCCTCAATTCCCTGTTGACTTTTTATTTGCAGACTTCGTTAATACTCGATAGGCATCGGCTACTTTGCCTTTCGGATCGTGTTTGAAAATACTGGTTCCCTCTGCACTGATTTCTTCAGCACGAACAGAACGGGGAATATCAGTCTTATAAACCTTGAGCTTACCACCATAATTTTCTCGGATCAGATTACTGATGTCTTTGGAATAATTCGTTCGGCTGTCTACCATTGTCAGCAAAATACCTTCAATTCGCAGCTTTGGATTGATTTGGCGGCGCACCTTATTGATGGTCTGTAAAAGCTGTTCCAAGCCTTTTGCAGGAAGATAAGCTGCTTGCACTGGAATCAATACATTATCTGCCGCAGCAAGTGCATTGACTGTGAGCATTCCCAAAGAGGGCATACAATCCAGAAGAATGAAATCATAGTTCTGTTTTACGGTGTCCAGGTATTGCTTGAGAATAGTTTCTCGACTCATAGCATTAACCAACGATACCTCCAAACCAGATAGCTCAATGTTGGCAGGCATCAGGTCAACACCTTCCGGATGATGCAAAATACCTTCACCGGGAGCAATAGGCTGCTCTGAAAGAATTTTTCCCATCATATCCGATAATGTTGGAGAAAGCTGATCCGGAACAGGATGACCAAGGCAAATAGTAAGCGATGCCTGTGGATCTGTGTCTACTAAAAGCACTTTTTTACCTTCCATTGCCAAACCAACACCTAGATTTTCGCAGGTAGTTGTTTTTCCTGTTCCGCCTTTTTGGTTAACTACTGCCATGACGGTTGCTTTTGCCAAAATTCATCACCTTACCTTTCTTAGTTTTTTCTCTCATTTCTGTATCACCACCTTTCAAATCAACCCAGAAGCCATATCATGCCGTACATCGGCGTCAATTTTTATATCTATCGTAACCGGAGCGTTATACAAAGCAGCAAGAGCATATTGTTTTGGGTTTCGGATTTTGGTTGTGTTTTCTTTAAAGCAGTTTAATACATAGCGAATGTGCTCGGAATTCAACTTCATCAATCGGCTTCGTACAACCTCAGATGGCTTATCATCGCTGGCTATCCGAATTAACTTTCGTTTGCTACATACGGTTTCTACCAATATTTCCAAGATGCTTTCCAGAACTTCTTTATCATAGGGAAATTCTCTAAAAAGATAGTCCATTTCAAGTTCTTCATAAAAATACTGATAATAGCTCTGAAATTCCTCATCCTTTTCCACATCCCTTCCAGAGAAATCGGAAGATAGGATAGGATCAGTATCACTATAATCAGTATCTTTAATATCAGTATTATTACCTTGTGCTTTTGACAACTCTTGAAGAGTCTTATTGACAGTTCCAGAATTGTCCTTTTGACAATTCAAGAATTGTCTTTCCACAGAATTATCCACAAAGTTTTTCACATAGATATAATTGGGCTTTCCTAGTCCAATACGTTTGCGCTCAATTAAGCCACATCTGTTTTCCAGCTCATGCAACAGTTTTACTGCTTTTTTCTCTGCACAACCAAGTGCGCCTTTAACTTCTTCAATCGTGAATATGATATATACCCGACCAAGTTCATCCACCCATCCGTTTTTTGCCGACAAATTCATACGATCAAGCATAATGCCATAGAGCAGTTTTGCATCAGAAGATATATTCGAGAATTTTTCGTCTGTAAACAGAACTTTTGGGACCCGATAGAATGAGAATAGCTCTGCCTGCTGTCCATAGAAGTAATCATACATTGCTCCTCCTCACCGCCTTTTTGTAGGGGAATATTTTGTTACTCAGAGGAGCCTTATGAACAGTGCCATCTCTGATACGGTAAGGACAGCAAATACGGGTTATTGGTAACAATCGTGAATTCATTTTCATCACCCCTTTCCAATGACCTCACGCAAGAGCTTTTTCGTACACCACCCAATGCAGGGCTGTGCTCGCCCATAAGGGCATCCGTCACAATCACTTTTAGATTTAGGTGGCGGTGAAATCCGATAGTAACAGTTTGCTTTGCCCAGACTGCATCCTTTCCTTGTGTTTTTCCAGTAGTAGCAGTATCGACAGTCGCTTGGTTTATCAGCGGCATATTGTGTTTTCATGATTCAAAATACCTCCTTTCTTCCAGTCGCTTCAGAAGCAGTCTGGAAACAAAAAAAGAGTGTCTATTCACTCCCTAAAAGGGAGAAATAAACACTCTATGTAAACGAAAAAGTATTAGATTGTATTTGGCATAACGGCTTAGGACACGCAACATCCACCTTTTTAATTAGCAAGTTTTTTTGCAGCAATTTGGCTCCAATTAGCAGGAATGCCTTTTTGATTAGCAAAAACAGGCTTTTTCTTGCTAATGATTAGCTGGAAATTTTGTTTTTTCACCAGAGTTCGATGTCTGTTTGTGGTGCTACAAAAAATTTTTTAAAGTAATTATGGCTCTAAGATCAGATGCAGTGGTCATCTACGACTGAAAACAAATAAAGCCGAAAACCCTTGAAAACAAAGGCTTTCGGCGTTATGAGCTGGCGTCCATAAGAGGATTTGAACCTCCGACCCCTCGCTTAGGAGGCGAGTGCTCTATCCAGCTGAGCTATATGGACGTGTCTAATATATGATTATAGCCCGACCAGAGTCGAACTGCAATCCCGTACTGAGTTTTTCTGAGTTGTATGTTGTAACGCCACCTTAGGAGGCGGACCCTCTATCCCGGTGAGGTACGGGGGCTTATACAACAAATATTCAATTTTCGGGCTCAACAGGATTCGAACGAACTGCCGCTTAGGAGGCTCGCGCTCTATCCAACTGAGCTACGGAGACTTATATCGATTTTTCCTTGATTTTATGCGGTTTTTCACGCTTCGTCCAAGGTGACGATCCCTCATACCGAAACCTAATTTTAGCAGGCTTTTCTCGTAAAATTCGCCCATCCTGCCGCCATTTGCCACAGTTATGACAAAGCTGACATACAACTTTATTAGCAGCATTTGTCGTAAGGTAACCTATTTCTTAGGAGAGGGCATACATTTTCCACACGTGTCAGCCTGTGACGGTCAGCTTCACGGTGCCTGCTTCCAGCTGATTTTTCCGCCAGCTTTTTGCATACTGTAATATTATATCAGTCAAAGCAGGCAAAATCAAGTTGAAATACCTTTTATAAACGTGTATATTATAAGAACATAGTAGAATTGCGTTCGTGCGCCCTGACAGCGGCGCCGGGTGCTTACAAGGAGGAAAACGACCGTGGAACAGGATTCCAATTCCTTTCAAACATCGCAGCTGGGCCGGTTGATCAGCCGGACCGCTCCGCCCCCGAAAAAACGCCGCCGGCTGGAGAGCCTTTCTCCCACCCGGCTGATCGTTTCCAGCTTTCTTGTGGTGATTGTGACCGGTGCGCTGCTGCTCATGCTGCCCTTCGCCACCCGCAATGGCATCACGCCGGTACAGGCCTTCTTCACGGCCACAAGCGCCACCTGTGTGACCGGTCTTGTGGTGCTGGATACCTACCAGGGCTTCACCACGTTCGGCCAGACAGTCGTAATTTGCCTGATTCAGATCGGAGGTCTGAGCCTTGTCACTCTGGCCAGCTTCTTCACCCTGGCGCTCCGTCGCCGGGTCGGTTTCCGCTCCATGAAGCTGGCCAGCGAATCCATCGGCACCTCCAATGTAGCGGAGGCCCGGGGCCTGCTGCTGGTGGTCATGAAGCTTGCCGCCTTCTTCGAGGGTCTGGGCTTTTTGCTGCTGCTGCCGGTCTTTGTTCCGGAATATGGCGCTGAGGGCATTTTCATCTCGATCTTTTTGTCCATCTCCGCCTTCTGCAACGCCGGTTTCGATATCCTGGGACGCACCCAGAGCTATGTGAGCCTGATGGGCTATGCCTCCAACTGGTATGTGCAGGGCATCATCATGTTCCTGATCGTGGCCGGCGGCCTGGGCTTTCTGGTCTGGCACGATCTGGGCCAGTGGCGCAAGACACATCACCTCTCCATCCACACCAAGGTGGTACTGTTCTGCACCATCCTGCTGATCGTGGGCGGCACCGTGGGCTTTGCTTTTCTGGAATGGAACAACCCCGACACACTGGGCGGTATGTCCGCCGGTGACAAGGTTGTAAACAGCCTGTTCCAGTCCATCAGCGCCCGAACCGCTGGCTTCAACACCATTGATCTGGCTTCCATGGGCTCCATCACCAAGTGCATGCTCTGCGTGCTCATGTTCATCGGTGCTGCGCCCGGCGGTACCGGCGGCGGTATCAAGGTAACCACCTTCAGCGTGATTCTGGTCACCGTGGCCAGTGTGGTCACCGGCCGGGAAGACGCTCAGATCTTCCGCCGCCGCATCGACAAGAAAACCGTTTACCAGGCCCTGAGCATCTCCATGCTGAGCCTGGGTGTGGTGATCCTGGTCACACTGATCGTCTTCTTCAATTGCGGTGAGCTCATCAGTCCGCTGGACTGCCTGTATGAGGTAGTCAGCGCCTTTGGCACGGTGGGCTGCTCGGTGGGTGTGACCGGCGAGATGCATGCACCTGCTCTGATCATCACCATGGTTACCATGTTTATCGGCCGTGTGGGCCCGGTCTCGCTGGCGATCAGTCTGGCCAGTCAGCGCCGGGAGCAGGGCAAGTTCGACATTCTGCCCGAGGGCAAGATCAGCGTGGGCTGATTCCGATCCGGGTGCAGCGCATCTGCCTGCTGCCCGCCATTGAATAAGGAGGAACTGATCTCTTGCGTGGATCTCATTCGTTTTCTCCCCGGGCGCTCTTTCGGCCCGTGGGGTTGATTCTTGCGGCTGTTTTTCTGGTGATGCTGGTGTTCAACTGGCTCACCCCGTTAATCTCCGATGACTACTCCTACCTGCTGAAGTTTCCCACCCACGAGCCGGTGGAAACCTTTTGGGACATTGTTGTTTCCCAATATTACCATTATATGCAGTGGGGCGGCCGAACCATTGCCATCGGCCTGAACCAGATCTTCCTGTGGCTTGGAAAATGGGTCTTCAATCTGGCCAATGCTGCTGCATTCACCTTTACCGTCTGGCTGTGTGCCAAACTTGCCGCTGGGCAAAAGTCGATTCACCCTGCCTTTTTGCTGGTGGTGCTGGGTCTGTTTTTCCACTTCAACCCGGCGTTCGGCGCGGTCAACCTGTGGATGTGCGGCTCCTGCGTTTACCTGTGGCCCCTGATGCTGGGTCTGGTCTTTCTTCTGCCCTACCGGCTGCAGCTGGACCGGGATCTCTCCTGGAGCAAAGGTGCTGCCGCAGGCATGTTTTTCGCAGGCATCGCCGCCGGATGGGGCAACGAAAACACCAGCGGCGCGGTGCTGCTTGCCTGCCTGGTGCTCTGTGTGTTTTCCCGCCTGCTGCTGGGCCGCACGCCTCTGTGGCAGCTGACCGGTGCCGCAGGCTGCCTGGCCGGTTTTCTGCTGCTGATGTGCGCTCCCGGTCAGTGGGTTCGGATGGACCGGGCCGGTGAGGATTCACGCGGTTTTCTCACTGTGCTGCTCACTCGTATCATGAACGCGACCCATACCCTGCGGCTGTACGGCCTGGTGCTGGCCATTCTATTTGCTGCTGTTTATTTCTGTCTGCTTCTGTGCCGGCCCTCGCTGCGGGCGGCGCTGTTTCCTGCATTCTGGTTCGTGATGGGTCTGGCTGCCAACTATGCTTTGATTCTCTCGCCGGTATATTATGTGCGCTCTTTTTATGCAGTGCTTGCCTTTTGGGTCATCGCCATCGGCAGCGCGCTCACCGGCCTGGCCCAGCACCAGCCCGCTCTGGGCAAACTGCCCCAGGGGCTGCTGGCTGGCGGTTTGTGCGTTCTGCTCTGCTTCGATCTTGTGGAGGGCGGCTACGATATTCTGAACTATTCCATCATGCGGCAGGTGCGTGAGGATATCATCCTCACCCAGGTAGCCGAGGGCGAAAAAGACATCGAAACCTATGCCATCTACCCCTACACCCGTTTCTGCAGTGCATACGGCCAGCCGGACCTGCGGCTGGATAAAGACAACTGGGTAAATGTGAACATGGCGCTGCATCTGGGCGCGGACTCTCTTGTGGTCACCGAGCAGCACTACTACCCGTTCCCCGGCTATGATGATTTTTCCAACACGGTAGAAACCGAACTGAGCTACGCTCTGGAGTAAAGGAGGCGCTATGAAGCCGATCGAATCCAATGCCCGGCTGAACCGTCGGCTTTTCTGGCTGCTGGCGGCTGCCGCAGCGGTGGTAATGCTGCTGTTCAACTGCCTCACCCCCTTTGTGGCGGATGACTTCACCTTCACCTTCAGCTACCGCACCGGAGAACGGCTCACCGGCCTGTGGGATGTGCTGCAGAGCCAGACCTACCACTACATGACCTGGAGCGGCCGGTTCCTCATCAAGAGCCTGGATCAATGGTTTACCATCCAGCCGAAGCTTCTGTTCAACGTGTGCAACACACTGGTTTATGTGGGGCTTGCGCTGGTGGTTTATCTTGCAGCAAAGGGCCGCCGCGCTCCTGCCGACCCCCAGCTGCTGCTATTTATCTTTCTTAGCTTCTGGATGGTCTCGCCGGTGTTCGGCCAGACCAATCTGTGGATGTGCGGCTCCTTCAACTACCTGTGGGCCAGCTTCTTCTGCCTGGCCGCGGCGCTTCCCTTTGCACTGCAGCTGCACCACCCGTTGCAGACACGCCGCTGGCGGGCGCCCGCCTGTTTTCTGGCAGGTCTGGTGGGCGGCTGGAGCAGTGAAAACACAAGCGCCGGACTGCTTGTACTGATGGTTCTGGTGCTTTGCTGGCAGCTGTTCCGGGAGAAAAAAGCTCCCCTGTGGATGTTCACCGGTCTGGTGGGCGGGCTTCTCGGCTTCGCTCTGCTGATTCTGGCCCCGGGCAACTACCAGCGGCAGGATGCCGCTCCCGATCCCCGGGGTCTGGTGACCATTCTGGCCACTCGTTTTCTCACCGCTTTGAACATGCTGTGGGACTATGGTCTGCCCCTTCTTCTGATCTTCGCGGTGCTCTTCTGGCTGCTGTGGCTGCAAAAGCCCGCACCGCAAGCCCTGTTCCTGCCGCTGGCATTGTTTGCGGCGGGGCTGGGCGCAAACTTCGCCATGGTACTCTCGCCAGTCTACTACGAGCGCTCCACCCATGGTGTATTTGTTTTTCTCACCGCCGCCTGTGCCGCCGCGCTGGCCGGACTGGACCGCAGCCATCTTCGGAGCGTACTGGGCGGTACAGCCGCCGGGCTGGCACTGGTCGCCTGCTTCCAGCTTGTGTGGGCAGGCTACGACATCGCCAGCTTCTGGATGATGCACCGCACCCGTGCGGCTGAGTTTGCGAGCCTGAAGGACCAGGGACAGACTCAGGTGGTAAGCTATTCCATCGAGTGCTACACCCGCTGGTGCGCCGGTTACGGCCTGCCGGACCTGCGCACTGATCCGGAGGACTGGATCTGCTCGGACATGGCCCGTTATTACGGCTTTGAGAGTCTGGTGGCCGACGAAGCCCACACCTATCCCTTTCCCGGCCGCACCAACAATGCGCTGGAAACCGGCCTTCCGGAGGAAAGCTGAATCGAAACAACGTAAAAATGCCCCCGAAGCGGATGGCTTCGGGGGCATTTTGCATGCTTGGATCAGTGGGTCTCGCCCATGGTAACCTTAGCGTCCTCGGTATTCTGCGCCGCTGCCTCAATGCCATATTCCAGGCCCTTGGCGATCAGGTCCAGGGGCATGAAGGGGGTGCCGTTGGGCTTACCCACCACCTGCCCATTCTCATAGGGCACATGGATGAATCCAGCACGCACGCCCGGAAACTTCTTCGCAGCCAGATACAGCACGTTGTACATGATGCTGTTGCACACATAGGTGCCTGCGGTATAGGAGATGTGCGCAGGCACGCCGTTCTTGCGCATGTTCTCTACCATGGCCTTCACCGGCACAGTGGCAAAGTAAGCGGTCTCGCCGTCCTCCCGCAGGGGCTCGTCGAAGGGCTGCTCGCCGTCGTTGTCCGGGATGCGGGCCTCAGCCAGGTTGATGGCCACCTTCTCTACGGTCATGCAGGACCGGCCGCCGGCCTGGCCCACATTGATCACGATATCCGGCTTATGCTCCTCCATGGCCTGCTCCACCACCTTGGCACTGCGGGTAAACATAGTGGGGATCTCCAGCTTGATAATCTGGGCTCCGGCAATCTGATCGGGCAGCAGCTTCACCGCCTCAAACGCGGGGTTCACGGCCTCTCCGCCAAAGGGATCGAAACCAGTTACCAGTACTTTCATTTGTACAGCACTCCTTTGCTCAATAGATAAAATCAGGTTCCGGCACAATGATCTTGCCTTCCTGCATGATCTGCCGGTTATCGGTGTAGATACTGGGGCTGTGGGCCACCAGGTCAAAATGGCCCTTGGCGTTCTGGATGCCGCCCAGCACGATATTCCGCCCCAGGCCAATGTGGAAGGTGCCATAGGCGGATTCATCTTCAATATAACAGTTTCCCTCGCATTTGGAAAGTGAATTCAAACCAATGCCCAGCTCCCCCGCAATGCAGATGCGCGGGTCCTGGTACTGGTCCATATAGGCCCTGAGTCGATTTCCGGTGGGGTTGTCCTCGATCTCCACGATCCGCCCGGCCTCAAACCGCACCCGCACCGGGTCTTCAGCACGGCCGATGTAGCCCAGTGAACCGTCCACCACCATGATACCGTTGGTACAGGTCTCCTCAATGGGCACATATACCTCGATGCTGGCGGAGGAATAGTCCTTGCTGTCCTTCAGAACACCGTTGAAAAAGCCCGGTTCCCGGCCCCGTTTCCCCACCGTCAGGTCAGTCCCTGCCGGGGTTGTGATTCGGATGCGGGTGGAGTTTTTCAGGTATTTCATGATCACCTTGGAAAGCATGCGGCTTTTTTTGGTGTCCATCATCAAAAAGTCGTAGCGCAGCATGGAGCGGCCGTCATTGGTGGAAAGGGGCAGCGACAAAAACTTCTTATGCCTGCGGATGGCCCGCTTGGCCGCCTTGGTGGTGACCAGAGAATACTCGGTGGCGGCAATGATGGTGGTGTAGGGGTCGAAAATCTCCTCGTTGTCATCGAAGAACATCCCCACGTGCATACCCTTGTTTTCCACCAGCAGCACCGACACCGACCGGGTAACGGTGGAGGCCTGACGGCGCAGCGCCTTGGCCTCCTGCTCATATTCCTTGCTGGTCACAATGAGCAGCCGGTCCCAGGGCTTGAGCCGGACCCATTTGTGAATGATGATGGAGGCGCCCCGTTCCATTTTGCGCATGATGAGACCCTTCCTTTGCGACAGAGTTTTGCGAAAAAGAGCCGTAAAGCCCGGCAGGGAAAGACTGCGCTTTCCCCGCCAGGCTTTCGTTTTTTGTGATTACTTGAATGCGATCATGAAGCAGATCTGGATGGTGATCATAATGATGGCCACCAGCACCTGATTCTTGATAACGCCCCAGCGGTCCTTCATATCCAGAATGGCCACGGGAACAATGTTGAAGTTAGCGGCCATGGGGGTGCACAGAGTACCGCAGAAGCCGCAGGTCAGGGCCAGCATACCGATGACCACCGGGTTCGCGCCGTAGGCCAGCACGAAGGGTCCGCCGATGCCCACGGTCATCACGGTGATGGCCGCGTAGGCGTTGCCCATGATCATGGTGAACAGCATCATGCCGATGGCGTAGACCACGATACCCAGGTTCACGTTGCCCTCAGGCACCACATTGCCCACCAGGCCGGCCACCACGTCGCCTACACCAGCAGCGGTAAACACGCCGCCCAGGCAGCCCAGCAGCTGAGGCAGCATGCACAGGGGGCCCATCAGGGACAGGAAACGCTCGGAGTCGTCCAGGAAGACCTTGGGCTTGTTGTCCCGGGAATAAACCATCAGCAGCACCATGGAGATGGCCACGCCGATGGTGATGCCAACCATGGAACTCACGTTGGAGAACAGGGCGAAGAACAGCGACATCACCGCAACGGTCAGAGCGGGCACGAAGATCTTCATACCGATCTTGCTGTACTGGGCCTTGGTGTATTCCTTGGTGGGAGCGTTCACCCGGCCAACCTTCACCTTCTTGAAGATGGCAGGCATGCACATCACGATGACCAGTGCGCCGGAGACCTTGGGAGGCATCCAGCTGCCCAGCGCGGTGACCACGCCGAAGGAGCACCAGAAAATGGCAGTGCCGATGCGGGAGGGGTTTTCCTTATCCAGCAGGTTCTTGATGCCTGCGTAAAAAGCGATCAGGCCAACGATGATCCAGACCACGTCCAGCATAACGGTGTTGAACATTGCCGGGACCTGCAAAAATTTCATGTCAATCATCCTAGTGTTCCTCCCCGTTTACTTCTTCGCCTTGGTGTTCTGGTCGCCGTAGTATTTCTTGGTGAGCTTCTTGTCCTTCATGATGAACAGCACGCTCGCCAGAACAATGGCGATGATGGCGATGGGCAGCTCGGTCACAGCCAGATCCACCAGCTCAACCTCATAGCCCAGGGACTGCAGGGTGGTCTGCACCAGAATGCCGCCGGAGCCGCCCACAAACAGCACTTGGCAGAAGAACCAGGCAATGTTCTCCATGGCGGAGGCCATGCCCTTTACGTCTTCCATATGCTCTTCCTTGGGCTCGTGGCCCTGGTTCTTGATGGCTCCCTCGGCCATGGGCAGCAGCACGGGACGAACAAAGCCTGCAACGCCACCGAAGCCCACGTTGAAGGCGCCGAAGAAGCCGCGCAGCACGCCGTACGCGCAGACCAGTTTGCCTGCGGTGGCGCTCTTTACCTTCCGCATCAGGTCAGCCGCAGCCTCACGCAGGCCGTTGCGCTCCAGCACACCGGTGATGAGCAGGATCATGATGAAGATGGCCATGGAGCGGTTGGCCACGAAGTTGACGCCCAGCTGCTCCAGCAGGCCGCCCACGCCCAGACCGCTCACCAGCGCGGTGGACACCGCCGCCAGGAAGATGATCAGGATCGAATCCAGCTTCAGCGCGAAGCCCGCGATCACGATCACAACGCCGATCAGTTTGATAAGTTCCATTTGCTTGTTTTCCTCCTTTGATACACTCGCGATTATTTTTCCGGGATACCGGTTCCCGCCCGGTCAAAGCCGCATCTTTTCCCCGACCGAACCGGGTCCGCAGCCCGGTAAAATCCCATTGGAACGTTTTTGTTGAACGTGCCTAAATGCGGTACGTCCAGTCGACAAGATTTCAACATTTTAAACTATGAAAGTCAATCTGGGATTCCATTTTCTGACGCTTTTTCACAAATTTTCAGCACGCAACGCTGCATTTTCCAGGCTGCCGGAAAAACTGGAACAAAAAGCAAACCAGGCGGCGGGCCATGCAGCCCGCCGCCTGGTTCCTCTTTGTGTCTTTGAATAACTATGCTTTTCCCGCTTACAGCTGCACCGGGGTATCCACCAGAGGCAGCTGCTCCATGGTCTCGATGGCCTCGATGGCATCCCAGGCGAAGTTTTCCTCGCCCAGCGCCGCCGCAAAGCCGGTGCGCTCCATCTCGTGCTTCACGTTGGGCTGCACACCGCTGAACATCACCCGGATGCTGCGGCCTCGCAGGTCGGCCAGCAGGGTCTCCAGCTCACTGATGGCGCTCTCGTCGATGTAGGGCACACCGCGCACCGAGAAGATCACGCCGTGGGTCTCCTCGCCCAGCTGCAGCATGGCCTGGGTCAGCTGATCCTGGGTGCCGAAGAAGAGCGGGCCGGTCAGATAGACCACCTTCACGTCGGTGCGGATCTGATCGGTACCGTCGGCGTTTTTCCGCTTCACGTCGCTCACCGCAATCTTCAGATCACAGCTCTTCAGCACGAACAGCAGCATGGCCGCCACGATGCCCACCAGAATGGCGATGACCAGATCGAACAGCACGGTGGCCACCATGGTCACCAGGAACTGGGCTGCGGCGGACTTCAGCCGCTTGCGGAAGATTTCCCGGATGGCTGCCCAGTCGTTCATGCGCCAGGCGGTGACCATAAGCACACCCGCCAGACTGGCCAGGGGGATACGGCCCATCACACCGCCCAGCAGGAACATGGACAAAATCAGGGTGATGGAGTGAATCACGCTGACCATACGGGTGCGGCCGCCGCTCTTGATGGCAACCGAGGTGCGGGCGATGGCCGCGGTGGCGGGCACGCCGCCCAGAATGGGGATGATGATGTTGCCGATGCCCTGGGCCACCAGCTCGCGGGTGGAGTTCAGGGGCTCGCCCTTCATCCGGCCGGCGGCCGCGCCGCACAGCAGGCTCTCGATCATGCCCAGGGCCGCAATGGAGATGGCCGGAGCGATCAGATTGGGCAGGGTGAAAATGTCGATGCCGTTGAGGAGCAGGCTGTCCGGCGTCATGAGCTTCTGAGGGATGGCGCCCACTTCCGCCACGGCGGAGCTTTCCGCCGCAGGGTTCAAAACGAAGTTCAGCACCACGGCCACAATGATGGCCACCAGCGAACCGGGCAGATACTTGGCCAGCTTTTTGGGCCACAGAATCATCACCGCCATGGCCAGCACTGCAAACAGCGCCGCCTGGCCGTTGGGGGAAAAGCCCAGCTCCCCATAGGAGAGCAGCTTCTGGATGGCGTTCTCGCCCTCGCTCACGGTGCCGAAGAAATTATCCACCTGGCCCAGAGCAATTACAATGGCAATGCCGGAGGTGAAGCCAGTGATAACCGGCACCGGAATGATGGACACCAGCTTGCCCACCCGCAGCACAGCGGCCACAAGCAGGATCACGCCGGTGAGCAGGCCTGCGGTGAGCACGCCCTGCACCCCGTACTTGGCCGAGATGCCGATAAGAATGGCCGCCATGGCACCGGTGGGGCCGCTGATCTGGTAGGACGCGCCGCCCAGAATACCGATCACAATGCCCGCCACGATGGCGGTGATCATACCGCTGGCCGCGTCCGCGCCGCTGCTCACGCCGAAGGCCAGAGCCAGGGGCAGAGCCACAGCCGCAACGGTCAGGCCTGCCATCAGGTCCGCCAGGAACGCAGCACCGTTGTAGCCGGAAAATTCGCGCCGGAGATCCCCAAGATAGGTTTTCATTTTGATTCTTTCCTTCCTCTGTTTTTACCGCCCGGACACAAAATAAAGTCCGCAAGTTCAGCTGGGCAGCCGTTTTCAACCATACACCCGCCGGGGCGCTTTGTCAACCAAAACCGTCCGTTTTTTTCGTATTGCAGAAAAACAGGAAGTCTGTTCAGAAATCCCCCATATCCAGCAGGCTTTGCGCCTGCTCCAGATCGTCCTTGTCCACATACAGCTGGTAGCAGGTGGCATCCACCGCATCCTTGGTGCGGAAGTGGTTCACGTAACTGCGCTCCAGCCATTGCTCGGTATAAAAGATCTGGTGCTCCGCCAGCTTTTGCCGGGCCACAGCCAGCGTATCGACCCGATAGCTCTCAAACACCAGTCGTTTGCGCCATCCCCAGGTAAGGCGCTGCTTCCAGGTGCGGGTATCTTTCATGATCATTCCTCCTTGCCGTTGGTGCCGTTTCCTTCAGTATCGCATGCGTCCGGAGGGCTGTAAAGCCATCTGCACAAAAAAGCCCGCCTTTTTTTCGAAAAAGGCGGACTTTTTGCAAGCTTACTGTTCAGCGTAGATGGAGATGATGTTCAGGATGATCTGCACGCTCTGGTCCATCTTCTCGGCAGTGATGTACTCACAGGGGCCGTGGAAGTTGAAGCCGCCGGTACCCAGGTTGGGGCAGGGCAGTCCCATGAAGGACAGGCGGGCGCCGTCGGTGCCGCCGCGGATGGGCACGATGCGGGCCTCGAGACCGGCCTCGCGGATGGCCTTTTCGGCATTCTCAATCAGATGGAAGTGGGGCTTGACCTTCTCCTCCATGTTGTAGTAGCTGTCCTTCAGCTCCAGCACCACGGTGCCCGCGCCGTGCTCAGCGTTCAGGCGGGCGGTGATTTCCTCCATCAGGGCCTTGCGGGCGGCGAACTTTTCGCCGTCATGGTCGCGGATGATGTAGTGCAGCTTGGCGGTGGTCACATCGCCGCTCATCTGATACAGGTGGAAGAAACCCTCAAAGCCCTCGGTGTGCTCGGGCACCTCTTCGGCGGGCAGAGCGGCGGCGAACTCCATGGCGATGGTCTGGGCGTTCTTCATCAGGTCCTTGGCGCTGCCGGGATGCACCGAGAAGCCGTGCACGGTGACCACCGCGTCGGCGGCATTGAAGTTCTGGTACTCCAGCTCGCCCACGTCGCCGCCGTCCACCGTGTAGGCGAACTTTGCGCCGAAACGGTCCACGTCAAAGAAGTCGGCGCCCTGGCCCACCTCTTCGTCCGGGGTGAAGCCGATGCAGAGCTTGCCGTGGGGGATGTTCTCCTTCTGAATACGCTCCACTGCGGTCATAATCTCGGCGATGCCGGCTTTGTCGTCCGCGCCCAGCAGGGTGGTGCCGTCGGCGGTGATCAGGGTCTGGCCCTTCCAGTTGGCCAGCTCGGGGAATTTTTCCACGGTCATGTACTCGCCGGTACCGGCAAACAGCACGTCGCCGCCGTTGTAGTTCTCAAATACCTGGGGCTTCACGTTCTCGCCGGGGGCGGCGGGAGCGGTGTCCATGTGAGACACAAAGCCCAAAGCGGGCTTTTCCTCATAGCCGGGGGTGGCGGGCAGAGTGCCGTACACATAGCACTTCTCATCCACCGCGGCATCGGCCACGCCCAGCTCCTTGAGCTGCTCCACCAGCAGGTGGGCCAGATCAAACTGGCGGGCGGTGGTGGGATGGCTGGTGCTCTCCTCGTCGGAGGTGGTGTAGATGGTTACATACTTCAAAAAGCGTTCATACGCGCGCATGATTACACGTCCTTTCTTTTGCGGCCGCTGCCCCGCTGCGGGGGCCGGAGACCGCCTTGTAAGCTGCCTTTTATTCTAGCACAAAGCGGACAAAATAAAAAGTGCCCGCTGCACCCGCCCCCGGGCAAACCGGGTCGAAATACTTGGAAAGCAGGCATATTTATGGTATTCTTATAACGTATATGAGCATTTTGCCCCGCGTGGCTTGCAATAGGAACAGAACGGAGGCCTTTTTATGGCAAACAGTTATTTCACCAACAAAACCCTTTTGATCACCGGCGGCACCGGCAGCTTCGGCAACACGGTGCTCAAGCATTTCCTGGCCAGCGACATCGGCGAGATCCGCATCTTCTCCCGCGATGAGAAAAAGCAGGACGACATGCGCCATGAAATCCAGCAGAAGCACCCCGAGCTGGCGGGCAAGCTGCGCTTTTACATCGGCGATGTGCGTGAAATCGACAGCGTGCGCAGCGCGGTGCGGGGCGTGGACTACATCTTCCATGCCGCAGCCCTGAAGCAGGTGCCCAGCTGTGAGTTCTTCCCCATGGAGGCCGTGCGCACCAACGTGATCGGTACCGACAACGTGCTCACCGCCGCCATTGACGCGGGCGTGAAAAAGGTGGTCTGCCTGTCCACCGATAAGGCCGCCTACCCCATCAACGCCATGGGCATCTCCAAGGCCATGATGGAAAAGGTGATCGGCGCCAAGGCCCGCACCGTAAAGGCAGAGGATACCACCATCTGCTGCACCCGTTACGGCAACGTGATGTGCAGCCGGGGCAGCGTGATTCCCCTGTTCATCGACCAGATCAAGGCCGGCAAGCCCATCACCATCACCGACCCGGACATGACCCGTTTTCTGATGAACCTGGACGAGGCGGTGGACCTGGTGCAGTTTGCCTTCGAGCATGCCAACCCGGGCGATCTGTTCGTGCAGAAAAGCGACGCCTCCACCATCGGCGATCTGGCCAAGGCGGTGCAGAAGCTGTTCGGCGACACCGGCACCCAGATCATCGGCACCCGCCACGGCGAGAAGCTGTATGAGACCCTGATGACCAAGGAGGAGCGCATTCGCAGCGAGGACATGGGCGGCTACTATCGCGTGTCCGCCGACGGCCGCGACCTGAACTACGACAAGTTTGTGGTGAAGGGCCAGGTGCACACCGAGGCCGACGAGGCCTACACCAGCCACAACACCCGCCGCCTGAACGTGGACGAGACTGTGGAGAAGATTCTCACCACCGACTACGTGCGCGAGGCCCTGGAAGGCTGGAACAAATAAACAAAAAAGGAAGCCATTGCAATGGATCTGAATACCCCCATCCTCATCACCGGCGCGGGCGGCTTCATCGGCAAAAATCTGGTGGCCACCCTGAAAACCGCCGGTTATACCGATCTGATGCTCTTTGAGCGGGACGACACCCCCGAGACCCTGGCGGAGTATGCCGCCAGAGCGGGCTTTGTGTATCATCTGGCGGGCATCAACCGCCCCAAGGATCCCAGCGAGTTCTACGCGGGCAACGCGGGCCTCACCGAGACTCTGCTCAGCCTGCTGGACAAGGCGGGCAACAAGGCCCCGGTGCTGGTGACCTCCAGCACCCAGGCCGCGCTGGACAACGACTACGGCAAAAGCAAAGCCCAGGCCGAGCAGGCTATCTTTGCCCACGGTAAGGCCACCGGCGCGCCGGTGTATGTGTTCCGTCTGCCCGGCGTGTTCGGCAAGTGGTGCCGCCCCAACTACAACAGCGTTGTGGCCACCTTCTGCCACAACTCCGCCAACGGCCTGCCCCTCTCGGTACGGGACCCAGAATACCGGCTGCCACTGGTTTACATCGACGACGTGGTGGCCAGCTTTGTGGCCGCACTGGACGGCAATTGCACCCGCGAGGGCGACTACTGCGTGGTGCCGGTGGTGCATGAGACCACCCTGGGCCATCTGGCCCAGACCATCGAGGGCTTTGCCAAAAACCGCGAGACCCTGGACGTGCCGGACCAGACCCCCGGCAGCCTGGAGCAGAAGCTTTACTCCACCTGGCTGTCCTACCTGCCCGCCGACCGGTTCTCCTACCCGCTGAACATGCACTGCGACAACCGGGGCAGCTTCACAGAATTCCTGCACACCCCGGCCCACGGCCAGGTGAGCATCAATATCTCGAAGCCCGGCATCGTGAAGGGCAACCACTGGCACCATTCCAAGAACGAGAAGTTCCTGGTGGTGAAAGGCACCGGCGTGATCCGCTTCCGTGCGCTGGACAGCACCGAGGTCATTGAATACCACGTCTCCGGCGACAAGCTGGAGGTGGTGGACATTCCCACCGGCTACACCCACAACATCGAGAATGTGGGCCAGGACGATATGGTCACCGTGATGTGGGCCAACGAGGTCTTCGACCCGGACCACCCGGACACCTTCTTCCTGCCTGTCTGATTCTTCATAAAGGAGAGCGCTTTTTATGAGCAAACTGAAACTGATGACCATCGTGGGCACCCGGCCGGAGATCATCCGCCTTGCCGCCGTGATCAAAAAATGCGACAAATACTTCGACCAGATTCTGGTGCACACCGGCCAGAACTACGACTACACCCTGAACGGCATCTTCTTTGAGGACCTGGGTCTTCGTGCGCCGGACCACTACCTGAACGCGGTGGGCGAGGACCTGGGCGAGACCATCGGCAACATCATCGCCAAGAGCTACAAGCTGATGGTGGAGCTGAAACCGGACGCCCTGCTGATTCTGGGCGACACCAACAGCTGCCTGTCCGCCATTTCCGCCAAGCGGCTGCACATTCCCATCTTCCACATGGAAGCGGGCAACCGGTGCTTTGACGAGTGCCTGCCTGAGGAGACCAACCGCCGCATCGTGGACCACATCGCGGACGTGAACCTGTGCTACTCCGAGCATGCCCGCCGTTACCTGAACGCCGAGGGCACCGCCAAGGAACGTACCTATGTGACCGGCAGCCCCATGGCCGAGGTCCTGCGAGCAAACCTGGAGCAGATTGAGGCCTCCAATGTGCTGGAGCGGCTGGGTCTGGAGCCCAAAAAGTACATGCTGCTGAGCGCCCACCGGGAAGAGAACATCGACACCGAGAAAAACTTCGTGGCCCTGTTCACCTCCATCAACGCGCTGGCGGAGAAATACAACATGCCCATTCTCTACTCCTGCCATCCCCGCAGCCGCAAGCGGCTGGAGGCCATGGGCTTTAAGCTGGACGAGCGGGTGCGGCTGCACGAGCCTCTGGGCTTCCACGACTACAACCACCTGCAGATGAACGCCTACTGCGTGGTGAGTGATTCCGGCACCCTGCCTGAGGAATCCAGCTTCTTCACCAGCATCGGCAAGCCCTTCCCGGCGGTGTGCATCCGCACCTCCACCGAGCGCCCCGAAGCGCTGGACAAGGGCTGCTTCATCCTGGCGGGAATCACCGCCGGCGGCGTGGAGCAGGCTGTGGAAACCGCCGTGGCCATGAACGACAACGGCGACATTGGCATTCCCGTGCCCAACTATGTGGAGGACGTGTCCACCAAGGTGGTCAAGATCATCCAGAGCTATGTGGGCGTGGTCAACAAGATGGTGTGGCGCAAATACTAAAGCCGCCCCCAAAACAGGAGCGTTTACACGGTGAAACGAATTTTAGTGGTGAGCCAGCACTTCTGGCCGGAGCCCTTCCGCATCAACGATATTGTGGAGGGCTTTGTTGAGGACGGCCTGGAAGTGGACGTGCTGTGCGGCCTGCCCAACTACCCCAAGGGCGAGTGGTTTTCCGGTTACAAGTACACCAGCCCCCGCCGGGAGGAATACAAGGGCGCGCAGGTGTTCCGGGCCGGGGAGATCCCCCGCAAGGGCAATTCCGGGGCCATGATCTTTTTGAATTATGTGAGCTGGCCCTTTTTCGCCCTGTTCAGCCTGTGGCGGCTGAAGGGCCGATACGACGCGGTGCTCTGCTACAACACCAGCCCGGTGCTGATGAACTTCCCGGCTATTGTGTATGCAAAGCTGCACCGCATCCCCTTCACCAGCTACGTGCTGGACATCTGGCCGGAAAACCTGTACAGCGTACTGCCGGTGAAGAACGGTCTGCTGCGCCGCATTGCCAGCGCAGTGAGCGACTGGCACTACAAGCGAGCCGACCAGCTCATCGCCATGAGCTCTTCCTTGAAAGAGCGGCTGGTGGAGCGCACCGGCAAAGACGCGGACCGGGTGGCGGTGATTCCCCAGCACTGTGAGGACTTTTATGCCATCCCGCAGCCGGATGAGGCGCTGGCAGCCCGATATGCCGGCCGGTTCAATCTGGTATTCACCGGTAATTTCAGCCCGGCACAGAGCCTGGATACGGTGATCAGGGCCGCGGTGAAGGCCCGGAGCATGGGCGCGGAAAACCTGCGCCTGCTGATGGTGGGCGACGGCATGAGCCGAGATGCGCTGGAGGCGCTGACCGACGAGCTGGACGCCCGGGACACCGTGGTGTTCACCGGCAGCGTACCCCCGTCGGATGTGCCCCGCTACACCACTCTGGCCCACGGGCTTGTGGCTTCTCTGAGCGCCAGCCCGGACCTGGGCATGACGGTGCCCGCCAAGATCGCCAGTTATATGGCGGCGGCAAAGCCGCTGCTGGCCAGCATGGACGGCGAGGGCGCCCGGGCGGTGGAGACCTCCGGATGCGGCTTTGCAAGCCCCGCCGAGGATTCCGAGGCACTGGCGAACAACATGCTGGCCCTGTATCAGGCCAGTGAGGCCGAGCGCTCCGCGCTTGGACAGAAGGCCTTTGCCTGGTACCAGGCAAACTACCGCCGCCGGGCGGTGCTGGACCAGCTGGAAGCGTTTTTGATTCCAGGCGAAAAAACAAACGTTTGAGGTGAATCCCTTGAAGGTACTCGTGATCATTCCCTGCTATAACGAGGCGGAGAACATCTGCCGGGTGGTGCAGCGGCTGAAGGCCACCTGCCCGGATGTGGACTATCTGGTGGTGAACGACTGCTCCACCGACGACAGCGCCCGCATCCTGCGGGAAAACGGCTACAACTATCTGGACCTGCCGCTGAATCTGGGCATCGGCGGCGGCGTGCAGAGCGGTTATCTGTACGCCACGGCCAACGACTATGACATCACCGTTCAGATGGACGGCGACGGCCAGCACGATCCCAAATATCTGTACGACGTGATCCGCCCTGTGGCCGAGGGCAAGCTGGATATGTGCATCGGCAGCCGCTTCATTAAAAAGGAGGGCTTCCAGACCAGCTTCATGCGGCGGGTGGGCATCCGCTTCTTGAGCTTCATGATCCGGCTGCTCACCGGCCAGCGGGTACTGGACGTAACCAGCGGTTACCGGGCCTGCGGCAAGCAGATGACCGCCCTGTTCGCCAAACACTACGCCCAGGACTACCCGGAACCGGAGGCCATCGTGACAGCCATCTGCAACGGCTACAAGGTGGGCGAGGTGCCGGTGGTCATGGAGGAACGCCAGGGCGGCGTGTCGTCCATCCGGGCCTTCAAGAGTGTATACTACATGATCAAGGTCAGCCTGGCGCTCATCATCCACCGGCTGAGCGCCAATCAAAAAGGAGGAAAAGGATGAGCCCGGTATTCCAAGGCCTGCTTTTGGTGGGCGATCTTGTTTTTCTGTTTCTCATCTTTGTAATGGTCAAGAACGGCCGGCTCAGTGTCCGGTTCAGCCTGCCCTGGCTGGCGCTGGGTGCCGGAATGCTGGTGCTGGCCATCTGGCCGGAGGCAGCCAAGATCCTGCGCAGTCTGGTGCAGGTGGAGGTGGTCTCCAACATGGTGTTCATCATGCTGTTCTGCTTTGTGCTGCTGGTGTTGCTCATTCTGTGTGCAGTGGTCAGCGAGTACAACGAGCGGCTCAAGCGCCTGACCCAGACAAACGCTATGCTGGAGCATCGGGTGCGCCAGCTGGAGGAGCAAGTGCGCCGCACCGACCCGTAACAAAGGGCCGGTGCTTTGCATCTGTTCTGAATGAAATCAAGCGGCGGCAAAATCCGCCAGGGCGTACCAACGCTGTTTGCGGCAGCGGACTGGAATCTCCAACCACAGTGTGAGGTGTGTGCATGGATTTTAACACATTGATCTTTCTGGGCTTTTTTGCGGGGGTGGCGGTGCTCACCTACTGTGTGCCCCGCCCGGCAAAGCCCTACCTCTGGCTGCTGGCCAGCTATGCCTTTTATCTGTACAAGCCGGAAAACGCCCGGCTGGTGTTCATCCTGATCAGCGTGACCGTGGTAACCTGGGTGTGCGCCCTGGCCATGGACAGCGTTCCCCAGCAGGCCACCCGCCGACTGTTTCTATGGGTGTCGCTGGGCGTTTGCTGCGGATTTCTGTTCTTCTTCAAATACTTCAATTTCTTCGGCGAGCTGCTGGGCGGGATCACCGGCCTGTTCGGCGGCGAGGCCCCTCATCTGGACCTGATCGCTCCGTTGGGCCTTTCCTACTTCACCTTCCAGAGTCTGGGGTATGTGATCGACGTATACCTGCACCAGACCAAGGCCGAGCGCAATCCGCTGAAATACGCGCTGTTCGTGAGCTTTTTCCCCTGCATCTTCACCGGTCCCATCGAGCGCAAGGAACATCTGATGCCCCAGTTCGACCATCCCCGCCGGTTCGACTACAACCGGGTGGCGGGCGGTTTGTTCCGGGTGCTGTGGGGTTATGTGAAAAAGATGGTCATTGCCGATAACATCGGCGTATTCGTGCGGGCAGTGTACTCCGCGCCGGACAAGCACACCGGCCCCTACCTGCTGGCAGCCAGTCTGCTGTTCAGCTACCAGATCTACATGGACTTCTCCGGCTGCTGCGACATTGCCATCGGCGCAGGCCGGATGCTGGGCTTTGATCTTTTGGAGAACTTCAACCGGCCCTTTGCCGCCAAAACCTACACCGAACTGTGGAACCGGTGGCATATGAGCCTGACCAACTGGTTCAAGGACTATATCTTCACTCCCCTCTCCTTCTATAACCGAGGCGCGGAAGGCTTTCTGGGCAAGCTGCAGGGCTGGTTCAACATCTTCATCATCTTCCCCATCAGCGGCCTTTGGCACGGCGCCAGTCTGGGTTATGTGATCTGGGGTGTTCTGAACGGCCTGTTCATGGTGGTGGGCAAGGCCACCGCAAAAAAACGCCGTAAACTGGCCAAGAAAAACCCGCTGTATCAGGTTCCCCACCTGCAGGGAATCCTTCAGCGATGCTGTGTGTATCTTTTGTTCACCGCCTGCATCGTCTTCTTTGCGGCCGATCTGTACGGCGGCAAGGCGGGCACAGTGTTCGCCGGCCTGTTCACCGGCTGGGGGCAGGCAGGTCTCGGCCAGCTGGCCAGCGGCTTTGCGGCGCTGGGCCTGGGCGGCGGTACCGTTCTGATGCTGGTGGCCAGCAGCCTGGTTGTGGAGCTGATCGAAGCCCGCGGCCCGGTGGCCCAGTGGATTCGCACCCAGCGGGCCTGGGTGCGTTGGCCGTTGTACTACGCGCTCTGCCTGCTGCTGCTGTTCTTCGGCGTATTCGGCCAGTCGGCCTATATCTACCAGCAATTCTAAGGAGGTGCGGCGATCTTGACCAATCAACCCAAGCAAAAAAAGAAGCACAGCCTCCTGCGCACCTTGCTGTATCGTTTTTTTACCGGGCTGGAGATTGTGATCAAATTCTGCTTTTTTATCCCCATTCTGCTGTTCATGGTCTGGTTCAGCCATAAAGTGGACATCAGCGGCCTGTTCCAGGGTGAGCTGGCCCCCCGTGAGGTTGCAAACATGCTGCTGGCGGGTGACACCGTATCCAACTACGACAAGATGGATGAGCGGGCGGTACTGAAGCTGTATGTGCAAAATCTGCCCGAGGACCAGGTGCCGGACACCGTGGCCCTGGGCTCCAGCCGGGTGCTGCAGCTGCGGCAGGATCTGGTGGGCAGCAGCTTCTTTAACATGGGCCTGAGCGGCGCCTCCGCCATGGACATCATGAACTGCTTTTATCTGCTGGACAAGGAGGGCAAGCTGCCCAAGAATCTGATCATCGAGGTGGACCCCTGGCTGTTTAATGGTGACAGTGCTGCTGATCTGAACAAAAAAGCCGACACCGAGCTGTTCAGTGAATTTCTTCAGAAGGGTCTGGGTCTTTCCAGCGACTACGAGGAGCCGGACAAGCTGGAATTGTGGAAGGCGCTGATCGACCCGGCCTACTTCCAGGGCAACGTGAAATATGCCCTGAAGCAGCGGACCACCGGTGAAGCCACCACCGAGGATGGCGAGAGCATCCCCTTCCAGGCGGTGACCGGCGACCTGGATTCGCTGGACAACAATGTGAAGGAGCCGGACGGCAGCGTACTGTATCAGGCGGATTTCCGCAACTGGGATTACGACCAGGTGATGGCCGAGGTGTTGGACCAGGCGGGTACACTGGATGGCCTGCACGGCTTCTCCCAGATGGACCCCTACTGGACCGACCTGTTCGAGCGCTTTGTGAGCTATGTACAAAGCAAGGATGTGAATGTGGTCTTCCTGCTCACCCCCTATCACCCCTTCATCATCAAGCACGTATACAACAATCCTCAGGGCTTTGAGGGCTTCTTCGAGGTGGAGCCCTGGCTGCGCAGCTTCGCCGAGGAGCACAATATTCCTCTGTACGGCAGCTACCATGCCAGCCGCATCGGCGTGCCGGAAAGCCTGTTCTACGACGGCCTGCACTGCAAACCGGAGGCACTCAAGCTGTATTTCCCCGGTATCGAGGCCGCTCTGCAGGGCCTGCAAACCTCCTATGAGGCCCAGTATCTGGAAACCTACGGCGCCGACAACGCCGATCTGGTAACCAATGCTCTGGTGGGCACCACCGACGACTGCCTGGTGGTGGACGAGGAATGGTTCGCCGCGGCCAGTGCCAGCTGATTTCTCCATTCACAACACAAAAAGACCCGTTTCACAGCGCTTTGCAGGCGCGTGAAGCGGGTCTTTTCTTGTTTTTTAAACGCTCAGCCCCAGGCCGGTCTCCAGGTCAGACAGCATTCGATCCAGCGCGGTGACACCGCCCTCTGCGGTGTACCACACCGCCGGGTTGGCCAGATAGATTACATGGCCGTCCTGAGCTGCCTGGGTTTTGTTCACCAGCTCGTTGTCCATGATCTCCTGGGCCAGCTTGGCGCCGTCAGTTCCAATGGCCGCGTCACGGTCCATCACAAAGATGTACTGGGGGTTCTTCTCCACAATGAATTCAAAGGAAGCCTCATTGCCGTGGGTGGAGGTGTCAATGTTGGCATCCACGCCAATGTTCTCGAAGCCGATTTCCCGGCCGATCAGAGAGCAGCGGCCGTCGTTGCCCAGCACATTATAACTGCCGCTGGTGCACATGCCCACAATGGCAGTCTTTCCGGTGGCGAACTCCTGCAGGGCGGCGATGCGGCCGTCAAAGTCCGTCATCAGTTCTTCCGCCTTGCTTTCCAGACCGAACAGCGAAGCCACAGCGGCAGTGTTCTTACGCACGCTCTCCACCACGCCCAGCTCGGTATCGGTGGAGAGATAGATCACCGGCGCGATCTCGCTTAGGGCATCGTAGGAGGTGGCCAGCCGGCCGCCGATGAAGATCACGTCCGGCTCACTGGCCATCACTGCCTCCAGATCCGCCTCCTTGATGGTGCCCAGGTTGGCCACCGCTTCGTTCTCCATATAGCTCTGCAGGTAATCCAGACTGGTGGAGGCGCTGCCCACCACCCGGTCCCCCAGGCCCAGTGCATCCAGAATATCCAGGCTGGCCATATCCAGCACCGCAATCCGCTGCGGGTCATAGGGCACCGTCAACTCCACTGCTTCCTTGCTGCCATTCAGGCTCTGGATGGTCACCTCCTGCTGTACAGCGGAGGAGGAAGCGGATGCGGCCGCCTCGCTTTCACTTTTGGGAGATGCCATTGCGGCCAGGTCCGCTGCGATGGCACCGCAGGCGGTCATGGAAAAAGCCAGCAGGCCGGCCAGTGCCAGGGAAAGATATTTTTTCATGGGGAATTTCTCCTTTGATCTTCTTTATTTTTGTGTGCGGTCAGTAATAGATGGACAGCGGCCTGCCCTTCACGGTCTGAACTTCGAACTCCACCCCGTAAATGGCGGACAGATTCTCCTTGGTGATCACCTCGTGCACCGGGCCGAACTTAGCGATGCCGCCGTCCTTGAAGGCGCAGATGTAATCGGAGTAGAAGGCCGCGTAGTTGATCTCGTGCAGCACCAGAATCACGGTTTTGCCCAGTTCATCGCACAGGCGGCGCACCGTCTTCATCAGATTGGTGGCGTGGTAGATGTCCAGATTGTTGGTGGGCTCGTCCAGCAGGATATACTCGGTATCCTGGGCGATGACCATGGCGATCAATGCCCGCTGCCGCTGCCCGCCGGAAAGCTCATCCAGAAAACGATCCTGGAACTCCTCCAGCTCCATATAGGCAATGGCCCGGTCGATGATTTCTGCATCCTCGGCGGTAATTCGGCTGCCGGAATAAGGGAAGCGGCCGAAGGCCACCAGCTCCCGCACGGTGAGCTTCATCTGAATGTTGTTGGACTGGGTGAGAATGGCCAGCCGCCGGGCCAGCTCCCGGCTCTTCCAATGGCCGATGTGGGTGCCGTCCAGCTCCACCAAACCCTCGTCCTGGGCGATGAGCCGGGAGATCATGCTCATCACGGTGGACTTGCCCGCCCCGTTGGGGCCGATCAGCGAGGTCACCTTGCCCTTCGGAATGGAAAAGCTTACCCCGTCCACCACGGTTCTGCCCTGATAACGTTTGGTCAATCCTTGAATGTTCATGGTCACACCTTCTTTCTTGCCAAAAGCAGATAGAGGAAATAAAGTCCGCCGCCCACCGTAATGAACACACTCACCGGCACGGCGTAGGAATAAACATGCTCCACAATGAGCTGGCCACCCACCAGCACCGCCATGCCGAACAGGGCGGAACCGGCGATCAGCTGAGTATGCCGGTAGGTGCGAAGCAGCTGGCGGGAAAGATTGGCAATGATCAGCCCCAGAAAAGAGATGGGGCCCACCATGGCAGTGGCTACCGCGATGCAGAGGGCTACCCCCAACAGCAGACGGCGGATGCATCGGTCGTAGTCCACTCCCAGATTGATGGCCTGGTCCTTGCCCAGGGTCAGCACATCCAGCAGGGCCAGCTCCCGCCGCAGGGCAAAGGCCACCCCTGCCAGCAACAGCACCGCGAACAGCAGAATCTCGGAATTGATGTTGCTGAAGCTGGCCACCAGGGTGCTCAGCAGACTGTCGTACTCATTGGGGTCCATCACCCGGGTGAGGGTGGTCTGGATGCTACCGAAAAAGGAGGTGAGCACCGTGCCCACCAGCAGCACATACAGCACGTTGTGGCGGGTCATGCGGAAGATCCAGCTGTACAGTACCGTGGCCGCAATGCCCATCAGCACCACGTCCACCCCGAAGGCCAGATTCGCGTTTGTAGCGACCACACTGGCCGACCCCAGAAAGAACACCACCGCAGTGTGGATGAGAGTGTACAGGGCGTTCATGCCCAAAAGGCAAGGGGTCACGATGGTGTTGTTGATCACCGATTGGAACACAATGGAGGCCCCGCCGATGGACACCGCCGTGACGGCCATGGCCGCCAGCTTTGGGGCGCGGATCTTCATGGAGTAGGCAAACAGGCGGGCGTTGGCCGGGTCGGTGTTGACCAACAGATAGCCCGCGGCACAGATCAGCGCCAACGCTGCCAGAATCAGCAGTTTACGCCGGTTGGACCGGATGGCAGCAGTATTCATGCTTCGCAGCCTCCTTCCTTTGCCGGTATGGGGCAGCAGCTTTGCGCCGGAGCCGTCAGCCGGATGGCCTTGCGGCCGTTGCGCAGCCGGTAGAACAGCAGGGCGATGAACAGCACGCTGCCCAGAATGCCCACAATCAGCTCGATAGGCAGCTCATAGGGCGCAATCACCACCCGGCCGATCATGTCGCACACCAGCACAAAAATAGCGCCGAACAGGGCGGTATCCACGAGGGTCCCGCGAATCTTATCGCCCTTGAACAGGGCCACCAGATTGGGCACAATGAGTCCGATGTAGGAAATGGAGCCCACAACTACCACCACACTGGCGGTGATCATAGCCGAGATACTCAATCCCATGAACAGTACCAGATTGTAGGGCACGCCCAGGTTTTGGGAAAAATCCCGGCCCAGACCCACAATATTGAAATGGTTGGCGAACACAAAGGCCAGCACAATCAGCGGAGCGGTGAGCCAGACAATCTCGTATCGGCCCTTGATGACCAGGGAAAAATGCCCCACCAGCCAGGAGGACAGCGCCTGGGTCATCTCGTACTGATACGCGAGATAGCTGGTCACACCGCCGATCACATTGCCGAACATGATGCCCACCAGCGGTACCATGACCGCATCCTTGAACTGGATGCGCTGAATAAACCACACAAACACCCAGGTGCCCGCAATGGCGGCGGCAAAGGCGAACAGCGCCCTTCCCCACAAGGTGGAATTCGGCAGGAACAGCAGGGCAAACAAAATGCCCAGCTGGGCAGATGAGATGGTCGCCCCGGTGGTGGGGGATACAAATTTGTTGCTGCACAGCTGCTGCATAATCAGCCCCGCCACACTCATGCCCGCGCCGGTGCACAGAATGGCCAGCAATCGGGGCAGGCGGGACAGAAGAAAGATTTCCCAGGTGTGGGCATCTCCCTGCAAAAGTGCCCCCAGCTCCAGATCGATCACGCCTACGAACAGGGATGCGGCAGCCAGTATTGCCAGAATCGCCGCAAGCACTGCAGTGATCCGGTTGGATTTCATGGATGGTACCCTCCTTATTGCTCAACAGTTAGTATAAGCTAACTTTATTGCATAAAATAAGCGCGTCCCTCGGCAATTTGTCTTCTGTGCCGGGCACCGCGCATTGCATGAGTGAGTATAGCATGAAAAAAAGCAACCGCGCAATCAATTTGTTGCGCGGCTGCTTTTACAATTTTGCTGTTTAAACAAGTTTAGGCCTGATAATCATACTGCAGCATGGGCACGGTCCAGTGCTCCAGCACCTTGCACATATCCGACGCCGTGGCCTTGGCGCCGGGCAGGTCGTGCTCCAGGTAGTTGCCACACTCCTTGCGCTCGCTGCCGGGGATCTTGCCCTCAAAATCAGCAATGAAGGCGAAGCACTCCCGCACCAGATCAATGGCCTGCTCCCCGCTCATGGCATCCCGGGTGAGGAAGTAAAAGCCGGTGCGGCAGCCCATGGGGCCCACATAGATGATCTGGTCGCTGTAGGCGGAGTTACGCACATAGGTGGCGAACAGATGCTCGAAGGTGTGCATGGCAGGATTCGGCAGATACACGCCCCCGTTGGGCTTGACCATACGGATGTCGTAGGTGATCACGTCGCCGTCCACCCGGGAGATATACATGCCCTTTTCCAGCTTGTCGTGGTCGACGGTAAAGCTTGCGATGGTTTTCATGGGAATCCTCCTGCTCAGTAGGCAATGCTGCCCAGCACCTGACCGTCGATGGTCTTGGTGGTGAACAGGCCGTTTTCATAGATCATATAGCTGTGAGAGCCGTCCTTGGGGATGGATACGCTGCCCGGGTTCAAGATCAGGGTATCGCCCTTCCATTCGGCATGCTTCACATGCACATGACCGAACACGAAGGCGCTGTGGGCAGGCATGGGAGGCAGGTTTTCCGGGTTGAACTTGTGACCGTGGGTGGCAAACAGGCATTTGCCCTCCTCCAGCCAGAGGGTGGTGTAATCCGCCATCACCGGGAACTCCAGCACCATCTGGTCCACCTCGGCCTCACAGTTGCCCCGCACCGCGATGATCTTCTCCTTCAAGCCGTTCAGCATGGGGATCACCTTTTTGGGAGCATAGCCCTCGGGCAGGTCGTTGCGGGGACCGTGGTACAAAAGGTCACCCAGCAGCAGGATGCGGTCCGGCTGCTCGGCCTGGATGCGCTCCATCAGTTTTTCACAATAATAGGCCGAACCATGCAGGTCGGACGCAATCAGAAGCTTCATATGGTTACGACTCCTTTGGAATGGATTTTCTCTTTTTCCTCTTCCTTTTCAAAGCCTGGCTGGCGGCGGGGCCAGAAAATCACTCCGCACAGCAGCCAGATGATCACATTCACGCAGGCCCACATCACATGGGTCTCCATGGTGGCGTGGCAGAGCATCACCAGGCAGCACACCGCCTCGGCGGCCAGGCCCTCTTTGAGCAGCCGCCATACCAGCAGGGCAAAGCCCAGCCAGATCAACGCACTGGCCACCGGACCGGCC
Source organism: Gemmiger sp. An87 (assembly GCF_002159185.1). GTDB lineage: Bacteria > Bacillota > Clostridia > Oscillospirales > Ruminococcaceae > Allofournierella. The sequence goes on from NZ_NFHD01000004.1 coordinate 29,131, forward strand.
ACAATCCAGTAGTGCAGGTAGGCATTGTCCACCAGCATTTCCTCCCCGGGCATCTGGCCCGCAATGGCAAAGGGCATCGTGGTAAGGCCCTCCCAGCCCAGCGAAATCCGGGTACTGAGCAGGCCATCCAGCCGGGCCAGCAGCGGGTTCTCCGGGTTCCAGCCAAGGGCAAGGCCCATGCTGGCGGCGAAAGCAAGCAGCGGTGCGGCCGTGAGCAGCAGCCGCACCGGCAGCGGCCGCAACACGCCAGGCCAGACGCGCACCACCAGCAGAGCTGCAATGAGCAGTGCCAGGCACATGGTGGCGGCACGGCTGTCCGGTCCGAAGTTACACAGCAGTGCCAGAGCTGCCAGCAAAGCAAAGTCAAACCATTTCAGCCGCTTTGCTCCACGCAGGCACACGTACATCAGCGCCAGCCCCAGCAGGCAGGCACCGAAAAAATTGTACCATCCATAGCCGAAACTGTTCCGGTAGCGGCCGGTGCCCAGCTCCTGCACGGTATCGATCACACCGGCCAGCGAGCTGATGGCCACAACCGCCACACTGAGCGCGCCCACCGGCAGCACCACCTTCAGCGCCCGGCGCAGCGGCACATCCTTGGCCGCCAGCGCAAACAGCAGCGCCATCATCATCCATTTGTCGTGGTTGTTCATGAATACCCAGCGGATCACAAACAGCACGCAGAAGGCGGCGGCCAGCTGGCGGCCGTCATATCGGGTACAAAACAGAATTTTAACCAGCAGGCAGAGCGCCACCAGATGGTCCAGCGCCATGGTACCGTATTCAAACAGCCAGGGCAGCCGGTCCCGGTACAGGCTGTTCACAAAAAAGATTTCGAACTGGTAAACCGCAGCGGAAACGGCAAACAGCCAGGGAGCCAGCGCCTGCCGCGCACCGCTCAGCCAGTCGCCAAACAGCTGCCGCTGCACAGTCAGCTGCCTGCCCAGGCCGAACCAGGGCGCCTCCATAGGGCGGCGCAGCGTCTGCCAGGCATACCACATGCAGCCCAGTGCGAGCCCCAGTACGGCCAGATCTGCATAGCCGTAAAGGCAATCGATAATAAAAGAATGCAAGGTTCCTTCTCCTTTAAAAACAGGGTGGCAGAGCCCGCACTGCAGGCTCTGCCCTATGCCGCGCTCAGGCGGCTCAGCTGTATTTCTTCACGATGGCCTGCATGTCCTCAAACTGCTGCTCCATATCCTGCACCAGCTTGAACTGAGTGCGGGCACGCACCAGGTTGTGGGTGGGATACTGGGTCTTGAAGTAGGTATCCCCCTGCAGATAGTCGGTCAAAAAGCGCATGCCGCATTCCAGCGTGATGATCTTGGCGCCCCAGGCAAGGTTCGCCTTCTCATTCTCGGTGAGTACATCGCCTGCGGTCTCCAGATAGCCCTTGGTATAAGCCTCGAACAGATCGATGTCGAAGCTCACCTTGGACAGATCCGGCTCATCCTCGGCGGCATGGGTGGCGCCGAAGCGGATGGAATCGCCAAAGTCGTTGAGGGCAAGGCCGGGCATGATGGTATCCAGGTCGATGATGCAGATGCCCTGGCCGCTCTTCTCATCAAACAGGATGTTGTTCAGCTTGGTATCGTTGTGGGTAACCCGCAGCGGCAGGGTGCCCGCCCGCAGCTGGCTCATGAGCACGCTGCAGTCCGCCGCATGGTCCAGCACAAACTGGATCTCGTCCTTACAGGTGCGGGCGCGGTTTTTCACATCCCGGCGCAGCGCCTGTTTAAAGTTCTTCAGCCGGTCCTCGGTATCGTGGAACTTGGGAATGGTCTCATACAGGGTATCGGCGGGATAGCCGTCCAGCTGCTTGAGGAAACGGCCGAAGCTGCGGGCAGACTGATAGAACTGTTCCGGACGCTCCACACTCTGGTAGCACACGGAATCCGGGATGTAATTGTAGCACCGCCAGGGCAGGCCGTCGGTATCCTCGTAATAGTTTTCCCCGGCTTTGGTCTTGATATAGCTCAGGGTTTCCCGGTCCGGGTCGCCGCCGGCGGCGCGGATGCTCTGGCGCAGATACTCGGTCACGCCGAAGATGTTTTCCATTACCTCGCGGGGCTTTTTGAATACATGGATGTTGATGCGCTGCAGCACATAGCTCAGCTCTTCCTCGCCGTTCTCGCCGGGCATGAACACCGCGTAGGTCTCGTTGATGTGGCCCGCGCCGAAGGGCTGCACATAGCTGCACTGGTTGCCGAAGCCGAAGGCATACAGCGCGTCTTCCAGCATGCGGCTGTCCACACCGTCGATCTTGCGGCGCTTGGCGAAGATCACCTCGCCCGCCTCCACCTTACGGTGTGCCTCCACATGGCAGTTGGCCTTGACCACACTGCCCAGACCGATGTGCGCACCCTCGTCCACCACGGTATCGTGGTCGATAATGGCGCCGCTGTTTACCAGGCAGCCCAGACCCAGCCTGGTGTGGGTGTTGATGACGGCACGCTGCATCACGAAGCTGCCCGCGCCAATCTCCGCACTGGGACTGACCACCGCGCTGGGGTGGATGATGGTGGGCACCACAAAATCGGCCTCCAGCAGCTTTTTCACCCACTGCAGCCGCATCTTGTTATTGCCGAAAGCAGCCACCGCACAGGGGTATTCCTTGCGGAAATCTTTATAGTCCACCAGCTTGCCAATCACGCAAGCCTCTTTACAGGCATCGTCCAGCATGGCAATTTTATCAAACTGGCGGGTCGCCATGGCGGATTCATAGACCATATGGCCAAAACCGCCCGCGCCCAGAATCAATAGGTTCGGCATTGGGTTGTTCCCCTTTCTGTTCTGCCCGGCCGCCGCATCCGTTACGGCGTATCCGGGGAAAATCTGTCAGAAATCAATGTAATTCTATTATAGTAAAAGAAACACCCTAATACAAGGGCCAACGTGACACAAGAAACCAACGCCGGAAAAGGCCCGCTTTCGCGAGATTGCAGCGTCAAAGCCCCTTGACAACCACCAAGGGTGCCGGGGCGGCGCAAGCCGCGAAGAACCCAGTGGGTTCTTCGACCGGCCAGGGCGGTCTGCGAAGCAGAGCGGGCGCATGCTTGACGCGCCCGCAGCCCACTGCGGGTCTTTTCCTTGCACTCCCATCAAAATCGGGCTTTTTCCGGTGCTATGCAGTCCGGGTCCGCGAAGCGGCCAAGACCCCGGTGGGGTCTTGGACCGGCTGGGCGGTCTGCAAAGCAGAGCGGGCGCATCATTGAAGCGCCCGCAGCCCGTGCCCCAGGATTTTGGATGCAGAAATTGCGAAAAGGGACGGCGCAAGCCTTGGTGGCTTGCCCGCCCCTTTGAACATTTTGTGCGCCAAAATCCTACGGCAGAACCGTTGGTTTCTTATGTCACGTTGGCTGAGGCATCGGGGTGTTTTTCCTATTGGTCATCCAATTCACAAAGTGATTCACCAGCTGCCGCCGCCCTGCATGAATACAGCCGCCAGCAGCTGCAGAACCATCAGCGCCGCCGCGCCCAGCAGCATGGCCGCTCCGCTTTTGTTCATTTTCCATCTTTGCCCCTCGGCCGCCATTCGTTTTGCCCGACTCGTCTGGCACAGCAAAAAGACGATGCCCAGGCAGACGCCCGGCAGCATGGTGGCCATCTGCGCCACAGCGCCCGGACTGTTGTTGGGAATGCGGAACACCCCCGCACAGAAAAGGCAGAGAAAGAATTGCGCCCCGAACAGCCCGCTCCACCAGAGCACCGGCTTTGCCTGCTGGGTCTGGATATCCTTTGCCAGCTCACACCCCGGCTTCGCTTTGGCCGCAAGACCGGGATACCCGGTGACCAGATTCCGGCCGTATTTGTACTGGGCGCAGCCGATGGCCCCCAACAGCCCGATTGTCTGAACCAGGAGCAGAACACCAAAACTCCATTCACCGGGAATAAACGCCAGCGGCACCGCAATCAGACTGATGCCCGCCGTGGTCAGCTGGACCCACAGGTCCATAGCCCGTACCAGTGTTTCTAGCTTTTTTTCGTCGTAGGCCGCGTCCGGGTCATAGCCCGCCAGCATGGTATAGTCGCCGCTGGAGGTCATCATGGCCAGAATCGGGTGCAGGCTGCCGCCGCACAAAAACAGCAGCACCGGCAAAAGTACCCAGTCCAGCTGCCCCCGCGCTGCCCCCAGCACAAACAGCCCAAGCTGTACTGCCAGTGCCAGCCAGAAGGCAAATCGGGTGGCCTTTTGCCAGGCGGCACAGCGGCGGCGGAACGAGGCATCCGGGTCCAGCCCGCCCACCAGCTCATCCAGGCTGCAGCCCAGCGCTTCGGTCAACTGTTGCAGGGTGGCAAGGTCCGGCTGGGTTCGGTTTTGCTCCCAGCGGCTCACCGCCTGCCGGGTCACAAACAGCTGCTCGGCCAACTGCTGCTGGCTCAGGCCCGCTGCCCGGCGCAAGGCTGCCAGCCTGCAGCCGAAGTCCTTACTCTGCTCTGTTTTTGTTTGCTGCTGTTCGCTCATGGTATTGCCCCGCTTTCCGCCCGGCGCCATGCCGGTTTTCTGCCCTCAGTATAGCACCGGCCCACGGCACGCCGCAAGCAACAGCCTGTTGCCCGCCCCTTCCGGCGCAGAAAAAGGCGGGAGCCGGTGGCTCCCGCCTAGGTCATGCGATTTAAATCAATCCCGGCTGCGACCGAAGATGCGCAGCAGGTACAAAAACAGGTTGATGAAGTCCAGATACAGCTGCAGCGCCGCAAAGATGGAGGCCTTTTTCGCCATGGCCTCGTTGCCTGCGTAGGCGAAGTACAGCGCCTTGATCTTCTGGGTGTCGTAAGCGGTGTAGCAGGAGAAGATCACGATGCCCAGAATACTGAACAGGATGCTGGACCCGCTCATAAAGAACATGCCGATCACACTTACGATCATCAGCACGATCAGGCCAACCATCAGCGGGGTGCGCCAGCTGGTCAGGTCCCGCTTGGTCAGGTAGCCGTAGGCGGCCATCACGCCGAAGTACAACGCAGCCGCGCCAAAGGCCATGAGCACATCACCCATGCCATACAGCCACAGGTAGGAGCTGAACACAAGACCATTCACCGCCGCATAGACGAAAAACAGCGCCCGGGCCGAGCCCACGCTCATGCTGTGCAGCCGGGAGACCAGCGCCATAACCAGCACGATCTCCAGAATCGCCAGACCAAAGAAGGCGAAGCTGGAACGCAGCAGGTAGAAGCCCAGATTGCTCGCATAGGCCGCCAACGATACACCGAAGGTGACCAGCAGGCCCGCAAACATCCACAAAAAGGTTTTTGCGGTGTAGTTGCTCAGGGTCTCGTACTGGAATTTTTCATTCATATAAACGGTGTTAGGGCCGGAATTGTTCCATTGATTGTAATCGTTCATATCATCAAATCCTTTCTTTAAGACTGATTATATCGTATATTATATCTGGATTTGTAAATAAAATCAAAATCTTTTATAATGACTTTGTGACAAGATCCCCAAAAAGCCGGTGCGGCATTCGAAAACAACACCGGCGGAAGGAGCGTTTTTCATGGCCTTTGGTCTTTATCTTCATATCCCCTATTGCCTGGCCAAATGCCGCTACTGTGATTTTTACTCCAAGGGCGGCAGCCGGGGCGTTCCGCAGGAATATGTGGACGCGCTGGTGCTCCGGATGGACCGCTTTCGCCGGCAGGGTCTTTTGCCGGAGCATCCGGATACGGTGTACTTCGGCGGCGGTACCCCCAGCCTTTTAACGCCGGAGCAGGCCGCCCGGCTCATCTCCGCCGCCTCCCCCACCCCCGGCGCGGAGGTAACGCTGGAGGCAAACCCGGAAACCGTGGACGAAGCCAGCCTCACCGGCTTTTTGCAGGCGGGGGTGAACCGGCTGAGTCTGGGGGTGCAGACCGCCTTTGATGAAAGCCTGGCCCGTCTGGGCCGCCCCCACACCGCCGCCCAGAGCCGCCAGGCCTTTGCCGCCGCCCGCCGGGCGGGCTTTGCCAACATCAGCGGTGACATCATGATGGCCCTGCCCCACTATACGCGGCAGGAGTTCGACGCTACCCTGGAGCTGATTGCTTCCGGCGGTGCCACCCACATCTCAGCCTATCTGCTGAAGATCGAGCCAGGCACTGCCTTCGGCAAAAGCCCTCCCGCCGGGCTGCCGGACGAGGACGCCGCCGCGGATTTTTACCTATATGGTGTGGAGCAGCTGGAAAAGGCCGGTTTTGCCCAGTACGAAATCAGCAACTTTGCCCGCCCCGGCTTCGAGGGGAAGCACAACCTTTTATACTGGAACTGCCAGGATTATCTGGGTCTTGGCCCCGCGGCTCACAGCTGCGTAAACGACAGGCGCTTTTACTGGCCCGGCGACACCCATGCCTTTCTGGACCCGAACTGCCAGCCGGTACAGGACGGTAACTGCGGCGCGGAGGATTACATCCTGTTGCAGCTGCGGCTGACCAGCGGCCTGGACCTGAACGCCCTGAAAGCGCAATACAACGTGGAATTTTCGCAAAAGCAATTGCGTTTTGTAGAAAAATGTGTGGCCGCCGGGTATGCCCGCTTTCAAAACAACGTGCTCGCCCTCACCCCCGCCGGACTGATTATCCAGAACAGCATCCTGTGTGAATTGTTGGACTGAAGCTGCATCTGCAGCTTTCCTCCAATCTTCACGGAGAATATTACATAGTTAAAAAGCCGCCCGCCTTCGGTTTTGTTCGAAAGCGGGCGGACTTTTTATACAGCTTTATTTACAGATCGTATACTTCTTATTATTTTCTACAGTTTTCCGGGTCAATCCTCCCATTTCTCGCACAGAGCTTCCACCTGGCTTGCCATGCGGGCCAGCTCCTTGTTGGCGTGCCCCTCCTTGGCCTTGATGATGTTCAGCAGGCGATGACCGGCATCCAGCAGGCGGCGGAACACCGGGTTCTGACTGCGCAGGCCTGCCTTCTTCTCCTCGATGCGCTTGCGGTTGCCCAAAGCCAGGCAGTGACCGCTTACCAGATCGTAAATCGCGCCGTTGTAGGGAGCGCTGGCGGAGTAGCCCAGCTCGGCCATCAGCCGGTTGGCAAAGATATCGCAGACGGTGTCTTCACCATGGGTCACAAACACATGCTGAGGCTTATGGTCCTTGAAGGCGGCGGCCCAACGCATCAGGCCCTCGTTGTCTGCGTGGCCGGAAACGCCTGCCAGCACCTTGATCTGAGCCCGCACCTCAATGGTCTCGCCGAACAGCCGGACCTCCTTGGCGCCTTCCACCAGAGCGCGGCCCAGGGTGCCGGGGCTCTGGTAGCCCACGAAGAGCACGGTGCACTGGGGCTGCCACAGGTTATGCTTCAGGTGATGGCGGATGCGTCCCGCCTCACACATACCGCTGGCAGAAAGAATCACCTTGCGGCTCTGGTCAAAGTTGATGGCCTTGGAATCGTCGCTGCTCACGGCCAGCTTCAGGCCCTTGAAGCTGATGGGATTGACCCCCTGCTGCACCAGTGCCCGAGCCTCCTCGTCGTAGCATTCCGACCACTGATCCCGGAAGATATGGGTGGCCTCCACGGCCAGCGGACTGTCCACATAGACGGTGAAGTCGCCGTAGCCCTTCACCAGGTTCTGCTCCTTGATCTGCCGCAGGAAATACAGCATTTCCTGGGTACGGCCCACCGCGAAGCTGGGGATGACCAGATTGCCGCCCCGGTCGAAGGTCTCCTGAATGACCCCCGCCAGCTCGGTCACGTAATCCGGCCGGGGACCGTGGCTCCGGTCGCCGTAGGTGGATTCCATCACCACATAGTCCGCTTCGGAAATGTATTGCGGGTCCTTGAGCAGCGGCTGGTGGTCGTTGCCGATGTCGCCGGAGAAGACCAGCTTTTTGGTGACTTCTCCCTCGGTAACCCATAGTTCGATGCTGGCCGAGCCCAGTAGATGGCCCACATCCACAAACCGGCCCTTCACGCCGTGGGCCACATTAAAGGTCTCGCCGTAATCAATCGGCTCAAACAGCTTCAGTGCGTCCTCCGCATCCTGCATGGTGTAGATGGGCTCGTATTCCGCCGCGCCCGAACGCTTTGCCTTACGGTTGCGCCATTCCGCCTCAAATTCCTGGATGTGGGCGGAGTCGCGCAGCATGATGTTGCACAGCTCGGCGGTGGCGGTGGTGGCAAACACCGGCCCCCGATACCCGTTTTTCACCATCAGCGGGATGCGGCCGGAATGGTCGATGTGGGCGTGGGTGAGCAGCAGGCTGTCCACCTGGCCGGGTGCCAGCGGTAGGGGCTGATTTTCATAAATATCCTTGCCCTGCTCCATGCCGCAGTCGATCATGATGTTCTGGTCGTTTGCCTGAAGCAGATAACAGCTTCCGGTGACCTCATGGGCTGCGCCCAAAAATGTAAGCTTCATATCCTGCGGGGCCTCCTTTATTGCCGCCCGCACCTGCACCCGAACGGGGCGGCGCGGGCCGGTCCTGTCGTTACCTTTATTATAGTCTTTGACCCCGGCGCTTACAAGCAAATTGTCAAAAACAAAAGCAAACAGATTGTAAATTTTAGGCAATACCGCACAATTTAAGATGAAGGTGCGGGCAAAACTGCCTGATACAATCTGTTTGCTTTTTATCCGTTTTTCTGCAGTTTACAAAATTTCCACACTGGCTCCGCCGAAGGCTTCGGCCTCCTGCTCGTCGTGTGTGATGAGCAGCAGCCAGCGGCCTTCCATCATCCGGCTCACCCAGTTCATGGCCCGCTGGCGCGTTTCCTCGTCCAGACCCTTAAAGGGCTCGTCCAGAATCACACCCTCTGCCGGGGCCAGCACCGCCCGGGCCAGTGCCACCCGCCGGGCTTGCCCGCCGGACAGCTGCCGTGCAGGCTTGGACCAGTCCTCTTCGCAAAGGCCCAGCTGGGTTAGAGCCGTTTCGATCTGTTCCCGCCGCAGCTGGGGGCAGCACAGGGCCACATTGCCCACTGCTGTGAGCTGGCCGCAGAGCCGGTCCTCCTGGAACTGAGCCACAATTCGCCCGTCGGTTTCCACCCGGCCCGCATCCGGCGCTTCCAGTCCCAACAACAGCCGGGCCAGGGTGGTCTTGCCCCGGCCGGAAGGTGCCATCAGCACGTTGGTGCCCTCCAGGGTCAGGTTCAGGTCCCGCAGCACCCATTGGTCCCCGTAACGCTTGCTCACGCCGCTCAGCACCGCCTTCATGCGCCGCCTCCTTCCAGCCGCCTGCCCGCTGCCGCCAGCAGCCGGACAAACACTGCTTCAAACACACCGCTCACCAGCACGATCACCGCCGTCCAGGCGAACAGCTCGCCGGTCTCCAGATAGAGCTTTGCCTGATACAGCGCCTCGCCGATGCTGCCGTTCGGAAGGCCGATGACCTCGGCGGCAATGCCGCTTTTCCAGGCAAGGCCCATGCCCACGGTACAGCTCTGCACAAAATAGGGCCAGACCTGGGGCAGCCAGATGGCCCACAGCGCCCGGGAAAAGGGAATACGGAACACCTTCGCCATTTCCAGCAGCTGCCGGTCGGTCTGCTGGATGCCCTCCAGCACCGCGGTATACACCACCGGCAGCACCATCAAAAAGCCGATGAGCACCGCCAGGTTGGCGCTGCGCACCCACAAAAGAGCCAGGATGATAAAGCTGGCCACCGGCACCGCCTTGATCAGCTGTATCAGCGGCCGGATCAGCACCCGCACCGGCTCCAGCCAGGCGCTGGCCGCCGCCAGCACCACACCCGCCGCCAGCGCGCTGAAAAAGCCCGCCAGAATACGCAGGGCGCTGAAGCCCACCCGCTGCCAGAACACTGCGGTGGGCACAAGGCCCACCAGCTTTTCCAGGGTTTCCAGCGGGGAGGCCAGCAGAAATTTCTGGGGAATCGCCATGGCCCCAAACTGCCAGACCGCCACCCAAAACAGGATGGCGGCCGCTTGTTTGATTCGTTTATTCCACTCCATAGTAGAAGTCGTCGCCCGGCAGTGCGCCGCCCACCGAAGCGGCATCCTGCTGGTACAGCACGTCCAGATAGCCGCTCAGGGCCTGCTTCATGTCCGCGCCGTCCATGTAGGTGATGTTGCAGGCGGGCAGAGCCTTCTCGGCCAGGGGGGCCTTGGCTACGATGCCATACTCCGCCACCAGCTGGGCCGCATCGGCGGTGTTGGCGGTCACCCACTCAATGCTGCTGCGGTAGTCCGCCAGGAAGGCCTCCAGCTCCTCGGGATGCTGCTCGGCGTAGTCGCTGCGCACGGCCAGCACGCCGGTGATCAGCTGGGAATCCGGGTCAATCTTATTCCATTCCTCGGTCAGGTCCAGCGCCACGGTCAGGCCCTCTACCTGAGCCTGGGCGGCAGTCACATAGGGCTGGGGCAGAACCGCCACGGCGCCTTCGCCCGCGCTCTGCAGCGTGGACAGTACCTCGGTGGCCTCGCTCTTGTACTCGATGGTCACATCCTTGGCCGGGTCAATGCCGTTTTCACTGAGGATGTAGTTGAGCACGTACTCGGGGGTGGTGCCCTTGCCGGTGGAGTAGATGGTCTTGCCGGCCAGGTCGGCCACGCTGGCCACCTCGTCGCCGGTGGTCACCACATACAGAACGCCCAGGGTGTTCACCGCAGCCACTTGAATCTGGCCCTCGGTCTTCTGGTACAGGGTAGCGGCCAGGTTGGCAGGGATGGCCGCCGCGTCCAGCTCGCCCTTGGTAAGCAGCGGCACAATCTCATCCGCTGCGCCGTACATGGTCACCTCATACAGAGGGCTTTCCATGCTCTCCTGGTCCTTCATCAGCTTGACCATACCCATGGTGGTGGGACCCTGCAGGCCCGCAATGCGCATGGCTCCGTCGGCGGCGGTGCTCTCAGAAGCACTTGCGGCAGTGCTTTCCGCCTGGCTGGAGGCAGGCGCGCTGGACGCAGCCTGAGAGGAAGCAGCCTGGGAAGACGCGGTACTGCTGGAAGTGCCGGTGCTGCCGCAGGCAGCCAGGCTCAGGGCCATCGCGGCCGCCATTACCATGCTCAACAAACGTTTCATGAAAGTTCTCTCCTTCTGGGCAGTTGTTCCGGTAAGATCCGGTTTGCCTTTTTATTTGTATTCTACTATAATAAAAGAAATTATGCCGTTGCGGCGGCAACCAACCACCCGCACAAAGGAGCCAATGCCATGCGCAATTCCATTCTACTGGAAGATCACCTTCCCATCCTGCTGCAAACCACCCTGTTCCGGGGCCTGAGCCTGGCGGAGCTGCGCATGACCATGGAGTGTTTCCAGCCCGCCGCCCGCGCTTTTTCCAAGGGCGAGATCGTGCTGCTTTCCGGCTATGAAATGCGGGATGTGGGCATCGTGCTGGCCGGGCAGGTGGAGGCGGTAAAAAACACACCGGACGGCGGCAGCGTAGCCATCACCCTGATGGAAGCAGGAAGCCTGTTCGGCGACGTACTCAGCGGCAGCAGCACCAAAAGCCCGGTCACGGTGATCGCCAAAACCGACTGCCAGGTGCTGTTCGTCCCCTATCAGAAGATTCTGCACCCCTGCGCTCGGATGCACGGCAGTCATTTTCAGCTGATGCAGAATCTGGTGTGCACCATTTCCGACAAATACTTCGCTTTGAACCGCCGGGTGGACCTGCTGATTTTAAAGAGCCTGCGCAGCAAGCTGTGCGCCTATCTGCTGGAGGAGGCCGCCCGGGCCGGAGCTGACACCTTTACTATTCCCTTTTCCCGTGCCGGGCTGGCGGATTACCTGAACTGCGAACGCAGCGCGCTCAGCCGGGAGATTTCCCGCATGCGGGATGAGGGCCTGATTGAAACCTACAAAAACAGCTTCAAGCTGCTGAATAAGGCGGAACTGACCCGTCAATATCACTGTTAAAAGGAGATATAAGCTATTATGAAAGCCCCCATTTTATACATTGTTATTCCCTGCTACAACGAGCAGGAGGTTCTGCCCGTAACCAGCGGCATGTTCCTGGAAAAGATCAACAGCCTGATTGAAAAGGGTCGGGTTGCCCCCGAAAGCCGGGTGGTTTTTGTGAACGACGGCTCCAAGGACAATACCTGGAACATCATTCAGGAGCTGGCCAAAAGCGACGAGCACTTCGAGGGCGTCTGCCTTTCCCGCAACCGGGGTCATCAGAACGCCCTGCTGGGCGGTTTGATGACCGTGAAGGACCGGTGTGACATCACCATCAGCATCGACTGCGACGGCCAGGATGACATCAACGCCATGGACGCCATGGTGGATGCCTACTGGGACGGCTGCGAGGTGGTGTACGGCGTGCGCTCCAAGCGGGACACCGACACCTTCTTCAAGCGCTTTACCGCCGAGGGCTTCTACAAGCTGATGAACTGGATGGGCGCGCAGGTGGTGTTCAACCATGCGGACTACCGGCTGATGAGCAGCCGGGTACTGAATGAGTTCGCCAACTTTAAGGAAGTGAATATTTTCCTGCGGGGCATGGTGCCGCTGGTTGGCTTCAAGAGCACCAGTGTGTACTACGAGCGGGCCGAGCGCATCGCGGGCGAAAGCCACTATCCTCTGAAAAAGATGCTGGCTCTGGCCTTTGACGGCATCACCAGCCTGTCGGTGAAACCCATCCGACTGATTACCGGCTTCGGCGCACTGATTTCCGTGATCAGCTTTGTGGGCGTGATCTGGGCCGTGGTGGAAGCCATTCTGGGCAGCACGGTGGCAGGCTGGGCTTCCACCACCAGCATCGTCTGCTTCATGGGCGGCATCCAGCTGCTGTGCCTGGGCGTGATCGGCGAGTACATCGGCAAGATCTATCTGGAGACAAAGCAGCGCCCCCGTTATATCATCGAGAAGTGCACATGGAACCGTGAAAATTCCCAAAAATAACGAAACCAGCTTTAACTATTAAGGAGAGTTTTGTATTGTGTAGTTCAGCTTCGCTTGGCACTTCCTCTACTTCTGTGCAGCCGCGCAAACGAGATTTTGCATTGGATGCCATCAAAGCCCTGGCAATTTATCTGGTGTGTCAAACCCATTATATGCATTTCAACACTTCCATTTTTGATAATTTTATTGCCATTACTTCCTGCATGGGCGTGCCGCTGTTTTTTATGGTAAACGGAGCTTTGCTGTTGAACCGCGGAAAATGTGATATTCACCGTCACTACCAGAAAACACTGCGGATCATTCTGCTCTGTGCACTCTGGAAACTTCTGAGCATGCTCGTGCAGGCACTTGCCTGGAACAAAGACTGAGTGCGCTTGCTCCCGGCGATATCCTTTCTTTTTTGATTGGGAAAAACACTCTGGATGGTTTTGAACTGGGGCATTTCTGGTATCTGTATGCTCTTGTTGGAATTTATTGCATTTATCCATTGCTAAAATGCAGCTGGGATTCTTCCGCCGGGCGAACTGCAACGCGTTATCTTCTTGGTATCATTGCTTTTTTCACCTTCGGTTTGAACGTAATTTCTCTTTTATGGGATGTTTTCTGCCATATTTTCAAACTACAGAGCAGTTTCAGCTTTTCTTATATGCAAAGCTTTTACATTTTCGGCACCTACGGATACTGCATTGTTTGGTTCTTACTCGGTGGTGAATTGTACGAATTCACGCAAAAGCACCACAGCACCAGTTACTTGATTCCGGCACTTTGCACCTTTGGTGCTGGTTGGCTGCTTCTGCTGGGTATCAATCGTTTTCAGAACCTTAGTGCAGATGCAAACTGCATTGTGATCGATGGATATTTTTCCATTGCAACGGCATTGATGTGCGTATCCTTATTCTATGTTTTCTGTACAACACTGAGAGACCGAAAAAACAGATTGATCCAGTATATTTCTCAAAACACCTGGGGCATTTATATGCTGCACATGCTCGTGGGAATTGTTTCTCTCAAAATACAATTCCGGTTTAATTTCCCCTGCGGCATCGTTTTGAATACAGTCAAAAGCATCTGGATGATTGCAGCTTCCCTTCTGATTATCTGGGTCGCGAAAAAAATCCCCCTGATCCGAAAGCTTTTCTCTTTCTAATCCGGAAGCAACATCAACTTCAATAGCGAAAGGCAACGACAAATGAACAAGATCACCTGGAAGGGCAGCGTACTGCTTGGCCCCATCCCCCCGGTGCTGGTCAGCTGCGGCACACCGGAGGCCCCCAACGTGTTCACCGTGGCCTGGGCGGGCATCGTAAACACCCATCCGCCCCGGGTTTCCATCTCGGTGCGGCCCAGCCGCCACAGCTACGGGCTGATTCAGGAAAGCGGCGCGTTCGTCATCAATCTGCCCACCACCGCCCTGGCCCGGGCCGTAGACTGGTGCGGCGTAAAGAGCGGCCGGGACGTGAACAAATTCGAGGCCATGGGCCTGACTGCTTTGCCTGCCAGTCAGGTGGGCTGCCCCCTGGTGGGAGAAAGCCCGGTGAATCTGGAATGCAAGGTGTTCCAGCAGATCCCTCTGGGCACCCACGATCTGTTTCTGGCGGACGTGGTGGCAGTAAATGTGAGCGAAAACCTGCTGGATGCGGCAGGCAAACTGCATCTGGAGCGGGCAGGCCTTCTGGCCTACGCCCACGGCCAGTACTACAGCCTGGGCGAGGAGCTGGGAACCTTCGGCTGGAGCGTGCGAAAAAAACAGCCTCCGGTCAAAAAGGGAGCGGCGCCAAAAAAGCCCGGCTTCGAAAAAGCGCCCCGCAAAGCAGGCGAAACGAAGCGCGGCCCGGCACCCAAAAAGGCAGGCTATGCCCCCCGCCGCCCCAAAAAGAAATAAGGCAGCACCGCACAATTGCAGGCGGCGTTTGCTGTGAATTGCGCGATGTTGCCAGAAATCCACACAAAACAAAGGCCGCCGGTCTTCCCTGCTCAGGGAAAACCGGCGGCCTTATTTTTTACTTGTCCAGCAGATCCGCTTCTTCGGGATGCTTTTCAAACCACTTTGCGGCGTAGCTGCAGCTGGTGCGGGCCTTACGGCCGGTTGCACGCAGCTGGGCCACGCACTGCTCCATCAGCTGACCGGCCATGCCCTGGCCCCGCAGCTCCTCGCCCACGAAGGTGTGGTCGATATCGACCACACCGGGCGCCACCTGGGGGAAGGTAATCCGGGCCAGTTCCCGGGTCTCGTCGCCGTATACGATGCTGTTTTCGTTGATCTTGAATTCCATAGGATACACCTCTTTTTTGGGGTAAATTTTCTGCCGGTTTAAAACCGGTCAGTCGTCAAATTCCACGGTGCGGCCGCAGCGGATGCAGCCGCCCTTGCCCTTCCAGCGGGGCAGCACACCGGGGTAGCCGCAGTGGGGGCAGCGCAGTCCGAATTGCTTGACCATCCAGGCAGCCACCACCGCCGCCAGGCCCAGCTCAAACAGGACAAACTGCCTCAGGCAGCCACCGGCAATCACCAGTGCCATGCCCGCCCAGAAGGCCAGGATTACAAACCGTGCCCTGCGGCGCGAAAGCTTTTTCATTTTTGTTTCCTCTCTTTTACAAGGCGGCCTGCGGGTCCTTCAGGTTTCGCAGATCGGCACTCTCGGAAAAATCCTCCCGGTCCAGCGTCAGACTGGGATTGTAATAGGGATCGTGGGTCAGGCCGTAACGGGTAAAGCGGTCGGTCAGGCGTTTTTGCTCGGTGGCGAACCGCTCCTTCTTGGCTTTGTCCTTCTCATCGCTGCCACGGCTCTTGCTCTCGTAGTGATACAGCCGGGCGTAAGGGGTCCAGACGATCCGGTAACCCGCATCCCGCACCCGCAGGCAGAAGTCCACGTCGTTGAAGGCCACGGTGAAGCCCTCATCCAGGCCGCCCATTTCGTCGTACACCTCGCTGCGAACCAGCAGGCAGGCGGCGGTAACGGCGGAAAAATCCTGCACGGTGGCCAGACGGAACATGTAGCCGCTGCCGCCGGCCTTTTTGTACTTGTGGCTGTGGCCTGCGTAGCCGCCCAGACCGGTGATGATGCCCGCGTGCTGGATGGTATCGTCCGGGTAATAGAGCATGGCACCGCAGATGGCCGCGCCGGGGCGGCTGGCCTGCATGAGCATCTCGGTGAGCCATTCACCGTCGATGATCTCCACGTCATTGTTGAGCAGCAGCAGATACTCGCCCTTGGCAAACTTGCGTCCGAAGTTGTTGATGGCAGAGAAGTTGAATCCGCCCTCGAACTTCACCACCTGCAGATTGGCAAACCGTTCCTTCGCCTTTTCATAATACTCGAAGGTGGCCGGGTCGGTGGAGTTGTTCTCGATTACGATTACCTCGAACCGCTGCCAGGTGGTTTTTCCGTAAACCGAGGCAAGGCACTTTTCCAGATCGTCGGTGTGGTCCTTGTTGGGGATCAGGATGCTCACCAGCGGCTCGCCGGGGATAACCCAATCCACCTTGTAGGTGCTGGGGAAGATGCCGTCCTTCACCTCACCCTGCTGGCCGGTGCGCTGCAGATGGTCCGCAATGGCCTTCTTCGCCGCCTTGGCCACATAGGGCTTGGCCGCCACGCCGCCGCTGGTGCTGGCCGCATGCACCCGCCAGTAATAAAGCACCTGGGGAATGTGGCAAATCTGACTGGGCTCCAGCCGCTCCAGCAGCCGCAGGAACAGGTCGTGGTCCTGGCTGCCGTCGCACTCCGGCCGCTCGCCGCCCACCGCCAGAAATTCTGACCGGCGGAACACCGCCAGATGGCAGATGTAGTTGCAGCAGAGCAGGTAGTCCGGGGCATAATCCGGCTTGAAGTGGCCCACCGTGGGCTTTTCGATCTTCTTGGTGAACAGGGCCTCGTCGCTGTACAGGAAGGCCGCGCCGGTCTCGGCAATGGCCTTCTGCACGGTATAGATGGCGTGTGGGGCCAGCACGTCGTCGTGGTCCGCCAGGGCCAGATACTCCCCGGTGGCCAGCGCCGCCGCGTGGTTGGTGTTGTGGCTGATGCCCTTGTTCTCGATCACCTTATAGCGGATACGCTCGCCCGCCTTCTGAGCCGCCGCATCCACCAGTTTTTTCACCGCCGGACGATGGGCGTCATCCGAGGCATCCGCCAGGCACAGTTCCCAACCGGGGCTGGTCTGGTTCAGCACACTGTCCAGCAGCTGGCGCAGGAAGGGTTCCGGCGTATTGTACAGCGGCACACAGATGGAGATCACCGGCCCCGGCGCGCCCTGGGCACACTCCCTGCGCTGGGCCTCCAGCACCTGTTTTTTGGGCAGATAGCGGGCCTTTTTGCCAAAGAAGCGCCGCTTGATGAAGCCAATGGCCCGCCGCAGCACCGGCCCGATTCCCTCCTCCTTCAGCACCTGGAGGGTGTAGGCCATCAGCTCTTTGATGCGTTTCAGTTTCAGATTCAATGGAGGGTCCTCTCCTTTGATGGATTTGAATTTTGGGGCACGCGGCCTTATTTCAGGCCGTAATTTTCAAACAGCAGGTTGAAATGCCGGTTGTAATAGGGGTCGCCCTTCTGGATGAGCGGGGTGTACTTCTCGATGAAGTTCGCCTTTTCCCGCTCGTAGCGCTTGGCGTTCTCGCTCAGGGTATCCAGGCCGCGGCTCTTGCTTTCGTGGTGATAGGCCTCGGCAAAGGGGGTAAACACGTTGAGCAGCCCCTGCTGCCAGAGCTTCAGGCACAGGTCAATGTCGTTGTAGGCCACGGCGAATTTTTCCTCATCCAGGCCGCCGCAGGCATCGTAGAGGGAGGCCTTCACCATCAGGCAGGCGCCGGTCACCGCCATCAGATCCTGCGGGGTGGCCAGCCGGTACAGATCGCCCGCCGAAGCGCGGGGGTGACTCTTGTGGCTGTGGCCCGCGGTGCCGTTGATGCCCAGGAACACACCGGCGTGCTGGATGGTATCGTCCGGGAAGTAGAGCTTCGCGCCCACGCAGCCCACGTCTGGCCGCTGACTGTACATGAGCATCTCGGCCAGGAAGCCCTCGCTGAGCAGCTCCACGTCGTTGTTTAAAAGCAGCAGCTGCTCGCCCTTGGCAAATTTGCGGCCGAAGTTGTTGATGGCGGAGAAATTGAACCCGCCCTCGTACTTTACCACCTGCAGGTTGGCAAACTGCTGCTTGACCTTCTCGTAATATGCAAAGGTGGCCGGGTCGGTGGAGTTGTTCTCGATCACGATTACCTCAAACCGGCTGTAGCCCGCATATTTATACAGGCTTTCCAGACAGCGGGACAGGTCCTCCACATGATCCTTGTTGGGAATCATGATGCTGATGAGGGGGGTGCCGGTCAGTTCATATCGCACCCGGTAGGCGCCGGGACAGCCCGGGATGCGGGTTGCCTCACCCGCAAGGCCCACCCGCTTCAGGTGGTCGTTGAGGGCCCGCTCGCCCGCCGCCAGTGCATAGGGCTTTGCGTCCATGGAGGAGGCGGTGGAGGCGGCGTGACTGCGCCAGATGTAAAGGGCATAGGGGATGTGCACAATCTTTTTGGCTTTTTCGGTAAGGCGCAGAATCAGCTCGAAGTCCTGGCTGCCGTCGTACTCCGCCCGCTCTCCGCCGCCGGTGGCCTCAAACAGGCCCCGGGAGAAGGCTGCCAGGTGGGTGATGTAGTTGCAGCCCCGCAGATAGTCCGGCTCAAAATCCGGCTTGAAGTGGTAGTCCACCAGATGCTTTAAATCCGCGCTGAGCACGATCTCGTCCGAGTAGACGAAATCCGCACCCGCCACGGCGGCCTTTGCCACCTCGTGCAGGGCGTTGCGGTAGAGCACGTCGTCATGGTCCAGCAGGGTCAGCCAGTCGCCGTTTGCCAGCGCAAAGCCCTGGTTGGTGTTGCCTGCGATACCCTGATTTTCCGCCAGCTTTTTGTAGGTGATGCGCTCGTCCCTTGCGGCATACTTCCGGGCCACCGCACCCACATTGGCGTGTGCTTCGTCCGAAGCATCGGCCAGCACCAGCTGCCAGTTCTGGTAGCTCTGGCCGGTCACGCTCTCGATCATCTGCTTCAAAAAGGGCAGCGGAGTGTTGTAAAGGGGCACCACCACGCTGATCTTCGGCCCGCCGGGTACGCCCTCGGCCCGCTGGCGCTTGAGCATCCGGCGGGTGGGCAGGTCCGCCCGGTACTGCCAGGTATCCCGGTGCAGCGCCAGATTCACCCGGAAGCTGATCTCCCGCCACAGGGCCTGGCCACCCTCCTCTTTGGCCACCTGAGCACACCAGGCGGCCAGCTGCTTCACATGGGCCGGGTCCAGCAGGCGCTTTGCCATACCGCCCACGCTGTCCTTTTGGGCAACATCCGCGGGCAGGGGCTGGTTGTTGTTTTGCTTTGCCATTTCGCACATTCCTTTTGAAAACAGCCAAGGTCAGGCGCGTGGCTGACCGCCCCGTGCCGCCTTGGCTGCGTTTTATTTTCAGTGGCTGCCATCCTCACGGGTGGTCTGCTTATAAGCCTCGCAGACCTCCTGAGTGGGGCCGTTCATCTTGATGCGGCCATGCTCCAGCCAGGCCACCTTGTTGCACATACGCTCGATCTGCTCGATGGAGTGGCTCACCAGAATCACGGTGGTACCGCCGCTCATCAGCTTCTGCATGCGCTGCTCGCACTTTTCCTGGAACAGAAAGTCACCCACCGCCAGGATCTCGTCGGCAATCAGCACGTCCGGCTTGGTGATGGTGGCCACCGCAAAGGCCAGGCGAGCCACCATGCCGCTGGAGTAGTTCTTCAGCGGCACGTCCAGAAAGTCCCGCAGCTCGCTGAATTCCACGATCTCCTCAAAATGAGCGTCGATGTATTTGGGGCTGAAGCCCAGAACCGTGCCGTTCAGGTAGATGTTCTCCCGGGCGGTCAGGTCCATGTCAAAACCCGCGCCCAGCTCGATCAGGGGCGCAACGGTACCCCGGACCTTGCAGGTGCCGCTGCTGGGCTTATACACGCCGGAAATAACCTTGAGCAGGGTGGATTTGCCGCTGCCGTTCAGACCGATCAGGCCGTAAAAATCGCCGGGCTGCACCTGCAGGCTCACGTCCTTCAGAGCAAAAAACTCATCAAACCGCAATTTGCCCTTGACCAGCTGCAGAAAGTATTCCTTCAGGCTCTCGCTTTTTTCCTTGGCCAGGTTGAAGCGCATGGAAACATTATTGACTTCAATGATAGGCTGCTGCAATTTCCCGCGCCTCCTTACATATACAGAACAAATTTATCCTGGGTCTTTTTGAACACAAGCAAACCCAGCGCCAGCATGACCAGCGCCCAGGCGGCGCAGATCAGAATCTGCGCACCGCTCAGCAGCTGACCGTACATCACAGTATCGCGGAAGGCGGTGATGTACTGGTACAGGGGGTTCAGGGCAATCAGGCCCTCCAGCAGGGCATTGCCGAACTGCTCAGGAGTGTAGAAGATGGCCGAGAACCACATGAGGATGGTGGTGAATACCTCCCACAGATGAATCACATCCCGGAAGAACACGGCCAAGGCGGACAGTATCATGCCGATGCCCAGGCTGAACACCGCCAGCGTAAGCAGCGGATACAGCCCCAGCAGGATGGTGGGATGCAGCGGCGCCCGGGTGATAAGCATCACGATGATCAGGGCGATGAAGCTGAACAGGCAGTTCACCAGACCGAAGCAGATCTTCTGCAGCGGGAAGATGTATTTCGGGATATACACCTTGCGCAGCAGCATGGCGTTGTTCATCACGCTGGACATGGCCATGGTGGTGGACTCACGGAAGAAGTTGAACAGCAGCTGGCCGATCACCAGATACACCGCAAAGTTCTCGATGCCTTCGCCCCGCATGCCTGCCATGAGGGTGTTGAAGATCACGAACATTACCGCACACATCATCAGCGGGTTGAGCACGCTCCAGGCCACACCCAGCACACTGCGGCGGTATTTCAGCTTGAAATCACGGCTGATCAGATTGTACAGCAGGTAGCGGTAGCGCAAAAAATCCTGCACATAAAGTTTCAGCATACCGGCGCTCCCTTACCACTTGTTGAAATAATCGAAATTCTGGGCGGCAAAGGGCTCGTGCTTTTTGTCCTTTTCGCTCAGCAGATACTCACAGCCGCAGTCCGGCCATTCCACATTCACGGTGGGGTCGTTGTAAGGGATGCCGCCCTCGGCGGTGGGGTCGTAGTAGTCGGTGCACTTGTAGCAGAACTCGGCCTCATCGCTCAGCACCAGGAAGCCGTGAGCAAAGCCCTTGGGCACGTAGAACTGCTTTTTGTTCTCGTCGCTCAGGGTCACACCCACCCATTTGCCGAAGGTGGCACTGTTCGGGCGGCAGTCCACTGCAACATCGAACACTTCGCCCTTGGTCACCCGAACCAGCTTGCCCTGGGTGTGCTCCTTCTGGAAGTGCAGTCCCCGCAGCACGCCCCGGCTGGACTTGGACTGGTTGTCCTGTACGAACTCGTCGGTGATGCCGGCGGCGGCAAACTCTTCCTTCTGGAAGGTCTCCATAAAATAGCCGCGGGCATCGCCGAAGACGGTGGGCTCGATCACCAGCACACCGGGCAGCCCGGTCTCAACAAACGTAAACTTCCCCATTTTCGTATGTCTCCTTGTTTTGTTGTTTTGGCTCTCAGCGGTCCGATTCGCTTTCGCGGGCCATCTCGGCCCGGAACGCCTCGTAATCGCGGATATATTCTTCTCCATCATAGTGTTCGCTGCAAAGAACCAGCAGCACACTGTCCGGCGAAAAATCGTACATATCCTTCCACACCATGCGAGGAATGTAGATGCCGGTGTTGGGCTGATCCAGGTGATAGACCTGCTCGCGGCCCAGGCCGTCGTCCACCCGCACCTTGCTCTTGCCCGCCACATTCACCAGCACGAACTCGGTGTTCCGGTTGGCGTGCTGGCCCCGCATCACGGTGGCGTCACTGCCGTAGATATAGAACACCCGCTGGATGGCAAAGGGCACGTCCCGCTCGCCCTCCACCACGATCAGGCTGCCCCGCTCGTCGCCCAAATCGCCGAAGCGCAGCAGCTTCACTTTATCGTAATTTGTGTTTTGTTTCATCAGCTGTTTTTCCTCACGGCTCCCACTGGTTGATGGCGTCGATCACATAGCGCTGCTCTTCTTCGGTCATACCGTTGTACATGGGCAGGCTGAGCACCTCGCCGGCATAGCGCTCGGCGATGGGGAAATCCCCCACACCGAAGCCCAGATAGGCATATGCCTCGGACAGATGCGGCGGGATGGGGTAATGGATGATGGTGCCAATGCCCTTTTCCTTCAGATAAGCAGCCAGAGCATCGCGTCCCTTGGGCACATGCACCACGTATTGATGCCAGGTGCAGTCTGCCCCGGGGCGGATCTTGGGCAGATGAACGTGGGGATTTTTCAATTCCTTATTGTAGGTCTCGGCAATGGTGCAGCGCTCGGCGTTAAAGCCGTCCAGATGGCTCAGCTTCACCCGCAGCAGGCCTGCCTGCAGCTCGTCCAGCCGGGAGTTGGTGCCAACCACCTGGTTGTGATAGCGCTTTTCGCTGCCGTAGTTGCGGTAGACCCGGAACTTCTGCGCCAGCTCGTCGCTGTTCGTCACGATGCAGCCCGCGTCACCAAAGGCGCCGCAGCCCTTGGTGGGGTAGAACGAGAAGCAGCCCACGTCGCCGAAGGTGCCCACGGTCTGGCCCTGCCAGTGGTTGCCGTGGCTCTGGGCGCAGTCCTCCACCACCTTCAGATCATGGGCCTTCGCAATGCCCATGATGCGGGTCATGTCGCAGGATTGACCGTACAGATGCACTGCCAGAATGGCCTTGGTTTTGGGGGTGATGGCGGCCTCGATTTTTTCCGCGTCGATGTTGTCGTATTCGTCCGGCTCCACGAACACCGGGGTGGCCCCGTTCATGGAGATGCCCATCACGCAGGCGATGTAAGCATTGGAGCAGACGATCACCTCGTCGCCCGCGCCCACGCCCAGCAAGCGGAAGCTGATCCACAGCGCGTCCAGCCCGCTGGCCAAACCCACGCAATGCTTCGCGCCGATGTATTCGGCCCATTCCTTTTCAAAGGCCTCCACCTCTTTGCCAAGCACATACCAGCCGCTGCGCAGCACCTGCAGGGCTTTTTCCTCATACTCCGCCGCGTGCAGGCTGTACTGGCGGCCCAGATCATTGGGCATGATGTTCATCAACGCAATTCCCTCCCGCTGTAAACGGTCCCGCCCGTGCGGCAGGACAAACATATTCATGGTATATTTTACCCCATCCCGTCTCAAAGCGCAACAGCAATTCCAGCAAAAGCCCCTGCCCGCCGGATCAGAGGCTTTTGCTGTTTTGCCGAAAGCACAAAAAAAGCCCGCCACCCCAGGAAAACAAATTCCGGGGCGGCGGGCCGCCTGATTTTATTGGATTGGGCTTATACGCTCAGCGCCGGGGCAGATCGGTGCGGTCGTCGTGCCCTTCCTTGGTGGAGGAACGGCGCACATCCAGCGTGCGCACCGGCGCGGAATTCACCGGGCCGCTGCGGGTGATGATCTGGAAGTCTGCGGGCAGACCGGTCTCCTGCGCCCGCTTTGCGGCAAAGCTCTGCAGTCCGCCGCCGCTGCGCACCAGGCGCAGCGCCAGCAGAATGGCCACCGCTGCCGCGGCCACCGCCACGCCGATGCCCAGATACATCCGTCCGTCGCCCGCCGTCTTCTGGGGCACATAGGTGTTGGCCTGCAGGATCTGCTCCAGACCGCTCACCGAAAGAGCCACCGTGCGCAGGGCCGTGGGCTGAAGGGCGTTTTCCGCCAAGAGATACGTCACTGTGGCTGAGAAGCCCTGCCCCAGCACATACTGCTCGGGGATATCGAACTGGGCGGTCACATCCGCCTCGGTGAAGGCGTCGTTCAGCAGCACATCGGCTCCCTGGGCGGACACCTGCACATTACCCAGACTCTCGAAGCCGCCGCCCACCAGGGGGATCTCATAGGTCTCCTGCGGGCTGGCGATGGTCACCCGCCGGTAATGGGCGAAGGCGTAATCCAGCAGGGCCGCGGCATCCTTGTAGTTGCCGTTGAGGCCCACGGATTTCAGCACCACCACGATCAGGTTCAGGCCGTCCTGCTCGGCATAGCCCACGTAGGTATAGCCTGCCTGGTCGTGAAAGCCGCTCTTTCCGCCCTTTTCATAGGCCCGGTACAGCAGCGGCCCGCCCACACGCAGCCAGTCGGTGCAGTGGAAAGCCCGTTCGGGCTGCAGGTTGGTGGCAGCCATGCGCCATTCATCGTTGCGGCAGAACACATCCATAAAGCCCGGCTGCTGCATGGCCCAGCGGGTCAGATTGGCCATATCCCGGGCGCTGGTGTAATGGTTTTCGTCGTACAGGCCGTGGGGGTTGGCATAATGGGTGTTGGTCAGGCCCAATTCTTCGGCCTTGGCGTTCATCTTTTCCACACCGCTGGCAATGGTACCGTCGTCGCCGAAGTATTCCGCCAGGGCATTGGCGCCGTCGTTGGCGCTCTCCATCTGGGTGCCGTAGATCACGTCCTCCAGCGTGACCACCTCTCCGGGCAGAAGAGCAATGTGGGTGGAGTTGGACTCCAGGCTGTGGGCCACATCGTAGTCAATGGTCAGCTGGGCGGACCAGTCGCCCTGGGCCTTTTCCATGGTCAGGCCCAGCGTCATGATTTTGGTGATCGAGGCCGGATACAGCACCTCGTCCGGGTTCTTTTCCATGATGACCTGGCCGGTGTCTGCATCCATGACCACATAGGCCTCGCAGGTTACCTGGGGCAGGTCCTCCGCCGCGGCACAAGGAGCCAGCACAGCTGCGCCCAGCACAGCTGCGGCCAATATTGAAAACAGTTTTTTCAAACCGAATACATCCTTTATCTGTTGGTTTTTCCGTTTGCTTTCGCAATTTTACAATATAGTGCTTTAACTGGTTTATTATAGCCTACCGCCCGCCCCCGGTTCAAGTTCTGCACAAAATTTCCACAGAATGTTTGCATCCCGGCACGCGGGGGCGGCGGATTTTATGCTATGATACAATCAAAACCCGCAAGCCGGTGCGCTTGCCGAAACGGAGGCTCCCCTTTTTATGGAACATCATTCCGACCTGATCACCACCCGCAAAGCCGACCTTCGGGCGCAGGCCCGGGCCCTCCTGGGCCAGGCAGGCCCGGAGCGTACTGCCGCCTGGGGCCTGGCTATGGCTGAACATCTGACGAAAAGCGAATTATGGAAACAGGCCGGGGCGGTATTCTGCTTTGTGAGCACCAGCCGTGAGCCCTCCACCCGGCCGCTGCTGGAGCTGGCGCTGGCCCAGGGCAAGACGCTCTGTGTGCCCCGCACCGGACCGGATGGCTTCATGGAAGCGGTGCCCATCACCGGCCTGGAACAGCTGGCCCCCGCCCGCTTCGGCCTGCTGGAGCCCGCGCCCGGCCTGCCCGCCCTTGACCCCGGTCAGCTGGACCTGGTCATCGCCCCCTGCCTGATGGCCGCCCCGGACGGTCTGCGGCTGGGCCAGGGAGGCGGCTACTACGACCGTTTTCTGCCTCGGTGCCGCTGTCCGGTGGTGCTGCTCTGCCCCGCCGCACTGGTGGAGCGCGAACTGCCCACCGAAGCCCACGACCGCCGGGCCGATTTTGTGCTCACCGAGCAGGGCTTTCTTTCCGAAGGCTAAATGTTCAAAATCGGCCCCAGCTGGCGGCCCCGCAGGGCGGATTCCAGTGTGTCGCCAATCAGGGAAAAGTCGCTCTGCAGACTGCTGGGCTTTTTCAGGTAATCGTCCTGGGCGAAAGGCACAATATAATAATGCTTGCGGTTGGTCAGCGCCGCCAGATTTTCAAAGCTGGCGGCCAGTCCGTCATTGGTGGAAAGGGCGATGACCACCGGCCTGCCGCTGCGCAGCATGCTTTTTGCCCCCAGGGTGACCGGCGTGTCGCTGATGCCGTGGGCCAACTTTGCCATGGTATTTCCGGTGCAGGGTGCAATGACCATCGCCTGGGCCATGTTCTTGGGTCCCAGCGGCTCGGCCCCCTGCAGAGTTTCGATGGGCGGCATACCGCACAGCTGCTCCAGCCGCCGCTTCCAGTCCGCCGCCGCGCCGAACCGGGTGTCCAGCCCGGCGGCATTGAAGCTCATCAGCGGCAGCACCCGCACCCCGCTTTTCACCAGCTCCTCCATGCGCGGCAAGATGCTTTCGAAGGTGCAGAAGCTGCCGCACAGCGCCCACACCACAGTTTTCTCGTTCATACGCACACTCCCTCCTCACGCAGCATGGCCAGTACCGTATCGGCCACAAATTCCCCGGCGGTCACCGGGGCGCAGCGGGCCGGCAGACTCAGCGCCCGGATAGCCCGGACTCCCAGTGCCTCCGCCGCCTCCAGATCCACCCCGCCGGGCAGGCTGGCCAGGTCGATCACCAGGCTGCCTGCCGCCAGCGCCGCCAGCGTCCGCCGGTCCAGCACCGGCGCCGGGATGGTGTTCACCACCGTTTCAAACCCGGGCAGCAGCTGCGCCAGCCGGTCCAGCCCGCAGGCAGTCAGGGCCTGGCTTTCGGCCTGGGCCCGCTGGCCGGGACTGCGGGCTGCCACCGTGACCTTTGCCCCCAGCGCCGCCAGCCGCACCGCCAGCGCCGCACCGCACCGGCCATAGCCCAGCACCAGCACCGGACTGTTCCAGAGCGTGCGGGTGCGGTTCTGCAGCAGCAGGGCGATGCAGCCTTCCGCAGTGGGCACCGCGTTCAGCACCGCCAGCTCCTCCCGCTCCAGATAATCCCGCAGCGGAATTCCCGCCTGGGCGGCGGCCTGCCGGGCGGCCGGGCCCACCCTGCCGCCAAAGGCCTGCACTCCGGGCTTTGCCCCCGCCAGCAGCCGGACCAGTTCCTCGCTCTCGCCGCTCAGCGGCATGGGCAGCAGAATCACATCCGCCGCGTTCAGGCGTTCCCGCCCCACCACCTGCCAGCCCTGCTGGCGCAGGTGATCCGCCGCGGCCCGCTGGCGGGCATCCGCCCCCAGCACGGCAAACACCATCTTTTTTTCGCTTGCCATCGTTTGCGCTCCCCCTTTTGTATGAATTCGCGGCCAGGGGCCGCGCTGCTTTTGCCCATGCTATGCCTGCCCGCCTGCAAGTGTGAGGACTCGCTTTGCCTTGGCATTTTGGTAAAAAAACCGGTTCGTTTTTCGCCAAAACAGAAAAATTCATCGAACACATCCCAAAAAATGCCCTTAAAGTGTTTATTTTGTGGAGCAAAAATTATATAATGATAGCTACAGAAATCCATATTCGGCGCGTTTCGCGTGCCAGGCACATGTGCGGCGGCTCCCACTGGGGCCGCCGGGACCCTTTTTTCGGGATACCATCATGCTAAGGAGAGGTGGACCATAATGAACTTCCTGAGCGGCTTTAATGCCAACTTGCTGGACGGCGTGAAGCGCCTCCATTTCATCGGCATCGGCGGCAGCGGTATGTATCCGCTGGTGCAGATCCTGCATGCCCGGGGCTATACCATCACCGGAAGTGATGTAAACGAGGGCAGCATCATCGACTCGGAGCGTGCCATGGGCATCGAGGTGTTCATGGGGCACGACGCCAAAAACGTGCTGGGTGCGGATATGATCGTGTATTCCGCCGCCATTCACAAGGACAACCCCGAGCTGCGGGAAGCGGATGCCCGTGGCATTCCCATGCTGGAGCGCAGCGTTCTCTTGGGCTATGTGAGCCGGCTGTATCCCCGCAGCATCTGCGTGGCAGGCACCCACGGCAAGACCACTGCCACCTCCATGATCACCAGCCTGCTGGAGCTGGCCGGACAGGATCCCGCCGCGGTGATCGGCGGCAAGCTGCCCCTGATCGGCGGCTACGGCAAGAACGGCAGCGGCAACACCATCGTGATCGAGGCCTGCGAGTTTGCCGAAACCTTCCTGCACCTGACACCGGACATTGCGGTGCTGCTGAACATCGACAATGACCATCTGGACTACTACGGCACCATGGGCCAGTTGAAGTTCGCCTTCAAGAAGTTTGCCCTGATGGCCCGCCACACCATCGTGGCCAACGCAGACGATGCCAACGTGGTACAGGTGATCAACAGCCTGGACCGCACCGTGCGCACCTTCGGCATTCAATCGGAGGCAGACTACCAAGCAGTGAACATCCGGGAGCACAAACCCGGCTTCTATGAGTTCGATGTGCTGGAGTGGGGTTACCCGGTGGCTCACCTGAAGCTGAGTGCCCCCGGCTACCACAACATCTACAACGCGCTGGCCATGGCCGCCTGCTGCTTCACCGTGGGCCTGACCGGCGAGGACGCCGCTGCAGCCGCTGAGAGCTTCAAGGGCGCGGGCCGCCGGTTCGAGATTCTGGGCGAGTTCAACGGTGTGACCGTGGCGGATGACTACGCCCACCATCCCACCGAGATCGCCGCCACCCTGAAGACCGCCCATGCGCTGGGCTACAACAAGGTATGGGCGGTGCATCAGCCCTTCACCTACAGCCGCACCCGCGAGCTGCTGGATGATTTCGCCAAGGTTCTGGCGGACACCGATCATGTGGTGCTGACCCCCATCATGGGCAGCCGCGAGGTGGACGACGGCAGCGTGAAGAGCGAAGACCTGGCTGCCAAGATTCCCGGCAGCGTAGTGGTTACCGGTCTGAAGGAGGCCGCCGACTACGTGAAGGAGCACGCACAGCCCGGCGATTTTGTGATCACCATGGGCTGCGGCGACATCTACAAGGCCGCTCACATGATGCTGGAGTAATTTCTTTGCAAAGCAAAACGCCCGGAACATCGCAGGATGTTCCGGGCGTTTTTTATTTCATGTTCCGGCAGGCTCAGCCTTCGGCCAGGGCGGGCCAGACGCGGGCCAGCTGTACACCGCCGTCCTCTGTGGTCTGCACCGCGTAGAGCGCGCCGCCCACAATGTCACCGGGGTCGGCGAACAGCTCGCTGTATTTGCCCGCGAAGGAGGGGCTGATCTGATACAGATACACGTAGGTATAGCCCTCACCGGTCAGGGTGTCGGCCCACTGCTCGGCAGTCACTTCACTGGCCCAGGTGACCCAGTCACCCTCGGTGTTGAAGTTGTAACCAGCAGAAGAACCGATGGCCCGGGGATAGAAGCTATAGTTCGCGCAGAGCACCTCATAGGAGGCGGTGTCCTCCGCCACAAAATACAGCTTATCGTTCTCGCTCCATTCCATCGGGAAGGATTGCGGGGTGAAGTAAGCCGCCCGCTGCTGCTGTTCCTGAGCCGCGCCCTTGGCCGGGGCCACCAGACGCTGAATCTCGGCGCTGGTGCCGGGCATCACCAGCAGCGCAGCCGCCAGCACACAGCCCGGGCCCAGCAGCCGTTTGCCCTCGGCCCGGCCCCAGGCGGCCAGGGCCAGATACGCCGCCAGCAGCACCACCGCCAGCAGCCAGCTGCCCAGATACCGCTCCAGGCTGGCCACACGGGTGGCCTCGTAGTCCGAGAACTGGAAGAAGTACAGATACAAAAGCCCGATGCAGTACACTGCAAAGCCTGCCGCGAGCCCCAGGCTCAGCCGCCGCAGACTTTGCTCCAGACGGGGCAGCGCCCGCCGCAGCGCCCAGACGGCCGTAAGGCCCAACACCAGCCATGCCGCCGGGGAAAGGGGCAGCACACTTTCGTTCTTCACCGGCAGGAACAGATGCTCCAGGAATGCCGACAGGGTCAGGGTCCACTTTTCCGGCCAGGGGCCTGCCAGGGAAAGCAGCCGTTCCAGCGTGTTGCCGCTGCCGCCCGCGGTGAGGCCCTGCATGGCCACCACGATGCCCCAGCTCAGCCGGGCCAGCACCAGAGCACCCGCCGGGAAGGCCAGCTGTACCGCACACTGGCGCACCGCGCCGGGCTGGCCGCCCGCCCGGGCCAGACGCAGACCGTCCCAGGCCACAAAGCCCAGAGCCGCCAGCGCGAAGATCACGCCGCTCTCCTTGGTGAGCACCAGCACCGCGGTGCCCAGGCTCAGCTGCAGGGTCACAAAGCCCTGCAGCCGCCGGGTACTCAGCCAGGCGTACAGCAGATAGGCAAACAGCAGCGCCAGGGTGCCGTCCACACACAGATCGCTGTAAAACTGTCCGTAAAAGGCCAGAGGCAGCAGGAACACGCCCGCAAAGCCCGCCAGCGCTCCGCCCAGCCGCTTCCAGCCAAACCGGGACAGCACCGGCAGCAGCAGACTTACCTGGAACAGCATCATGGCCCGGTAGAGATAGCCCTCGGTGAAGCCGGGGGTCAGCCGGACGAACAGATATTCCAGCAGGGCCAGCGCCGGTGGATATTCGCCAAAGCCCGCCTCCGACGCATGCCAGACGCTGAGCTGGTCGTGATTGGTCATGATCTTGACGGTGTAGGCCCAGTGGCTGAATTCATCGTTGCCAATGGCCAGCCGCCCCGCCTGCATCCAGGCGATGAAAAACACCATGCCCACCAGCACCACCGCGCCGGGGGTCAGCCACCGGTGCACAAACAGCTGTTTGCGGCGCACCGCCTGCACCACCAGCCAGACACCGGCCGCGCCGCCCAGAAGGCTTACCGCCCCAAGGCCCCACAGCAGAGGACCCGCCAGTCCGAACAGATACAGCACCAGAATTCCGATGAACAGAGCCGGGGCAAAGGTCTGCTCCAGCCTGCGGCCGAACTGGACCGCCAGCGCCAGCGCGATGACCGCAAACACCGCCACCCAATACAGATAAATCACTTGCTTCTCACTTCCCGTGCGTTTTTGTTTTATCATACCACGAAGCGGGCGGCAATTCCACTGGTAACGAAGAACGCCGCCCCGGATTTTCCCGGAACGGCGTTCTTCGTTATTTTGTGATTCACATGCTTACAAGCCCCACACTGATGCCCAGGGCCTGGTCCACCCGCCGCTGGTCGCTTTCGCTCAGGCGGCCCGCCTTTTCCCGCAGGCGGCGCTTGTCCAGCGTGCGAATCTGCTCCAGCAGCACGATGCTGTTGCGGGTCAGGCCGCAGGTCTGGGCCTGCAGGCCGATGTGGGTGGGCAGATGGGTTTTGTCCTGCTTTGATGTAATGGCCGCCGCAATCACGGTGGGGCTGTGGCGGTTGCCCACATCGTTCTGCAGAATCAGCACCGGGCGGATGCCGCCCTGCTCCGAGCCCACCACCGGGCTCAGATCTGCGTAAAACACTTCGCCTCTATGCACTTCCATGGTCATACTCCCTCCAGTGATCCGCCCCGAAGCACGGCGCACGCCTATGTGCCCCCGCCGCTGCGGGGCTGTTTGGATGTGTTCTGGTGGTAGTATGCCCGCCTTGCCCGGCCCTTAATCGCCGGTTCGCTCCAGAATCGTGAAGGCCTGGGCAAGGCCTCCGTCGTGGCTCAGGCTCAGGTGGGCGGTGAGCCGGTTTTCCTCCAGCCATGCCGCCGCCTGCCCGGTGAGGGCGTAGTAGGGCGCGCCGCTTTCGGCGCGCAGCACCTGGATTTCACAAAGGGCAAAGCCGCCGATGCCGGTGCCGCAGGCCTTTAAAAAGGCTTCCTTGGCGGCAAAGTTCGCCCCGGCGCTTTCCGGCTGCTTGCGGGGAGAGATGCTCAGCAGAAAGGCCCGCTCCTCCTCGCCGAACACCCGCCGCAGAAAAGCCGGGCTGGCCAGGCTTTTTTCCATCCGGTCAGTGCGCACCAGATCGGTGCCGATGCCGTAGATCATTGGCTGTTCCCCCTCGTTTGCCCCGCCGGGGCCGTTTCTCGCTTTTTATTATACGGAACCGCCGGGCGGGGCGCAAGCGGTCAGTCCCTCTGGGCAAGGCCCTCCAGAATGGAAAACCGGCGCAGCATCCGCAGTGAGACCAGAAGTGCCAAAGCGCTCACCGCCCCCACGCAGACCACCGGGGTAAGCAGTGCCGCAGGACTGAGGGAGCTGAGCAGCGGGATGCCCAGTATTTGGTCCGCCAACAGCCAGGTGAGCACAAAGCCCGCGGGAATGCCCCACAAAATGCCCCGTATGCTGTAGCCCAGACACTCCCAGGCCAGCATGCGGGTGAGCTGGCGGCGGCTCATGCCTGCCGACAGCAGCAGCGATAACTCCCGCCGCCGCTGCAGCATGCCGCTGCTGACGGTGCTCAGGATGTTGGCCGTGCTAGTGAGCAGCACCACCGCCGCGAAGCCGCCGCAGAACACCGTAAGCAGAATACGTACCCCGCTGCCCAGCAAAACGGTCTGTCCGGTGGGAGTGTAGTCCTGAAGCTCATACTGCAGCCCACTCCCAGCCAGAACCGGCGCCACCGCCCGGGTAATGGCCCGGCCGTCTTCCACATCCCAATAAACCGCATAGCTGCGAATCTCCCCTTTTCCGAAGGTGATGCCGCTGGCCTCAAAGGCGCTGCGGCTGGTGACCAGCACAAGTACAAGCCTGTTTTCTTCCTGCGCGTCCTGTTTTATCCCGTTTGGAAGTGGAGAATCACTGCTCCCGGATACCACGATTTGCGGCCCGGAAAATTTCCAAAGCAGCGTCTCCTCGCCCAGTTTCTCCGGAGAAATGTCGGAAATTGCTCTGGCCCAGACGACCGGGATGCTCCCCTCTTCACCAGTCAAAGGCTGGCCGTACCAGGCCTCAAAATCCGCGTCCTCCAGAACGATCTGAAAGGTGTTGATCATTTTATCCTCTTGCAGTCCGTGATACTGCTCGAACAGCTCGGTCACCGTGCCGGGTTTATCCGGCACCGCTCCGGCCACCTGCTGCAGCATTTCCCCAGGGTATTCAGCATCCTGATCTCCCCAGATATAAATCCTGTAAGGAAAGGGAGCATGGCTCACATCGTAGTAACGCACCAGCGCCTGATTGAAGGTGAATGCCATCAGAATCAGCGCTGCGCTCATCCCCAGCCCAAGGCTCAGCACCCGGTAGCGGCCGGGGGCCCGCTGCCTGCCCCGCTTTGCCAGCAGGCGCACCGCATTGGCCGGGGCACGTTTCCCCTTGTGTTTGGGCGCGCTTTGCAGCTGGGGCCGCATGGCCTGCATGGGCGAAAGCCGGGCCGCCCGCCGGGCCGGGCCCCAGGCGGCCAGCAGCAGCGCCAGCGTACACCAGAGCGCCGCAGCCGCCAAACGGTCTGCCTGAACGACCAATTGAATACCCTGCCCGTTGGTGATGGTCTGGATGCCCAGGGTCTGGTTCATGGACCAGAGACCTACCTGCAGCCCCAATACAGCAAAAAGCATCCCCAGCGGGATGGCCACCACGCCCAGCAAAGCTGCCTCCAGCAGCACGCTGGCCCGCAGCTGTGCCGGGGTTGCCCCCACGCTGGCCAGCTGACCCAGCATCCGGGTGCGCCGCTCCAGCGAAAGCCAGAACCCGCCCCGGATCATCAGCGCGGTGCCCGCCAGTAAAACGCACAGCAGCAGCTTCACCGCCGCCAGCGCAATCAGCGCGAACTCGCTGTAATATTTCACATTCAGGGTGTGCACCAGGGAATCGCCCCCCAGCAGCACCGCACTGAGCAGTACCGAACTGAGCAGCACGCTCAGAAAGGCAAACCCGGTGCTCACCTTTCCCCGCAGCAGCTGGCGCATCGTGACCGACCAGATGGCTCTCATGGGCGGATCACCTCGTCTCTCTGGAGACGGCCGTCTCCGATCACCAAAATCCTCTGGGCCTGCTGGGCCAGCTCCCGGTCGTGGGTGATCATCAGGATGGTCTGGCCGGTGCCCTTGTGGATGGCCCGCAGCAGCTCCATTACCTGGGCGGTGTTGGCTCCGTCCAGGTTGCCGGTGGGCTCATCCGCCAGCAACAGAGCAGGCCGAGTGATGAGCGCCCGCCCCAGGCTCACCCGCTGCTGCTGCCCGCCGGACAGCTGATCCGGGAAGGCATCCAGCTTGCCCTCAATGCCCAGCTGCTCCACGATGCCCTCCAGCTGGCCCGGCGCCGGGCGGCGGCCGTCCAGCAAAAGGGGCAGCAGCAGGTTCTCCTTCACGGTGAGCAGCGGAATCAGGTTATAGAACTGATACACCAGCCCGATCTGGCGGCGGCGAAACACCGCCAGCGTCTCGTCCGGCTGGCTTGCCAGGTCCATGCCGCTCAGCCGCACCGTGCCGCCGGTGGGCCGGTCCACCCCGCCCAGCAGGTGCATCAGGGTAGATTTGCCGGACCCGGACGGCCCCACAATGGCCACGAACTGGCCCTTCTCCACGGTAAAACTCACATCGTCCAGGGCTTTTACCTGATTTGCCCCGGTCCCATAGATCTTTGTCAGATGCTCCACTTCCAGAAACGGCAAGCGGACCACCTCCTTTCCTGCCCAAAGAATACCCCGCCCCGGTGACAGGCCGGTGACCGCCCGCTGACAGTTTTGTCACCGAAACAGCCGCAGCCGAAAAAGCGGGCCCTCCGGGGTGTTTTCGGCGGTCATGTCCCCCTGCTGGCCCCGGGCGATGCTGCGGGCCAGCGGCAGGCCGATGCCCACATTGCCCGGGCTGGCCGAGGCCCCCCGCCAGAATCGTTCGAACAATCGGGGCAGCTCCTCCTCTGGAATGGCCGCCCCTTCATTCTGCACCCGAAATTCAAAATACAGCGCCTGGCAGCTGCACTTCACCCGCACCCGGCCTCCGGGCGGGGTGTGTTCGGCGGCATTTTTCAACAGGTTCGCCAGCGCCTCGGCGGTCCATTCCAGGTCGCAGATGCAGAAAAGCTCCTCCGGGCAATCCACCTGCAGCTCCACCCCGCGTTTCAGATAAAGCTCCGCCAGACCGCCCGCCGCCCGCTGGAGCACCTGCCGGGCAGGATGTTCCTTCTTTTCAAAGGGCACCACTCCCGCGTCCAGCCGGGAAAGGCGCAGCAACGCCTCCACCAGCCAGCGGATACGGCCGGTCTGGGTCTCGATCTGGTCAAGGCCCTCCTCCGCGTCCCCGGGCGGCAGCTCCTCGCGCAGAAAATCGCATTGCAGCAAAATGGCGGAAAGAGGCGTGCGCAGCTGGTGGGCAATGTCGCTCAGGCTGTCCGCCAGAAAACGCTTGTCCGCCTCCAGTGCCGCCGCCTGCTGCTGCAGGATGCTGGTGATTTTGTAAAGATCGTCCTGCAAGGCACTCAATTCTCCCGGGGTCTGGCCGCTGAGCCGGGGCGGCTGACCCCCGGTGTAGACCTGGGCCAGATACTCCGACAGCTGCCCGATGCGCCGGTACCGCCGCAGGGTGTACACAGCCGCAAGGGCAGTGAGCACTCCGCCAAGCAGCAGCGCGGCAGCTGCGCCGGGCACACCCCAGGCAATGCCCTGGCCAACGGCCGCGGCCGCTGTCAGGGCCAGCATGACCGCCAGCATCCGGTAAAATTCCCTGCTATGCATCCGGCTCCTCCTCCCAGCGGTAGCCCAGGCCCCGCACCGTGGCAATGCGCCAGCCGCAGCCCTCCACCAGCTTTTCCCGCAGCCGCTTCACCGTGACGGTGAGGGTGTTGTCGTTCACAAAATTGCCCTCCTGGTCCCACAGCACCTGCAGCAGCTGGCCCCGCTCCAGAATCTGGCCGGGATTGGAAAGGAACACCAACAGCAGCCGGTACTCCTGCGCCGTGAGGGGAATCTGGGCTTCGCCCACAAACGCCCGGGCGCTGCGCCGGTCCACCGTGAGCCCGCCGAACTGCAGCAACTCCGGCCCCTTGCGGCGGCGTAGCACCGCCTTCACCCGGCTGATCAGCTCCCCGGCCCGGAAGGGCTTGATGATGTAATCGTCCGCGCCGCCCTCCAGCGCCCGGACCACGCTGCCCTCGTCCGCCCGGGCGGTGAGGATCAGAATGGCTGCGTCGCCCCGCTGGCGCAGCGCGCAGCAAACCTCTTCGCCGCTGCCGTCCGGCAGGCCCAAGTCCACCAGCGCCGCGTCAAAGCTCTCCCGTTCCATGGCCTTTCGCGCCCCGGCCACCGTGGCGGCAGCCGTGACAAGCCAGCCCTGGCGCTCCAGCAGCTTTTGCAGCGGCTGTGCGATGGCCGCCTCGTCCTCCACAAGAAGAATCCGCACAGGCTCCTCCCCCTTTCTTTCCTGTTTCATTATAGCGGAAAACACCTTTGTCTGGGTGACAGCTCCGTCACTTTCCTTCCCTTGTTCCCGCAAAAAAACGGAGCCGGCCTGCATTGTCTGCAAACCGGCTCCGCCGCTTTTATCCGATTCAGCCCGCCAGGGCATAAATAAGAATCCCCACCAGGATCAGTGCCAGTGCGATGCACTTTTTCCGGCTGAGTTTCTCTTTGAAGATGGTCACACCGAACACTGTGACATACAGGTAACTGGTAGCTTCCAGCACCGGGCCCAGGCTCATGGGGATGCCCTTATAGGCCAGGATGCTCAGCAGGGTGCAGCCCACAAAGATGCCGTAGCCCAGGATGACCCGCCAGTCCAGATATTCCATAATGAAATTCTTATGTGGGCGCATGGCCGCCTTTTTCAGCAGCACCTGAGACACAGCAGCCAGAAACACTCCCAGCAGATAGATCAGCGCGTACAGCGGCTGGATGGTATCATTCATGGCGCTTCTCCTCTCCGTCCGCTTTCACAAACAGCACCACACCGGCCACGATCACGGCTGCGCCGATCAGCTTGCCGGGCGTGATGGACTCGTGGAAAAACAGCGCTCCCCACAAAATGCCCCACACCACCGTGACCGCCTTGTTGGCGAAGGCCAGGGTCAAAGGCAGCCGCTTGATCACCTGCTGCCAGCCCACGGCATACAGCACCAGAATGGCCATCATACCGCAGTAGAAGGCAATGTACTGCCAGCTCAGAAAAGGCTGGGCGGCGGCATTTTTGCTGAAAAATCCGCTGAGGGAATACGCCGCCAGCAAAAGATGCAGCCCGATCAGGGTGAGGGCGTAGGAATTGTGCTTTTTCATGGCTCATTCCCCTCGCTTTGATGCGGGAAAGACCACCTTGCCGGCTTTATCCCGCACACCGTAGCGCAATGCGCAAACACCCAGCAGGGCAAGCCCCACCAGGATCAGCACCGCGCCGCTGGTCAGGCCCAGGCCACCTGCCACCAGGATAGGCAGGAAGGTCACCAGAGCCAGATCCACAAAGGAAACGAAGATCCAGGCAAGGCCGCTGTCCTCCAGAACGCCGGTCTTGAACTCGGGGTCCACGATACGCAGCAGCAGCACCGCGATGCTCATTACGCCGGTGCACCAGCCCCAGATGTAGATGCCGCGCTCCACCCAGTGGTCGCAGAACAAGCGCCGGGAAACCAGCATGAAATAGGCCCAGACCACCAGAAAACCCAGCACGCACAGGATCAGAATGGCCTGCCAGTAGCGCATAACCACGCCCACGTCGATGGTGGCCACGCCGAAGGCGACCAGATAGTCGGTCACCGAGCTGCCGATGCGGGAGACCACCCGCCGGTCCACATAGCTGCCCAGCTTGAGCCGGTTGAGCCCGCCCTGCAGCAGCACGCCCGCCACCAGAGCCAGGCCATAGGTGGGCACACTCACCGAGAAGGTGCGGTTGATGGCGTTGCCCACCAGATAGGAAGCCCCCACCGCCACCATGATGAGGACCAGATGCCAGGTGAGCGGGTCCATGGACATGGTGCTGATGGTGCCGTTGCCCAGGCTGGTCTGCTTTTCCGCCGGGACAAGGCCGGTCTTCATCTCCTCCGGCAGGTCGCTGGCACGGCAGATCACCTTGGTGTAACCCTTGCGTGCGCAGTAGTTGATCATCAGAACACCGCTGAACACACCGCCCAGCAGGCCAAAGGTGGCGAAGGTCTGGCCGATGGTCACCGCATCGGCCCAGCCCGCCTTTTCCAGCACACCGCCCACGGCCGCAGCGGTACCGTGACCACCTGCGAAGCCGCTGGGCATCATCAGGGCGAACCAGCCGGTGAGCTGGGGAAACAGCACCCGCAGCAGCGCGCCGCCCACCAGCAGAGCGATGCCGAACTGCAGAATCTCCGCTGCGCTGTTCAGCAAAAAGGTATCGCCCACATTGCGCATCATGGTGCTGAACTTGGCACCGCTCTGCTTGCCCAGATACATGGTGGCGAAGAGCACCGTGATCAGAATGCCCGCATAGCTGGAGGCCTGGCTGCTGAGGGTGAGCACCCCCAGCCCGTGGCGCCCCAGCAGCACACCGAAAAAGCCGGCAATCAGCGCTGTGGGGATGAACAGATTCTGAAGCGGGCGCACCCGGATGCGCACCAGCTTGGCAATCAGCATCAGCAGCGAGATGATGCATACGTCATAGGTCAGATCCAATGCAGAAAATTCCATGGGTCTTCATTCCTCCTGTTTGTTGCCGGGTTTACTGCTCAAGCTGGTTGCTGTACAGCAGGTTTTTCCCCTCGCCGTCCAGCATGCGCACTGTATCAAACAGAGTGCGGGTCAGCTCGTCCAGCTCCTCGCGCCGGTCCGCGGTGATGTAATAGCGGGCGGCATAGGGCTTCGCGCCCACACCGTGGGCGATGGTCTCGCCCGGCTGATAGTAGATGATGCTCTGGGCCACGCCCGGCAGCTTTGCCGCCGCCTCGGCCGCGCTCACATCCGCCACCGTGCCCTCGTAGCCGTGGAAATACAGCCCGCCGCTCAGGCACTTGAAGTGGGGATCGTGGGCCTGGAAGGTGCGCTTGAGCGCCGCTTCGTCGTATACATAATCCAACAGCAGCTGCTCCACGCTCATGCCGCCTGCCAAAGTGACCAGCTCGTGCTCGTAGCCGAACATCCGCCCGGCGATCTCGCACACCTGAACCCCCTGCCCCGGAGTGTAGAAGAACTGCATGGAGATGGGGCCGGTGGTGATGCCCACGAACTGCGCCACCTTGCGCACGATGTCCATGGCCTGCTCGCGCACCTCGTCCAGGAAGCGGCTGGGATAGACCAGACGGCTGATGTGGGGGATGTCACCCTCAATCTCGTGGGACTTCTCACGGTCCGCGATGCTCAGCAGCTGCAGTTCGCCGTCCACCATCCAGGTCATCATGTTGAACTCATGGCCCTGGTTGTAGGTCTCGGCCAGAATGTAGTCGAAGCTGGAGAAGGAGGCGGTGTTTGCGAAATGGGCGCGGATCTCGTCGGCGCTGTTCACCACGTAGATGCCCCGGGAACCGTAGCCGTTGGCGGGCTTGATGACGCAGGGCAGGCCCACGGCCTCCAGCTCGCTGTCGGCAAAATCAGCGTTCAGCCGGATGCTGGTGGGAGTGGGAATCTGCAGCTGGCGGAACATCTCCTTCATCAGGGGCTTTTCCCGCAGGTAGCGAATCTTTTCCGGGGTGCAGTAGCACTTGAGACCGGCCTTCGCGGCAATCTTTACCAGGCACTCGGCCAACAGGTCCGAGAAGGAGGCGATGATGCCGTCCGCCTGTTCCTGCCGGCACATGGCGGCCACGCCGTCGATGTCTCGCACGTCGATGTTATAGGCCTTGTCTGCAAACACCTTGGCGGGGCCGTTTTCGTAACCGTCGCACACAATGGTATAGATGCCCTGTCTGCGGGCCAGCTTGACCAGCTCCACAAACTCGTCCATGGAGCCCAACACGACCAAACGATGCTGTGTCATTTTTCTTCCTCCTTATGCTGCTTGCCATCGGCGGCATCCAGATTGCACCGGGTGCGCACCACATACTGGGGCTGCTTGTTCGCGATCATGAACATACGGCCCACATACTCGCCCACCAGGCCCAGGCAGATCAGGTTCACGCCCGCGGCCAGCAGGATCACCACCATCAGAGAGCTCCAGCCGGTAAGCACCGTGGGGTCCATCAGCTTCTGGATCACCACCAGAATGGCCCCGATGATGCCCGCCGCCCCAAACAGCGCGCCGCACAGCAGCGAGAAGCGCAGCGGCAGCACCGAGAAGTTGGTGGAGGTACTCCACAGCCGGATCAGACTCTTCAGATTGTAGCCGGACTGGCCCACCGCCCGGTCAAAATGCTCCAGCGGCACATTGCCCACGTTTTTGGTAATGCGCATCAGCAGGCCGGACATCTGGGGGTAGGGGCCGGTGTAGCTCAGTGCCTCGCGGCACACAAAGCTGCGCGCCACCCAGAAGCTGCTCACCTTCAAGCCCTTGGGCCGGCCGGTGAGCACCCGCATGGTCCAACCCTCGAAGCGGGAGCCCAGATTGCGGAACCAGTTGTGATGCTTCTGAGGATACCAGCCGTACACCACGTCGTAATTGCTCTCGTGGATGGCGTTCAGCAGCTTGCCGAACTGGGAGGGATGGGTCTGCAGGTCGTCGTCCATGCTCAGCACGTAATCGCCGGTCACGTAATGCAGCGCCGCCAGCAAAGCGCTGTGCTGACCGAAGTTCCGGCTCAGGTCCACGCCCTTCACCTTCGCATCCTCTGCACAGAGGGCCCGGATCTGGGCGAAGGTACCGTCGGTGGAGCCGTCGTTCACCAGCACGAATTCGTAGTCATAGCCCAGCCGGAGCAGCTCCTCCCGGGCCAGATGCACCGCCTTGGCGATGGTCTTTTCGGAATAATAGCACGGAATGATTACCGATACCGTTTCCTTGTTTTCCATGATGCCTCTCCTCTTCAGGCGCCCGTTCGGCGCTTTTTACAGATAGAATGTGCCGTTTTTGATGAACAGGATCATATACTGCAGCCCGCACAGGCTCTGCCAGGCAAACAGCAGCCAGCACAAGCAGATCAGCCCCTTGCGCAGCGGCGTCTGTTCCTTCCAGCGGCCGGTCTGCTGCCACAGACGGACCGTACTGGCCAGGAACAGCAGAAACAGGCTGACGCTGGTGCCCCAGGTCCAGTTACCATCTGAGGCGCGGGGACCAGTCTCCACCAGGAAGATGTGCTGCAGATAGGCAAAGCCGGTCATGACCCAGCCCATGCAGAGCATGCGGTCACGCAGCAGCAAGCCCGCGCACAGCACGGCCACTGCCAATACGAACGCAGCCGACTGCAGGATGGACGCGATAGGATGCTGGGTGCGCTGCAGCAGGTTCGCCCCCAGTGAAAAGGCCAGGCCGCTCTCCTCATGCTGCTGCGGGCCGCCCGCGAACAGCACCAGATATTGGGAAAGCACCACC
Source organism: Gemmiger sp. An87 (assembly GCF_002159185.1). Lineage (GTDB taxonomy): Bacteria > Bacillota > Clostridia > Oscillospirales > Ruminococcaceae > Allofournierella. The sequence continues at coordinate 69,876 of NZ_NFHD01000004.1, forward strand.
GCCAGCGCCGGGAACACCGAGCAGCCGAGCCACACATAGCGGCCGAACCGCTGGCAGCGCCCCCGCACAAAATCCCACAGCATGAGCACCGCCATAGCCGGGGCAAAGCAGAACAGCAGGCTGGGCTTTACGCCGGTGGCCAGTGCCAGCAGCACCATAAAGGCCAGCCAGTCGCACCAGCGCAGCCCCTCGTCGAACTGCCGCACCATGCGCAGATACAGCGCCAGCACGAACACGCCCAACAGCTTGATGCCAATGAGGGTGGGGTTATGCCACACCCCGAAGGCCTGCACCCCCAGGGTGCGGTAATCGTTCAAAAAGGGCAGATAGATCGGGTCCGCGCAGAAGCAGCACCAGCCCAGCAGACCGCTTGCGAAAATGCCGGTGCCCGCGTACCGGTGCAGAAACCAACCGGAGGCAGCGATGCCGCCCAGGCACATGAGCAGCACAAACAGCACCATGCTGTCGTAGCTGCCGGTGAGGGCCCACAGCGCCTGATACACCGGATTCAGAGCACTGTAGCCGGTCTGGGTGGGGTCCAGCGCCGTTTGGATGTGCACCAAAAAATCCCCCGCGTAGGGGGTCGCAATCTGGATCTGCAGAATGCGCCACAAAAGCCCTGCCGTAACGGCATACAGCGCCAGCACCCCCGCCCACTGCAGGGCAGCGGTCTTATTCAAACGTTCTCTCATAGTTTCCTCCGCTCAGCGTTTGCCCAGCGGCACTTCGCCGCTTCTTTGCCATCCGTTTTCGGTCTGCATCAGCAGGGCGGCGCTTTCCAGCTGCTCGGGCTGCGCCCAATCCAGATAGAACACCGCCTGCCAGTCGCCCTCACCGGTTTGATAGAGGCATACCCGTCGGGTCTCGCCCTGGCTGTTCAGCTCCAGCCAGGCCCGCCGGGGCGCCTCGCCCTGCGGCAGCTCCGCCCGGAGCCGGTACCAACCGGGGCCCTGCTCTGCTTCTTCCAGCCCACTCAGGCTCCATGAACGCTCCAGAGAATCGGCGCTTCCCTCATAGGGCAGCACTGCCTGCCACAGAAAAAACGAGCCCACCTGCCGCCCGGCGCTGAGCGCCGCTTCGGGGTAGTGATGCTCCTGCACATAGCGCAGCTTTTTCTCCGGGCTGGTTTCGTCAAAGAGATAGATCCCGTCCTGCTCGGCCCAGTTTTTCAGCGGCAGGGTAAGGCCCATTTGTTCCAGATTTTGCTGATACAGCCCGCTGCCGCTGGTCCAGCCGCCCAGGCTCACCAGGTTCCGGTAATGGTCCTGCCAGGGCAGCATCCGGGCGTCATACACGCCGGTCAGATAGCTGGCGTCCTCGGTGTTCAGCAAAAAGATATCGTCCGGATTTGTTTCCATGTGGTCCACCAGCTGGTTGCCGGTGGCGCCCGCCTGGCTGGGGCGCACGGTGGGCAGCTGAAACTGCTGGCCCATGCGCACCAGAAGCAGCAGGGCAAAACATGCCCCCGCCAGCGCGCCGGGCGCAAGCCAGCGCCGGGTGCAAAAGTGTTTGGCACCGCTGAGCGCCAGCAAAAATACGCATACCGCGTAGAAGTTCACACTATCCTCCACGCGGGTGGGCAGGCGGCCCGTCCAGAGGAAGAAGGTGTTGATCACCAATGCTCCGCCGCCCGCCAGCAGCGCGGCCAGCCGGTCCCGCCCGGAGCAGCAAACCACCGCCGCAGCCAGCAGCAGCCAGAAGGCGGTGCTGGGCTTATTGCTCAATGCACCCTTGGCAAAATGGCTGGCAGCCTGGGCCAGGTCCGGCACAAAAGCCAGCTGCCCCCGCAGCTCGCCCACCTGCTCCAGCCTTTCAGTGGTGAAATAATCGCTGTCGCAGCTCACCCAGCTGAGCAGCAGTTCGTAGTCATTCTCGCTCACGCCCATGGCGCTCAGCTGCCCGGCAGCCTCTTCCCAGTCGGGCATGGGATAATCCGACAGCACCGACCGGGCGCTGTTGAAATCCCTGTAATCCCGCCATTGGCTGCTGTTCTGCCAGGCCAGCTCGTTGACACCCACCGCAGCAACAAACAGCACCGCCATGCCGCACACCGCGGCCGCGGCCCGCCGGGCCCGCTGTTTGAGTCCCGGCTCCGAGGCCAGCACCGCCCACAGCAGGGCCAGCGCCCCAAATGGCAGCTCCAGCAGCGCGGCGTTCTGGCGCAGGCACAGCCCTGCCAGGAAAAGTGCCAGCCCTGCGGCCAGCGCCCGGCGGCCCATCCAGCCCCGGGCATAGAAGGCAAGCAAAACAAAGCCCGCAGCGGCAAACAGCCCTGCGCTGCGGGAAAAATTGGTCTCTACCACAAACCCCGGCCAGAAGGCAAGCAGGATCAGTCCGTCCGCTGCACAGGCTACCGGAGTCGCCAGACGGCTCCACAGCCCGTAACGAACAAAGCCCACCGCCAGAACACTCAGCACCAGCACGGTCACGGTATACCAGTCCGGCCCGGGCAGCAGCCGCCCCAGCAGCGCCACCGGTGCGCTGAACAGCACATTCAGAAAGGGGCACAGCCAGGTGGGGCCATACAGCCCAGCCAGTACCTGAGCGATGGTCCAGTCATCGTCCGGGAAGGCATGGGGCTGCGAAAAGATGGCCGCCACCGCCAGAACGGCAGTGGTGGCCATCACAAACACCCAGCGGGCCGTGCGCCCGCTTAACCGGGGGTGCGCCTTTTGCTCAAGCAGCGGCATCGTTACACCTCAAAAAACGCCTTTACAGCCTGAATCACCTGCTGCCGGTCCTGAGCAGTGAGGCCGTAGTACAGCGGCAGACGGACCAGCCGGTCGCTTTCTTTGGTGGTATACACATCCTCACCACTGAACCGACCGTACCGCAGGCCGGCGGGAGCGCTGTGCAGCGGAATGTAATGGAACACAGCCAGAACGCCGTTGTCCTTCAGATGCCGGATAAAGGCGGTGCGCTCCTCCAGATCCCGGCACTTCACCCAGAACATATGCGCATTATGTACGCAGTCCTCCGGGATGGCGGGCAGCTCCAGCTTGCCGGCCTGCTCCAGCGGACGCAGCGCCTGGTAGTAATCATTCCAGCTGGCCAGACGGTCGTTGTTGATCTGGTCCGCAGCCTGCAGCTGGCCCCACAGGTAGGCGGCGTTCATCTCGCTGGGCAGGTAGCTGGAACCGTAGTCCACCCAGGTGTACTTGTCCACCTGGCCCCGGAAGAACTTGGCCCGGTTTGTGCCCTTCTCCCGTAGGATCTCCGCCCGCTCGTTGTATTCCGGGTCCCGGATGAGCAGCGCGCCGCCCTCGCCCATGGAATAGTTTTTGGTCTCGTGGAAGGAGAAGCAGCCGAAATCACCGATGGTGCCCAGCGCCTTGCCCTTGTAGGTACTCATCACACCCTGGGCGGCGTCCTCCACCACCTTCAAGGCGTGGCGTGCGGCAATATCCATGATAGTATCCATCTCACAGGCCACGCCCGCGTAATGCATGGCACAGATGACCTTGGTCTTGTCGGTGATGGCCGCCTCGATCTTTGTTTCGTCGATGTTCATGGTGTCGGGACGGACATCCACGAACACCAGCTTGGCCCCTGCCAGCACAAAGGCGGTGGCAGTGGAAGAGAAGGTGAAGCTGGGCAGGATCACCTCGTCGCCGGGCTGCAGGTCGCACAGCAGCGCCGCCATTTCCAGTGCAGTAGTGCCGCTGGTGGTCAGCAGCACCTTCTGGCTGCCGAACCGCTCGCTCAGCCACTGGTTGCACTGCTTGGTAAAGGGACCGTCGCCGCAGATCTTGTGATTCTCCACCGCCTGCTTCACATAGTCCAGCTCGGTGCCCACATAGGGTGGGATGTTGAACGAAATCATTCTTGTATTCCTCCGCCTTTCGGCTTTATTCTGCCCGAAGCGCTTACTCCGCGCAGGCTTGCTTTCCTTATAAAACGATGCATTTGCGCATGATACAACAGAATTATAGCATTGCAATGTGCATTTTTCAACAAAACCCGTCATTCATTCTGTGCGAAGATAGAAGGTTCCCATCCGGCCGGGCCGGGGGCTGTAATCCGCCAGCAGACGGTCCCGAATCCAGCCCTCCTCCAGGCACTCGGCCAGCGGCTGCTCCAGATTGTAATTGGCGCGTCCATCCGGCAGGGGGCCTGCCAGATACACCACCTGGGGCAGCTGCCGCCCCGGCTGCTCGTAATACCACTGGAGCATGGGGTCCGCCGCGCTGTGAATCCAGTAGTCCGGCGTGTTGGGCAGGCTGTCGCAGGCCATGTAGGCCCAGGGCAGCACGTTCATCACGAACAGACTTTCGCCGGGCTGCACCTGTTCGCGCAGATCCTCGCAGGTCTGATTGTAATAGCTCACGGTATCGGCAGTGTCCCACATTCCGGCGCTGGGACCGTTTTCAATGCGCACCCGGCAGGCAAACAGATCGCCCGCATAGTCGGTAAAAAAGCGGATACCGGCCAGCTGCACCAGCACCAGCGCAGCCAGCAGAGCCGAAGCCCCCGCCCACCGGCGCAGGCAGGCGCCGCTGTGACGGCAAACCTCCTCTTCCAGCCAGAGCAGGGCCGCCAGGTTACACAGCAAAAAACCGTAACTGGCATTCACCAGGCCCACGTCGGTGCCCAGGGCGATGCCGCCGCTGTAAAGAACGCCCGCAGTCCAAAGCAATAGCCCCACAGCGGGCTTTTGGGGCCGCACCACCAGAAAGAGTGCGGGGCCCAGCAGCGCCAGCGGCACAAGCTTGAAATTAATCCAGAACAGGCCGCCCGGCCGCATCACCAGGCCCCAGACCGCCACCAGGGCAAAGCCCGCCCAGAACACCGACCGCAGCCGGGCCGCGCCGGGCAGAAAGCGCAGCGCAGCGGCCAGCAGGGTAACCAGTACCACCGCCGCCAGATAGGCAAGGCCGAACCACCAGACAAAGTCGCTCAGATACTGCCGGGCGCTGGCCAAAAGGCCGCCGGAGCCCTGATGCGCCACATCCTTGGCGAAAAGATTGGGCAGCGACTCAAGCAGGCCGGCCGGGCCCAGCCGGGCGGTAAGCCAGCCCAGCACCACTATCGCGGGCACAGCTCCTCCTGCACACAAACCGCCAAGAGCCAGCAGTCGGCGGGAGCGTTCAGCCCTCCAGACCAGCACCAGAGCCACCGGTGCGGTGACCACCAGCGGCGGATAGGCCGCAGCGGCCAGCGCAAAGCAGACCCCTGCTCCAAAAGCGCGCCAGAACCCGGCGCGGCGGGCAAGCGGCTCGGCGCAGGCAAAAAAAAGCAGAATGAAAAACAGCCCCATACTGTTGTAGGACAGAGCCGTCAGGTTCAGCGGGATAAACAACTGGCACAGCAGGCCTCCGGCCAGCGCCGCCCATTCCCCGGTGATCTGACGCAGCCAGCGCCACACAGCAAGCGCCGCGCCGGTCTGCAGCAGCACCGCCGCCACCCGGCTTGCCAGATACACGCCGTCCAGCCCGCCGGTGACCAGCCGGTACAGCCACATCAGCGGCAGCAAAAGGATATTGCTGATCTGGGTCAGGGCGCTGATATCCGCCAGAGGGCGCACGCCCATCAGCATGGCGTAGGTCTTTGCCAGATAGTAGCTTTCGTCCGGCCCGTTCATGCACCACTGGGCGCGGAAGATCAGCGCCGCGGCCAGCACAACAAACAGCCCCCATGCAAGGGCAGGGCACATCGCCTGTCTGCTTTTGTATTTCATAATGTTTGATCGCTCCGTTTTTGGGATGATTTGTCGTTTTTATGATAGCATATCTGCCTTTTTTTTCAACGTCCCGCTGTATCTTTTTGCACTTTTGCCCCAGCCAGCCTTGCAATCTGCGGCCAAATGGGGTATACTGTATCTAAATTGATTCCTGCAAAAAGGGGGGGCCGTTTCATGTCTGATCCTACCGCTGTATTCTCCATTTATGATGACCGCGACCGGGAGATCCGTGCCGTTGTGCAGGAGGTCTACGACGCGCTGAAGGAAAAGGGGTACAACCCCATCAACCAGCTGGTGGGTTACATCCTGTCCGAGGACCCCACCTACATCACCACCTATAAAAACGCCCGCTCGCTGATCCGCCGTGTGGACCGCGACGATCTGCTGCAGGCGCTGGTTCGCAATTACGTCAATCCCTGATCCTTCAAACCGGTTCCGTGCACCGCACGGGGCCGGTTTTTCCTTTGTGCCCGGGCTTTGCAAAGCCCGGGCTTTTTGTTATACTATAAACTGTATTATTGCGGGCGAAAATAGCCACTGGCTTTTCCCCCGCGCAAAGCGAGGTGCTTTTTATGGCGGCTGTGCGTGTGCTTCACTGCGTGGCAGGTCTGGCCCATGGCGGATACGAAAGCCTGATCATGAACCTGTACCGCTGCATCGACCGCGATGTGGTGCAGTTCGATTTTGTAAGCTCCTTTCCCGGCGTGTATGAAAGTGAGATCGAGGCGCTGGGCGGTGTGATCCACCGCATTCCCTTCATCACCCAGAAGGGCCCCTTCGTCTACACCCATGCGCTGGACCGGGTGCTCACCGAAAGCCCCCGCTATCCCATCGTACATTCCCATATGGATAAATTCAGCGGCCTTGTGATGCGCGAGGCTAAAAAGGCAGGCATCCCGGTGCGCATCGCCCACAGCCACAACACCCAGAACGAGGGCGGGCTTGCTTTCCAGGTGGTCAAGGACTACTACGGCAAAATGGTGCTGCCCAACGCCACCCATCTGTTCGCCTGCTCCAAAGCGGCGGCGGACTGGATGTTCGGCACCGAGGCGGCCCGGGCACACATTGTGCTCAACGGCATCGACCCGGAGCGTTTTGCGGTGAACGAGGTGGCCCGGGCCAGCGTTCGGGAGGAGTTCGGTCTTTCGGACGAATGCCTGGTGTTCGGCCATGTGGGCAGGTTCACCCCCCAGAAAAATCACGACCGGATTCTGGATATCTTTTCCGTTGTTCACCAGAAGGCACCGGACAGCACCTTGCTGCTGGCGGGCACCGGCCCGCTGCTGGATGAGATGCGCCAGAAGGCCACTCGTCTGGGCCTTGTGGACTGTGTGCATTTTCTGGGCAGCCGGGAGGACGTTCCCCGGCTTTTGCAGGGCATGGACGGTTTTCTGTTTCCCTCGCTGCACGAGGGACTGCCGGTGACCCTGATCGAGGCCCAGGCCTCCGGCCTGCCCGTCACCGCCGCCTCCACCATCACCAGCGAGGTGTGCGTGACGCCGCTGGTGCGCCAGCTTTCGCTGGAGGATTCCAATGAGCGCTGGGCGGACACCGCCCTGGAGCAGGCGGTGCAGAACCGGCCGGTGCGCACTTCGCCCCGGGCCCAGATTGCCGCGGCGGGATACGACATCCGCCAGACCGCCGGCTGGCTGACCAACTTCTATCTGGGCCTGGCCCATCCCAACGACTGAATCCCAGGAGGATGCTTTTATGAACCAAACGCCCCTTGTCTCGGTGGTGGTGCTGGTGTACAACACCGGCGAGTATCTCCCTCCCTGCCTGGAGAGTATCGCCGCCCAGACCTACCACAACCTGGAGGTGCTGATGATCGACAATGGCAGCCAGGACGGCTCCGGCCGGGTATGCGACGAATACGCCACAAAGGACAGCCGCTTTCGCACCATCCACCAGGAAAACCTGGGCATCATTGGCGGCCGGGGCACCGGCGTGACCCACAGCCGGGGCGAATACCTGGCCTTTGTGGACGGCGATGACCTTTTGCACCCGGAGATGATCCAGCTGCTGCTGGACGAATGCCTCAAGACTGATCTGCCGGTGAGCTGCTGCCGGTTCATCCCCTTCTTCGGCCCACCGCCGGAGCCCGGCCCCTGCCCGGACGACTGCCTCACCTTCGAGAGCCCGGCCCATCTGGATGCCCTGATGCACGACAAGCGGGTGGAATACAGCCTGTGCAACAAGCTGTACGCCCGCCATCTGTTCGACAATATCCCCTTCTATTCCCCGGTGGTCTACAACGAGGACCTGTATCTGAACTGGAACATTCTGCAGCACGCCCGTGGTATGGCCTTTGCGGATTTCATCGGCTACTACTACCGCCAGCACGCGGCCTCCACCACCCACCGGCCCCTGAAAGACCGGGTGCTTACCGACCAGATCTTCGTGGCCCGCACCATTCTGGACACCGCCCGCGGCGGCCCGCTGGAGGCATCGGCCGAGGCGTTCTATTACGAGAAGCTTTTGTATCTGAACAGCATGATCCTGCGTCAGGCAAACGCAAAGGATTTTACCGCCGAGCACCGCTCGCTGAAAAAAGAGATCCGGGCGGGCCTTGGCAAGGCGCTGAAAAACCCACATCTTTCCCGCGCCATGAAGCTGGCTGCCCTGCTCTCCTGCTGGGGCGGCGTATTCTACGCCGGGCTGTGCCGGCTGATGCTCACCGACCGGCGCTGACCGGCCGTGTTCTGAGGTTTTTGCATGAAACTGCTTTGCATTCTGGACAGTGTGGAATTCCCCCTCGCCCCTACCCCGGCCATCGCCCGGCGGGCGGCGGCGCTGCTGGCGCAGCAGGGGCACACGGTTCATTTTCTGGAACTGTATGACGGCGAGACCGTCCCCCCTGAGCAGCCCGACTGCTGCCGGACCCTGCTGCCCTTTGCGGACGAGCGGGTGATGAACCGGGTGCTGGAATTCGGCAATCCGGGCGGCACCCCGGTGCCGCTGCGTCTGTTGAAGCTCTGCGCCCATCCGGCGGCAGCGCTGGCCACGGTGCGGCAGATCGCCCTGAAAAAGCCCCGGCGCATCTCAGCGGCGAAAAAGGCCATTGAGGCGCTGGACCGCCGGTATCACTTTGACGCGGCGGTGGCGGTGGCCGCTCCCTACGCGGGCAGCTTCGCTTTGGCCGCTGCCGATTTCGGCGGCAAAAAGGCCAGCTGGCAGATGGACCCCTACGCGGCCAACCACAGCTACTCCGCCCCCGGCGCATTTGAGCGGGAGAAGGAGCTGCTGAACGCACTGGATGCGGTGTTCATTGCCCCGGCTATGACCCAATATTACGCCCCCGGCGCGCCGTTGGAGGGCTATGCGGCCAAGGCCCATGTGCTGGATTTTCCCAGCCTGGTGCCCCCACCCCCCGCGCCCCGGGTGCAGAAGGAAGGCGGGCGGCTGCGCTGCGTGTTTGTGGGCAGCCTGTACCCCGCCCTGCGCACCCCCCACTACGCGCTGGAGCTGTTCAGCGCACTGAACGACCCGAATCTGGAGCTGGTGTTCGTGGGCGGCGGCTGGGAGAACTATCCCGCCAACCTGCTGGAGCCCTACCGGAAGATTCTGGGCGACCGGCTAATCGTCACCGGCCCTCTGCCTGCTGCCCGAGCGGCGGAAGAGGTGGCCAAAGCGGACGTGCTGCTGAGCCTGGGCAACGGAGTGGATAATCAAGTGCCCAGCAAAATTTTTGAATATTTCGCGGCGGGCCGGCCGGTGCTGCACCTGGCCAAGCTGAAAAACGACCCCTGCCGCCCCTACTTCGACCGCTGGCCCCTGGCCCTGACCCTGCTGGAATCCGAGGGTACCGGGCCGGAGGTTCTTGCCCGGCTTTCGGCTTTTCTGGCCGAAAAGGGGCGCAGCCGCCTGCCCTTTGAGGAAGCGGCACGACTATTTGAATCCAACACGCCCCAGGCGGCGGCCCGCTGCCTGGAGGAAACCCTTGGAGGCTGAACCATGACGGTATTCTGGCTTTTGAATTTTCTGCCCCCGCCCATGGCCCGGGCGCTGGACCTGCCGGTGCAGGCCAGCGGCAGCTGGGTGATGGCCCTGCAGCAAGCGCTGGCGGGTCAGCCGGTGCAGCTCGTCCTGTGCGCCTACAGCCCGGCGGTGAGCGAGCCCAAGCGGCGGGAGATCGGCGGGGCGGTGTATCTGGCCCTGCCCGCCACCGGCGGCAAGGAGGCCCTGCAGGCGGCGCTGGCCGCCGAACAGCCGGACCTTTTGCAGATCTTCGGCACCGAGAACGACCACGCGGTGTGGGCGCTGGAAAGCTTTGCGCCCCAGAAAACACTGCTTTATATCCAGGGGCTGGCCGGGCCCTGCGGCGAGCATATGGCCGACGGCCTGCCGCCCCGCTTTCTGCGCCGCCAGCGGCTGAAGGAGTACCTGGCCGCCAAGACCGGCGGCGCCACCGTGCGCCAGCTGCGGGAGGGCCTTCTGGAAAAAGGCGAGGCAGAGAAAAAGGCCTTTCTGCTGGCCCGCAACCTGCTGGGCCGCACCGAATGGGACAAGGCCTTTGCCGCCTCGGTGAATCCTGCCGCCCGGTATTACAGGCTGAATGAGATTTTGCGCCCGGCCTTTTACCAGGGCGGCTGGCAGCGGGACGTGCTGCGCCGCCCCCGCATCTTTGTGAGCCAGGGCAATATTCCCCTAAAGGGGCTGCACCGGGTGATCGAGGCACTGCCCGCCATCGCCGCCCGTTACCCGGACGTACAGGTGGATGTGGCGGGCTGGCCCCCGCCCCAGAAGGGTGCGCTGCTGCAGCCGGTGATGAACTGGCTGGCGGAGTATTCCGGCTATCTGGATTCACTGGCCCGCCGTCTGGGTGTGGCCGACCGCATCCGTTACACCGGTGTGCTGAGCGCCGACGCCATGAAGACCTGCTTTTTGCAGAGCAGCGTCTTTTTGATGCCCAGCAGCGTGGAGAACAGCCCCAACTCGCTGGGCGAGGCCATGCTTCTGGGAATGCCCTGCGCCGCCGCAAACGTGGGCGGCATCCCCAGCATGCTGGAGAATGGAAAAGAAGGTCTGCTCTTCGACCCAGCCCAGCCCGGCCAGCTGGCCGAGATGGTACTGACCCTGCTGGATGATCCCATCGCCGCCGAGGCCATGGGCAAGGCCGCCCGGGCCCGGGCACTGGCAGACCACGACCCCAAGGCCATTGCCGCCGCGCAGATGGCCCTTTACCACCAGCTTTGCGAAGCAAAGGAGGTCAGACCGTGAACCAGCCCTTGGTGACGGTACTCATCACCACCTACAATCAGGAACGCTACATCGGCACGGCCATCGACAGTGTGCTGGCCCAGAAGACCGATTTTCCCTTTGAAATTTATATCTCCGAGGACTGCGGCTCGGACGGCACCCGCGCCATTCTGCAGGACTACGCCGCCCGCTTCCCGGAAATCATCCGGCTGAACCTGCGCGAAAAGAACGTGGGCATCAGCCGCAACTGGTACGAGGGCCTCTGCGCCGCCCGGGGGCAGTATGTCTGCACCCTGGAGGGCGACGACTGGTGGCGGGACGACCACAAGCTGCAAAAGCAGGTGGATTTTCTGCGCGCGCATCCGGACTATCTGGCGGTGAGCCACACCCTGCTGCTCACCGACGACGCGGGCAACACCTACGGCACCCTGCCGGACGATCAGCGCATTCTGGGCAAGGACGCCACCATGGCGCTGTTTCTTTCCGGGGTGACCTATTCCTGCACCGCCTGCCTTGTGAAAAACATCTTTGATCCGGCAGACAAGACCCTCTACGACTACGTGACCGCCAACCGGAGCATCGCGGACTTTGCGCTGTGCATGCTGTATCTGGACAAGGGCAAGGTGTTCGTGATGGACGAGGCCCTTTCCGCCTACCGTGTGGCGGGCACCGACGAAAACCACCAGAACTACAACGGCACCCAGAGCGCACTGAAAAAATACGCGGATTTTCTGGATGTGGTGAACGCCAGCCGCCGTTACTGGCAGGGCAAATACTCCTTTGCCAAATGCCTGTGCGCGGGCAGCTTTTACCCCTTCATTGACCGGATCAAGTACGGTGATCTGCGGCCCTTTGTGCAGCTGATGGGCGGCATGCCCCTTTCCGCAAAACTGCTGTTCCCCTTCTATTTTGCGGGGCGCTGCCTTTCGCTTGTGCTTCATAAACTCACGGGAGGGACCAAAGCATGAACCAGCCTTCCATCAGCGTGATCGTGCCGGTCTACAAGGCCGAGGGCACTCTGGAAAAGTGCGCCCGGAGCATCCTTTGCCAGGCGCCCGCCGACCTGGAGCTGATTTTAGTGGACGACGGCAGCCCGGACGGAAGCGGAGCGCTGTGCGACCGGCTTGCTGCACAGGACGGCCGGGTGCGGGTGATCCATCAGAAAAATTCCGGGGCCAGCGCCGCCCGCAACGCGGGCCTGGACGCCGCCGCCGGGCGGTATCTCCAATTTGTGGACGCGGACGACTGGGTGCTGCCCGGCCTGTATGAGACCGCGCTGCCCATCCTGGAAAACGGCGCGGACGTGCTGTTTTTCGGGGTGGAGAACATCGGCTATACCCCAGAGCCGTCTCTGCCGGATGCGGCTTACAAAAGCCTCGCCGACCTGGCGGATCAGTTCGAGCGGTATCTGGTGACCACCGGCCAGTTCGCGGCTCCCTACAATAAAATCTACAAGGCCCAGGTGATCGGGCCGGTGCGCTTTGACCCGGCTCTCAAGATCAACGAGGACCTTCTGTTCAACCTGCTGGCCCTGCGGCGCTGCGGGCCGGTGCGTTTTATTCCCACCAACTTCTACGCCTGCGACCATACCGGTGAGGGCTCTCTCTCCCGGTCGCTGCGCGCGGATCTGCTGGACGCCGAGCAGGCCACCCGGGCGGCGCTGCTCGCGTTCGCGGCCCACTACGGGCTGGATGAGGCCCAGGCCCAGGCCCTGGCCGCTGCCCGGCAGGGCAACGTGGCGGTGGCGCAGATGTCGGTGCTGATGAGCCGGAAGGGTCCTCTTTCCCTGCGGGGCTACCGGAAGGCCTTTGCCCGGATGCTGGCCCTGCCCGCTGCCCGCAAGGCGCTGGCTGCCTGGCTGGCGGCGGACCAAAACCGGCTGATGGCCCTGCCCTACCGCATCTGTGTGGGGCTGCGGCTGGCCTTTCCCATGGCGCTCTGGTGCTGGCTGCGGTGCAGCACCAGCCATGCCCTATGATTCTTTTTTCCCAAGGAGGCAAACATATTTATGGCGGCTGTATTGAGCTGTATCATGCCCGTGTATAACGGGGAGGAATATCTTGAAAAGAGCGTGCAGAGTGTGCTGGACCAGAGCTTTGCCTGGTTCGAGCTGATTCTGGTGAACGACGGTTCCACCGACCGCACCGCCGATCTGTGCGCCGAGTTCGCCCGCAAGGACGAGCGCGTGCGGGTGCTGACCCAGCCCAACAAGGGCGCGGCGGCGGCCCGGAACGCGGGCATTCAGGCGGCCGAGGGCCGTTACATCACCTTTGTGGACGCGGATGACATGCTGCTGCCCAAGGCCTTTGAAAAGACCGTGCAGGCCATGGAGAACCGTGAGCTGGATCTGGTGAGCTTCAACTTCTCCTTCTGCAGCGACACCGGCTTCACCGAGGCGGTCTACCCGGCCTTTGCCGCCGCCTCGCTGGAGGAGTTCTGGCCCCACTTCATCGACTACTACCGGGCCAATCAGTTCTTCTCACTGTGCAACAAGGTCTATCGCGCCCAGCTCATCAAGGGGCTGGGCCTTAAACTGGACGAGAGCCTGCGCACCGGCGAGGACATCCAGTTCAACTTCGCCTACTTTGCCAACCTGGGCAAGATGGAGCACCTGGACGGCATCTATTACGAATACTGGCGGCACGCCCAGACCCTGACCCGCGCCGCCACCCTGGACAACATGGAGACCAGCCAGCGGGTGCTGCACGGGGTGCGGCGCTTTCTGGAGCAGTGCGGCCAGAGTGAGCTGTACCCCCAGCTGGCCGCCGCTCAGCTGCCCTGGGACGCGGTGAACTTCTTCGACCTGCTCACCGACTCCTCCAAGCCCTATACCCTGGAGGAGCGCAAGGCCGGGCTGGAAAAGCTGTTCGCCAACCCCATGTGGTACACCGCCCTGATGACCCGGCTGGAGGGCCGGGAGGGCCTTTACAACGGCTGGCTGCGCAAAGCCGCCGCCAAGAAAAACGCCGGGCGCGTCCTGCTGCCCCTGCGCCTGAAGGGCAAGCGCTGACCCGATTGCCCGATTGATTGAAGAAGGAGGCACCCCATGCCCGCCATCAGCATCATCACCACTGTATACGACGCCAAGGACTATCTGCCCCTGACCGTGCAGAGCATCCTTGCCCAGAGCTTTTCCGATTTTGAGCTGATCCTCGTGGAGGACGGCAGCCCCAACGGCTGCGGCGAGCTCTGCGACCAGCTGGCGAAAACCGACCCCCGCATCCGGGTGGTACACAAGAAAAACGGCGGGCCTGCATCCGCCGCCAACGCCGGACTGGATGCCGCCACCGGCGACTACATCAGCTATGTGGATTCCGACGACCTGCTGCACCCGGATTTTCTGAAAACCCTGTACAATACCGTGAAGGAAAGCGGCTGCCCGCTGGCATCCTGCGGCGCGGTGTGCATCGACGAGGAAGGCAATTTTCTCGAGCGGGGCGTGACCCTGCCCGAGGAATTTCTGGGCCGCCACGACGCGCTGGAGCAGTTTCTGGACGTATTCAAGAACGGCGGCATGTATTCCATGGTCACCTGGAACAAGCTGTACGACGCGCGGCTGTTCAAAAACGTGCGCCACGACGAGACCATGTTCTACGGCGACGACGCCAACATCATGGACAAGATCTATGACGGCAACGAGATCGTGCTTTCCAACGAGCCGCTCTACTACTACCGCACCCGCACCGGCAGCATGACCGCCCTGGCCTTCTCGGCCAAGCGGCTGGACGATCTGCGCCTGTACGGCGGCTGGGTGGACTTCTTCACCGGCAAGACCGGCTACGAGGATCTGGCGGCCTGGGCGGTGGCCCGTTACTGGCAGGTGTTCTACCTGTTCTACGTACACGCCAATCTGGCGGGGCCGCTGTCCGGCGAACTGAAAGCAGGCTTTGCCCTGCACAAGAAAAAGCTGAACAAGCTGCTGCCCCGCATTCTCTCGAACCCCCACGTGGCCGGGTTTGAAAAGCTGCGGGCGGTGCTGTTCTGCGTAAGCCCCGCGCTGTGCTACAAGCTGGCCGCCGCCCGGGGCCGGATGAGCGGGGAGAAGTAAGCGGATGAAAACCATCTTTCTTCTGCCCCCTCCCGCCCTGCCGGTGCCCGCAGTGCGGGGCGGCGCGGTTGAGGGGCTGCTCACCCATCTGATCGAGGAAAACGAGCGCCAGGGCCGGGTGCGTCTGGTCTGCGTGAGCATTCCGGACCCGAAGGCCATGGAGCGCGCGAAGGAATACAAGCACACCGTCATCCATTATCTTCCCCACCGGGAAAACCGAGGCCTGTGGGGGCCGATGTGTGGGCTTCTGCGCCGCACCGGACGTCCCGCCCCGCTGGACCCCTGGTACAATCAGGTGCTTCGCCTGATCCGCCGGGAGCAGCCGGATCTGATCGTGGCCGAGGGCGGCGATCTGAATGAGCCCCAGGCCATTGCCGCCTGTGTGGGCCGGGAGAAAATGTGGGCCCATCTGCACATGCAGATCGCGGCCAGCCCGCTCACCGACTCCATGTACGGCGGAGTGCTGGCCATCAGTCAATATGTGGCCGACCGCTGGGCCGGTACGAACGTGCGCACCGCTCTGGTGCCCAACTGCGTGGACCTGAACCGTTTTTGCCCCGGCCCTGCGCCGGAGCGGCAGGCTCTGCGCCAGAAGCTGGGCCTTGCGCCGGAGGATTTTCTGGTGCTGTTCTGCGGGCGTATCTGCCCGGAGAAAGGCCCCCACAAGCTGGTGGAGGCGCTGAAACAGATTGCCGATCCCCATGTGAAGCTGGTGATCGCTGGCAGCCCCTTCTTTGACTCCCAGCACCAGAGCCCCTTTTTCGACCAGCTGCAGCAGGATGCAAAGCCTTTGGGCGAGCGGGTGATCTTCACCGGCTTTGTGCCCAACGACCAGATGCCTGCCTACTACCGGGCTGCGGACGCCGCCTGCTTCCCCGCCTTGTGGGACGAGCCGGCGGGCATCACCGCCATCGAGGCCATGGCCTGCGGCTGCCCGGTGATTGCCACCGAGAGCGGCGGCATGGCGGAATATTTACAGGGCAGCGGCGCGGTTCTGCTGCCCCGGGATGAGGTCTGGGATTTCGGCTTTACGCCGGTTCCCGGCGTTCCCGCGCTGGCCGATGCGCTGGCCGATGCCATTCTGGCCTTGAAGCAAGACCCGCAGCGGCGGCAGTCCATGCGCCGGGCCAGTCTGGAACGGGCTGGGGCTTTCAGCCGTGCGGCCTATTACGACAACATGCTCCGGGCGCTGCTTGGCCCGGAGGACGAGGTGAATTGATATGAACAGCCCGGCCTGCACCATCAGCGTGATCGTGCCGATATACAAGGTGGAGCGCTTTCTGCCCGCCTGTGTGGAGAGTCTGCTCGCCCAGAGCTTTTCCGGCTTTGAGCTGATTCTGGTGGACGACGGCAGCCCGGACGGCTGCGCCGCCCTCTGTGACGCATACGCCGCGCAGGACGGCCGGGTGCGGGTGATCCACCGAAAAAACGGCGGGCTTTCCGCCGCCCGCAATTCCGGCATCGAGGCGGCCCGGGGCGAATTTCTCGCCTTCGTGGATGCGGACGATATTGTTGCGCCGGATTACCTGGAGCAGCTTTATCACGCGCTGCGCTCCACCGGGGCGGACATGGCCCTCTGCGCCGTGGAGGACGTGAACGAGGACGGCTCCCCTCTGGACCAGCCCGATATTACCCGCCCCACCGCCGCCGGAGTCTTCCCCGGCCGGGCGCTGCTGGCGGAATTCTTCGGCAAGAACTCCACCTGCTACACCGTAGCCTGGAACAAGCTGTACCGGCGCAGCCTCTGGCAGAGCCTGCGCTACCCGGAGGGCCTCATCCATGAGGATGACGCGGTGGCCCACCGGCTGTACGCGGCCTGTGAGCAGGTGGTCTGCCTGGATACGCCCCTTTATTTTTACCGGCTTCGCCAGGGCAGCATCTGCCGCAACGGCATCACCCCCGGCAGCTTTGACGGGGTGAGCGCTCACGCCGACTGGTGCCGCTTTTTCCGGGATGAGGGCTTTGACCGCACCATACTGGACAAGGCGCTGGCCGGCTGCTTCCGGCGGTATCTCTCCCTCTGTGCGGGCGCGCAGGATAACCTGACCTGGCCGGTGGCTGCCCGATGGCACGGGGTGCAGGCGGAGCTGCGGTGCCTGCTTCCTCTTTTGAAGCAGTGCAAGGCGCTCACTCTGCCGGAAAAGCTCAGCTGCCTGCGCTGGTGCACCCAGCCTTTGCCGCTGCCCCCGAAAAGCGAAGCAAAACGGGTGGCGCTACTTTTGCCTCCCGGTCTGCCCGTACCCGCGGTAAAGGGTGGGGCAGTGGAGGGTCTGGCCACCCATCTGATGGCTGAAAATCAGAAGCATAAGGAACTGGAGCTGGCCCTGGTCTGCGTGCAGAACGAGCAGGCAGCCGCCGCCAGCGCCCGCTTTTCTCAAAGCCTGATCTACTTTGTTCCCCCCGCCGGGACCGTGCGTACTCTGCTGCACCGGATTCGCTTCCGGCTGGCCCGGCTTGCCCGCCGCCCGGTCTACTGGCAGGAATACCAGCACCATGCGCTGGGCTTTCTGAAGCGGCTGAATGCGGAGCTGTATTCTGTGGAGGGCGGCCAGCTGGACGCCTGGCAGGAGGCCTCCGCCCGGCTTGATCCGCAGCGGATGGCCGCACACCTGCACGGCATCGCCGAGAGCACCCCTGCGCTGGACCGCCAGTTCGGTCTGGTGCTTGCCATCAGCGATTACGTGCGGCAGCTCTGGCTGAGCACCAGCACCCACGCCGCAGAACAGGTCCGGCTGCTGCACAACTGCATCGCACCGGAATTCCTTGTCCCTGCCCGCCCGCTGGAGGCCGGGCAGCTGCGCCGGGAAACCGGTCTTTCCGAGGAAGATTTTCTCGTGCTGTTCTGCGGGCGAATCGAGCCCCAGAAAGGTGTGGGCGAGCTGATGGCCGCCATGGAGCAGCTGCCGGATTCCCGGATAAAGCTGGTGATTGTGGGCCAGAGCGAGCACGGCGAAAGCGATGCCTTTGAAGCCGAGCTGCGCCGCCGGGCGGATAAGCTGAACGGCCGTGTCCGGTTCGCCGGGCGGGTTGCCGCCGAAGTGCTGCCCCTCTACTATCAGGCGGCCCAGGTCTGTGTGGTGCCCACTCTGATCGAGGAGGCCGCCGGGCTGGTGGCTGTGGAGGCTATGGCCTCCGGCTGCCCTCTGATCGTGACCCAAAGCGGCGGCCTGCCGGAATACGTGGCAGGCAGCGGCGCCATTGTGTTGCCCCGGGGCGACGGTCTTTCCGCCCGCATCGCGCAGGCGATCACCGCATTGCAAAGCGACCCGGAACGCCGGACGGAAATGTCCGCCGCAGGCAGGGACCGTGCCAAGAGCTTTACCGCCGGGCACTATTACCGGGATTTCTACCGGATCGTAACTCGGGAGCATTCCTGACCGGGCCCGCACACGATAACTTTACCGTGAAGAAGGTTTTTTATGAACAATCCGACCATTTCCCCCCGCCTGAAAAACGGACTGCTGCTGCTTTTGCTGCTGGCCGTTCCGCTGGTGTATCTTTCCCTGAGCTTCAACGATTCGGTATGGACCGATGAGGCCTTTACCATGGTGCTTCTGCGCCAGGATTTTGCCGGGATCACCCAGGGCACCATCGCCGACGTGCACCCTCCGCTTTATTATTACATCGCAAAGCTGTTCACCATGGTGTTCGGCTGCTCGGTGCCCGTGGTGAAAGTGGTTTCCATCCTTCCGGTGGTGCTCACCTGCCTGCTGGTCACCGGCTTTTTCCGTCGCTATTTTCCCGAGCACTTTCATTCGCTTGCCTTTGCCACGGTGTTTCTCATCGGCTTCTGCCCCGCCGCCTTCACAATGAATGTGGAAATCCGCATGTACACCTGGGGACTGTTCTTTGTGACCCTGAGCGGGCTTTCTGCCTACGCCTTGTGGGCACGGCCTTCCAGCAAAATAACCCTGCTGGTGTTCATCCTCTCCGGGGTCTGCGCGGCATTCACCCATTATTACTGCGTGGTGACCGAGTGCTTCATCTACCTGTTTTTGATGATCGCTCTTCTGAAAAAGGACCTGCGCAACTGGAAGCAGTGCGTCGTGTTCTGCCTGGCCACCGTGGTGCTTTACGCCCCTTGGCTGCCGATTTTCGTGCGGCAGTTCTCCCAGGTGCGCACCGGCTGGTGGCTGGAGGAGTTCGCCCTCACCCAGATCACCGACACCGTGTCTTACCTGTTCCGAGGAGAGTTCGTCACCCTGTTTCTGCTGCTTGCAGGGGTGGTTCTGGTGGGCTTTGCCCAGCTGCTGCTCTCCCGCCCGGTGCGCCCGGGCGCCTGGTTTGCCCTCCTGTGCATGCTCACCTTTGCCGGTACCATTCTGGTGGGGTATGTGCTTTCCAAGCTGATCCGTCCGCTGTATGTGGACCGGTACATGTATCCCGCCTGTGGGCTTCTCTTCGTGGGCCTTGCCATCGCCCTGCACCAGCTGGACCAGCGCCTGCTGCTGCGCAACGCCCTGGTGGCCTTGCTGGCCGTGAACTTTTTCTTCTCCTATCCGCAGGCCATCCAGCAGGAATACAGCACCGGCACCGAGGAGTTCAAGGCCTATGCCGCGCAGGAGCTGACCGGCGGCGAGACTCTTACCACCGATTTTCAGAGCCTGACCTGGTCCATTCTGCCCTACTATCTGCCGGAGCTTTCGGTGGCCTACACGCCGGAAATCTCCCCTGATCTGAAGGGGCTGTTCCTCACGGAACGCTCGCTGGAGGAGCTGCAGGCCCTGCTGCCCCAAAGCCATATCCAGGAGGAATTCACCGGCGGCATCGACCGTCAGTACAATTTCACCATCTACCGGATCAGCTGATCCGGATCTGCCATTGATTTTCTCTGCATTGGAGGACTGACCCATGGATCTGATCAGTGTGATCGTGCCGGTGTACAACGCATTGGCCACCCTGCCCCGCTGCGTCAAGAGCATCCTGGCCCAGAGCCATACCAGCCTGGAGCTGCTTTTGGTGGACGACGGCTCCGCCGACGGCAGCGGCGGCCTGTGTGATGCCCTGGCTTTGGCCGACGGACGGGTGCGGGTGATCCACCAGAAAAACAGCGGCGTTTCCGCCGCCCGCAACGCAGGGCTTGCCGCCGCAGAGGGGCGTTGGGTGGTGTTCGTGGACGCGGACGACGCCCTGGCCCCCCACGCACTGGAAAGTGCCCTGGCTGCCCAGTCCCAAAACCCGGACCGGCTGGTGGTATGGCCCTACGCCCTGCAGCAGGACGCACTGCCTCTGGAGATATGCCGCGAGGGCGAGATTTTCGGGGTGGAAAAGACCGGCTGGATGTATCTGGACTGCTGCCTTTCCATGCCCTGGAACAAGCTGTTTGACCGCCAGCGCATCGAAGCCGCCGGGCTGCGCTTTGACCCGAGCTACTCGCTGGGCGAGGACCTTCTGTTCTGCCTGGACTACTGCAAGGCCTTTTTCGCCGCCGGGGGCGCTGGCTTTTTCAAGCTGCGCGAACCCCAGACCTTTTACGAGACCGCCGAGAATGAAAACAGCCTGACCCAGCGCTACCGGGCGGATTTCTGCGATTTGTGGATGCGGCTGTTCACCCGGCTGACCGGCGACTGCGAGCAGGTCTTTCACTGCCCCGCCGCCGACCTGACCGCCATCCGCCACAGCTGGCTGTGCACCATCTCCGACGGCGTGCAGGATATCCTTCGCCGGGGCGAAGGCAGCAAGGCCCGGCGCAAACAGCGGGCGGCGGAAGTTCTGGCCTGGCCCCAGACCGCTGCACTCTGCGCAAGCTTAAAGAAGGCTGGCCGCTTTTCGCCCCTGGCGGTGGCGATGCGCATGCACTCGCCCGGCCTTTTGGCCCGGCTGTGGAGACTGCGGGAGGAAAAGCCCGATCTTTACGGCAAGCTGGAGGCCATTGGCCAGCGCTTCGCCCGCCCGGCCCGTTTTTGATTTTTTTGCCGCGGCATGGTATAATTACATGATATTTTATCGTTTTTTCTTGCCTTATTACGCAATAGAAAGGGAAATACGCTGATGGCTAAGCCCAATGAACCGCAGTGGACCACCGTTGTGAAACCCCGCACCGGCTGGTTCGACATCGATCTGAAAGAGCTCTGGCATTACCGGGACCTGGTGACCCTGTTCACCAAGCGCAACTTTGCGGTGATCTACAAGCAGACCATTCTGGGCCCGCTGTGGATTCTGCTGAACCCGCTGATCACCACCATCCTGTTCAATGTGATCTTCGGCGGCATCGCCGGGCTGCCCACCGAGGGCGCACCCAGCTTTTTGTTCATCATGGCCGGCAATACCCTGTGGACCATGTTTGCCGCCTGCATCAACAACACCGCCAACACCTTCGTGGCCAACGCCGGCATGTTCGGCAAGGTCTACTTCCCCCGGCTGACCATTCCCCTGTCCCAGGTGCTCACGGCGGCGATCAACTTCTTCATTCAGTTTGCCATGTTCCTGGTGTTCTGGGTCTTCTTCTTTTTCAATCAGGAGACCTTCGGCCATCTGAGCATGACCGTGTGGCTTGTCTACCTGCCGGTGTGCATCATCCAGGTGATGCTGCTGGGTCTTGCTGTGGGCATCATCGTTTCCAGCCTGACCACCAAATACCGTGACCTGGCCATCGCCGTGACCTTCGGCGTGCAGCTGTGGATGTACGCCACCCCCGTGGTGTATTCCACCACCAGCCTGTCGAACCAGCCGATCCTGAGCGCCATTGTAAACCTGAACCCCATGACCGCCCCGGTGCAGGCCTTCCGCATGGCTCTGCTGGGCTGCGGCAGCGTGGACCCCACCGGACTGGTCTACAGCCTGATTGTGACCGTGGTGCTGCTGGCCATCGGCGTGGTGCTGTTCAGCCGCATTGAAAAAACCTTTATGGATACCGTGTAACAGGAGGATTTTTGCATGTCCAATCACAGCGAGCCGGTACACAGCAAAGAGCCTGTCATTCAGGTATCCGGCGTAAAAAAGCAATACAAACTGGGCCAGATCGGCGGCGGCACCCTCACCGCTGACCTGCAGAGCTGGTGGGCCCGCATCCGCGGCAAGGAGGACCCCAACCTGCCCATCGGCACCGACACCCGCCTGTTCGGCCAGACCTTCATGGCGCTGAACGGCGTGGACCTGACCGTTTACAAGGGCGAGGCGCTGGGCATCATCGGCCGCAACGGCGCGGGCAAGTCCACCCTGCTCAAGCTGCTCAGCCGCATCACCGCACCCACTGAGGGCGAGATCAAGATCAAGGGCCGCATCGCCAGCATGCTGGAGGTGGGCACCGGCTTCAACCAGGAGATGACCGGCCGGGAAAACATCTACATGAACGGCGCCATTCTGGGCATGACCAAGGCCGAGGTGGATTCCAAGCTGGACCAGATCATCGAGTTCTCCGAATGCGGCGACTTCATCGACACCCCGGTCAAGCGTTATTCCAGCGGCATGTTCGTGAAGCTGGCCTTCGCGGTGGCTGCCCATCTGGACAGTGAAATCATGGTGATGGACGAGGTCCTGGCCGTGGGCGACATGAAGTTCCAGCAGAAGTGCCTGGGCAAGATGAGCGACGTGGCGGGCCAGGAGGGCCGCACCGTTCTGTATGTGAGCCACAACATGAGCACCATCCGCCAGCTGTGCACCCGCTGCGTGGTGCTGGACAAGGGCAAGGTGATCTTCGACGGCAACGTGGACGACGCCATCGCCGTTTATATGGACACCACCGACGTGAACGTGGTGGATTACGACCTGCGCGAGATCGGCCGCATGAACACCAGCGCCGGCAAGCGGCTGCGGGTGGAGCGGCTGACCTTCCTGGACAAGGAGAGCAGCGTGTTTGCCGCGGGCGAGCCTCTGCGCATCCGCATCGACTGGCAGGTCATGCAGCACTTCGACGCGGTGAACCTGAAGCTGAATTTCCATTACCGGGATTCCACGCCCATCGGCATCACCCATCCCATCACCCTGGGCGAGGCCCAGCCGGGCCGCCGTTACTCCACTGTGTTCACGGTGGACACCTCCATCTTCAGCGAGGGGCAGTATTTCTTCTATCTGGACGTGTTCGAGCGGGAGCTGGCCAACGCCGCCTGCCTGGACAAGCCCGCCCAGGAATTCGCCTTCGAGATCACCAACATGGACCGCACCCTGCCGGAGTGGTCCAGCGGCTGGGGTCACATCCATTTCCCGCCGGTGGTCGTTGAGTCAAACGAGGTAAACTGACGATGGGTCTGCCCAATTTATACATCTGCCACACCGCCTATCAGGTGCTGGTGGAGATGGTCCGGGCCATGGAGGACACAGTGGCCCCCGACCTCATCCTGAGCAGTGTCATTCCAAACACCGAAGAACTGGCCGGGCGGCTTTCCGCCACCGGCCTGTTCCGCTGTGTACGGGTTTTTGACGAAAACGCCTGCGGCAGCGCTATTCAGCCCGGTTTTCTGCGCACGCTGCTGTTGCAGCGGATCATGGGCCGCCGCAACGTGGAAAAATACTACGGCTTTTCCATTGACCCCAAGGCCTACGCAGCCATCTACATTCACAACGACTGGAGCGTGCTGGGCCGCTACCTGCAGGATCTGAAGGCCCCCTACGTGCTCTGTGAGGACACCATGGCCAGTACCTGCCGCCCCAGCCACCCCATCATCGACGAGCAGCGGGCCCAGCCCCATTTCCGGCTGCGGCAGAAGCTGGGCTACGGCTATCTGTACTGGGGCGACTACAAGCGGGTCAGCGCGGTGGAGACTGAGTGCGCTGCAAAGACCAATCTGTTCCCCCAAAAGCTTCGGGAGGATTCCAAAACCGACCGGTTCCACCGGCTTACCGAGGCCCAGAAGGGGCTGATCCGGCAGGTGTTCCTCACCCGGCCGCTGCCCGAAAAGGCCGAGGGCGCGGTGCTGTTTCTGCCCCGGGATTTTGTGCCGGACGGCTTGCTGGACGGCGAGACCCAGCAGAGGATGTTCACTGCCGTGGTGAAGGCTCACTGCACCGGCGGGCCTCTCTTCATCAAGACCCATCCCCGGGACTCCTTTGACTATTCGCGCCTGTTCCCGGAGGCAGTCATCCTGGAGCGCACCATGCCCAGCGAGGTACTGAATTTTGCGCTGCCCTTCCGGTTCAAAAAGGCGGTGACGGTGGAATCCACCGTGCTCAAGGCCCTGGAGGTGGCGGACGAAAAGCTGGAGCTGAGCCTTGACCAGGCGCTGGCTCTGCTCGGATAAACTGTTTTCCGGAGGCAACACCGCTCACAAAAAATTTTCCAGCGCGCTCCACCACCTGGAATTGTGCGGCATTGCCCTGAATGCTTTGAAATCAAGCGGCCCGTTCCATCGTTCATATTACGGGCCCGCAAGGAGGTTGTTCCTATGAAAATCATCGGCGTGATTCCCGCCCGGTACCAGTCCAGCCGTTTGCCCGGCAAGCCGCTGGCGGACATTCTGGGCAAACCCATGATCTGGTGGGTGTACCAGGCGGCAAAGAAATGTGAGAAGCTGGACGATCTGGTGATCGCCACCGACGACGAGCGGATCATGGAGGTCTGCCGCCGGTACGACATGCCCGCTCTCATGACCCGGGCCGACCACGACACCCCCACCGCCCGCATCCATGAGGTGAGCTGCATGCTGGACGCGGACCTGTACCTGCAGATCATGGGCGACGAGCCGCTGATCGACGCCCGGGCCTTTGACCTGATTCTGCCGGACACTCTGCCTGAGGACCCCTACTACGTGGCGGGCGTGACCAACATCATGGACCACCCGGCGGATGTGATCGACTTCTCCAACCAGAAGGTGGCCTGCAACGCCCGCCGGGAGATCCTGCTGATCTCCCGCAGCCCCATCCCCTACCCGAAGGGAACGGCGGATTTTGAGTACGAGAAGATCACCGGCATCCAGCTGTTCAGCAAAAAGGCGCTGGATTTCTACGCCGCTACCCCCAAAAGCGCGCTGGAAAAGGCTGAGGAAAACGACCTGATGCGCTTCATCGAAAACGGTCACACGGTACACGCTGTGGTTTCCCCCTACAAGACTGTATCGGTGGACACCCCCAAGGACGTGGCCATCGTGTGTGATATCCTGAAACAGCGCGGCAACTGAGACTTGCCGGAAAGGAGCTGCTTTTATGCACAGCATCAAACTTCTGGACTGCACCCTGCGGGACGGCGGTTATATCAACGAATGGCGCTTCGGCTATGAAAACATCCGCGACATTGTGCGCAGCCTGGTGAAGGCGGGCACCGACATCGTGGAGGTGGGCTTTCTGCGCAACGTGGACTACGACCCGGACTGCACCCGCTGGAACACGGTGGCTGAGCTGAAGAAAATTCTGCCCGCCGACCGGAAAAACGTGATGTTCAGCGGCATGGCCCTGCACAACTTCTACGACATCGACAAGCTGGAGCCCTGGGACGGCACCGGCATCGACCTGATCCGGGTAACCTTCCACGACTACGACATCGAAGAAGGACTGGCCTTCTGCAAAAAGGCCCAGGACAAGGGCTACAAGATCAGCTGCAACCCCATCAACATCATGGGCTACTCGGATGCGGGCGTACTCTGGCTGGTGGAGCAGGTGAATAAGATCCATCCCTACGCATTCTCCATTGTGGACACCTTCGGCAGCATGCGCCAGCAGGATCTGGACCGCATCGTGAGCCTGGTGGACAACAACCTGGCCAAAGATATCACCCTGGGCCTGCACCTGCACGAAAACATGGCCCTCAGCTCCAGTCTGGCCCAGAGCTTTGTGAACAAGCACCTGAACCGGGACGTGATCGTGGACGCCAGCCTTCTGGGCATGGGCCGCACCCCCGGCAACCTGTGCATCGAGCTGATCGCCGATTATCTGAACCTGAACTTTGGCAAGCAGTACGACATCGACTGCATGCTGGATGCCATTCAGGATCAGATCATGCCCATCCGGGAAAAGGAGCCCTGGGGCTATTCCCCGCCCTATTTCCTGTCCGCCCGGTACAACCTGCATCGCAACTACGCCGAGCACCTGCTGGGCAAGGGCGATCTGTCCAACCGGGACATCAACCACATTCTGAGCCGAATCGCCCCCGAGAAGAAGACCGCCTTTGACGCCGCCTACGCGGACAAGCTGTATACCCAGTACAAGGGCAGCGCCCTGGACGACGCGGCCGACCGGGCCAAGCTGAAAGAGCTGCTGGCCGGCCGGAAGATCCTGGCCCTGGCCCCCGGCCAGACGCTGGACACCCACCGGCAGGCCATTGAGGCCTATATCACCGAAAACACCCCGGTCATCATCAGCGCCAACTTCGTGCCCGAACACTACAAGGCGGATTTCGCCTTCTTCACCAACGGCAAGCGCTTTGAAAAGCTGGAGGCCTGCCCCTGCGCGGTGATTGCCACCAGCAACCTGCAGGGCGAGGCGGATTACCGGCTGGACTACAACAGCCTGGCCGGAGCCTTCGACAAGGGCGCCAACAGCCTGATCATGCTGCTGCACCTGCTGGCCGAGCTGGGCGTGGACGAGGCTGCCATCGCCGGTGCGGACGGCTACGGTCCCGCGGGCGACAACTACTGTGACCCCCGCATGAAGAACCACACCCTGCGGGGCGCGGACTACAACCACGCCATGGCCGAAGCCATCCGGGCTCAGGAGCTGCGCGTGCGCTTCGTGACCCCCAGCTATTACGAAAAGGAGTAACATGCCCATGCAGACCAAGCTGCTTGTGCTGGACGTGGACGGTACCCTCACCGACGGGGGGCTGTATCTGGATTCCACCGGCAACGAGACCAAGAAATTTTCCGTAAAGGACGGCGCGGGCCTTGTGATCGCCCGCACCGCCGGCATCAAGGTAATGATCCTCACCGGGCGGGAGAGCGTGCCTGTGCGCCGCCGGGCCGAGGAGCTGCATCTGGACTACTGTGTGCAGAATTGCAAAAAGAAGGCGGAGTATCTTGCCGCCTTCCTGGCCGAGCAGAGCCTTGCCCGGGAGGAAGTTGCCTATGTGGGCGACGACTGGAACGACATGGCGGCCATGAAGCTGTGCGGCTTTGTGGCCTGCCCCGCCGATGCCGCCCCTGAGGTGAAAGCCATTGCCCATTATGTCTGCCCCCAGAAGGGCGGCGAGGGCGCGGTGCGCGGCGCAGTGGAAAAACTGCTGAAGGATGCCGGTCTGTTCGAGCAGGCGGTGAACGCCGCCTTCGGCGCGGGGGTGTGAGCCCATGTACGAAGCACTGAAGCAGGCGGCCTGGGCTGCCAATCTGGCCCTGCCCAAGGCAAACCTCTGTCTTGCCACCTGGGGCAATGCAAGCCAGGTGGACCGCCTGGCCGGAGTCTTTGCCATCAAGCCCTCCGGCGTGGATTATAGCTCTCTGCGTCCGGAGGACATGGTGGTGGTGCGCCTTTCGGACGGCAGCGTGGTGGAAGGCGAGCTGCGCCCCTCGTCGGACACCAGGACCCATCTGGAGCTGTACCGGGCTTTTCCCACCATCGGCGGCGTAGTCCACACCCACAGCCGGTGGGCCACCATCTTCGCCCAGGCCGGACGGGAGATTCCGGCTCTGGGTACCACCCATGCCGACACCTTCTACGGCCCGGTGCCTTGTGCCCCCGCCCTGACCAAAGAGCAGATTGAGGGCGACTATGAGACCAACACCGGTCTGGTGCTGGCCGCCGCCTGTGCGGACTGCTACGAATTCATCCCCGCCGGGCTGGTCAAGGCCCACGGTCCCTTCACCTGGGGCAAGGATGCCGCCGGTGCGGTGGAAAACGCCATCATTCTGGAAGAGGTAGCCATGATGGCCTACCACAGCCTTGCGCTGGGTGCGCAGCCGGTAGACAGCTATCTGCTGGACAAGCACTACCTGCGCAAGCATGGCCCGGGTGCCTACTACGGCCAGACGGGCAAATAATTCAACCGGAAAGGGTTTTCCCATGGAAAAACTTCTCACACAAATCAAGCGGCACCGCCGCCTGCTGGGCGGCGCAGTACTGCTGGCTGTGGCCTTTTTCATCTTTGCCTGTGTCTGGCTCACCCAGGTGCGGGGCAACGGCGAAAAGAGCCGCAGCTGGATGATCAACGACCAGTTCAGCGAGTTCGCCCTCATCGACGACACCGTGACCCAGGATTTCGTCTGTGACCGGGACCTGCTTTATATGGGCTTTGCCTTCAAGGTACAGAAAGCGGGCGACGAAGGCCCCACCGGCGTGCTGGAGCTCACCCTCACCGACCTGGATACCGGCGAGGTGCTGGCCACCAGTGAAGGCGACATGAGCAACATTCTGGACACCACCGAAGCCTACTACACCACGCTGGGGCTTTCCCAGCCGGTGGAGCTGACCGAGGCGGGCGAGCGCCATTACCGGGTGAGCCTGACCGCCCACTACACCGGCGAAGGGCGGCTGCTCATCGGCTACACCCCCACCGCCAACGAGGCCGGGCTGGGCCTGACCGTGAATGGCGAGTCCACCGAGGGCATGCTGGCCATCCTGGGCGTCTACGCCCAGATCGGCGGCTTTGTGACCAAGTTCTACTGGGTCATCGCCCTGCTGGCTCTGATCCTCATCGGGGCCGGATGGTGGCTGTTCACCGGAAAGAAATGCCCCCTGCACCGGATGGTCTTCTGCTTTGTGCTGGCGCTGGGCATCCTGTTCAACATGGTGCTGCCCCCTTACTCCGCGCCGGATGAGCAGTTTCATATCAACCAGAGCTTTACCCTGGCCTCCACCATCTACAATCCCTATCTGCCGGTGGCCCAAAGCCAGATTCACAGCAGCCTGCGCCGTCCCTCGGACGTGGATGTGATCGTGCAGGACGGCGAAACCACGGTATTCACTTGGCAGCACATTGCCAAAAATCTGCTTACCACCAACTCCGACCCCTTCACCCACACCCAGGACTACGACGAGTATCAGGTGGATTCCAGCTACACCATGTACTGGATCAGCGCCCTCGGGGTGCTGGCAGGCTTTTTGCTCCGGCTGGGCTTCATCCCCACTCTCTTCCTGGGCAGGCTTACGAATCTTGTGTTCTTCGCCTTCCTGGCGGCCTGGGCGGTGAAGCGCACCCCGGTGGCCAAGGCGGTATTCGCCTCGGTGGCGCTTCTGCCCATGACGCTGCATCTGGCCGCCTCCTACAGCCGGGACTCCAACCTGCTGGCGCTCTGCCTGTTGTTCGCAGCGCTGGTGCTGGACCTGGCCTTCGGCCCCCGGGAGCAGATCGGCTGGAAGCAATTGATCCTGCCCGCGCTGGCCGGACTGCTGATCGTGCCCTCCAAAATCGTATATTTCCCGCTGGCGCTGCTGGTCTTTCTGATTCCGGCCGCCCGGCTGGGCCGCTATTCCAAGGCGTTGAAGGGCGGATTCCTGGCCCTGTGCCTGGTGTGCTTCTTCTTTAATGCGGGCGGTCAGGTGATTCTGAACGACTTTATGAGCGGCCGCACCCAGGTAGCCGCGGGCGCGGCCTCCACCAGTGTTTCGGCTGAAATCACAGAAACAGCGGAAAGCGCCGCCCAGCCGGCCCAGAGCGCGCCGGAAAGCACTGCTCCGGCGGAGAGCCCCGCCGAGGAGCCCGCCGCTCAGCCTGCCGAAGAGGCCCCGGTGCAGGACGACAGCGTCTGCTACACCCTGCCCTACATTCTCTCCCACCCGCTGGACACCTTGGAGCTGGCCATCCGCTCGGTGGTGGAAAACGGCGACCATTACGTGAAGACCCTGATCGGCGGTACCCTGAGCTACTTCGACCCGGGCGTACAGATCGCCTGGACCTGGGTGGCCGCTTTGATGATCCTGCTGGCTCTGGCCTGGCTGCAGCCCGGCTTTGAGCTGCCGGTGTGGGCCAAGGCTCTCTGCCTGCTGATCGGGCTTGCCTGCTGCGGTCTGGCGGTGCTGGGCTGCATCTCCTGGACCCCCACCTATTACACCACCATCTACGGGCTGCAGGGCCGCTATTTCCTGCCGGTGCTGAGCCTGCTGTTGCTGGCTCGCCCCAAACGACTGCTGCTGCAGACCGACTGTACCCGCGGCCTGATCTATGCGGTAACTCTTGTGGACATTCTGGTCCTTCTCAATGCTTTTCTTTCCATTCTGGCCCGTTAAACGGCCATACGCCATCCGTTAAGGAGTACGATATTTTATGGATTACAAGCAAATTCCCCTGATCATCCCCTCTCTGGAGCCGGACGAAAAGCTGCCCCGCCTGCTGGAGCAGCTGCACGCGGCGGGCATTCAGAACATCGTTCTGGTGGACGACGGCAGCGGCCCCGCCTACGCCCATTTCTTTGAAGAAGCCCAGCAGCGCTGGGGCTGCCCTGTGCTGCGTCATGCGGTGAATCTGGGCAAGGGGCGCGCACTCAAAACCGCCTTTAACTACTGCCTGAACACCTGGCCGGATGCCCCCGGCTGCGTGACCGCCGATTCCGACGGCCAGCACACCCCGGAGTGCATTCTCAAGGTGATGAAGGCTCTTACTGAACGGCCGGACGCCCTGATCCTGGGCTGTCGTGACTTCGACGAGAAGGACGTGCCGCTGCGCTCCAGCTTCGGCAACAAGTGTACCCGCTTTGTATTCAAGGCGCTGGTGGGCCTTTCCATCACCGATACCCAGACCGGTCTGCGGGCCATTCCCACCTCCTTCATGAAGACCCTGATGCATTCCGGCGGCGAGCGGTTTGAATTTGAATCCAACATGCTCATCGACACCAAGGAAGCCGGGGTGCCCATCGTGGAGGTGCCCATCGAAACGGTATACATCGAGGAAAATAAGACCAGCCACTTCAACCCCCTGCGGGACTCCGCCCGCATCTACGCGGTGTTCGGCAAGTTTCTGTTCTCGTCCCTGTCCTCCAGCGTGGTGGACCTGGTGCTGTTCAGCCTGTTCTGCATGCTGCTGAACTCCTTTGTGTCCGGTACTTTGTATATCACCCTGGCCACCGTCTGCGCCCGGGTGATCTCGGCCACCTACAACTACCTGCTGAACTACAAGCTGGTGTTCAAGAGCCGGGAGCACCATGGCATGGCCGCGGGCAAATACTTTTTGCTGGCGGTGGTGCAGATGGCCTGCTCCGCTGGGCTGGTCAGCCTGCTGTACGCCTTGACCGGCGGATTCTCGGAACTGGTGATCAAGATCTTTGTGGACGTGTTCCTGTTCTTCATCAGCTTCCAGATTCAGCGGGAATTCGTTTACAAAAAGCGCGGGGCATAACCCCGCCGTACACAGGAGGTTTCGCTTCGTGACCATCTGTTTTTTCTCTGCTCAGTATCTGCCCACCGTTGGAGGCGTGGAGCGCTACACCTTCAATCTGGCCCGCCGGGTGGTGGCTGCCGGGCACACCGCCATTGTGGTAACCAGCTCCCTTCCCGGCCTGCCGGAGCTTGAAACCGACGAGCACGGCATCCGCATCTACCGGCTGCCGGTCTGGCCGCTGATGAACGGCCGGTTCCCGGTTCTGAAACCGGGGCGGGCGTTCCGGGCGCTGGCAAAGAAGCTTTGGGCCGAGCCCATCGGCTTCTGCGTCATCAACACACGCTTTTACATCAGCAGCCTGTACGCGGCCCGGCAGTGCCACAAGCGAGGCATTCC
This sequence comes from Gemmiger sp. An87, assembly GCF_002159185.1. Classification (GTDB taxonomy): domain Bacteria; phylum Bacillota; class Clostridia; order Oscillospirales; family Ruminococcaceae; genus Allofournierella. The sequence goes on from NZ_NFHD01000004.1 coordinate 101,310, forward strand.
CGCTATTGTGGTAGACCACTCCACCGGTCATCTGCCCATGGGCAATCCGCTGCTGAATGCCGCCGGAGCCTGCTATGAGCATCTGGCGGCGGTCTGGCTGAAGGCCTGTCGTCCCCGCTTTTTCGGCGTAAGCCGTGCGGTGTGCCGTTGGCTGGAGCACTTTGGCATCCGGCCGGAGGGCCAGCTGTACAACGCGGTGGACCCCGCCGAGGTGCGGGCGCTGACCCAAGCTTCGGACGCTGTGGACTGGCGGGTCCGGCTGGGTCTTCCCGCCGATGAAAAACTGGTGGTCTTTCTGGGCCGGGTGATCCCGGAAAAGGGTGTGGCCGAGCTGATCGAGGCCTTTGCCCACGCCGATCTGCCCGGGTGCAGCCTGGTGGTGGCGGGCGACGGTCCGCTGCTGCCCAAGCTGCGGGAAAACTGCCCGCCGAAGGTGCATCTGGCAGGGGCAGTGCCCTATGCCCAGGCCATGCAGCTGCTGGCCCAGGCCCAGCTGTACTGCCTGCCCACCTACTACGCCGAAGGTTTCCCCACCACCTTTCTGGAAGCGGCAGCCTGCGGCTGCCCTATTCTGACCACCCGCACCGGCGGCAGTGACGAGCTGCTGCCGGATGAAAGCTACGGCGTCCAGCTGGACGGGGTGGACCCCCAGGCACTGACCGCTGCGCTGAAACGCTGCCTGACGGATCATGCATGGGGCGCTGCAGCGGCCCAAAAGACCGCCGCCCGTCTGGAGGAGCACTTCACCTGGGAAGCCGTGACTCGCGAGCTTCTGCGGCTTGCCAGAGCCCAACAACCTGACTGCAAAGGAAATTGAACGCTTATGTCCAAGCTATTGATCGTCATCCCCGCCTACAACGAGGAAGGAAACATCGTTCGTGTGGTGAACGAGCTTGTGGCCCGTTACCCCCAATACGACTATGTGGTGGTGAACGACGGCAGCCGTGACCGCACCGCCGCACTCTGCCGCCAGCACGGGTTCCGGCTGATTGACCTGCCGGTGAACCTGGGTCTGGCCGGAGCCTTCCAGACCGGGCTGCGCTATGCTGCCGAAAACGGTTACGACTGTGCCCTGCAGTTCGACGCGGACGGCCAGCACAAGCCGGAATACATCCAGCCCATGCTGGATGAGCTGGAAAACGGAGCCGATATTGTAATCGGCAGCCGGTTCCTCACCGTGAAAAAGCCCAAAAGCCTGCGGATGCTGGGCAGCTATCTGATTAGCTGGGCCATCCGCCTGACCACCGGCCAGGCCATCTGCGACCCCACCAGCGGCATGCGGATGTTCAACCGCCGCATGGTGGAGGAATTCGCCTTGAATCTGAACTACGGCCCCGAGCCGGACACCATCAGCTACCTGATCAAGAACGGCGCGGTAGTGCGGGAGATCCAGGTGGAGATGGGCGAACGGCTCACCGGCACCAGTTACCTGAACTTCGCCCGCTCGGTGGAATACATGCTCAAGATGGGCCTGTCCATCCTGCTGATCCAGTGGTTCCGCAAACGGGAGCCCGTGACCTTCTATTACCCGGAAAGGAGAGACTGAACGCCATGTCCCCACTGCTTCCCTTTGCGCTGCGCGCACTTCTGATCTGCGGCAGCCTGTGCACCACTCTGTTCATCCTTCGCCGGGTACGCCAGGCAAAGGTTCAAATCGAGGATTCCATCTTCTGGCTGCTGTTTTCCGGCTGCCTGCTGCTGCTTAGCCTGTTCCCGGAGATCACCACTTGGGTGGCCCGCAAATTCGGTTTTGTGAGCGAAATCAATGTGGTGTATCTTGCCATCATCTTTTTGCTGCTCATCAAGCAGTTTTACATGTCGGTACGGATCAGCCAGATGGATTCCAAGCTGAAGAGCCTGACCCAGAAGGTGGCTCTGAACGAGGAAAAGATCGAACGGGGCAAGCTGGACCTGTAAACCGGCGTGCCGTTGTGTTTCTGAGTCGTTTATGGTATAATAAAAATAATATATATATCAACCGACTGGAGGGTTTTTTACAATGGCATATACCCCGAAACTGACCTACAAGGGCAAGCCTTTGGTGCGCTGCGGCAACGAGATCTACTACGGCAGCCTGGCTGATCCCTTTGTGATTTTTATGCAGATTCTCACCGAAAAGGAAGAAAACGGCATGAAGATGGCCGATAAGATCCATGTGATGCTCATGAGCACCGACGCCTCCAAGCCCCTGCCCGAGCGTGTGGTGAAGCAGAGTAGCAAGACCGGCCTGTACACCGCTCTGGAGATCGGCTCCATGTGGCTGGAGCGTGCTTTGAAGGAAGCACCCGCCAAGAAGTAACGCCGCTTCCCCACAAAAACAACGCGCACTGTTCCACGCCCGGAGCAGTGCGCATTAATTTTGCCCTCGCTCCGAAAAGGCGCGGACAGCAGGAAAGGATGGCTGCAGCAAGATGACATTTCCCCATTTTCACCGGACAGCTGGAGGCGGGCAGGTGGATTTTTCCGGCTCCAACGTGCGCCGCAGCGTGCTTGCGGTGGCAGCGCCCATGCTGGTGGCCCAGATTCTGAACCTTTTGTACAACATCGTGGATCGGATCTACATCGGCAAAATTCCCGGTCACGGCACGCTGGCGCTGGCCGGACTGGGGCTTTGCTTCCCTCTTATTACCCTGATCACCGCCTTTGCCAATCTGTTCGGGGTAGGCGGCGCGCCGCTGTGCTCCATCGCCCGGGGCCAGAAGGACCTGAACAGTGCCCGGACCATCCTGGCCAACGCCTGGTTCATGCTGATGGCCTGTGGGCTGGTACTTACGGTTGTGGGCATCGTATTCCACAAGCCGCTGCTCTATCTGTTCGGTGCCAGCGGCGACACCTACTCCTACGCGGCCCAGTACATAACCATCTATCTGCTGGGTACCGTATTCGTGATGACCTCGCTGGGAATGAACCCCTACATCAACAGCCAGGGCTTTGCCCGCACCGGTATGCTCACCGTGCTGCTGGGTGCAGTGGCCAACATCATCCTGGACCCCATCCTGATCTTCGGTCTGGGACTGGGCGTGCGGGGTGCTGCCATTGCCACCGTGCTCTCCCAGCTGCTTTCGGCGGTATGGGTGATGGCCTTTCTCACCGGGCCGAAGGCGGAGCTGCGGCTGGTGCTGAAGGGCTTCCGGCCGGACGTCGGCATCATCAAGCGCATTCTGGCGCTGGGTACCTCCAGCTTTGTGATGGGCTTCACCGACAGCCTGGTCCAGGTGGCCTGCAACTCCACCCTGAGCGCCTTCGGCGGAGATTTGTACATCAGTGTGATGACGGTGATCAACTCGGTGCGGCAGATTGCGCAGACACCGGTGCTGGCCCTTTCCGACGGTGCATCCCCGGTAATCAGCTACAACTACGGGGCACGGATGGCGGATCGTGTGCGGGCGGCCATCCGCTTCATGACTCAGCTGGGCTTCGGCTATACCCTGCTGATCTGGGGGCTGATCTCCCTGTTTCCGGAAACCTTCATCCGCATCTTCAACCCGGACCCGGAGCTGATGGCCATTGCGGTGCCCTCGCTGCACATCTATTTCTTCGGCTTTGTGATGATGGCCTTCCAGTTCTCCGGCCAGAGCGTGTTCAAATCGCTGAACAAGGCAAAGCTGGCCATCTTCTTCTCGCTGCTGCGCAAGGCGATCATTGTGGTGCCTCTCACCCTGCTGCTGCCCCATGTGGGCGGGCTTGGCGTAAACGGCGTATTCCTGGCCGAGCCCATCTCCAACCTGATCGGCGGCCTCGCCTGTTACATCACCATGCGCCGTACCGTGATGCCGGAGCTCTCGGCCATGGAGCGGGCCAAATCCGCCCGATAAAGAGCCTTTCCAGCGTTTTTTTCACTTGCAGAGAGAAACTTTATCTTTTATGAAAAAACTGTTTTAACCGCAAAAAACGGCGGATGGCAATTGCCATCCGCCTTTTTCTGTTTTGTTTGACTTAGGGAGCAATCAGAGGATTACTCGTTCTCCTCGGTGCAGTCCTCGCACTCGCAGTCCTCACCGCACTCGCTGAATTCGATCTCGAACTCGGCGCCGCAGTTGCCGCAGCAAACCTGCTCGTTCAGCAGGGTGTCCTCGTCCACGACGGTCACCGCACCGCAGTTGGGGCAGGTCAGCTCGTACTCGGCTTCCACTTCCTCGTCCTCGTCGTCTTCCTCTTCTTCGTCGTCCTCGTCCTCGTCGTCACCGAACACGGCTTCTTCCAGGTCGTCCATATCTTCGTCCATGGCGTCCAGCTCATCGTAGACCTGGTCCAGGTCGTCATCCATATCAGCCACGGTGTCGCACAGATCCTCCAGCAGGTCGTACATGGCCTTCAGGACCTTGCCTTCCTTGCTGTCGCCGATCTCCAGACCCTCCATCAGGCCCTTCAGGTATGCAGCACGCTCTTTCAGTTCCATTGTTCATTCCTCCTTTGAAGAAGTATCAAACATTTTTATGACCACGCTCCCGCCCCCGAAAACCGGCGGCGAGGCGCTCACACTGGGTAAAACAAAACCTGGGCGGCGGCAAAGCCGCCGCCCAGGTGAATGCGTTCAGGGGTCAAGCCTAAAATCAGGCGCGCTCCATGTATTCGCCGGTGCGGGTGTCCACACGGATCATGTCGCCCTCGTTGATGAACAGAGGCACGCGGATCTCGGCGCCGGTCTCCAGCTTGGCGGGCTTCAGGGTGTTGGTGGCGGTGTTGCCCTTGAAGCCGGGCTCGGTCTCGGTGACCTGCAGCACAACAAAGTTGGGAGCCTCCAGGCCGAACACGTTGCCCTTGTAGCTCAGGATCTTAACCATCTCGTTCTCCTTCACGAACTTGAAGGAGTCGGACAGATCATGCTCGTTCAGGGGGATCTGCTCGTAGGTCTCGGTGTCCATGAAGTAGTACAGGCCGCCGTCCTCGTACAGGTACTGCATCTCACGGCGCTCGATGAAGGCGGTGGGGAACTTGTCGCTGGGGTTGTAGCTCTTCTCGGTCACGGCACCGGTGATCACGTTCTTGGTCTTGGTGCGCACGAAGGCAGCGCCCTTGCCGGGCTTAACATGCTGGAACTCCACAACCTGGAGCACGTTGCCGTTCTCTTCAAAAGTTACGCCATTGCGAAAATCGCCTGCAGAAATCATAAATGATCCTCCAATTAAAATTTATTCTGGCCCGGCCAAACCGGCCTTGCGCTGCCAGCGCCGCGGCCTGGCTGCTGCTGTTGAGCGGCAGCGATGCGGCGCGGGCATTCACTGACATATCTGTTATTATTCTACCCCAGAAACGGCTATTTTTCAAGTCCTTTCTTGCCCTTTTCAAGGGCCCGGGGCGGACCCGGGGCTCACTTGCCCAGGCTCTGGTAATACCGCTTCATGGTGGCGGCGTCCTCCGCCTGAGTACCGGCGGACTCGCAGATGATTACCGGCGAAAGCCCCCGCTCGTAGCACAGCTCCAGCAGCGGCTCAAAGTCCGGCCCGTAAACGCTGTCGGCGAAGGTCAGATGCTGCTTTTCTCCGCCGGTGGTGTATTCGATCTTGCTGAAGTGCACATGGAACTTACTGGCCCGCTCGTCGCCCAGCACCTCGCCCATCCGGTCTAGGATGGCGGCATAGTCCGCCTTGGTCTTGATGGAGCCCTGGTCCCGGGCGTTCAGGTGACCGAAGTCGATGCAGGGGGTGATGCGCTTGTCCACCCCGCACAGAGCCAGCACCTCGTCCAGGGTGCCCAGCTGGCCCACCTTGCCCATGGTCTCGGGGCAGAGCACGATGTCGGAGAAACCGGCCTCGTCCACCGCTGCCACGATGCGGTGCATGGTGTCCAGCGCCTTTTCCAGGGCAGCTTCCCGGCTCTGTTTGCCGCAGCTGCCGGAGTGGAAGATCACCCGCTGGCCACCCAGCGCCCGGATAGCCGCCGCGCTCTGCAGGATGTAGTCCACGCTGTTCAGGCGTTTTTCCTCCTCCAGGCTGCTCATGGAGATATAGTAAGGGGCGTGCAGGCTGAAGTAGATGCCGTGCACCGCCGCCTGGGTGCGGATCTTGGAGGCAAGCTCCTCCTTGATGCGCACGCCCCGGCCGCACTGATACTCGAAGGCATCCAGGCCCATTTTCGCGGTGTATTCCGGCACCTGCACGCTGTTTTTATAGCCCTGCTCGGCAAAGCTCTGGCTTGTGCCGGCGGTTCCGAATAAGATGCTCACAGCAGCTTCCCTCCCTTTTTGAAATAGCGGGCCAGAAAGGGCTTTTCCAGCCTGCGCTTGAAGCGAATGCCCTTTTTGAAATCCTCATACATGGGCTGCACCACCAAAGCCGGAATGCCGTACAGCGCTCCGGCCAGCCGGTCGGTGAACAGCTGGTCGCCCACGATGGCCATCTGCCGCCGGGGCACCCCGAATTTTTTGCGGGCCCGGGCCAGACCGAAGGTGAGCGGCTTGCAGCTCATGGCCACATAATCCAGCCCGATGGACTGGGCAAAGGGCCGCACGCGGGCCTCATTGTTGTTGCTGGCAATGGCCAGCTGAATCCCCGCCGCCCGCATCCTGTCCAGCCAGTCGCGGATTGCTTCGGGCAGCTGCTGGCTGTCGTGGCCGGTGAGGGTGTTGTCCACATCCAGCACCAGGGCGGTGATGCCCTTCTGCTGTAAAAATTCCGGCGTGATGGCCGCCGCGCCACAAAAGAGATACTCCGGTGTGATGAACATAGCGCTTCTCCCATACAAGCGGGGCACTGGCCCCGCGAACCGATAAAAAATGAGCGGGCCCCCAAGGGACCCGCTCAGGCGTTTGCACGCATTTCAGCCATTGTTCCGGCTAACCGCAATTACTTAAACTTGCGCTTGCGGGCAGCTTCGGACTTCTTCTTGCGGCGCACAGAGGGCTTCTCGTAAGCTTCACGCTTGCGAACCTCGGCAAGCACACCGCTGCGGGCGCAAGAACGCTTAAAACGACGCAGCGCGCTCTCCAGCGACTCGTTGTCCTTGACACGAATTTCCGACATCTATTTTTCCCTCCCTTGGACCTGAGGCAGGAGTTTCGTTGCATAGCCCCAAATTAGGGTATTCAACATATCGATTATACTATGCCACAGTTAGTTCTGTCAACTAAAATCTTGTGCAAATTCAAAACTTTCTGCGGTTGAAGACCGTTTTCCGGTCTTCAACCGCAAATCGTCAACAGCATTGCTTATTTGACCACCAGGTTGACCAGCTTGCCGGGCACGGCAATCTCCTTCACGATGGTCTTGCCCTCCAGCAGAGCGGCCACGGAGGCGTCCGCCTTCACGGCAGCCAGGGTGGCGTCCTTATCCAGGCCGGAGGCCAGGTTCAGGCGGGCCTTGGGCTTGCCGTTCAGCTGCACCAGCACCTCCACGGTGCTCTCCACGCACTTGGCCTCGTCGTATTCCGGCCACTTGGCGTGCGCAATCTGGCCCTCAAAGCCCTGCTGCTGCCACATCTCCTCGGTGATGTGCGGAGCGAAGGGGTTGACCAGGATCAGCAGGGTGCGCAGCTCGTCCTTGGTGGCGCCGCCGGCAGCGTACAGATCGTTCAGCAGGCTCATCATGGAGGCGATGGCGGTGTTGTGCTTGAGCACCTCGATGTCCTCGCCCACCTTCTTGATGGTCTTGTGGAAGGCGGTCTCCAGCTCGGGACGGTAGCCCTCGCCGGGAACGATCATCTCGCCCAGGCCCCACAGACGGTCCAGGAAGCGCTTGCAGCCCTTGATGCCCTTGGTGGACCAGGGAGCGGCCTTCTCGAAGTCGCCGATGAACATCTCGTACAGGCGCAGGGTATCGGCGCCGTACTCGTTCACCACGTCGTCCGGGTTGATCACGTTGCCGCGGCTCTTGGACATCTTCTCGCCGTTCTCACCCAGGATCATGCCGTGGCTGGTGCGCTTGGCGTAGGGCTCCTTGGTGGGAACCACGCCGATGTCGTACAGGAACTTATGCCAGAAGCGGCTGTACAGCAGGTGCAGGGTGGTGTGCTCCATGCCGCCATTGTACCAGTCCACAGGACCCCAGTATTCCACGGCCTCCTTGCTCACGGGAGCGGTGTCGCAGTGGGGGTCCATATAACGCAGGAAGTACCAGGAGGAACCGGCCCACTGAGGCATGGTGTCGGTCTCGCGCTTGGCGGGGCCGCCGCAGCAGGGGCAGGTGGTGTTGACCCATTCGGTGTGGCGGGCCAGCGGGCTCTCGCCGCCCTCGCCGGGCTCGAAGTCGCTGATCTCGGGCAGCTTCAGAGGCAGCTCGCTCTCGGGGATGGGCTGCCAGCCGCACTTCTCACAGTAGACCATGGGGATGGGCTCGCCCCAGTAACGCTGGCGGCTGAACACCCAGTCACGCAGCTTGAAGTTCACCTTGGCGTGACCCTTGCCCTCGCTCTCCAGCCATTCGATCATCTTTTTCTTGGCGTCTTCCACGCTCAGGCCGTCCAGGAAGCCGCTGTTCACCAGGGTGCCGGTGGCAACGTCAGTGAAGGCTTCCTTGTCCAGGTGGCTTTCGCCCTGGCCCTTGACCACCTCAACGATGGGCAGGCCGAACACCTTGGCGAACTCGTAGTCGCGGGTGTCGTGGGCAGGCACGGCCATGATGGCGCCGGTGCCGTAGGTGGCCAGCACATAGTCGGAGATAAAGATGGGGATCTCCTTGCCGTTTACCGGGTTGATGCCCATCACGCCCTCCAGCTTCACGCCGGTCTTTTCCTTGTTCAGCTCGGTGCGCTCGAAGTCGCTCTTGCGGGCGGCCTCCGCCTGGTAGGCGCGCACGGCGTCGGCATTCTGGATGGTGCCGTTTTCCAGCCACTGGTTCACCAGGGCATGCTCGGGGCTGACCACCATGTAGGTGGCGCCGAACAGGGTGTCGCAGCGGGTGGTGTATACGGTCAGGGTGTCGCCGGTGGTGGTGGGGAAGTTCACCTCGGCGCCGGTGGAGCGGCCGATCCAGTTCTTCTGCTGGGTGGCCACGCGCTCGATGAAGTCCAGGCCGTCCAGATCGTCGATCAGGCGGTCGGCATAGGCGGTGATCTTCAGCATCCACTGGCTCTTCACCTTGTGGACCACCTCGCCGCCGCAGCGCTCGCAGCAGCCGTTCACCACTTCTTCGTTGGCCAGCACCACCTTACAGCTGGTGCACCAGTTCACGCTCATTTCCTTCTTGTAGGCCAGACCGTGCTTGTACAGCTGCAGGAAGATCCACTGGGTCCACTTGTAGTAGCTGGGATCGGTGGTGTTGATCTCACGGTCCCAGTCAAAGGACAGGCCCAGCGCCTGCAGCTGGCTCTTGAAGCGGGCCACGTTGTTCTTGGTCACGATCTCGGGATGGATGTGATTCTTCATGGCGAAGTTCTCGGTGGGCAGGCCGAAGGCATCCCAGCCCATGGGGTACAGCACATTGTAGCCAGCCAGCCGCTTTTTGCGAGCCACGATGTCCAGCGCGGTGTAGCTGCGGGGATGGCCCACGTGCAGGCCCTGGCCGCTGGGGTACGGGAACTCCACCAGAGCGTAGAACTTGGGTTTCGTGTGGTCGATCTTGGCGGCGAAGGTCTTTTCGTCCGCCCAGACTTTCTGCCATTTTTTTTCAATGGCTTTGAAATCGTATTTCACCTTTATCAACTCCAACCAAAATTTGAGCGTTTTGCCCCTTACGGCACTGCCGCATCACTCCGCGTTTTGCCCCGGAAGGATGCGGCCGCGCCGTTAAAATAAAACGGCGACAGCCAGTTTTCCACCGCAGGCTTGTCCCGCTGTGGAAAACTGGCTCATGGCCGCCCCATGCTTGCACACGGGGCGGCGTTCCGTTTGATTTATTCGTTTGCGCCGCCCTCGGCGGGTGCGTCGAACTGGATGTCGCACTCCTCGGCATCCGCCCACAGGTGCTCCAGGTCATAGAACTCCCGGGCCTGGGGATAGAACACGTGAACAATCACAGTGCCGTAGTCCAGGAGAATCCAGTTCTTGGCGTCGTAGCCCTCGGTGCGCAGAGCCTTCACGCCCTGCTGCTCCAGCTGGAACTCCACTTCCTCGGCCAGGCTCTTCACGTGGGTGGTGGAGGTACCGTTGGCGATCACAAAGTAATCGGTGAGCACGGTCAGATCCCGCACCTTCAGCACCTTCACGTTCGCGGCTTTTTTGGTGTCCAGCACTTTTGCGATGCTGGTTGCAAGCTGCAAGCTTTCCATTAATTTTTCTCCTTTCGCCTTTCCTTTCCGGAAAAGTCAGAGTGGTGTTTTCCTGTTTATTCCCCGCTCTGGGCAGTGCTGGTATCCCCGGTACTGCTCTCGCCGGTATCCCCGGCTGCCGTGTCCAGCTGGCCCATGTACTGCACATTGGGGTCGGTGGAGGAGCCGGAGGTGGCCACGGTGGGCACATCCAGGCTGTCCACAGGGGTGGTGTAGCTGAGGAAATAGGTGTTGATCAGATCCAGGGTCTTCTCGGTGTCGCACACCTGGATGGCGTTGCCGTTGTAGTATTCCGCGGCGCTGTAGGTGGGCACCTTGCACATCATAATGTTGGCGCTGTCCACCTGCAGGAAGCTTACGCCCACGCTCACCAGCACATCGCCGGGCATATCGGTGGTCACATACTTCAGGGCCACCGGGGTCAGCTTGGCGATATCCCACACAGTGGCGGTGCGGATGCGGGCGAACAGGCCCTGGTAGAAGTAACGCTGCATGTCCAGACGCTTGATGTCGCCCTGAGCGTAGGTCTTACGGTTACGCACAAAGAACTCCACCGCGTTGCCGTCCATGGTCTGCAGGCCCGGATACAGGATGCTGCCGTCGTACTCCATGTACTCGGGCACATAGACCTCGATGCCGCCGAACAGATCCACGATCTCACGCAGGGACTGCATGTCGATGGTCACATAGTAGTCAATGGGCAGCTTGTACTGCTCACTGATCAGCTTGGCCAGATCGGCGATGCCGCCCTCGTTGCGCAGGGCCACCGCATTGATCTTGCCGGTGCCGCCGGTCTTGTATTCCTCGCCCACGTAGGTGTCGCGGGGAATCTGCAGCATGTTGATCTTCTTTTCCTTCACGTTGAAGTTCACGTACATGATCATATCGGTCATGCCGTCGTTGGAGCTGGAGCTGCCGCCGTAGTTGCGGGTCTCGTCCTTGTCGATGCCGCAGACCAGAATGTTCACCACGTCACCCTTGAACTCGCTGGGGGTGTTGATCAGCTCGCTCAGGCTGGGGGCGCCGCCCTCGGGGCTGATGCTGTGCACCACCCACTGGTACAGGCCGAACAGGCCCACACAGACCACGGCCACCAGAGTCAGCAGACTGATCAGGGCGATTTTCAGCGGGCTCTTTTTCTTCTTCGGGCGGCGGCGAGGCTGGGCACGGTGAGCTGCCGGCTGGGCCTGCCGCTGAGGCTGCGCCTGGCGGCGGGGCTGCTCGCTGGCATGGTAGACCGTGCGCTGCTGACCAGAACCGGAAGCGGGCGAACCGCCGCGGTTGATCCGGCGGCCGGTGGAGCCGCTGGGTGCGGACGAACGGCCCGAAGCGGAGCCGGTGTTCAGTTTACGGGGCTGTTTGGGTTCATTCATGGGTATCCTCCCTGGTTTGCATGCCGCGTTTCAGGTCCTCCAGGGCCTCGAGCGACAAGGGGTCGATGGATTTTCCGCATTCCTTCATCCATCCAATGTTCTTCTCCACGGCCGTGCAGACGGCCTTGTCCAGATCCTCCTCGGCGAGCCTGCGCAGCTCGTACACCTCCGGGTAGTCCCGCTCGGCGCTGATCATATCGCTCAGATAAATGATCTTGTCCAGCTTGGACATCCCGGCCTTGCCGGTGGTATGGCAGCGGATGGCGCTGACGATCTCCGGGTCGGTGACGCCCCATTCGGTCTGGGCCAGAATGGCGGCACAGATGCCGTGCCAGACCGGCGGGGGGCTTTTTTCGGCATTTTGTGCCATTATAGCATTGTTTTGCAGGATCTGCAACAATTCCTCCCGGCTGCGCTCCTTCACCGCGTCGTGCAGCAGAGCAGCCAGCTCGGCCTTGGCCGGGTCTGCCCCGTACTTTTCGGCCAGATGCACCGCCGCGTCCCGCACGTTCATGGTGTGGGTATAGCGCTTTTTGGAAAGGCACTCCTTTACCATCTTCTGCGCTTCTTTTGCGTTCATGGGTCCTCAGCTCTTTTCGTATAAATGATACTGTTTGCAGATGTGCTGCACCAGAGGCGGCAGCGCGTCCATGCCCAGCTTCCCGGCACGCACGTCGCTGGAGGCTGCCTGCAGCACCGGGGCGTGGGCGAAGACCACCCGACCGCCCGCCGCTTCCAGATCCCGGGCCGCGGCCGCAAGGGATGCCGCATCGCCGCTGTAGCGGCTCTGCACCACCAGGGTGGTTTTCTGAAGCAGGCTCTGCCACTCCCTCCACTGGGTGAAGGTGGTAAGCATATCGCTGCCCACGCTGAGAAAGATCTCGGCGCCCGGGTAGCGTTCTTCCAGCATGCGCACTGTGTCGATGGTATAGTTTTTACCGCCGCGGCCGATCTCCCAGTCCGAGACGGTGAGATCTGGATGCAGCGGCGCAAAGCACTGGCACATGGTCAGCCGCAGGCTGGCCGGGGTGGCGCTGGCCGCCTTGTGAGGCGGGATGCCCGCAGGCATGACCACCACTTTGTCCGGCTGCACCGCGTCGATGGCGCTCTGCAAAAGCCGCATATGGCCGTTGTGGGGCGGGTCAAAGGTGCCCCCGAACAACAGCAGTTTCATTGCACCATTCCCCCATCCTGCCCGGCCATGCATTCAAACAACGAGGCTTGCCGGGCAGATATTTCAAAAAAGTTACAAACAAATTGTAAACAATCTGTTTTTCGGGCCGTTTTGCGGCTGCTCAGCGGGCGGCCTTCAGGATATCCTCAAACTTGGACTCCTTCTTTTTCTTCAAAAACAGCACGAACTTGGAGCCGATGACCTGCACCACGTCGGCGCCGGTGGCCTCGGCCAGAATGGCGGCGGCCTCCTTGGCGTTGTACATGCTGGTCTCCAGCACCTTCATCTTGATCAGCTCCCGGGCTGCCAGGCAATCGGCGGTGGACTTGATGAGCATCTCGTCGATCTCGCCCTTGCCGACCTGGAAGACCGGATCGAGGGTGTTGGCGGCGGCGCGCAGCGCGGCGCGTTGTTTACTGGTGAGCATAGTGTTCTCCTTATTATTTACAGAATCAGTTGATTGGCGGCTCAGCCCTCGTTCAGGAAGGCGGCCAGGTTTTTGTCCAGCAGGGCCATGGCCTTGCCCCGGTGGCTGATGGCGTCCTTTTCAATGGCCTCCAGCTCGGCGTAGGTGCGGCCCTCGGTGTTGGGGCGCACGCCGCCCTCTGCCAGGCCCACTTCATCGGGCACAAACAGGGGATCGTAGCCGAAGCCGTTGGTGCCCCGGCGCTCGAAGATCACCCGGCCCGGGCACTCGCCCAGGTAGGTGACGAAGCGGCCCTCGGGCAGGTAGAAGCAGACGGCGGACACGAACTTTGCCGCCCGTTTGCCCTCCTCTACCCCGGCCAGCTCGGCCAGGAGCTTGTCGTTGTTGGCCTCGTCATCGCCGTGACGGCCGCAGTAGCGGGCGCTGTAGACGCCGGGCGCGCCGCCCAGGGCCTCCACCATCAGGCCGGAGTCGTCGGCCAGGGTGGGCAGGCCGCTGGCTTCGCAGATGGCCTTTGCCTTGATGAGGGCATTCTCCGCAAAGGTGGTGCCGGTCTCCTCCGGCTCCAGGGTGATGCCCAGCTCCTTCTGGCTCTTGACCTGGTGGCCCTGAGCCTCCAGAATGCGGCGGATTTCTTTCAATTTACCGGCGTTGCCGGTGGCTGCGCAGATGAGCATTGGAATCTGTCTCCTTCGGATCAGTTTTCAGCGAACAGAGCGTCGGCAAAATCGTGGGGAGAGAACTCCATCAGGTCGTCCACGCCCTCGCCCACGCCCACAAAGCGCACCGGCAGGCCCAGCTTCTGCTTCACGCTGATGACCGCGCCGCCCTTGGCGGTGCCGTCCAGCTTGGTGAGCACGATGCCGGTGGCTCCGGCGGCGCTGATAAACTGAGAAGCCTGGTTAATGGCGTTCTGGCCGGTGATGGCATCCAGCACCAGCAGGGTCTCCACGCTGGCGGTCTCGCAGGCCTTGTGCACGCTGCGGCTGATCTTGCCCAGCTCGTTCATCAGGTTCTGCTTGTTGTGCAGGCGGCCGGCGGTATCGCAAATTACAATGTCGTAACCGCGGGCGGCGGCGGACTGCACCGCGTCGAAGACCACGGCGGCCGGGTCGGCGCCCTCGCTGTGGCGCACCACCGGCACGTCCACCCGGTCGGCCCAGATGCACAGCTGCTCGGCAGCGGCGGCGCGGAAGGTATCGCCCGCGGCCAGCATCACCCGCTTGCCCTGGTCCTTATAGAGCTTGGCCAGCTTGGCGATGCTGGTGGTCTTGCCCACGCCGTTCACGCCGATCATCAGGATCACGGCGGGCTTGCCGCTCATATCCATGGGCGCGTCCGCCACCAGCTCGCCGGTGATGATGTCCTTCAGGGCGGCCAGTGCGTCGGATGCGGTCTTGATGTGGTCCTTGCGCACCCGGCTGCGCAGCTCCTCCACCAGCCGCACCGCCTCGTCGGCGCCGGTGTCGGCCAGGATCAGCTGCTCCTCCAGGTCCTCGTACATATGGTCGTCGATCTCGCCCGCGTTGAGCATGTCCAGAATGCCGGCAAAGAAGCCCTTGCGGGTTTTGGCCAGGCCTTCATCCAGCTTTTTCTTCCGGCTGAAAAGTCCCATAATGTCTCCCCTCGTTTCCTTTCATCGCCCGGTAAGGCGGGCGGGTGATTCGATTCCGGCCGCCGGGCGGCGGCTGGTACTCTTCTTTTATATCACGAAACCAGCGTCGCGTCCACCTGTTCCAGGTCCAGACGCAGCAGCTTGGACACACCATCCTCCTGCATGGTCACACCGTAGAGCACGTCGGCGGCCTCCATGGTGCCGCGTCGGTGGGTGATCACGATGAACTGGGTGTGGTCGGTGATGCGGCGCAGATACTGGGCGTAACGGGCCACGTTCACATCGTCCAGAGCGGCTTCGATCTCGTCCAGGATGCAGAAGGGCGCCGGGTTCACCGCCAGAATGGCGAAGTAGATGCTGATGGCCACCAGCGCCTGCTCGCCACCGGACAAAGCGGCCAGGTTCTTGATGACCTTGCCCGGGGGCGACACCTGAATTTCAATGCCGCTTTCCAGCACGTTCAGCTCGTCGTCCAGCTTGAGGCAGGCGGTGCCGCCGCCGAACAGCTCGGTGAAGATGCGGCCGAAGTTCCGGTTGATCTCGGCAAAGCTGCGGGTGAAGATGTCCTGCATCTCGGCGGACAGCTCGGCAATCATCCGGGTCAGCTCGGTGCGGCTCTTCTCCACGTCCTGCACCTGGTTCTTCAGGAAGGTGTAGCGCTCGCTCACCTCTTTGTATTCCTCGATGGCGCCCACGTTCACGTTGCCCAGAGCGCGGATGCGGCTTCGGGTCTCTGCCACCTGGCGGCGCAGGTCGGCGGCGCTTTCAAAGGGCACGCAGAGCGGCTGCGCGTCGCTCATGGTCAGCTGGTATTCCTCCCACAGCTTGGCGATCAGCTCATCGTACTCCTTTTCGGCGGCGGCCTTGCGCTCGTTCAGACGTGCCATCTCCTGGCTCATCTTTTCACGCTCGTCGCTCACCGCGCGCTGGCGCTGGCTCTCACGGCTGATGCTGCCTTCCTTCTGCATCCGCTCCTCGGCGGCCTTGCGGATGGCCTCCTCGGCCTCGCGGATGCGCCCGGCGCTCTTTTCCTTTTCCTCCTGGATGGTGCGGATGCTCTGCTCGTGTTCCTCGTTGGCCTTTTTCAGCCGCTCGATGTTCTCCCGCAGAGCCAGCTCCCGCTGACCGCTCTCACCGTGACGGCTTTCCAGATCCCGGATGGAGGCCTCGTGCAGGCTCACGTCCTTCTCAGCGGCCAGACGGGCCAGGCGGGTCTCGCTCAGCTCATCGGACAGGCGGGCCCGGGTGGCAAGGAAGCTGTCGTCGCTTCCGGCCAGCTCGGCCAGCTCGGCCTCCAGAGCGACGATCTGCTCGCCCAGGCGAGTCTCCTCGGCCTTGGCCTCCTCCAGCTCCTTGCGGCTGCCGCGGATAGTCTCGTTCAGCTGCTCGCACTCGGCGGCGCGCAGCTGGGCGGCGGCCTGGGCCTGGCTGATGGCCGTTTCGATGCGGCGCAGCTCGCCCTCGGCGCGAATCTTATCGCCGCCTGCGGTGATGGCCTCGCTGGAGGCGGCGGTCAGCTGGGCGTTCAGGGCTTCCACCTCGGCCTTCAGCTTATCCGCCGCGGCCTGGGCCTGGCCCTGCTTATTCTGCAGGGAGCCGATCTTCTTGCGCAGGTCCTCGATCTCCTGACGGCGGCTGAACAGGCCGGCGGACTGGCTCACGCTACCACCGGTGAAGGAACCGCCCGCGTTGATGACCTGGCCGTCGGCGGTAACGATCCGGTTGCGGTAGTCCAGCGCACGGGCAACCCGGCTGGCCTCCTCGATCTCGTCCACCACGATGATGCGGCCCAACAGGTTGGCCACAATGTTGTTGTATTTGGGGTCGTATTCCACCAGACTGGATGCCACCCGGGCGCTGCCGGTCAGGCGGGAGGCGTCGAAGTGGCTGCTCTTCACGGTGTCCAGCGGCAGGAAGGTGGCCCGGCCCGCCCGCTCGTTGCGCAGGAAAGCCATGGCTGCCTTGGCGGCGGTTTCGCCGTCCACCACGATGTTCTGCAGCGCGAAACCCAGAGCGGTCTCGATGGCCACTTCGTAGCCCGGCTGCACCGTGAGGATGCTGCTCACCGGGCCGATGATGCCCCGCAGGCGGTGATTCTGGGCGGCCTTCATCACAGTTTTTACGCTGTGCTGGTAGCCGTTCATGTTCCGTTCCAGATCGGTCAGCAGCTGCAGCCGCTGGGTGGAGGCCTCCAGCTGACGGTTCAGCTGGGCGGCCGCGCCGTCCGCCTCCTCCAGCTGCTTTTGCCGGCTGGACAGCTTCAGGTTCAGGCCGTTTTTCACATTTTCCAGCCGGGTCAGGCTTTCCTCCAGGGTGTTTAAGTAAGTCCTGGTATCGGCCAGCTCGCTCTCCAGCTCCTCCAGTCCCTGGCCGGAAGCGGGTTCGTTCTGCAACGCTTCCAGCCGCTGAGCAGCGGTGGCGGCGGTGCTTTCGCAGCCCGCGGCCCGCACCTTTTCGGCGGTCTGGCGCTCGGTCAGCTCGGCCAGCACCCCGGTCACCTGCCCCCGGCGCTCGCCGGTGGCGGCGTTTTCCGCCTGGATGCGCCGGAGCATCTCTTCCTTTTCCCGGATCTGGCCGTCCAGCTGTTCGATGGTTTTCTGAATGGCCTCGATGCCTGCCCGGTGCTCCTGCATCTGGGCGGCAAAGCTCTCGCGCCCGGCACCGCTCTCCTCCAGCTGGCGGGCAAGGTCGGCCATGGTCTCGGTGTTGTGGCGGATGTCGTTGTGCAGCACGGCGATGCGGCTGTCGCTGCCCGCCACCTCTTCGGTGATGGTGCGGATCTCGCCGTTCAGCCGGTCCACCTCCATGGTGAGCCGGTTCATCTCGGCCCGGATGCCCTCGGTGGAGGCGTCGATGGCCTCGATCTCGGCGGTCATCCGGTCGTAGTCCGCCTGGGCGGTCTCGTAGCGGCGCTGCTGGCCGCGCACGGTCTCCTTGGCGGTTTTCACGCTGTCCACCCAGAGGGTGACCTCCAGCTCCTTGCGGCGGGCGGAAAGCTCCAGGAATTGCTGGGCCTTGGCGCTCTCCTTTTCCAGGGGACCCACCCGGCTTTCCAGCTCGTCCAGAATGTCGTGCAGGCGCTCCAGGTTGTCCTCGGCGCTGGCCAGACGGCGCTCGGCCTCGTTTTTGCGGTAGCGGTAGCGGGCGATGCCGCTGGCCTCCTCAAAAATCTCCCGGCGCTCGGCGCTTTTCGCGCCCACGATCTCGGCAATACGGCCCTGCCCGATGATGGAGTAGCCGTCCCGGCCGAGGCCGGTGTCCAGGAAAAGCTCGTAGATGTCCTTCAGGCGCACGTTCTGGCCGTTAATGGAATACTCACTCTCGCCGCTGCGGTAGTACTTGCGGCCGATGACCACCTCGTCGGCGTTCACGTCGATGCGGCGGTCGGAGTTGTCCACCGTCAGGTTCACGCTGGCAAAGCCCATGGCCCCGCGGCTCTGGGTGCCACCGAAGATCACGTCCTCCATCTTGCCCGCGCCGCGCAGCTGGCGGCTGCTGGTCTCGCCCAGCACCCAGCGGATGGCGTCGGAGATGTTGCTTTTGCCGGAACCGTTCGGCCCCACCACCGCGGTGATGCCCCGGTCAATGGGGATCTTGATGCGGTCCGGGAAGCTTTTGAAGCCCTGTATCTCTAGTTCCTTTAATACCATAAATCCTCCCTGGGATCATTTGGATGCGAATGCTGTTGCTTCGCTCCGGCAGGAGAAAGCCGCGCAGCAGCGTTTTGGGCTGCGCTGTTTTCTCGTGCCGGGCAAAAACGGCGCGGCACAGGGGGTTCCCCGCGCCACACCGGCCCGATTCAGTCCACCAGGCCCATCAGGCGCAGGGCCTCCTTGGCGGCGGCCTGTTCGGCAGCCTTTTTGCTGTGACCCACGCCCCGGCCGATCAGGTTGGAGTTCAGGTACACGGCCATGGAGAACCGCTTGTCGTGGTCCGGGCCGTCCTCGCCCTCCAGCTCGTAGCGCAGCCGCTCCTCCGGGTTCTGCTGGATGACCTCCTGCAGCTGGGTCTTGTAGTCCGCCTCGGCGGTCTTGCCCTCGGTGATGAAGGGCAGAATGAAGGAGCGGGCCACCTCGATGCCGCCGTCCAGATACAGAGCGGCGATGAGAGCCTCGAAGGCGTCGCTCACCACGCTGGGGCGGTGGCGGCCGCCGCCCCGCTCCTCGCCCTTGCCCAGGCGCAGAAAGCTGCCCAGGTCGATCTCCTTGGCGAACTCGTACAGGGCGCTCTCGCACACCAGGCTGGCCCGTGCCCGGGTCAGTTCACCCTCCGGACGGTCCTTCCACTGGTGGAACAGGTGATCCGCCACCACGATGGACAAGACGCTGTCGCCCAGAAACTCCAGCCGCTCGTTGTGGTGGATGGGGGTCTTGCTCTCGTTGGCAAAGCTGGTGTGGGTGAGGGCGGTTTCCAGCAGGGTGGGGTCTTTGAATGTATAACCGATGATGGTTTCCAACTGATGCATGTTGTTACGCTTCTTTCTCTTCGCTGGTCAGGTTGCGGGCCATCACGCCGCACAGATCGTTCTCCACGCAGAGCTTCGCCTGGCGGATGGCCTGATGGATGGCCCGGGCATTGGAGGAGCCGTGGGCCTTGATGACCGGCTTGGCCGCTCCCAGGAAGGGCGCACCGCCGTACTCGTCGGCATCCATGCCCTTTTTGAAGTCGGCCACGCCGCCCTTGAGCAGCAGGTAGGCCAGTGCGCCCTTGACACCGCTCTTGAACAGACCCTTCAGCTTTGCGCCGAAGAACTTGGCCAGGCCCTCGGTGAGCTTCAGAATCACGTTGCCGGTGAAGCCGTCGGCCACCACCACGTCGGCCACGCCGGCGGGGATGTCCCGGGGCTCCACGTTGCCCACAAAGTTGATGCGGTTATTGGCTTTCAGCAGGGCGTGAGCCTCCACATAGGTGGGGGTGCCCTTGGACTCCTCTGCGCCGTTGTTCACCAGGGCCACGCGGGGGTTCTTTACGCCCATGACCTTTTCCATGTAGACGCTGCCCATGACGCCGAAGGCCTCCAGCATGGAGGGGCGGCATTCCACGTTGGCGCCGGAATCCAGCAGCATGAAGGGGGTCTTGCCGGGGATGATGGTGGCCAGCGCCGGGCGCTTGATGCCCTTCACGGTGCGCACGATCAGGCTGGTGCCCACGTGCAGCGCGCCGGTGGAGCCGGCGGACACAAAGGCGTCGCCCTTGCCCTCGGCCAGCAGCTTCAGGCCCACCACCATGCTGGAGTCCTTTTTGGTGCGCACGGCCTTGGCGGGTTCGTCGCACATTTCAATGGTCTCGGTGGCGTTCACGATCTCGATGTGATCCAGCTTCAGGTTGTTTTCCCTGGCACAGGCGGCGATCTTCTCGGCATCGCCCACGGCGATGATCTCCAGATCCGGCGCAAAGGTAACCACTGCGTCGGCCGCGCCCTTCAGGATCTCGGCGGGGGCGTTATCGCCGCCCATTGCGTCCAGAATGATTTTCATGGTTTGCACACCCTTTCTATGCTGCTGTGTTTCGCTTCGTTTTTACTGCGCGTTTTCGGTCCACTGCTCCATGGCGGCAACCGCCCGGTTGGCAATGGCCAGGTACCGCTCCCGCTTGTCCCGGATATGCTCGGCCAGCGGGGGCAGGATGCCCATGTTCGCGCCCATGGGCTGGAAGTTCTTGTTCTCGGTGGTAATGTAGCGCACCAGCTGGCCCAGCATGGTCTCGGCGGGCAGCTCGGGCAGCTGACGCTCCTCCAGTGCGGCCAGAATGCTGCGGGCCGCCAGCAGGCCGCAGGCGGCGCTTTCCATGTAGCCCTCAAAGCCGGTGATCTGACCCGCGAAATACACCTTGGGGTGCTTTTTCAGGTTCAGGCCCGCGCTCAGCAGGTGGGGGCTGTTCAGGAAGGTATTCCGGTGCATCACACCGTAGCGCACAAATTCGGCATTTTCCAGGCCGGGGATCATGGAGAACACCCGCTTCTGCTCGCCGAATTTCAGGTTGGTCTGGAAGCCCACGATGTTATAGAGGGTTCCGCCCGCGTTCTCCCGCCGCAGCTGCACGTTGGCCCAGGGCCGGTGGCCGGTGCGGGGGTCGGTGAGGCCCACCGGGCGCAGGGGGCCGAAGCGCATGGTGTCGGCCCCGCGGGAAGCCATTACCTCGATGGGCATGCAGCCCTCGTAGACGGTGAGCTTGCCGTCGAACTCATGCAGGGGGGCCCGCTCGGCGCCGACCAGCGCCGCGTGGAAGGCCTCGTATTCCTCCTTATTAAAGGGGCAGTTCAGATAGTCCGCGTCGCCCCGGCCGTAGCGGCTGGCGGCGAAGACCTTGTTCATGTCCAGGCTTTCGGCGGTGACGATGGGAGCCGCCGCGTCGTAAAAGCTCAGCTTGTCGCCCCCGGTCAGCCGGGTGATTTCGTCGGCAAGAGCGCCCTCGGTGAGGGGGCCGGTGGCCACCAGGGTCAGCCGATTCTCGTCGATGACGGTGACTTCGCCGGTGTGCAGGGTGATATTGGGCTGGCTCTTCACCATCTCGGTGACCACGGCGCTGAAGGCGTCCCGGTCCACGGCCAACGCGCCGCCCGCTGCCACGCGGGTGGCCTCGGCGGCCTTGAGCAGATGGCTGCCCAGCAGCTTCATCTCGGCCTTGAGCAGACCGGACGCGGAGTCCAGCCGGTCGGCCTTCAGGCTGTTGGAGCAGACCAGCTCGGCAAAGCCCTCGCTTTTGTGGGCGGGGCTGAATTTGACCGGCTTCTGCTCGTACAGGTCCACCTGTACGCCCTGCTCGGCCAGCCAGAGGGCGGCCTCGCAGCCCGCAAGGCCCGCCCCTAAAATCGTTACTTGTTTTTCCATAGCTCTCCGTTACTGTTTGTTCACCTGAGTCTCAAAGCCGCAGCCTTCCTTTGCGCAGTACAGGCGGCTGCCCTTTTTGAACAGGGTCGCGCCGCACTTCTCGCAGGTCTGGGCCACCGGCTCATCCCAGGTCATAAAGTCGCAGTTGGGGTAATTCTCGCAGCCGTAGTACACACGGCCCTTGGCGCTCTTGCGCAGCAGCATGCGGCCGCCGCACTTGGGGCACTTGCCGCCGGTGTCCTTCACCAGGCGCTTGGTGTTGGTGCATTCCGGGAAGCCCGGGCAGGCCAGGAACTTGCCGTAGCGGCCGGTCTTGATGACCATCTTGCGGCCGCACTTTTCGCAGATCTCGTCGGTCTCCTCGTCGGGCACCTTGATCTTCTTGCCCTCCATGTCCTTCTCAGCCTTTTCCAGCGCGGCAGCAAAGCCCTTATAGAAGGAATCGATGGTGGTGCGCCAGTCGGCGCTGCCGTTTTCCACCTTATCCAGGTTCTTTTCCATGCCGGCGGAGAAGGTCACGTCCACGATGTCCGGGAATTCCTGCATCATCAGATCGTTGATGGTGCGGCCCAGCAGGGTGGGCTTAAGCTTCTTCTGCTCCCGCTCCACGTAACCACGGTCGATGATGGTGGTGATGATGGGCGCGTAGGTGGAGGGGCGGCCGATGCCGTTTTCCTCCAGGCTGCGGATCAGCGTCGCCTCGGTGTAGCGGGCGGGGGGCTGGGTGAACTTCTGCTCCGGGGTCAGAGCCCGCAGCTTCAGGGTCTGGCCCTGTTCCAGCGGAGGCAGGGCGGTCTCCTTCTTCTCCTTCTCGTCGGTGGCCTCCTCGTACAGGGCGGTGAAGCCCTCGAAGGTGACCACGTAACCGCTGGCCCGGAACTGGTAGTCCGCCGCAGTGATGTGAGCGGAGACAGTGTCCTGCTCGCAGTCGCTCATCTGGCTGGCGATGAACCGGCTCCAGATCAGCCGGTAGAGCTTGGCGATGTCGCCGGAGATGCTTTTTTCCGCCTCATCCGGGGTCAGGGACGGCACACTGGGCCGGATGGCTTCGTGAGCGTCCTGGGCGGCGGTGGCGCTGCGGCTCTTGTAGGTGCGCTTGGTGGGGCAGACGTACCGCTCGCCGTAGGCTTCGGTGATATACTCCTTGGCACCGGCCACTGCCTCGTCGGAGACGCGCAGGCTGTCGGTACGCATGTAGGTGATCAGACCCATGGTGCCCCGCCCGGCGATGTCCACGCCTTCGTACAAAGTCTGGGCGGCGCGCATGGTGCGGGTGGCGGTGAAGCCCAGGCGGCGGCTGGCCTCCTGCTGCAGGGTGGAGGTGATGAAGGGCGGTGCGGGAACCTTCTTGCGGTGGCCGCGCTTCAATTCGGTCACGGTGTAGTCCGCGCCCTCCAGGTCCTTCACAATGCCCATGGCCTGGGCCTCGTTGGTGACCTCCAGCTTTTTGCCCGCGGCGGTGCCGTAGAAGCGGGCAGTGAACTTTTTCTGGCTGGACGGCGGCGACAGGGTGGCGTCCAGATTCCAGTACTCCTCGGGCTTGAAATCCTCGATCTCCTTTTCCCGGTCCACAATCAGGCGCACGGCCACGCTCTGCACCCGTCCGGCGGACAGGCCCCGGCGCACCTTGCGCCACAGAAACGGGCTGAGCTTGTAGCCCACCAGACGGTCCAGGATGCGGCGGGCCTGCTGGGCGTTGAACAGGTCGATGTCGATGGCCCGGGGATGGGCCATGCCCTCGGTAACGCCCTTCTTGGTAATCTCGCCGAAGGTGACCCGGTTGGCGTCCTCGATGTTCAGACCCAGCAGATGGGCCAGATGCCAGCTGATGGCCTCGCCCTCACGGTCCGGGTCAGTGGCAAGAAAGACCTGGTCGGCCTTTTTGGCCTCGCTCTTCAATTCCTTGATGAGCTTTTCCTTGCCCTTGATGTTGATATACTGCGGGGTATAGTCGTGGTCCACATCGATGCCCAGCTGGCTGGCGGGCAGATCGCGGATGTGGCCCATGCTGGCGGTGACTTCGTAGCCATCGCCCAGATATTTCCGAATGGTCTTCGCCTTGGCAGGCGACTCCACGATAACTAGCTTAGACATAGTACTCTCCCTTGCACAGAGCGCCCTGCCGCAAAACGGGCGGGCAGCTGTTTATGCGCGCCGGTATTGCCCTCCGGCGCCGGAAACGGCAATGCCGCTGACCTCCAGCTCCATCAGGGCGGCCAGCGCCTGACCGGCGGAAAGGCCGGCCGCTTTGGCCAGTGGTTCCAGGCCCTGGGCCTGGCTGGTGAGCGCCTTCTGCATGGCTTTTGCCTCGGCGCTCAAAGGTGGGGTTGCCGGGCGTGCCCGGCGGGAAACGCTTTTTTGCGGCGCGGGCTCGATGCCCAGATGCCGCAGGATTGGTGCTGCGCTGGGGGCGGCATAGGCCTGACCCTCCTCCAGCAGCTGGTTGGTGCCCCCGCACAGGGGGCTGAAGATGGCGCCCGGCACCGCGAAGACGGTGCGGCCGTAGCGCTTTGCGTGGCCTACGGTGTTCATGGTGCCGCTTTTCTGGCGGGCCTCCACCACGCAGACCGCATCCGCCAGGGCGGCGATGATCCGGTTGCGCTGCAGAAAGCCCCCCGCCCCGGTGGCTTCCCCCGGGGCAAATTCGCTGATGACCGCGCCGCAGCCCTGCTCCATCTGAAAGCGCAGGCGGCGGTTGGTCACCGGGTAGGTCTTGTCGATGGCGGTGCCCAAAACCCCAACGGTGGGAGCACCGGCAGCCACGGCGGCCTTGTGGGCCTCGCTGTCCAGCCCATCGGCCAGACCGCTCACAAGGCAGACGCCCGCCTGGGCCAGCTGGCCGCCGATCAGGGCGGCGGCCTCCACCCCGTAGCTGCTGGGGCGGCGGCTGCCGATCATGGCCACAGCCGCCGGCTGAGAAAGGGCGGACACATCGCCGGTGCAGTAGAGCACCGGGGGCGCGTCGGAAAGGGAGGCCAGCCGGGCGGGATAGTCCTCCTCGTCCAGGCAAAGCACCCGCACGCCCATGTGATGGCAGCGGGCCAGAAGCGGCGCAAACCGCTCCGGGGTCAGCTGCTCGGCACGGCGAAGCTGGGCCGGGGTGAGCAGGCCGGACATGTCCTCCCTGCCCACTGCTTCATAAAGCTCCTCCGGGGTGCCGTAAAGGGCCAGTACCCGGCCGCAATGGGCCGCACCCGGTCCCAGCACCGCCGAAAGCCAAAGCCATTCCAGCTGCCGCCGCTCCGTCACTGAATCTCCCCCCGAAAATGCCACAGAAGTACGCTGCCCGCCACGCTGGCGTTCAGGCTTTCCACCTTGCCGGTGATGGGGATGCGCACCGCCGCGTCGCAGGCGGCGATCACCCCGTCGGAAAGGCCCTGCCCCTCGCTGCCGATGACCACGCACACCCCGTTGGGGTACGCGCCGTCCACCTCGTTCAGCGGGCGGCTGTTGTACAGCGCGGCGGCAAGGCAGGTGCTGCCCCAGGCCCGCAGCTGGGCCAGTGCGTCGGCCAGGTTCGGGCAGGTGACCACCGGCATCCGGCCCGCCGCGCCCATGCTGGCGCGCAGCACCTTGGGGCCGAAGGGATCGGCGCAGCCGGGGCTTAAGATCACCCCGTCAAACCCGAAGGCGGCGGCGCTGCGGATCAGCGCGCCCACGTTGCCCGGGTCCTGCACCCGCTCCAGCGCCAGAAAGCGGCCGTTGTGGGGCAGGTCCAGAAAATTGGCGGCGGGCTGGCCGAACACCGCGAACACGCCCTGGTTGGACTGGGTGCCCGCCAGTTTCTCGGCCACATGGTCCTGGACCAGATACTGCTCGCATTCAAAGCGTTTCAGCTCCGGCGATTTTGCCAGGGCCTTCTCCGTATAATATATTACCTTTATAGGGCAGGATTTTGCAAGCTCCAGGCAGAGCTTTAAGCCCTCCGCGAAGAAAGCTTTTTCTTCAAGGCGGAAGGCTGCGCTCTGGGCCAGTTTGCAGGCATATTTTATTTTGCCGTTTTCACGGCTGGTAATGCGTTCTGGCATGTGTTCAGTTCCTTATTTGGTCTGCTTGTGTGGAGAAAGCGGCGCCGCGCGTTTGCGCAAAGGGCGCGGCAGCCGCCCATATACAAAGCGACGCCCGTGCGCGTGCGCGGGCGTTGCTTTTGGTTATCAACTTACAGAGCCTTCTTGGCGGTCTCCACCAGAGTGGTGAAGGAAGCGGGATCGTTGATGGCCATCTCGCTCAGCATCTTGCGGTTCAGCTCGATGCCGGACTTCTTCAGGCCGTTCATGAAGCTGGAGTAGTTCATGCCCTGAGCGCGAACAGCGTTGTTGATGCGGGTGATCCACAGGTTGCGGAACTGACGCTTCTTCAGCTTACGGCCAACGAAAGCGTAGTTGCCGCTCTTCATGACCTGCTGCTTGGCCATCTTGAAGTGCTTGGACTTGCTGCCGAAGTAGCCCTTGGCCAGCTTCAGAGTCTTCTTTCTGCGTTTGCGGGTCATCATAGCGCCTTTGATACGTGCCATTGTTTATATCTCCTTTACAGTCACAATCTAAAAGTTAAAAAGTCCGTTCCGTCTAAGCGAAATAAGGCTTAGGCGTAGGGCAGCATGGCCTTTACGGCAGCTGCGTTGGTCTTGTCGGCGTAGGCGTTCTTACGCATGCCGCGCTTGAGCTTGGTGCTCTTCTTGGTCAGGATGTGGCTGTGGTAGGCGGGGCCGCGCTTTACTTTACCGTTCTTGGTCAGCTTGAAACGCTTTTTCGCACCGGAGTGAGTTTTGATCTTAGGCATTGTAATTTCCTCCTAGTTGTTTGAATTACTTGTTGGGCTTGGGGCTCATGAACATCTGCATGCTGCGGCCCTCGAGCTTCGGCTGCTTATCCACCACCGCGTCGGGCAGAGCCTCGGCGAAGCGCTTTTCCACTTCCAGGCCGAGGTTGGTGTGCGCCATCTCACGGCCGCGGAACCGGATGGACACCTTGATCTTGTGGCCGGCCTTGATGAACTTGGCGGCCTGGTTGACCTTGGTGTTGAAGTCGTTCGTGTCGATGTTGAGCGAGAGGCGGATCTCCTTGATCTCGACGACCTTCTGGTTCTTCTTGGCCTCTTTCTCACGCTTTTGCTGCTCGAAGCGGTACTTGCCGTAGTCCAGGATCTTGCACACGGGGGGGACCGCCTGGGGGGCGATCTTTACCAGGTCCAGATTCTGCTCTTCGGCCATGCGCAGCGCCTCACGGCTGGACATTACACCCAGCTGGCTGCCATCCGCGCCGATCAGACGGATCTCTTTGTCACGAATGCCCTCGTTGATCTCAAGCTCTTTTTTGCCGTTCGTAGCGATGTGGATACACCTCCAATTTGATTTCAAAACTGTGATAAAATGAAACGCGGCCGCCGAATCGGCAGCCGCGCAGTACACACGCAATGGACCCGTTTTGCTTCAAAACAGATCGTCGCACATATGACCCGGGCCCCATTGGGCCGCAAGGTGAGCACGGCGGCTAAACCGGTTGCTGCTTTCTTTACCGGTCTAGTATAGCACGCCGGGATGCCGCCGTCAAGGGATTTTTGCCGTTTTCGCCAAGTATTTTTTGAATCAGCTCTTTCCACAAAAAACGCCATTCATTCCCCGAAGGTTTCGCTCTTTTTATTGACAAACGCTTCCCTGTTTTTTACACTGAAAGCAGAGAAACTGTTGTGAAGGGATGATGGTCTTATGGCGGAACTCATCCTGCTCGGGCTGCTGGCATTGCTGGCGGGACTTGTGCCCTATTTCACCATTGGTGCAATCCGCGCGAAGGACGATGAGACCCTTTCCGACCAGCGGGCCTACGCCTGCCTGTGCTGCGCCGGTGCGGCGGTGCTGCTGGCGTTTGTGCTGTGAACAGCGATGTGAAGGAGGATCACTATGGATGATGTATTGGTTTCGTTGATGTATCTTGTGCCCACCATTGCCATTTGGGCAATCAAGATGCTGATCTTGTATTTTATCCTGAAAAAAGCCTTCTACCGGGCGCTGGTGAAATTCCACGACACCCACGGCTTCTCCTCCTTCTGTGAGGAACCGGAGGAGACATACTCCCCTACCCCTGAGGAGATTGCTCCTGAGGAGCTCCCCGGTCAGGCCCAATAAACAAGACAAACAGCCCCTGACGCTGTACGATGCAGCGCCAGGGGCTGTTTTCTTTTTATTCCGCTTCCGGCGGCACGTCGATCTCCCTGCCCAGCGAAAAGCTGTAGAGGGTCATTTTGGTGAGCGGTTTTGCAAACCGGCGGCGGATGGCCGCCGCATAAAGCAGCAGCTGGGGCCGGTAGGCGGCCAGAAACTGCTCCGGCGTTTTGTGCCGGTCGGTCTTGTAGTCCACCAGCTCCAGATGGTCCTCGAATTCCAGGATCACGTCCGCCACACCCTGCACCAGCACCTGGGCCGCGCCGTAATCCGCCGCCTTGTCCACAGCGGCCCGGGCGGCGGGCTGGGCGGTGATGAACTCGTATTCCCGCAGAACCCGCTGCGCGGACTGCATCCGGGCGAACAACGGCCCGGCAAAGAACTGCCGCAGCTTGGCAAAGTCCATCTTGTCGTAGAGGGTCTCGTCCAGCAGCTTTGCCTCCACCTGCCGCTTTGCCTCCCCTTCCGGGTCGGCGGCCGCGGCGGCCAGGTCCGCATGCTGCAAAAAGGCGTGGAGGGCGGTGCCCTTTTCGGCGGCGGTCAGGCCCTCCTTATACAGGAAGCCGGGCCGCTCCAGGATCGGGTCCTGGGCCTCGTGGGTGAGGGCGGTCACACTGACCTTGGCGGGCACCTGGGTCAGCGCCGCAGCCGGGTACTGCCAGGCAAAGCGGCTGCGCACCGCCTCCAGCAGCGTTTCGTCCGGCGCGCCCTCCGGCAGCCGCACCGGGCAGGCGGGGGCGGGCTCGGTGAATTCGTCCGCCTCCAGGCTCACGGTGAACCGGTCCGCCAGCTCCTTTTCGCTCACCGGGGGCTGGGGCAGCACCTCCACCTCCAGCTGGCGGCAGAAGCTCTGGGCCTTGGGGTGGGCCATAGCGGCCTGCATCACCCACTCGCCCCGGCTGGCGCAGTGCTCCAGCAGATACGGCTCCGGCGCGCCGGAGAAGATGCGCAGGGCCAGCTTCTGGGCCAGCTTCAGCGCGTTCTTGGTGGCCATGGTCATGACCAGCTTGTCCCGCGCCCGGGTGAAGGCCACATACAGCACCCGCATCTCCTCGCTCAGGCCCTCCTGGGCAAGGGCGGACTGCACCGCCCGGTAGGGAGCGGTCACGTAGGTGCCGCCCTGCCCGGCCCGCAGGGTCAGGCCAATGCCCAGCTGGGGATGGAACACCGCCGCGGCCCGCAGGTCTTCTTTATTGAACTCCCGGCCCAGATCGGCGGCGAAGACCACCGGGAACTCCAGCCCCTTGGACCGGTGCACCGTCATGATGGTCACGCAGCCGGGACGGCTCTGGCCCTGCTCCGGGCCGGGCACGCCGTCCCCCGCCAGGGCCGCGTCCATGGCCCGCACCACACCGGCCAGGCCGTGGCCGCCGCAGCCGGAGGCAAAGGCGGCAAACTGGCGCAGGTTCTCCCGCCGGGCGCTGCCGTCCGGCATGGCGCCCGCCGCGGCAAGACAGCCGGTGCGGGCAAAGATCTCCTCCATCAGCCGGTCCACCGGCATGGTCTGGCTGAGCTGGCGCAGGGTGTGCAGCCACTGGCCGAAGGCCTTCACTTTTTCGTCCTCGCTGGCCATCACCGCGCCGTAAAAGCTGCCGTTTTTGCGGCCAAGGCGCAGGTTCACCAGATCGTCCGGGGTGAAGCCGCCCATGCCGCTGAGCATCACCGCCGCCAGGTGCACGTCCTGGGCGGGGTTATCCAGCACCCGCAGCAGGCTCGCCACCGGGCGGATCTCCGGCGCGTCCAGCAGGTTCTCGGCCCGGTCCACATACACCGGGATGCCCTCCGCCTCCAGCTGGGCGGCGTAGTCCCCGAAGGCGCTCCGGCTGCGCAGCAGGATGCAGAAGTCCTCGTACCGGGGCAGCCGGGGGCCGGTCTCGCCCCGCACGGTAAAGCCGCTGGCCGGGTCCATCAGCTGACGGATGCGCCGGGCGATGTACTCCGCGTCGCCCGCCGGGCGCTCGCTCTGCACCAGCCGGAACTCGCAGTCGCCAGCGTAGCCGCCGTAATTTTCCTGATCTCCCAGGCCGGGCACCAGCCGCTCGCCGGGGCCGTAGTCCACGCCGCCCAGCTTTCGGCTCATCAGGGGGGTGAACAGGGCATTCACCCCGCCGATCACCCCCGGCGCACTGCGGAAGTTGGCGTCCAGAAACAGCTTCTGGGGGCCGGGGGCGCCGTATTCCACAAACCGGTCCAGCTTCTGTTGAAAGATGGTGGGGTCCGCCTGGCGGAACCGATAGATGCTCTGCTTCAGATCGCCCACAAAGAACAGGTTGGAGCCGTCCGGCCGGGCCAGGCAGTGATAGAGGGTGTCCTGCAAGGCGTTGGTGTCCTGGTATTCGTCCACCATCACCTGCTCGAACTGCTCGCTCAGCTGGGCCGCCAGCGGGGTGGGGGTGCCGTCCTCGTTTTGTAGCAGCTGCAACGCCAGCTGCTCCACGTCGCTGAATTCCAGCATCTTTTCCTCCAGCTTGGCCTGATAGAACCGCTGATTGAATTCCCGCTCGGCCCGGGCCAGCGCCCGCACCAGCGGAGCAGCGGTGCGCCGGTCCTGCAAAAACTCCTCCTCGCTGCAGAGGAAAACCGTCTCCTGCAAGCGCTTGAGGGTGTCCTTCAACAAATCCCGCCGGTCCTTGATGCGGGTCATGGCCTCGCTGGAATGGCCCCGCACCGCCTTTAATCTGGCATAGCTCAGCGAGCGGCTGGCCTCGCACATAGCATCCCAAGGCTGGGAGTCGATGGCGTCCAGCAGCGCATCCACCGCCGTCTCGTCTGATTCCAGCGCCGGGCGGTAGGCCTCATCGATGGCCGGGTCGTTTGCCAAATCCTCCAGGTTCTGGGCCGCCAGCTCCCGAGCGCAGAGAGCCGCCCGCCTCGCCTCGGTGCGCAGGGTCTGGCCCCAGCGGGTGTCGTCCAGCGGCGCGTCCTCCTCCCACTGGGCGCAGAAGGCCTCCAGCACCTTCTCCGGCCGGGGCATGCTGCTGAGAAAGTCGTGCAGCTGCTCCACCACCCGGCTGGCCATGGCGTCGCTGCGGCCCTTGCCGTACAGGTCCGCGAAGGCGCAGAAATCCGGGTCATTGTAGGCGTTTTCCAGTGCGTCCGCCAGTGCCTGACGGCGCAGCTGGGCCAGCTGGGGACCGTCGGCGGTAGTGAAGTCCGCCGGGATGTCCAATGCGCTGAAGTGGGTTTTCAAAAGCTGCAGGCAGTAGGAGTCGATGGTGCAGATGGGCGCGCGCTGCAGCAGCATCCGCTGGCGGCGCAGATGGCCCGAACCGGGGCGCTTTGTCAGCTCGGCGGAAAGGCGCTGGGCCAGCTTTGCCCGCAGGCTGGCCGCCGCCGCCCGGGTGAAGGTGACAATGAGCAGCCGGTCCGCGTCCACCGGGTTTTCCTCCCGGCAGAGGATGCGCACCGCCCGCTCCACCAGCACGGCGGTTTTGCCGCTGCCCGCGGCGGCGCTGACCAGCAGGGCGCTGCCGGTGTGGTCGATGGCCCGGCTCTGCTGGGGGGTAAATTTGATGGTTGCCATAGATTGCCGGTCCTCCTTTTAGTCGTCCTCGTGGCCGCAGACACTGCGGTAATCACAGTATTTGCAATTCGTTTCCTTGCGTTTGCCGTGGCCGATGGGCTCGGCGGCCACCTGCCCGGCATAAAGCCGCTCGGCCATCTGGACCACCAGGCCGTCCAGCTCCTGTCGGAGCCCGTCCAGAGTCTCCAGGCTGGCCAGCGCCGGGCCCGGCTTAGGAGTGCCGTCCTTGTCGAACTTGAAGGGCACGAACAGGCCCTTGCGCTCCCGGTCCATGGCGTCGATGACAGCGTATTCGTCCGCCACCAGGCCCTCCACCTTGTATTCCAGACCCTTGGCCGCCTGCTGGCGGCTGCCCCGGGTGGGGGCCGGGTCGGCCATCAGGTAGAGCACGCCCGCCGGGGCCGGGTCGGCAAACTGCTGCCCACCGTTGCGGGTGAGAGTGAACAGGTACACCAGCATCTGACAGTTGAGGCCGTTCTTCACGTCCTCCAGCAAAAACTCCTTGCTGCCGGTCTTGTAGTCCACCACCCGCAGCCAGGTGCTGCCGTTTTTCTCAAAGGCGTCCACCCGGTCGATCTTGCCCACCATGCGCACCGTCTCGCCGGTGGAGGTGGTGAGCACCACCGGGGGCACGTCCTCCGGGCTTGTGCCGATGCCCTTTTCAAAGGCCACCGGCACAAAGCTGCCCTGCCGCTGCTCCGCCTGGATATACAAAAGCAGGCTGGCGGCGCTCTTTTTCAGCCGCTCCACCAGATAACCAAACCGCCGGGCCTGGCCGGGCATGTTCTCCTGCACATATTCCTCTGCGATGGCGGCGGCCAGGGCCTTCACCTGCTCCTCGCTCAGGTCCACAAAGCCCTCGCCCGCCCGGCGCAGCGCCTGCTCCAGGATATAGTGGACCAGATTGCCGCTCTGGTCGGCGGTAAGTGCCGCCTGCTTGCGGGGCTTTGCGCCCAGCACATATTCCAGAAAATAGGCAAAGGGGCAGGAATAGTACCGCTCCATTCGGCTGGGGGTGAGCCACAGCTCCCGGCCCAGCAGCTGCTTCATGGCGGCGGTGTTGTGCACCGCAAAGGGCTCGGCCCCCGCCGCCTGCTTCACCGGCTTCAGCAGCTTGCCCTGCTCGGTCTCGTCCCGGTATTCCGAAAGGCTTTGGAAAAGGGCCGCAGTCTCACCGCTTTCCGCATCCCAGCTTTGGCCCAGCAGGTCCAGCGCCATGGCCGGGGTGGCGGCCAGGTCCGCCCGCTCCAGCGCCGGTTCCTTTGGCGTAAAGCACTCGATCACCGGCGCAAGGGCACTGGTCACCGGCATGGCGGCGCTGCCCGCCGCCCAGCTGAGCCACAGGCCTTTCGCCGGGGCGGTGAGAGCCTTGTAAAAGCACACCTGCTCCCGGATGGCCCGGTTCTCGAAGCAGTCCGGCATTTCCACGCCCTGACGCATCAGGCTTTCCCGCTCGGCGTGAGTGAGCAAACCCTTATCGCCGGGGGCCTTGGGGAACTCGCCCTCGGCGAGACCCAGCACAAAGCACCAGTCCGGGTTATCCAGCCGCATCCGGCCCGCAGTGGTAAAGATCACCTGGTCCAGCGTCTGGGGAATGTGGCCAAGATCCGTGCTGCGCACCAGCAGCTCGAACAGGTCCGCCAGCTCGGCGGCGGGCAGCACCTCCTCGCCCAGCAGCAGGGCCATCTGGTTTAAAAGGTCCGCCGTCAGGTTCCACACCCGCACCGTCTCGCTGGCGGCGGGGATGCCCTCGCTGGCTTTCAGCTCGGCGCACATTAGTCCCATGGCCTCCTCGCCGCCCAGTGACTGCATCCGTTTATACAGCGCGGCGCAGACCTGAGAGGCGGGCAGGTCCTTGCAGCGGGCGGCAAAGCCGTCCAGCTCGCTCACCAGGAAGGCCCGGGCCTCTTCGGCCAGAGCCAGCTGCTCCTCCTGTTCCTTCTTCGCCTTTTCTGAAAGAGTATTGGCCCCGAAGCCTGCGGGCGACAGGGTGAAGGGCTGCCGCCACTGGGCGGCGGAAAGCTGCCAGGTATAGGCGTAATTTTCCAGCGCGCAGAGCTGGGGCTCGGTGAGACTGGTCAGGCCGGTTTTGGCCACGGCCAGCAGATTGTCGGTACACAGGCCCCGGCGCAAAAGAGCCAGCAGCGCCCGCACCAGCCGCACCGGGGCGGCGTGCTCGGCGGTGGTGGCCTTGTCGCAGAAGAGCGGAATACCCGCCAGCCGGAACTCGTACCGGATGGGGGCCAGATAGTTCTCACTGTCCCGGCAGATGACCGCCATCTTGCCGTAGGGCACTCCCTGCCGGGCCAGGGCCTGGATGGCCGCCGCCACCTGCTTGGCCTCGTCCGCCCGGGTGGGGGCCTGCCAGAGGGTGAGCTGGGCTTCGCTGGCGGGGGCCGGGTCCTCCAATTGGCCGGAAAGCAGCCGGTTCAGCCGGGCAAGGTCCGGCGCTTCGCTGTGGCGGAAGTCGGTGTCCAGCACCAGGGGCGCGGCCACCGGCACGCTGTTTTTGCGGGCCAGCTGGCGCAGGGCTGCCGCCAGCTGCTTGGCTCCGCTGAACAGGCCGAGGCCCCCTTCGTAGTCCTCCAGTCCGTCGCAGCAAAGGGCCACCGTCACATCCTCGGCCATGGTGAGCATGGCCTCCAGCAGGCGGCGCTTGGGGGCGTTGAAGGTATCGAATTCGTCGATAAACACCGCGCGTCCGGCGAAGAAGTCCGGCTGCAGCGCTTTGGCCGCCGCCAGCACCCGGTCGCCCGGGTCCATGGCCGAGCCCTCCAGCAATGCCTCGTAGGCGGCGAAGATACCCGCCAGCTCGCCCAGCTTACGACTGCTGTGACCGGTGTTTTTGGCCAATTCTTCCAACTGCCGGGGACTGAGACCGGCGCTCTTGAATTCGTCCAGGGTCTCGGCGCATTTTTCGCAGAAGGCCGCGCTGCGCCGGTGGCGGCTGTAATACACCAGATTCGGCCCCATGGATTGCAGCGCCCGGCGCACCAGCACCGCCCGGCCCGCGTCGGTGAGGGTACGCACCGCCGCGCCGCCGTAGGCCTGCAGGATATCCTCTGCCAGGCTGGTGAAGCTGTAGCTGGTCACATAGCCGGACAGCTCGTCCCCCAGCAGCTGATACAGCCGCCCCTCGGTGGAGGAGGTGAACTGCTCGGGCACGATGAGCACGCTCTTTTCCCCTGCCAGCGCCCGGGTGCGGATGGTTTGTAACAAATGGCTCGACTTGCCGCTGCCGGACACTCCCAGCACCAGATGCAGCATGGCGATCCCTCCCTTTTGTGGTCTGTGCTTTTGATTATAACACAGCGAACCTGTGCCGCAAAACAAAAAGCGGGCGCTCCATGCCGGGAGCGCCCGCTGAACATATTGATAAGGTAAGATCAGGCAGTGGCGGTGGCGGCCTCCTGTGCGGGAACGGCAGCCTGCTCGGCCTTCTGGGCCTTCTTCTCCGCCATGGCAGCCATCAGGTTAGCCACGATGGAGCCGGAGATGTTGTGCCATACGCTGAACAGCGCGCCGGGAACGGTGGCCAGGGCCAGATCCGGGAAGACGGTGCCTGCCAGGCTGGTGGCCAGGCCGCTGTTCTGCATGCCAACTTCGATGGACAGAGCGTTGCACTTGGGATCGGACATGCCCAGCAGCTTGCCCACGCCATAGCCGCAGGCGTAGCCCAGAACGTTGTGCAGGATGACCACGCCCAGGATCAGCAGGCCGTTGGCGAAGAGCTTGGCCTGGTTGCCGGAAACCACGGCGCCCACGATGGTGACGATGGCTGCCACGCTGACCAGAGGCAGAACCTCCACGGCGGCCTGGGTGAACTTGCCGAAGAACTTGTTGACCACAAAGCCCAGGGCGATGGGTACTACAACCACCTGCACGATGCTCACGAACATGCTCATGGCATCCACGGAAACGGTCTCACGCAGGTACAGGTAGGTCAGCGCGGGAGTCATGAAGGGGGCCAGCACGGTGGAGCAGGCGGTCATGCCAACGCTCAGGGCAACGTCGCCCTTGGCCAGGAAGGTCATCACGTTGGAGGAGGTGCCGCCGGGGCAGGTGCCCACCAGCATCACGCCAACCGCCAGCTCAGGGGGCAGGTTGAACAGCTTGATGAGCAGGAAGGCCAGGAACGGCATGATAACGAACTGGGCCGCGCAGCCCACCAGAACGTCCTTCGGGCGGGTGAAGACCACCTTGAAGTCCTCCAGCTTGAGGGTCAGGCCCATGCCGAACATGACCACCATCAGCAGGTTGTTCACGGTGACCAGACGGGTCACCACGTTCCAGTCCTTGCCCACCCACAAAAAGCTTTCGGGTACAAAGAAGGCCAGAGCGGCAACCGCCACCACGATGAAGGCCATGTACCGGCCCACAAATTTGCTTAGCTTTTTCAACGCGTTCATTCTTTCGTTCCTCCTGTTGTTTCACACTCGATTTTGCAAAATTCCGCAAGAAATTATTGTCTCAACGAATTATTTGAGCACCGCGCCGGTGTTTGCGCTGCTCACCAGCTTTGCATAGCGGCCCAGCCAGCCGGTGGTGATGCGGGGGGCGGGGGCCTTCCAGTCTGCACGGCGGCGCTCCAGCTCCTCCTCGCTCACCTTCAGCTCCACCTTGCCGGCGGGGATGTCGATGGAGATGGTGTCGCCCTCCTCGATCAGGGCGATCTCGCCGCCCTGGGCGGCCTCCGGGCTCACATGGCCGATGGATGCGCCGCGGGATGCACCGGAGAAGCGGCCGTCAGTGATCAGGGCCACGGTCTTGTCCAGCTTCATGCCGGCCAGAGCACTGGTGGGGTTGAGCATCTCCCGCATGCCGGGGCCGCCCTTGGGGCCCTCATACCGGATGACCACCACGTCGCCGGGGTGGATCTGGCCCGCGTAGATGGCGGCGATGGCCTCGTCCTCACTGTCGAACACTCGGGCCGGGCCCTCGTGCACCAGCATCTCGGGGGCAACGGCGCTGCGCTTGACCACGCAGCCGTCCTTTGCGATGTTGCCCCAGAGCACCGCGATGCCGCCGGTAGTGCTGTAGGGATTGTCCATGGGACGGATGGCGGAGGGGTCCCGGTTTTCGGCCCCGGCCAGGTTCTCGCCCAGGGTCTTGCCGGTGACGGTGGGCAGCTCGGTGTGGAGCAGGCCCGCGTCCGCCAGCTGCTTCATCACCGCCTGCACGCCGCCCGCGGCATACAGGTCCTCAATGTGGGTGGGGCCCGCCGGAGCCAGGTGGCAGAGGTTGGGAACCTTGGCGCTGACCGCGTTGATGGTGGCCAGGTCCATGGGAACGCCCGCCTCGTTGGCGATGGCCAGCAGATGCAGCACGCTGTTGGTGCTGCAGCCCAGGGCCATATCGGTGGCCAGGGCGTTTTCAAAAGCGGCGGGGGTGAGGATATCCCGGGGGCAGAGGTTCTGTTCCACCAGCTTCATCACCTGCATGCCCGCGTGCTTGGCCAGCTGGGTGCGGGCGGAGTAGACCGCCGGAATGGTTCCGTTGCCGGGCAGCGCCATACCGATGGCCTCGCTCAGGCAGTTCATGCTGTTGGCGGTGTACATGCCCGCGCAGCTGCCGCAGCCGGGGCAGGTGTTCTTGGTGAAGTCGTCCAAGGTGGCGTCGTCGATCAGGCCCGCCTTGTAGCTGCCCACCGCCTCGAACATCTGGGACAGGCTCACCTTCCGCTGGCCCTGACGGCCCGCCAGCATGGGGCCGCCGCTCACCAGAATGGAGGGAATGTTCAGCCGGGCCGCGGCCATCAGCATGCCGGGCACGATCTTATCGCAGTTGGGCACCAGCACTAGGCCGTCGAAGCAATGGGCCAGGGCCATGGTCTCCACCGAGTCGGCAATCAGCTCGCGGCTGGGCAGCGAATATTTCATGCCGGTGTGCCCCATGGCGATGCCGTCGCACACGCCGATGGCCGGTACCAGAACCGGGGTGCCACCCGCCATGCGCACGCCGTCCTTCACCGCCTGGGCCAGCTTGTCCAGGTGGGAGTGGCCGGGCACGATCTCGCTGAAGGCGCTCACCACGCCGATGAGCGGCCGGTCCAGCTCCTCGTCAGTGTAGCCCAGTGCGTAGAACAGGCTGCGGTTGGGGGTGCGCTCGGCACCTTTTTTCACGTTGTCACTTCTCATGGTTCCAAATCCCCTTTTTATCGTAAAATCAAAATAAAAAAGCCTTTGTCTTTCGCACTCGAACTCGTTCGAATGCAAGAGACAAAGGCTTTTGAAAGCGCTCTGCGGTACCACTCTTGTTGCCCCGCCCAAACGGCGAAGCCACCTCATGCCCGGACTCCCCGGCTTTTTCTAGCCGGTTCTAACCAGACGGCGGGATAACGGTTGCCTTCCGTCCGCGTTTACTCGCGCCCCGAAGGGCCTTTCAGGCGGCAGCTCAGAGGTGATTTTTCTCCCGGCCTTGATCGCGCTGCCTCGCACCAACCGGCAGTTCTCTGGGCGCAGTACACAGGGTACTTTTCCTCTTCAATGCTTTTGCGTATTGAATTGTCGTTGTGATCATTATAGCACTGTTTGCGCCGTTGTCAAGCAGTTTTCGGCTGATTATTTTGAATAAATTCACGTCAATTTGTTTGAATTTATTCGTACATTCCGCACTTTGCAACCGGGATTTTTTCTGTTACAATAACAAAAAACGCACCGCACCGGAGTCTTCATTCTCCCCGCGCGGAACCGAGAAATGAGGTTGATTCAAATGGCAGGTTTGACGATGGAACGCGCCAAAGAGCTGCTGCACAGCACCACCACCGAGGCTCATCTGTTCGAGCACGCCATTGGCGTGAGCGCCGCAATGGGGGCCATGGCCCGCCACTTCGGCGAGGACGAGGCCTACTGGCAGGCGGTGGGCTACCTGCACGATTACGATTACGAGCAATACCCCGAAGAGCACCTGAAGCACACCGAGGAGCCCCTGCGCGCCGCCGGTGTGGACGAGGAGAGCATCCGGGCGATTCTGGCCCACGGCTACGGCCTTTGCAGCGAAGTGGAGCCCCAGACCCCCATGGAGAAGAGCCTGTTCACGGTGGACGAGCTCACCGGTCTGATCGGGGCCACCGCACGCATGCGGCCGGGCGGGCTTTCCGACCTGGAGGCCTCCAGCGTGAAGAAAAAGTTCAAGGACAAAAAGTTCGCCGCCAAGATCGACCGGGCGGTGATCAAGCAGGGCTGCGAGATGCTGGGCATGGAACTGGGCGACGTGATCGAGCTGTGCATCCAGGGCATGCGCGAGCAGATGGACGCGCTGGGTCTTGGCCCCAAGGAGGGCTGAACCGCCCCGTTTTTTCAGATTTGAACGGCAGCCGGGGCCTGCGTGGCCTGCGGTGTCTGCTGCGCCGAGGTATTGTCCGGCTTTGTGATGGCCTGTGGAGCCTGGGTAGCCTCCGGCTTTGCAGTGGGCTGCGGCGTTGCGGTGGGTACCGGGGTCGCGGTGGGCGCCGGAGTTGCGGTGGGCTGTGTGACCGGGGCGCTCTTCCAGATCGCATACAGGGTCACCACGCCGCCCTCCTCAGCGGTGAGGTTTTTTACGGTCTGGCCGTCGGTGTACTGCACCGGCCCGCCGGGCCGGGTGCTCCAGCCGGCGAAGACACTGCCCTCCTTGGAAAAGGCGCAGCCAGCCAGCTTCACTTCGGTGTTGTAGCGGGCCTGGGTGGGTTCCATGCTGCCCTGCCCCTCTCCGGCTTCATATCGGATGGTGTAGGAATTGGCCTTCCACTGGGCGTACAGATCTACCTTGTCGCCGTCTCTCTTTTTCCGCCCAGATTGCTCACCTGCTGGCCGTTTTCATAGGCGGTGCCACTGCCGTCCGGCCAGGTGTTCCAGCCGATGAAGGTGTAGCCAGTGCGGGTGAATCCGGCCTGGGGCAGCTGGAACTGCTGGCCGTATTCGGTATTCACCGAATCCATGCTGCCCGCGCCGCCGTTGGCGGAAAACCGCACAGTATAGCGGTTGGGAACCCGGCGGGCGTAAACGGTCTGACCGTTGCCGGGGATGTATTTTTCCCGGATGGGCTGGGTGTACTGGCTGTCGTAGAACCATTACGACCGCTCGGAGCCCACAATGGGGTCCTGCTCCAGGAAGTCATCGGTGTCCACCTGCAGACCGGGCACGTTGGGCAGGATGAGGATGCGCAGGTCGTTGTTGCGGCCCACAAAGCCGCTGTCCTCCAGCTTGGGGTTATGGCTCATGTCCAGGGTGGTGAGCAGGTTGTGCCGGGAATAAAGCTGCACCAGCTCCGGGTTGCCGGAAAGGTCCACCTGGGTGAGCAGGTTTATCTCGAAGTTCAAATCCACCAGCTTAGGGCAGCCGGTCACATCCAGCATTGTGAGCTGGTTATAGGCCACATACAGCCCCTCCAGCACAGGCAGCTTCAGGGTGAGGCTGGTCATCTGGTTGCCGGAAGCGTTCAGGCTCTTCAGCTGGGTGAAATGCTCGATGCCCTGTAAGCTGGCGATGCCCTGATTCTTCACGTTGATGGCGGTCACTGCCTGCAGCTCTGCCTCAGTAAACAGGCCATCTGCTCCGGCACCGTTTAGGTTTTCCGGCCGCAGGAGCCAGGCGCGGAAGGCGGCGTCCGGGAAGTTCGTTTCGTTCACTGCCACACCTTGGGCGGCGCTGTTTTTTTTCAGGGGCAGCTTCCGGTTCGGCAGGCGCTGCCGCGGGGGCGGCGGGCTCTTCCACGGTGGCAGGCCGGGTCGCAGCTTCTTCGGCATTCTCACCGCTGGCTGCATCCTCTACAGCTCCAGCTTCCGCAGCGGCAGCATCCTCCCCGGCAGGCGGAGCTTCCTCGCCGCTTTGTCCCCCGGCATCTGCGTGGACCGCAGCCGGAAGCTCCTGGGCGAAGGCGGAAATCGGCAGCGACGCTGCCAGCATCATCACTGCGGCCAGCAGGCACAGGCCCCGGCGCAAGGCATTCCTTCTCATGGAACAATCAACCTCCCTCTGCTTTTGCAAGCACAAGCAGTAAATATGATCACTCTTTCACAGACTATATCATTGTATCATTAACCTACCAACACAGAGGGAATAAAAACATCAAAAGCACAAAAAAGCAGGACCTTTCTCCCTGCGGATTGGAGAAAAATCCTACTTTCTATCCGGTATTTACCGCTTTTGGGTCAGCCCAGCTGCTGGTTGAACACCGTAATCAGACGGCTCCAGGTGGCGGTACCCACCTTGCCATCCGCCGTCAGGCCCTGCTGGCCCTGGAAAGCCACCACCGATTTTTTGGTACCGGACCCGAAGTTGCCGTCCACGGTCAGCTGGGGCACACCCGCAACGCCGTTCAGGTAGCTCTGCAAAAAGCGTACCCAGTCGCCGCTGCTGCCCTGCTGCATCACATAGCCCGCATACCGGGTGACCACCTTGGGCGGATTCCCGGCCCGCACGGCCTCATACACCTTGGCCAGCCCGGCAAAGGTGTTCTTGCCCAGCAGTGCGTCGGCGGTGAGGCCAAACTGGGGCTGGAACCGGCGCAGCGCCGCCGAGGTGCCGCCGCCGAACACACCATCCGCCGAGATGGTCTGGATGCCGGTGTACACCTTGCCCAGAGCCGCCAGCTTCTGCTGCATGCTCTTCACCACCGCGCCCTTCGCGCCGGGGGCTGCCACGATGCCCGGGTAGATTTCACCCGCGCCGTAGATGCCCGCATACTGGGTGTACAAGGCGTTCCAGGTGCTCTGGCCGGTCATGCCGTCCACGGTCAGGCCCGCCATGGTCTGGAACTGCTTCACCGCCTGCACCGTGGCCCCGCCGTACTGGCCGTCCACCGCGACGCTCTGGATCTGGGGCCATTGCTTGCGGATGCCGTTCAGCCAGGTCTGTACCTGGGCCGAATCCGGCCCCTTGCTTCCGTTTTGCAGCACCGTTCCGAAGTACGGGGGCACTGCTGTGATTGTTGCCATATCTGCATCCCTCCTTGCGCCATTGTATGCGCTAACGTTACGGGATGTTCCTCTCAATTTTCGTGCAGCCACTCCTCCAGCCGCTCCACCGCCTCCAGCGCGGCGAAGCGGACCTCGTAGCCCTGGCTGTTTTCCAGAATCTCCTGTTGGGCCGCCTCGGGGTATTCGGCGGGCTGTGCGGCGGAGAGACAAAGAGCCGGATAAAGCACACAGAACCAGTTGCGGCCCGCGTGCTCCCCCAGCTCCACCCGCAGCGCATCGTACCGGCCCGCGGGCAGAGTAAACGCCTCGTAGGCGGTGGTGGGGAAATACATGTTGGTCACATAGACCCGCACCGTCTGGTTGCTGCCCTCTTCGCGCACCACCCGCTCGGCCGCGCGCTGGAAGTCCTGCAGATGGGCCCGGGCGGTTTCCAGGGCAGCTTGCTGGTCCGGCAGACCGGCGAACAGGGTCTGGGCGGTTTCCAGCACCGCATCCCGCACCAGCAGCTTAAGGGCCTGGTCCTCTTCGCTGTTGGAATTGGCCTGCACGTGCAGGCGCAGGGTGTCCTGCCGCAGGGAGGCGCAGGCCGCCGAAAAGGGGCCCAGCCAGCCGCTCACAGCAATTGACAGCACCAGCCCGGCAGCCAGGGCCACATGGGCCACCCAAGATTTATTTTCTTTAAGTACCGCAAAAAACATAAAAACGCACGTCCTTTCCTTGGCAGCTTCTGCCAATAGAATGGACGTGCGTTCCGTTTTTTATTCCGCCGGATGGGATTTTTGCTCGGGATTTTTTCTGCCCTTGTTC
The DNA here is from genome assembly GCF_002159185.1 of Gemmiger sp. An87. Lineage (GTDB taxonomy): Bacteria > Bacillota > Clostridia > Oscillospirales > Ruminococcaceae > Allofournierella. The sequence goes on from NZ_NFHD01000004.1 coordinate 143,257, forward strand.
CGGGCGGGGGCCGGTCGGCGGCTGTGGACCACACGGGCGCCCCAGCGGTCCGGCCGGGCCAGATAAACCTGACTGTAATCCCGGCGCAGGGCGGCAGCGGCCCGCTTTGCGGCGGCTTCGTCATCAAACACGCCGAACACTGCCGCGCCGCTGCCGGTCATCAGGCTGGCCAGTGCGCCGTTTTCGTTCAGCAGCCGCTTGATGGCCGGGGTCTCCTTTGCGCCGCTGCATTCCTCCAGGGCGTTGCCGCTGGCGGCGCACAGCGCGTTCAGGTCCCCCGCCTTCACCGCTGCCTCCGCGGCGGCGGAATCCGGGTGGACGCTGCTGCCCACCTCGTCGTAACGGGCGAAGGCCTCGGGAGTGCTCACGCCCACGCTGGGCATGACCACCACGAACCAGCAGTCCGGGCAGGGGGGCAGGGGCTTGAGGATGTCGCCGATGCCCTGCACCCGGCAGGTGCCGCCCAGAATGGCAAAGGGCACATCCGCACCGATGGTGGCGCCGATGGCACACAGCTCGGTGATGGACAGTTTGGCCCCGTACAGCTCGTTCATGCCCACCAGCACGGCGGCGGCGTCGGCGCTGCCGCCTGCCATGCCCGCCCGCACCGGGGTGGCCTTGTGAATCTCGATTTCCACGCCGGCCAGCAGACCGGTATAGTGGAAGAAGGCCAGTGCCGCCTTGTAGGCGGTGTTCTTCTCGTTGGCCGGGATACGGCTGCCGGGCAGGCGCAGGATCAGATCCCGGCTTTTGCGCAGCACCACCCGCTCGTGCAGGGTGATGGTCTGCATGATCATATCCAGCGCGTGGTAGCCGCCGGGCAAAAGGCCGGTCACGTCCAGCGTCAGGTTCAGCTTGGCCGGGGCCAGCACGGTTACCTGTTTCATGGCTCACACCTCGTTATAATTTTTTTAAAAGAAAAGACCGCCGGGTGTCGATGGCCTTCACCGGGCACATCTCGTGGCAGCAGAAGCACCGGATGCATTTGGCCGGATGGATGTGCGCCTTGCCCTGCACCGTGATGGTGTGCTGAGGGCAGATCTCGGCGCACTTGCCGCAGCCGATGCACCGGCGTTTGTTGATCACCGGGCGGGGGGCCAGCAGCCGCTCCACCGCGGGCACCGCCCAGCGCACCGCCCGGGGGGCCTTGTCGGCAAAGTCCACACTGCCCCAGCTGGAGGGCAGCCGGTAGCCGGGAATGGGGCGGCACAGCTCCCCTCCCCCTCTGGCGCAGGCCAGGTCGAACCGCTCCGGGCACAGACCCCGGCCGATGGCCGCGTTTAAGTAGGGCACGTCCTTGGGGCGGATGTTCAGCATATGGCAGAGGGCAAGGTCCATCTGCAGATGGTTCTCTGCCGCTGCCACAAGACCCACCATGCGGGGCGTTCCGCCCGCCGGGCCGTCGCCCTCCTGGGCCAGAATGCCGTCCAGAACAGCAAAGCCGGGCTTCACGCAGCCCAGCAGGTCGATGAGCATCTCGCCGAAGCGCTCCTTATCCGGGAAGCGCATGTGCCATTCGGCCTTCTGCAGGCCGGGAATGCAGCCGAACAGATTCTTGGTGGCGGCGGAAAGGCCGGTCATCATGTGGGTCTTGAGCTTGGGCAGGTTGATGAGCACATCGCAGTCCAGCACCGGCTCGATCAGGGTAAAGGCCCGGACCAGCTTTCCGCCGGATGCGGTTTCCCGGCTTCTGCAGTCGGTATAGAGGGCCGCACCCTCCTCCCGGCACACGTCGGCCAGGCCGCTCACTTTATAGATGCTGCGCAGGATGGCCGGGTTGTAGACCCCGCCGGGGGAATCCGTTACCATGATGGAGGCAGCGCCCCGGCGGCGCACCGCCCGGATTACCGCCCGCACCAGCGCCGGGTGGGTGGTTACCGCCCGTTCCGGCGTGTGTTTGGCCAGCAGGTTGGGCTTCAGCAGCACCTTCTTGCCCGCCAGCGCTTCGGCGGCGGGCAGCTGGCAGAACAGCCGCTCCACCGCGGCATCCACCGTCTGCTGGTCATAGCTTGCCGCCGCGGCAAAGTACACGTTGTTATCCATTCACACCCTCGTCCCGCAGTTGCTGCAGAAAGGCCTCGATCCGATCCAGCGCCTGCTTCAGATGGCTCACGGAATAGGCGTAACTGATGCGCACAAAGCCCTCGCCGCAGTCGCCGAAGGCGGTGCCGGGCACCACTGCCACCCGCTTGGCATACAGCAATTTTTCACAGAATTCATCGCTGGACAGGCCGGTGGACTGGATGCTGGGGAACACATAGAAGGCGCCCTTCGGCTCGAAGCAGGAAAGGCCCATCTCGTTCAGGCGGCTGACCAGGAAGCGACGGCGCATGTCGTATTCCTGGCGCATGCGCTCGATCTCATCGTCACATTCCCGCATGGCCACCACCGCCGCATACTGACTGGTGGTAGGCGCACACATGATGCAGTTCTGGTGCAGCTTGGTCATTACGGCAATCACCTCGCGGGGGCCGCAGGCAAAGCCCATGCGCCAGCCGGTCATGGCGAAGGCCTTGGAGAAGCCGTTCACCACCACGGTGCGCTCGGCCATGCCGGGCAGGCTGGCGATGCTCACATGGGGATGGTCGCAGTAGTTCAGCTCGGCGTAGATTTCATCCGAGAGAACCATGATGTCGGTATCCCGCAGCACCTCGGCAATGGCCTCCAGGTCCTCCCGCTCCATCACCGCGCCGGTGGGGTTGCAGGGGAAGGGCATAATGAGCAGCTTGGTCTTGGGGGTGATGGCCGCCTTCAGCTCTTCGGCGGTGAGGCGGAACTGGTTTTCCGCCTTCAGAGGCACCGGCACCGGCACGCCGCCGGTGAGGGTGGTGATGGGCTGATAGCACACAAAGCAGGGCTCGGGGATGATGACCTCGTCGCCGGGGGCCACCAGGCTGCGGATGCACATGTCAATGGCCTCGCTGCCGCCCACCGTGACCAGGATCTGGCCCAGCGGGTCGTAGGAAAGGCCGAACCGCCGGTCCATGTAGGCGGCGATCTCCTGCCGCAGCTCCTTCATACCGGCGTTGGCGGTGTAGCTGGTCTTGCCCTTCTGCAGGCTCTTGATGCCCGCGTCCCGGATGCGCCAGGGGGTCTTGAAGTCCGGCTCGCCCACGCCCAGGCTGATGCAGTCGTCCATTTCGGCGGCGATGTCGAAGAATTTACGGATGCCCGAGGGCCGCATGGCGGCAGCGGCCGGGGCAATCAAACGGCTGTAGTCCATCACAGCGTAGCCCACTCCCTTTCGTCCGGCTCTTCCTCGGCGTACATCACGCCGTCCTTTTTATAGGTGCGCAGCACAAAGTGAGTGGCGGTGGAAAGCACGTCGTCCATGGGAGAAAGGCGCTTGGCCACGAAGAGGGCAATCTCCTGGAAGCTGTGGCCCGCGATCACCAGCTGCAGGTCGTAGCCGCCGCTCATGAGCAGCACGCTCTGCACCTCGTCAAACTGGCTGATGGCCATGGCGATCTCGTCAAAGCCGTGGCTCTTCTTGGGGCGCACCCGCAGCTCGATCACGGCCTGCACCTTATCGGTGCTCACCTTTTCCCAGTCCACCATGGCCCGGTAACCACGGATTACGCCCTTCTTGGCGTAGTCATCCATCTGGGCGGCCACTTCCTCGGGGCTGATGCTCAGCATGGCGGCCAGCTCCTCCACGCTCAGGCGGGCGTTTTCCTCCAACAATTTCAGCAAACGTTCCATACAATGGGTCACTTCTTTCTTTGTTGATTGGCCCCTTTGGGGCAAATTCGGCAATTTACCTTATTATAAAAAAAAATACTCTTAAAGTAAACCACGGGGCTGCAAAATCTGCTATAATGGCAATAACGTCTTGCAGCCGCCAGCGGCTGCAAACCGCCGCAAACCGGGCACCGCGCCGCGCGCTGTGCCGCCGCAGAGGGAGGATTTTGGTTTATGAAAGCTGTTATCACCGTTGTCGGAAAGGACACCGTTGGCGTGATCGCCAAGGTCAGCGCCGTGTGCGCCGAGCTGAACATCAATGTGGAGGACGTGACCCAGAGCATCATGCAGGATATGTTCTGCATGATCATGCTGGTGAACCTGAGCCGCTGCACCCAGGATATGGACACCGTGCGCGCCCGCTTTGCCGCCATTGCCGAAGAGATGGGCATGGAGCTGCACATCACCCGCGAAGAAGTGTTCGACGCGATGCATCACATTTGAGAAGGGGGCCGTTCCATTGAGCATGATCAACACCAGCGACATCCTGGAAACCATCGGGATGATCACCTCGGAAAATCTGGACGTGCGCACCGTGACCATGGGCATCAGCCTGCTGGACTGCGCCGACCCGGACCCCAAAAAGGCCTGCGAGAAGATTTATAACAAGATCACCGAAAAGGCCGCCCGCCTGGTGCCGGTGGTTGAGAAGATCTCCACCGATTACGGCATTCCCATCATCAACAAGCGCATCAGCGTGACCCCCATCGCCATGCTGCTGGCCAGCGCCCCCACCGCCGACCCGGTGGACTATGCCAAGACCCTGGACCGCGCGGCCAAGGCCGTGGGCGTGAACTTCATCGGCGGCTTCGGCGCGCTGGTACACAAGGGCTTCTCCGCCGGGGACGAGCGGCTGATCGCCTCCATCCCTCAGGCGCTGGCTGAGACCGACATCGTGTGCAGCAGCGTGAACATCGGCTCCACCAAGACCGGCATCAACATGGACGCGGTGAAGCTGATGGGCAATGTGGTGCGCAAGGCCGCTGAGGTCACCGCCGACAACCAGTGCATGGGCGCTGCCAAGCTGGTGGTGTTCTGCAACGCCCCCGAGGACAACCCCTTCATGGCGGGTGCCTTCCACGGTGTGGGCGAGCCGGACTGCGTGGTACACGTGGGCGTTTCCGGCCCCGGCGCGGTGCGCGCCGCCCTGGCAAAGCTGCCCAAGGACGCCCCGCTGGACGAGGTGGCCGAGCTGGTGAAGCGCACCGCCTTCAAGATCACCCGCATGGGTCAGCTGGTGGGCAACCTGGCCGCCAATGAGCTGGGCGTGCCCTTCGGCATTGTGGACCTGTCCCTGGCTCCCACCCCTGCCATCGGCGACAGCGTAGCCAACATTCTGGAGGAGATGGGTCTGGAGAGCTGCGGCTGCTGCGGCACCACCGCTGCCCTGGCCCTTCTGAACGACGCGGTGAAGAAGGGCGGCGTAATGGCCTCCAACCACGTGGGCGGCCTGTCCGGCGCTTTCATCCCCGTGAGTGAGGACGACGGCATGATCCAGGCGGCTCGCTGCGGCAGCCTGTGCCTGGAGAAGCTGGAAGCCATGACCGCTGTGTGCAGCGTGGGCATCGATATGGTGGTTCTGCCCGGCGACACCCCCGCCGAGGTGATCAGCGCTCTGATCGCCGACGAGGCGGCCATCGGCATGGTAAACACCAAGACCACCGCCGTGCGCGTGATCCCCGCCATCGGCCGCAAGGCCGGCGAGGAGCTGGACTTCGGCGGCCTGCTGGGCTACGCGCCCATCATGCCCATCAGCACCTACAGCCCCAGCGTGTTCATCAACCGGGGCGGCCGCATCCCCGCTCCCCTGCAGGCGCTGAAAAACTGATTTTTTTCAAAACGCACAAAAAGAGGTCTCCCGCCGGGAGGCCTCTTTTTTTCTTTCTTACATTATATAAGAACAGGAAAACCCCCGGCCCGGGGAGAGGTTCGGGCCAGGGGCTTTTTGTTATGGAAGGAGTGACGGAAATCAGCCCTTGACGAAGGCGCCTTCCTTCATGATGACTTTCATGTTGTCCACGGCGATGGCGCGGATGTTCTCCAGGGGGTTGCCCTCGATGACCAGCAGGTCAGCGGACTTACCGGCTTCCAGAGTACCGGTCACGTCGTCCACCTTCAGCATCTCGGCGCCCACCTTGGTGGCGGCCACGATGGTATCCATCTCGGAGATACCGGCGCACTCCACGAAGGAGTACATCTCGCCGATGGCGGTGGTGCCATAGGGAGTCAGGCTGCTGCAGAAGGAGTCGGAACCGATGGTCAGGCCGATGCCCTTGGCCTTGGCCTTGCGCAGGTTGGCGTAGATGCGGTTCAGCTCCTTCTCGACCACGGTCTCACCGGGCTGAGAGTCGTGCATCTCGGGGATGTACACGGGGGGATAGGTCTTGAACCACTCATGCAGGAACTGGATGGTGGGGCAGAAGTAGATGCCCTTCTCAGCCATGATGTCCAGGCATTCGTCATTCAGAGCCTGGCCGTGGATGATCAGATGCACGCCGGCCTTGGCGGAGTCCAGAGCGCCGCCGAAGCCCTCGGCATGGCTCCATACGGGGATGCCGACCATGTTGCACTCGTCCACAACGGCCTTGATCTCTTCGTAGGTGTAGTGCTGATCGGTCTTCTTGTCCCAGCGCCAGATGCCGCCGCCGGTGGACCAGATCTTGATGGCGTCAGGGCTCTGACGCAGACGGCGGCGAACTGCCTTGCGCAGCTCCCAGGGACCGTCTACACGCTCCGCCCAGGGATGGCTCTCATCGTTGTACCAGCTGGGCAGCTTGTGGCTGTCGCCGTGGCCGCAGGTGCGGGCGAAGCCCAGGCCGGTGCCCACCACGCGGGGGCCGGTCATAACGCCGCGCTCGATCATATCGCGGATCTGCAGGCCGCTGCGGCTGATCTCACCAACGGTGGTCAGGCCGTGCTCCAGGCACTCGTGAGCCTGCTGAACAGCAACAACGGTCTTCTGGATGGGATCTTCCAGTACCCAATCGGTATCGTCGTCGGTCAGGTTGCCGGAGAAGTGCAGATGGGTATCGATCAGGCCGGGCATGATGGTCTTGCCGGTGATGTCGTGGGTCTCGTAATCGGGGCCGTATTCCTTCTTGGGACCGGCGTATACGATCTTCTTGTCTTCCACCAGGACCAGAGAGTCCTTGACCGGCTCGGCGCCGGTGCCGTCGATCAGCAGACCGCCAACGAATGCTACCTTACTCATAATGAAACAAACCTCCTGTTTCTTTGTTTGTGTATGTACCGAAGCGTAGTTTGAGCGCTTATAGGTTCATTTGGAAAATTACTTTTTCTTGGCTGCCTTGGTAACGGCCATCAGAATCAGGCCGATGACCAGCCAGCCCAGAACGATGCCCCATTCCACACCGTTCAGAGCGGCGGGGCTGAAGGGTACCACCATCAGCAGGATCACGATGGAACCGGCGGCGATGGCGGCGCAGATGCCCAGCTTGCCGCCGGGGACCTTATAGGGCCGGGGCAGATCGGGCTCGGTGTAGCGCATGCGCAGGCAGGCCAAGCTCACCATGGTGCAGCTGAAGATGAAGGCCAGTGCGGAAACGTTGGTCAGGCTCAGCAGCATGTTCTTGCCCAGGAAGGGTCCGATCACGGTGATGACCGCCAGGATGGTGCAAGCCAGCTTGGGGCAGCCGGACTTGGAATCCAGCACCGCGAAGGATTCGGGCAGCTGGCCCTTTCGGCCCATGGCCAGCATGATGCGGCTGGTGGCGCCGAAGAAGGAGTTCATGGGGCCCATGGGTCCCAGGGTGGCGATGATGAGCATCACCACATAGAAGATCATGCTGATGTCCTTCAGGCAGGCCAGAGCGGGCACGTCCTTGGTGATGAACTCGGTCCAGGGAACGATGGTGCCGAAGGAGTAGATGCAGATGATGTAGAAGCCGCCCGCGGCCAGCAGGGCCAGGCTGATGATCTTGCCGAATTTGTTCCAGTCCAGACCCTCGGCGGCCTCCTCAGCCTGCTGGGGAATGGTGTCGAAACCGGCATAGAAGAACGGGGTCATAACCAGAACGGACACGATACCGGCGAACATGTTGGTACCGGCGGTCTGGGTGGTGCTGCTCTGCACCTGCTGGAAGGAGGGCAGAATGTTGGCGGGGCCGCCCTTGAAGAAGGAGATGCCCATGGCCAGCAGCATACCGGCCAGCAGAGCCTTAGTCAAAAAGGCCTGCAGCTTGGCGGCGCTGGAAGCGCCCTTGAAGTTCAGCCAGATCACGTAGAAGGCGAAGCCCAGCGCGATGATGGTGGGGAACAGATAAACGTCCGCGCCCAGGATGCTGTACAGCTTCACCGACCGCAGAATCGGGAACAGATCGCCGAACATCTGGCTCACCAGAGTGGAGATGGCGATGGCCTCCCAGGGGCACAGGATACCGTTGCCCAGAACCAGGAACCAGCCGGTGATGTAGCTCAAGGTGTGACCGAAGGTGCGGTCCACATATTCCACGATGCCGCCGGAGATGGGAATGGCGGCGGTGAGTTCACCGAACACCGCGCCGATGGGCACCAGGAACAACGCGCCGATGCCGAAGGCGATCATTGCGGCGATGGGGCCGCCGCCGGTGACCATCCAGTCGCCCACCTGCAGCACCCAGCCGGTGCCGATGATGGCGCCGAAGCCGATGGTAAAGAAGTTCCACAGCGACAGTGTCTTTTTCATTCCGCCCTGTTCGGGCGCCGCTGTTTGGGGAGCATTTGCCATGAAGAGTTCCTCCTTGTTACAGGGCGTTTGGGTCTGTCTGCCCATTGGCCAAAGGCAGATTTCAGCCCTGTTTTTTCTTCTCTCTCACCCACTGGAAAAAACGTTTCCGGCGGGCACGGCAACACTATACCAAGTTTTTGGCAAAGTGTGTACAGCTCGCGTACAATCTGCACTTTTATCGTCAAAATCAGCAAAAGCGGTTGATTTTATCGACTAAAGCCCATATAATATATACAAAGTGAACAAATCCAAGGCGTTTTTTTCTACATTAAAATCCGGGTATTTTCCCCGTTTCGCGCCTAAAACAGGAGGTTTTTCTGGTTATATGATCCGTTACATTGCACTGTGCGGCCGCGACCGGCAGGAAAATTCCGAGCTGCTCCACAGCCTGGCTCCGCTGAACAAACGGGTGGGCCTGGAGTTCGTATTTTTCGACTCCAGCCGTACCCTTTTGGATGAATACAACCGGGGCCGCCGGTTCGATCTGATCCTGCTGGATGTGGGCGAGGACGGGTCCGGTCTTTCAGCGGCCATCCAGCTGCACCGGCTGCATCCGGCCATGAGTCTGATCCTGCTGGCCAACAGCGAGCAGTGGGCCATTCCCGGCTACCGCACCCGGGCCTGCGGCTATCTGGTGCGGCCCTTCTCCGGGGTGGCGCTGCAGGAGGAGGTCTGGCTGGCGCTGACTCACTGTGAAACACCGGATTTTTACTACAGCTTCTCCAGCGAGGAGGGCACGGTGCAGATCAAGCACAGCGAGATCTATTATTTTGAATCGGACGTGCGGCGCATCACCCTGGTGGGGGAAAGCGCCAGCTACCAGTTCAGCGGCCAGATCAGCCAGATTGCCCAGCAGATGGAGCCCTTCGGCTTCGCCCGCACCCACAAGAGCTATGTTGTAAATCTGCTGCACGTGGAAAACCTGTTCCGGGACGTGCTCACCCTGGCCAACGGCTGCCAGATTCCCTGCAGCCGGATGCACCACCAGGAGGTGGCCCGCCGCATCCGGGACCGGCAGCCCTCCAGCGAGCTGTGGGCCCCGCCCCGCTGCTGACCGAATTTTTCTCTTTGCATGTTGGCTCCGGCTGTGCCGGGGCCTTTTGTTTTGCCCAAAAATCCCCCGCGCTGCCCATACCGCCCCTTGTATTGACATTTGAATCCACAGGTGCTACACTGATGCAGCGTATAGGCATTATAATAAAGTATTGATACCAAACCAAAGACGGAGCAACGGCTCCGTTTTTCCAAAAGAGGGGTTTTACGCAATGACACTTGATCAACTGCCGATTGGCAAAACCGCCACCATCACGGCGGTAAACGGCTCCGGCGCGCTGCGCCGCCATTTTCTGGACATGGGCCTCACCCCGCGCACCCAGGTAACGCTGCGCAAGGTCGCTCCCATGGGCGACCCCATCGAACTGGAGCTGCGGGGCTACGAGCTGACCCTGCGTCTGGAGGATGCCAAGAGCATCAACATTGAGGGCGTGCACACTCGCACCCCCGAAGAGGTGGAGGCCGAGCACCATCACCAGCACGACCTGCGCGCCGTGGAGCCCATCGCTCACCCGGGTCTGGGCGAAGCCGCCGCCAAGCGGAACCGGAGCGCGAACGCTCTGCCCGCAGGCACGCCCATCACCTTTGCGCTGGCGGGCAACCAGAACTGCGGCAAGACCACCCTGTTCAACCAGCTCACCGGCTCCAACCAGCACGTGGGCAACTTTCCCGGCGTGACCGTGGACCGGAAGGACGGCCAGATCCGCAAGCATCCGGAAGCCACCGTGGTGGACCTGCCGGGCATTTATTCCCTGTCGCCCTATTCCAATGAAGAGATCGTGACCCGGGACTTCCTCATCAACGAGCGGCCCCAGGGCATCATCAACATCGTGGACGCCACCAACATCGAGCGCAACCTGTATCTGACCATGCAGCTGATCGAGCTGGGCATCCCCATGGTGCTGGCCCTCAACATGATGGACGAGATGCGGGCCAACGGTAACACCGTACTGGTGAACCAGCTGGAGGAAGAGCTGGGCATCCCGGTGGTGCCCATCAGTGCCGCCAAGAACGAGGGCATCGACGAGCTGATCGAGCACGCCATGCAGGTGGCGGTAAACCAGGAAAAGCCCGCCCGGGTGGATTTCTGCGCCGGCGCCATGCACCGCTGCATCCACGCCATCTGCCACCTGATTGAGGACCATGCCCAGCGGGCCCGGGTGCCCCTGCGCTTCGCTGCCACCAAACTGGTGGAGGGCGACGTGCCCATGCTGGAGCGGCTGCACCTTTCCGACAACGAGAAGGATCTTCTGGAGCATGCCATCACCGAGATGGAGGCTGATCTTGCCACCGACCGGGAGGCTGCCCTGGCGGACATGCGCTACGCCTTCATCGGCGCGCTGTGCGAGCACACCGTGATCAAGAAGGGCGAAAGCAGGGAGCACGCCCGCAGCGTGAAGATCGACAGCCTGCTCACCCACCGTTTTCTGGCCATCCCCATCTTCCTGGGCATCATGGGCCTGGTGTTCTGGCTCACCTTCGGCCTGATCGGCCAGGGTCTGAGCGACCTGCTGGCCCTGGGGCTGGACGCCCTGACCGGCGTGGTGGACAATGCGCTCACCGCCTACGGCATCAATCCGGTGGTACACAGCCTGGTGATCGACGGCATCTTCGCTGGTGTGGGCAGCGTGCTCACCTTCCTGCCCATCATCGTGGTGCTGTTCTTCTTCCTCTCCATTCTGGAGGACTCGGGCTACATGGCCCGCGTGGCCTTCGTGATGGACAAGCTGCTGCGCAAGATCGGTCTTTCCGGCCGAAGCTTCGTGCCCATGCTCATCGGCTTCGGCTGCAGCGTGCCCGCCATCATGGCCACCCGCACCCTGTCCAGTGAGCGGGACCGGAAGATGACCATTCTGCTCACCCCCTTCATGAGCTGCTCGGCCAAGCTGCCCATCTACGCCATGTTCACCGCCGCCTTCTTCCCCAAGTATCAGGCGCTGGTGATGATCGGCCTTTATGTGACCGGCATCTTGGTGGGCATTCTGTTCGGCCTGCTGCTTAAGGGCACCGCCTTCAAGGGCGAGCCCGTTCCCTTCGTGATGGAGCTGCCCAACTACCGCCTGCCCAGCGCCGCCAGCGTGCTGCGGCTGATGTGGGAAAAGGCCAAGGACTTTTTGACCCGTGCCTTCACGGTGATCTTTGTGGCCTCCATCATCATCTGGTTCCTGCAGACCTTCGACACCCGACTGAACGTGGTGACCGATTCCTCCACCAGCCTGCTGGCCATGCTGGGCGGTCTGCTCGCTCCCCTGTTCGCGCCTCTGGGTTTCGGCGACTGGCGGGTCTCCACCGCCCTCATCACCGGCTTTACCGCCAAGGAGGCGGTGGTCTCCACCCTGGCGGTGCTCACCGGCTCCAGCCTGAACACCCTGCCCCAGGCGCTGGGCAGCCTGTTCACCCCCTTCACCGCTTTTGTGTTCCTGATCTTCACCCTGCTTTACACCCCCTGTGTGGCAGCCATCGCCGCCGTAAAGCGGGAGATGGGCGGCGCCAAGGGCGCCCTCACCGTGGTGGTGGCCCAGTGCGTGATCGCATGGCTGGTTGCTTTTGCCGTTCGCTGTGTGGGTCTGCTGTTCGGGCTGTAATCCAAGCTATCCCAGCCGGGTATCCTGCCCGGCCCTGATCCGGAGGTTTTACTCATGAATCTGCCCACTCTTCTGGTGCTTGCGATCGTTGTGGTCTGCTTTGTGGCGGCTCTTGTGTTCATCTGCAAAAACGGCGGCTTCGGCGGCGAGTGCAGCGGCGACTGCTCCAGCTGCGCTGCCCGCTGCGAAGCAGCCAGGCAGAACAAGGAAGACGGCAAGCACTGAATATTTTTCTCCGTTCACCCCAAAGGGCGGGCGGGAGCCGAAGCTCCCGCCCGCTCTTTTTATTTGAATTTGGGTAAAGCGGGACGAATGCCCGCCGCCCGGCAGATATTTATGCATATTTTGCAAGAATGCATGCATATTATTCTTTTTCCAGTTTTTCCTCCGCTTTTACTCATGTAAAAAACCTTCATTTTGCATTCACACGATATTAATAAATTCCCACAAATTAAGAATAAATATGCCGTTTATCCCGTTATTTTTTAGATTATATGCATTTTATTCATCAAATCGCACAGCGTTTTCCTCTTTTGCCACGCTGCTTTGTCAAAGTATACAGTCTTATAAAAATTCATTGACATTGAATATTTATTCAGCTATAATGAGTCCATCGAACACAGGACAGCGGCTTTGAGGGGGCCGCTTCATCAAGGAGGAAACACAGTATGAAAAAGTTAATCGCATTCGCATTGGCATCCATTCTTCCCCTGAGCCTGACCGCCTGCGGCGGCGGCGCTTCGTCCACCGCTTCTTCTGCGGCGGCCTCCACCGCCTCTTCCACCTCCACCGCTTCTCCCGCGGCGGAAAGCACCGGTTCTTCCACCAGCACCGACGGCGCAACGCCCACCCTGGACGCCATCAAGGAGAAGGGCACCTTCACCCTGATGACCGCCACCGGCTTCCCGCCCTTTGAGTATCTGGGCGCGGATGGTCAGCCCGCCGGTGTGGACATCGACGTGGGCAAGCTGGTAGCCGATGAGCTGGGCGTGGAATACGAGGTTCTGGACATGGACTTCGGCCTGCTGATTGAGGCACTGAAGAGCGGCAAGGGCGACATGATCGGCGCGGGCATGACCGTAACCGACGAGCGTGCCCAGCAGGTGGACTTCACCGTTACCTACGCCACCGCCGGTCAGGTGCTGCTGCTGCCTGCGGACAGCACCATCACCAGCGCCGAGGAGCTGAAGAGCGGTGACTACACCGTGACCGTACAGGCCAACACCACCGGCGACATCTACGTACAGGACACCCTGGGCATCTCTTCTCCCCTGCAGTTCAAGAACGCGGTGGAATGTGCCGCTGCTCTGGCCGCCGGTAAGGCTGACGCCGCTGTGATCGACAGCGTGGCCGCCAACACCATCGTGAAGAATTACGAGGGCGAGCTGAAGGTTCTGGACGAGATGGTCACCGAAGAGAACTACGCGCTGGCCATTGCCAAGGGCCAGGAGGATCTGGTGGAGTTTGTGAACCAGGTCATCGAGAAGAACATTGAGAACGGTACCATCGACAAGCTGCTGGAGGAGCACACCGCTCTTTCCAGCGAGAGCTGATAAAACCGGAGCGGCGGGGTCCCAAAGCGGGCCCCGCGTTCCACAGTGAGGTTTTTGTATGGAAAAGCTTTTGAACGACCTTTACATGGCCGTTATCTATCAAAACCGGTGGCAGGTGTATCTGGAGGGCCTGGGCAATACCCTGCTCATCACCGCCTGCGCTTTGCTCATCGGCATCCTGATCGGCCTTGTGGTGGCGCTGGTGCGCATCACCTGCGCACCCCGGAAAAACTTCCTGCAAAAGCTGGGCAGCTGGGTGTGCGGGCTGTACACCACCGTGATCCGCGGCACGCCCGTCATCGTGCAGCTGCTGATCCTTTACACCGTGATCCTGGCCAGCAGCGAGGGCATTGTGGTTTGTATCGTGGGCTTCGGCATCAACTCCGGCGCTTATCTGGCCGAGGTGGCCCGAAGCGGAATCGCCTCGGTGGACCCGGGCCAGATGGAGGCCGGGCGCAGCCTGGGCCTCGGCTACGGGGTGACCATGCGCAAGATCGTGCTGCCCCAGGCCGTGAAGAACATTCTGCCCGCCCTGTTCAACGAGTTCATTGCTCTGCTGAAGGAGACCAGCGTGGCCGGTTACATCGCGGTGCGCGACCTGACCAAAGCCTCGGACGGCATCCGCGGCATCACCTTCAACAGCGTTCCACTGTATCTGGCGGCCATCATTTATCTGCTGTTCGTCATCGGCATCACCCAGATTCAGAAGCTGGTGGAAAGGAGGCTGGCGCAAAGTGATCGCGGTTAACAACCTGACCAAAGACTTCGGCGGGGTCCAGGTGCTCAAGGGCATCACCGAGACCATCTCCCCCGGCGAAAAGATCGCCATCATCGGACCCTCCGGCTCGGGCAAATCCACCTTTCTGCGATGCCTGAACCTGCTGGAGACCCCCACAAGCGGGCAGATTTTCTTCAAGGGGCAGGACATCACTGCCCCCGGCACCGACATCAACCAGGTGCGCCAGCACATGGGCATGGTGTTCCAGCATTTCAACCTGTTCCCCCACCTGACCGTGCGGGAAAACATCACCCTGGCGCCGGTGCAGCTGAAGCTGCAGACCAAGGACGAGGCCAACGCCAAGGCCAAGGAGCTTTTAAAGCGCATCGGCTTGTACGACAAGATCGACACCTACCCCAGCAAGCTTTCCGGCGGGCAGAAGCAGCGCATTGCCATTGTGCGGGCGCTGGCCATGGACCCGGAGGTGCTGCTCTTCGACGAACCCACCAGCGCACTGGACCCGGAAATGGTGGGCGAGGTGCTGGGCGTAATGAAGGACCTGGCCGATCAGGGCATGACCATGGTGATCGTGACCCACGAGATGGGCTTTGCCCGCGAAGTGGCCACCCGGGTCCTCTTCATGGACGGCGGCCAGGTACTGGAGCAAAACCCGCCCGCCGAATTTTTTGAACACCCGAAAAACGAGCGCCTTTGTTCGTTCCTGTCCAAGGTGCTTTGAATTTCATACAAGCAAAATCAAACAAAATCAAAAACAACCGGCCCCGCTGCGGGCCGTCTGAAAGGAGTCATTCTCATGAAAACTCAGTACAACAAGGTTCTGCTGGCCTACTCCGGCGGTCTGGATACCTCCATCATCATTCCCTGGCTGAAGGAAAACTACGGCTGCGAGGTCATCGCCGCCTCCGCCGACGTGGGCCAGGGCACCGAGCTGGACGGCCTGGAGGAGAAGGCCATCAAGACCGGCGCTTCCAAGCTGTATGTGCTGGATCTGACCGATGAGTTCATCGACGACTACGTCTTCCCCACCCTGCAAGCCGGCGCCAAGTACGAGGGCACCTATCTGCTGGGCACCAGCTTCGCACGCCCGCCCATTGCCAAGCATCTGGTGGAGATTGCCGAGAAGGAAGGCTGCGACGCCATCTGCCACGGCTGCACCGGCAAGGGCAACGACCAGGTCCGCTTTGAGTTGAGCATCAAGGCCTTTGCGCCCGACATGCCCATCATCGCCCCCTGGAGAGAGTGGGACATCAAGAGCCGCGAGGAGGAAATCGACTACGCCGAGGCCCACAATGTTCCCCTGAAGATCAACCGGGAAACCAACTACTCCAAGGATAAAAACCTCTGGCACCTGAGCCACGAGGGTCTGGATCTGGAGGACCCCAGCCTGGAGCCTCAGTACCAGAAGCCCGGCTTCCTGGAGCTGGGTGTGAGCCCGGAGCAGGCCCCGGACACCCCCACCTATGTGACCATCCACTTTGAAAAGGGCATTCCCACCGCGGTGGACGGCGTGGCCATGAAGGGCAGCGACATCGTGCGCACCCTGAACAAGCTGGGCGGCGAAAACGGCATCGGCATCATCGACATCGTGGAGAACCGTCTGGTTGGCATGAAGAGCCGCGGCGTATACGAGACCCCCGGCGGCGAGATCCTCTACTTCGCCCACGCACAGCTGGAGATGCTCTGCCTGGACAAGGCGACCTCCCACTACAAGGCTCTGGTGGCCCAGAAGTTTGCCGACATCGTATACGACGGTCAGTGGTACACTCCCCTGCGTGAGGCCCTGAGCGCCTTCGTCACCGAGACCCAGAAGACCGTGACCGGCGATGTGAAGCTGAAGCTCTACAAGGGCAACATCATCCCCGCGGGCACCACCTCCCCCTACAGCCTGTACAGCGAGGAGCTGGCAACCTTCGGCGAGGACGGCATCTACGACCAGAAGGATTCCGCCGGATTCATCAACCTGTTCGGCCTGCCCGTCACCGTGCAGGCAAAGTGCAAAAAGAACTGGCCCAAGGAGTGAGAAGCAATGTTTCAGCATGTGATCGTAAAGACCCCCTGCAAGGCCATGGTGAACGGCATTACCGATCACCCCGAGCTGGGGACCCCCGACTATGAAAAAGCCCTGGCCCAGCACGCGGCCTACATCGAGGCGCTGAAGCAGTGCGGCGTGGACGTGACCGTGCTGCCGCCGGACGAGGCCTACCCGGACAGCTGCTTCGTGGAGGACCCGGCCATCGTGACCAAATACTGCGCCATCGTGACCAACCCGGGCGCAGCCAGCCGCAAGGGCGAGACCGCCGCCATCGAGCCGGTGCTGGAACAATTCTACCCCAAGGAGAAGATCTTCCACATCACCGACCCGGGCACCCTGGAGGGCGGCGACGTGATGATGTACGGCGACACCTTCTACGTGGGCCGCTCCGCCCGCACCAACGAGGCGGGCATCCAGCAGCTGGGCAAAATTCTGGGCCAGTTCGGCTGCAAGGTGGTGGAGGTTCCCCTCACCGAGGTGCTTCACCTGAAAACCGGCGTGGTCTACCTGGAAAACAACAACATGCTCACCGCCGGTGAGTTCTGCGACAAGCCCGCCTTTGCCGGCTACAACAAGGTGACCATTCCCGCCGAGGAGGCCTACGCGGCCAACTGCATCTGGGTGAACGGCACCGTGCTGGTGCCCGAAGGCTACCCCACCGTACTGAAGGCGGTGCAGGAGCTGGGCTACAAAACCATCGTGTGCGACACCTCCGAATACCGCAAGATCGACGGCGGCCTGAGCTGCCTGTCCCTCCGTTTTTAAACCAGAAAAAGTGCCCCGGGTATTCCAAGATACCCGGGGCACTTGCCTTTTTATGCAAAAAGGGAGCGCAGCCTTTCGCCGCGCTCCCTTTGCTTCTGTTCAGTCGTTCTGTGCCTTGTGCACAATCCACACCTCGTGGGCCGCCACAGTGGCCTCCAGATCGTCCACCTTTTTCTCCAGACGGTCCAGCCGCTCGTTGGCCTGCACCACGCCGTCCGCCACCTGGCGGATCATGGGCATGACCTGGCTTTCCACCACCACGTTCATGTGGTTCTTCATCCGCTCCTCGCTGGCGGTGACGGCCTCATTGATTTTTTGCGTCATTCGCTCTTCGCTGGCAGCGATGGCTGTATTGATGGAATCCTCCATATAGCTCTTCATCCGCTCCTCGCTGGCAGCGATGGCTGTGTTGATGGAATCTTCCATATAGCTCTTCATCCGCTCTTCACTGGCGGTGACGGCTGTATTGATCACACCCGCGAGGGCCTGCAGATCTTCCTGGGTCAGCATGGTGCGCTCCTTTCTGCCGGGGGCTGCTTTCTTCACTCATCTGTTGCATTGCTTAGTATAGCACAGCTGCCCCGGGGGAATCAATGCGTTTTTTGCCCAAAACCGGCTGGCAGTTTTTTCCCGTTTTACGATGCGGGCACCGGCTCCGGCTGCCGGGTGCAGATCTGCCGCAGCTTTTCCACCAGGCGCTCGTTGTCCGCCCGGGTGCCCACCGCCAGGCGGCACCAGCTGCTGTCCAGTCCGTGGAAGGTGGCGCAGCTGCGCACCATCAGGCCCGCGGAAATCAGGGTATCTGCAAAGCCCGCCGGGCCCTGCACCAGCACAAAGTTCACCCGGCTGTCCAGCACGGTGAGGCCCAGCTGCCGCAGCTGCTCGGTGAGCCAGGGCCGCTCGGTTTCCAGCAGGGCGCGGGTCTTTTCCAGATGCTCCGGCTGGCGCAGCGCCGCCAGCGCCGCGGCCTGGGCCGGGCCGTTCACCCCGAAGCGGGGACCGGCGGCGGCCATCTGCCGCACCAGCTCCTCATGGGAGGAGATGGCATAGCCCACCCGCAGGCCGGGCATGCCCCAGGCCTTGGAGAAGCTGTCCACCACCACCAGGCCCGGGCAGTACACCGCGTCCTGCTTGAGGGAGTGCTCCTGCCCGTCCCGGGCAAGCTCGATGAAGCTCTCGTCCACCACACACAGCACATCCCGCTCAGCACAAAGCTTCACCAGATTCATCAGGCTGCTGCGGGGCAAAAGCGCCCCGGTGGGGTTGCCCGGATTGCACACCACCAGCATCTGAGCGCCCTCCAGGGCCTGCTCCACTGCACCGGCCTCGGGCACAAATTCCTGCTCGGGCCCAGCCAGCAGATGCACCAGCTCACAGCCCGTCTGCTCCAGCGCCCGGCCGTATTCTTCATAGGCAGGCTCCAGAATCACCGCCTTCTTCGGCTGCACCGCCCGGGCCAGCCGCCAGATTACCTCGTCCGCACCGGATGCCACGAACACGCTCTTGGTCAGCACCTCATACCGGTCCGCCAGAGCTGCCCGCAGAGCGGTGCAGTCCGGGTCCGGGTATGTATCAGCGGCAGTCAGCGCGGCGGCAGCGGCCTGGGCGGCTGCCGGGGGCATCCCCAGCGGGTTGCTGCTGCCGGAGGCGTCCAGCGTGCGCATTGCCAGCGGCGGCATGGACGGGGCCTCAATGCCCAGAAACTCCAGCAGCGCCCCGGCCTGGGCCATGGTCTCGTCGAAGCCCTGCTGGTACAGCGCCCGCAGCTTGTTCACATCCCGCTCGGTGCGGGTCACGGTGACCGGGGTCTGGGGGCGGATCACAAAGGCCTTACCCTCCTGCTCCAGCTCCTCAATGCGGCGCACCCGGCGGTTATAGTCCTCTGCCTGATGCAGGCAGGCCTCCATTAATTCCGGGTGATTCTTGTAACGGCGGCGGTACATCTGGTCGATGGCCGGACCCTGACCCTTTTTGCGGAAGCCCTTCTGCCGGGTGAGCACCACCACCAGCTTGCCCGCCGGGAAGGGCAGCTCCTCCGGCAGGGGGATGCAGCTGGCGATGCCGCCGTCCAGGCAGACGTCCTCGCCCACCTTCACCATACTGCACAGCAGCGGCATACTGCAGCTGGCCCGGCAGGCGGTGAAGAACTCCTCGCCCATCTCCTTGTCGTGGTAGAAGATGGCCTTGCCGGTGCGGCAGTCGGTGGCCACCGCCCACATGCTCTGGTCGGAATGATAGAAGGTCTCGTAGTCAAAGGGCACCAGCTCATGGCTCAGCTGCCCGAACACGAAGTCGAAGTTGAAGAAGCTGAAGGTCTTCAAAAGATGGGACGGCCCCATGTAGCGGGGGTCGTTCACGTAATTCAGGTTGATGTCCCGGCTGCGGCCCGGCTGGCGGGACAGATAGCTCAGCGCGTTCAGCGAGCCCGCGCTCACGCCCACCACATTGGGGATGCGCACGCCAAGCTCCATCAGCGCGTCCAGCACACCGGAGGTGTAAACACCCCGCAGTGCGCCGCCCTCCAAAATCAATGTATCGTTCTGGTTCATGGTCTTTCCCTCACTTCCTCCGGGCAGGGCAAAAACGCCGCCGCCCGTTGCTGGTGCAAAATAAAACATATTGTTCAAGGCAATACCGCACAATTCACGCCTAACAGCTCAGGCGGCGTATCACGCCAAAATTTTCCGTGATATTTTCCAAAAATGCTCACCAAGCCACCAAGGATTGGCTCCGCTTTTTGGTTCATATCACAAAAAATTTTCTGGCGCGCTCCACCACCTGAAATTGTACGGTATTGCCTTAGTATAGTACAAAATTATAAAAAAATCATGCCCTGCTGTGAAAAAACAGACAAGGCATGATTTTTCAATGACAATTCTCCTATTACAATATATTTACGGTTTAAGGCACGGCAGCCAGCCGTGTCTTTTCCGTATCGTTGCCTAAGCTGTTAGAATGAGAGTGTCTTGGCCTGAT
>NZ_NFHD01000040.1 GCF_002159185.1 Gemmiger sp. An87
ATGCAGCTTCTTTGCGATGGGGTAGGCAATGGCGCAGCCCACGCCGCCGCCCACAACGGCTACCTTCTTCAGGCCGTCCAGATGGCTGGCAACGCCCAGAGGGCCCACAAAGTCGTGTACGCTCTCGCCCTCACGCAGCTCGTTCAGCTCCATGGTGGAACCGCCCACGATCTGGAAGATGATGGTCACGGTGCCTGCCTCGCGGTCATAGTCCGCCACGGTCAGGGGGATTCTCTCGGAATCCTCCTTTGCACGCACGATGATGAACTGGCCCGGCTGAGCCTTCTTTGCCACCAGCGGCGCTTCGATCACCAGCTTGGTGACCGTAGGGTTCAACTCTTTTCGTTCGACAATTTTAAACATTTGGGGTTACTCCTTCGCACAAAAAGGTGCGGCCGCCAGCATCCGGCAGCCGCACCGCGCTGATTAATAAAAAATTTGGCAGGAATTCTTTTTGATCTCTGTTAGATCACAGCCACGCACTCGATCTCCACCAGAGCATCCTTGGGCAGAGCGCCTACCTGGAAGGCAGCGCGAGCCGGGAAGGGCTGCTGGAAGTACTGAGCGTAGATCTCGTTCATTGCGCCGAAATCAGCAATGTTCTTCAGCAGAACGGTGGTCTTCACCACGCTGCTCATGTCTGCACCGGCGGTGGCCAGGATGGCCTTGATGTTCTCCAGAGACTGACGGGTCTGGCTCTGGATGTCCTCACCAGCGAAGGCGCCGGTGGCGGGGTCTACGGGCAGCTGGCCGGAAACGTAGATGGTCTTGCCCTCTGCCTGGATGGCCTGGGAGTAGGGACCGATAGCGGCAGGAGCCTTTTCAGTGGAAATAGCAGTGTTCATGATTGATTTCTCCTTTTTGGTAAAATACTGTTACGCCTTGTGGCGAATGACCTGGCCATTCAGCGCACCGGTGTGCTTGCCGTGATCCACGGCCACCTGGCCGTTCACAATCACGTAGGCAATGCCGTCCGGGAACTGGATGGGGTCGGTAAAGGTGCCTTTATCAATGACAGTGTTCGGGTCGAAGATGGTGATATCGGCCCAGTTGCCCACCTTCAGGGTACCGCGGTCGGTCAGACCCAGTACGCTGGCGGGCTTGGAGGTCATCTTGTAGATGGCCTGCTCCAGGCTCATCAGCTTCTCTTCCCGCACATACTTGCCCAGGATGCGCACGAAGCTGCCGTACAGGCGAGGATGAGGCTTGCCCGGGCAGAGCAGGCCGTCGGTGCAGGCGTTCATCTCGGGACGCATCATGAAGCGCTTCACGTGCTCTTCAGTGCCGTAGAAGTCCACCATGCCCACGGCGTTCTCCTCTTCCATCAGCAGGTCAAAGGCGGCGGTGTAGGGGTCCACACCACGCTTCTCGGCCAGCTCCACGATGGACAGGCCCACCGCGTCGGCGTTCTTCTCGGTCTTGACGCTGGTCACATAGATGTTCTCGAAGCCGGCGAAGTCCACGAAGTTATCCCAGCCGGGGATGCCGTGCTCCATATCATAGACCATCTTCTTGCGCAGCTCGGGGTCGGCCAGACGGGCCACCGCCTTGTCGGTGCCGCCGTCGTGTACCCAGGGAGGCAGGATAGCGCCCATCATGGTGCTGCCCGCCACATAGGGGTACTGGTCGAAGCTGACGGTGATGCCCTCCTTCTTGGCCTCCTCCAGCAGTTCCAGAACTGCGTCGATCTTATCCCAGTTCTGCTTGCCGCAGACCTTGAAGTGGCTCCAGTGTACCTTTACGCCGGACTTGCGGCCGATCTCGATGACTTCCTTCATGCTGTCCAGAATGGTGTCGGCCTCGCTGCGCTGGTGGATGACGAATACGCCGTCGTACTCGGCCACCACCTTGCACATCTCGATGATTTCCTTGCTCTCGGAGTAAGCGCAGGGAATGTAGATCAGACCGGTGGACAGACCCATGGCGCCCGCTTCCATCTCACGGCGGGTGATGGCCTTCATCTTCTCGATCTCTTCATCGGTGGGCAGGCGGTTGTCCAGGCCCATGGCCTCCATGCGGATGTTGCCGTGGGGCACCAGGTACATCTCGTTCAGGCCGGGGTGGGCCTTCTCGATCATCTTCAGGTAGTTGTCGGTGGTCTCATAGGTCCAGTCGATCTCGTCGGTATCGCCGTCCAGACCGGCCAGGTTTTTGCGCCAGGGGCTGATGTACTGGGTGGGCAGCGGAGCCATGGACACGCCGTCCTGGCCCAGCAGCTCGGTGGTGATGCCCTGCATGACCTTGGGCAGCACCTGGGGCCGCAGCAGCACATCCAGGTCGCTGTGGCTGTGGGTGTCGATGAAGCCGGGGGCCACGGCCAGGCCCGCCGCGTCGATCACCTGATCGGCGGGCTCGGTGATGGTGCCGATGGCGGCGATTTTGCCGTCTTTCACCAGCACATCGGCGTTGATGCTGGCAGCGCCGGTGCCGTCGATCACGCGGCCGTTTTTGATGAGCATAGTAGACATGGGTCAAACGCCTCTCTTTTTCTAATGAGTAATGGTTTTGGCTTCACAGCCAGCTGTGGCCCCGCCGCCCGGGATGCGGGCAGCGAGGCACACGAAAGGCTTTTTACTTCATCAGGGCCTTCAGCACGCCGGTGTAGCAGTCGCATACCTTGACCAGCTGGTCGATCTCGATGTATTCGTTGATGGTATGAGCCAGGTTCTCACGGCTGGGTCCAAGGCCGAAGGTCTTGATGCCGGCCTCCCCTGCATAGTGGCTGCCGTTGGTGCAGAAGTTGTACTGAGTGATGGAGGGGTTGTAGCCCATAGCCTTCAGCTCACCGTACACAGCCTGCACGAAATCGTCGTTCTCGTCGTACAGCCAGCCGGGGAAGAAGCGCTCGCCCTCGATCACGTTGCCGGTGTGGCACATTTCCTTGCCAACCGCGTAGCTGGCCTTTACCTTCAGCTCGGGGTCCTCAGCCATCAGCTTCTCCAGCAGGGCATTGATGGGAGCCAGAACGCTCTCCTTGGTCTCGCCAACCAGCAGGCGGCGGTCATAGGTGGCGCGGCAGTACTCGGGCACTACGGAAGCACCGGGGTACGGAGCGGACTTGATGTCGGTCAGCTCCAGGATGCCGTCGCCCAGAACGGGATGATGGGTGGGCTCCAGAGTACGGATGGCCTCGATGACCTTGGCCATCTTGTAAACAGCGTTGATGCCCTTTTCGGGGTTGGCGCTGTGGCAGGGCTTGCCGAAGGTCTCGATCACGATCTCGGCACGGCCGCGCTGGCCAATCTTCAGGTTCAGCTGGCTGGCCTCACCGATGACCACATAGTCGGGCTTCACGTAAGCGCTGATCTCGCGGGCAGCAACACCCTCGAAGCACTCCTCGTGAACCACACCGGCCACATAGATCTCACCGGCGAAATCACGGTTGGTCGCCTTGGCGAAGTTAGCGGTGGCGCAAGCCATAGCGGCAACAGCGCCCTTCATGTCGGAGGTGCCGCGGCCGTAGATCTTGCCGTCCACGATTTCAGCGCCGAACGGATCATGCTCCCACTTGGACGCGTCCTCTACGGGCACGGTGTCGATGTGACCGTCGAACTGCAGGCGGGGGCCGGGACGGTTGCCCTTCATGCAGCCGATCACGTTGCCATATTTGTCCACATGGACACTGTCGAAGCCGTTGGCCTCGAAAAATTCTTTCAGACGAGCAACAACGCCATCCTCATGGCCGCTGTAGCTGGGAGACTGGATGAGTTTCTGGCACAGGGCCACTACGTTGTTCTGCTGTTCCTGAGTAAGCATGGGTGTATCCTCCTATCCATGGATGAGAATAAGGTTAAAACGATCGTTTGTATGAGGCGGTCTTTTCCGCCGGATACCAATTTAAGAAGAGATGCTCCGCCCGTGCGGCGTTTGCCCCCGCACGGGCGGGCACAGGCTCTAAAAAGCCCGTCCCGGTTGGATTTTGGAAGGGCGCGGCGCTGTGGAGCCGCGAGTGAAAATGAGAGAGTTTGAGAGGACCGGAACGGGCGGAGCTGGTTGAATGGGTGAAATCAGCCGTCGTAACGGTTGAACTTGCCGCCCCAAACCACGTTGCGGTAGTTCTCCTTGTCGGTGTCGCCCTCGGTGCTGATGAACAGGATGCGGCTGTTCTCGTCCAGGTGCAGCTTCTGCTTGAACTCAGCCAGATCCTCACGCAGCAGGATGTTGGAGATGCAGCCGGTGGTGGCAGCGCCGCTCTCGCCGGAAACAACGGGCTTGTCGCCGCCGGTGGGGGCAGCCAAAATGCGCATGCCGTCGGCAGCCACATAATCGGGGCAGCTGATGAAGGCATCGGCGCAGTTCTTCAGAACCTCCCAGCCGATGGTGCAGGGCTCGCCGCAGGCCAGACCAGCCATGATGGTGTTCATGTCGCCGGTGACGAAGTGCAGCTTGCCGTCATTGGCCTCGGCAGTGCGGAATACGCAGTTGGCCTTTTCGGGCTCCACAACAGTGATGAAGGGACGCTCGGTGCCGTAGTAGCTGGAGATGAAGCCAGCCATGGCACCGGCCATGCTGCCTACGCCAGCCTGCAGGAATACGTGGGTGGGCTTCTCAGCACCCTCTTTTTCCAGCTGGTGCACAATCTCGTAGCCCATGGTGGTGTAACCCTGCATGATCCACAGGGGGATATCGGTGTAGCCTTCCCAGGCGGTATCCTGCACCATGACCCAGCCCTTCTCCTCGGCCTGCTTGTTGGCCAGACGAACGGCATCGTCGTAGTTCAGGTCGGTGATGGAGGCGTCCGCACCCTCGGCACGGATGTTCTCCAGACGCTCCTGAGCGCTGCCCTTGGGCATGTAGACCACAGAGTGCTGACCCAGACGGTTGGCGGTCCAGGCCACGCCGCGGCCGTGGTTACCATCGGTGGCGGTGACGAAGGTCACCTCGCCCAGCTTCTGGCGCACTTCATCGGACAGGATGCGGGTAGCGGGCATATCAGAGATATCCTCACCCAGGGTCTTGGCGATGTAACGGCCCAGAGCGTAGCTGCCGCCCAGAACCTTGAAGGCGTTCAGGCCGAAGCGATAGCTTTCGTCCTTGATGCGAACTTCCTTCACGCCCAGGGCCTTGGCCAGACCGGGCAGGCTGGTGAGAGGAGTTTCGGCGTAAACGTCGAAGCTGGCATGGAAGTCGTGAGCCTTCTTGGCTTCGGCCTCGCTGAAGGCGCTCAGGTCAGTGGCGGGAACGTCCTGATGGGGATAAGTAACAATCTTGAACTGTTCCATAGAGTATCAATTCTCCTTTTTCTCTTTGGGAAGGATAAGATTCAGCAGGATGGCGGTAAGCGCCACGATGATGACCTCGGAGTTGCCGAAGATCTGGCCAATCCAGGCGGGGCAGCCCGCGAAGGCATTGGCGGTCTGGGGAATGCCCACCGCCATGGCCACGCTCAGGCCGGCGATGAACACGCTGCGGGGGCTCAGGCCTTCACGAGCCAGCATCCGAACACCGGTCATGGCGATGGAGCCGAACACGGTGACGGTGGCGCCGCCCAGAACAGGCTGAGGAATGGTAATGAGGATCGCACTCAGCTTGGGCACCAGAGCCGCAACGGCAACCACGCCGCCGGCGATGCCGAAGACCACCCGGTTGATAACCTTGGTGGTAACCACGATGCCCACGTTCTGACCGGCAGCGGCCACGGGCACGCCGCCGAAGATGCCGCCCAGCAGGCTGCACAGGTTGTTGGCGATCACGCCGCCGGTGATTTCGGCGTTGGTGGCCGCACGCTCATAGGCGCCGTTGGCAGTGGCCTCAAACTGGCCGATATCCTGCACAGCATTCACCATGAACACGATGCCCAGGCTGATGATGGCGTTCAGGTTGAACTCGGGAGCAAAGTGGAAGGGCGCGGGCAGCTGGACCCATGCGGCGGAACCCACTTCGGTGAAGTGGATCATGCCCATGGCCATGGCTGCCAGATAGCCAACCAGCATACCGATCAGGGTGGCGCTGGCTTTGATCATACCCTTGCAGAACTGGCCGCAGATGATTACAGTGGCCAGAGTGATGAAGGCCAGAATCCAGTTACGGGCGCTGCCGTAGCTGGGATCGGTAGCCACACCGCCCGCCATGTAGTTGATGGCGGTGTCATACAGCGAGATACCGATGGTCAGCACCACGCTGGCGGTGACGATGGGTGGGAACAAAAAGCGGATCTTGGTGAAGCACAGACCCACCAGCATGCCCACGCAGGCGCCGGCAATCTGGGCACCCACCAGGCCGCCCATGCCGGACTGTTCCACGATGGAGCGCAGGGTGGGCAGGAAGGCGAAGCCGCTGCCGACCATAACCGGCAGACCGCTGCTGATGAAGCCCTTCACACCGAAGGCCTGCATCAGGATGGCAAGCGCCGCT
Source organism: Gemmiger sp. An87 (assembly GCF_002159185.1). Classification (GTDB taxonomy): domain Bacteria; phylum Bacillota; class Clostridia; order Oscillospirales; family Ruminococcaceae; genus Allofournierella. Next base: position 6,355 of record NZ_NFHD01000040.1, read on the forward strand.
ACCAGCAGGCTTCCCTGCACCATGATGATCTGATCCGAAGCGGAAACGCCCGCGGCAGAGGCGACGATCATGGGCATGGTGATGCAGCCGACCACCATGGCTACCACATGCTGCAGCGCAAGGGGGATGGCCTTGGCCAGGGGGGGCATGCCGGTGCGAGTGTAAAGCGCCTGCTCAGAAGGCGCTGCTTTTGCACTAGCCACGCTTATTTGCCCCCTTTCTTATGGAAGGTGTCCTGGATAGGAAGCTTGGTACGGAACACGCCGTCCACACGGTAGGCCGCATGTGCTGCAGCGGGAGCCGCGGGAATGGCGCTGATCTCGCCCACGCCCTTGGCGCCGAAGGTGTTCTGATCGTCGGTGCCCTTCTCCACGAAGATGACCTCGATGGGAGGTACGTCGGTGGCGCGCAGCAGGCCCAAAGTGCCGTACTTGCTCTTCACATAGCCGTTCTCCATCTTGAAGTCCTCGGTGAGGCCATAGCCCAGGGCCATAACCACGCCGCCTTCAATCTGACCGGCGCAGGACTGATAGTTGACCACGCGGCCAACGTCGTGAGCGGCAACCACCTTGACGACCTTCTTGTTCTCGTCCATGATGACCACCTGAGCCGCGTAGCCGTAGGCCACATGGCTCACCGGGTTGGGCTTGTCGCTGCCCATGCGGTCGGTCACGCCGCTGTATTCGCCGTAGAAGCTCTGGCCTTCCAGATCCTCCAGGGTGTGGCCTGCCAGCGCGTTGGCCAGCTCACCGGCCGCACGGCGGGTCGCCTCGCCGCAGAATACAGTCTGGCGGGAAGCAGTGGAGGTACCGGAGTTGGGAGTGATGGCCGTATCGGCACGCTCGTGGAAGATGTGCTGCGGATCCACACCGGTGACCTCGTTCACGATCTGGGTGCATACAGTGGCAACGCCCTGGCCCATGCAGGCGGCACTGGTGCGGATGTGCACCTTGCCGTCCACCACAGCCAGGCTGCAGCGGCCGATATCCGGCAGGCCTACGCCCACGCCGCTGTTCTTCATGCAGCCGGCAATGCCTGCGTAGGGGCTGCTCTCGTAGGCTTCCTTCACGGCCTCCAGGCACTCGGCATAACCGGTCTCGGGGCCGGCGATCTGGCCATTGGGCAGCACCTGACCGGGACGGATGGCGTTGCGGTAACGGATCTCCCAGGGACTGATGCCCACCTTCTCGGCCAGAAGATCCAGGTTCAGCTCGGCAGCGAAGCAGCTCTGGGTCACGCCGAAGCCGCGGAACGCGCCGCCGGGTACGTTGTTGGTGTAAACGCAGATGCCGGTGATGTCCACATTCTGGAAGTTGTAGGGGCCGCCGCAGTGGGTGCAGGCACGCTGCAGAACCGGGCCGCCCAGGCTGGCGTAAGCGCCGCAGTCGGAGATCAGGGTGGCCTTCATGGCCAGCAGCTTGCCGTTCTCGTCACATGCGGTGGTCACGTCCATTTCCATGGCATGGCGCTTGGTGTGGATGTTCAGGCTTTCCTGACGGCTGAACTTCACCTTTACGGGGCGGCCGGTGGCCCAGGCCATCAGCGCCGCGTGGTGCTGCACGCTCATATCCTCCTTGCCGCCGAAGCCGCCGCCCACCAGCTTGGTCTGGCAGCGAACCTTCTCGGGAGGAATCTGCAGCATGCGGGAGATCTCCTTCTGCTCATCGTATACCGACTGGCTGGCGGTGTACATCAGCAGGCCGCCCTCGCCGTCCGGAATACCGATGGCGCACTCAGGCTCCATAAAGGCATGGTCGGTCATGGGGGTGGAGTAATGCTGGGTCACCACATAGGGCGCGCTGGCGATCACCTCTTCGGCGTTGCCGCGCTTGAGCACTTCCTTGGTGAGGATGTTGCCCTTTTCATGCAGCTTCGGGGCATCCGGCTGCATGGCCTTGATGGGATCGGTGAGGGGCTCCAGCTCGGTGTAGGTCACATCCACCAGATCCAGCACCTCGTCCAGGGTCTCCTTGTGGTTGGTAGCCACCAGTACAATGGCATCGCCAATGTAGCGGGTGCAGTCACCCTCGGCAATCAGCACATCCCAGTCCTGGATGATGTGGCCGGTCTTGTTGAAGGGCACATCCTTGGCGGTGAGGATCTTCACCACGTCGGGATGAGCCAGAGCGCGGGTCAGGTCGATCTTTTCCACACGAGCTCTGGGGTACTTGGAGCGCAGGGCCTTGGCGTAGATCATGCCGGGGACCTTGATATCGTCCACGAACAGGCCGGTGCCCAGCACCTTCTCCTCCACGTCCACGCGGGGGAAGTGTGCGCCGATGCGGGCCTCGCTGTCGTCCTGGGGAACGGGCAGGTTCTCACGGAACATCTTGGCGGCCAGCAGGATGGCCTCTTCGATGCGCACATAGCCGGTGCAGCGGCAGATGTTGCCGCGGATGGCCTTCTTCACATCCTCGCGGGTAGGGTTCAGGTTCTCATCCAGCAGGCTCTTGGCGCTGATCACCATGCCGGGGATGCAGAAGCCGCACTGTACCGCGCCGGTCTGGCCGAAGGCGTACACATAAACCGCACGCTCGCGCTCGGTCAGGCCTTCCACGGTGGTGATGTGCTTGCCGTCCATCTTTTCGGTGGTGAACACACAGGCCTTGGCCTTCTTGCCGTCCACCAGGACGGTGCAGGTGCCGCAGGCGCCCTCGCCGCAGCCGTTCTTCACGCTGGTCAGCCGCAGGTCCTCCCGCAGGTACTCCAGCAGTTTGATGTTTTTATCGGTGTGGTACTCCACGCCGTTTACATATAAAGTGTACATGGAGACGCTCCTTTCAGCGCTTCACGTAGGTGCCGGCCAGCAGACCGGTAGGCTGGCCGTATTCCGCCGCCAGCACGCCGCCCACGAATACTGCTTTGGGCATGCCGGTTACGGCAAAGCCCTCGTAAGGGGTATAGTCCACATTTTGCTGCTGCCGGGCCGCGGTGATTACCGTTTTCGCCTCGGGGTCCCACACGGTCACGTCCGCATCCGACCCAACGGCCAGCACACCCTTGCGGGGATACATGCCGAAGAGCTTTGCGGGGTTTTCGGCCAACAGGCGGCAGAAGTCGGTGACGGCCAGCTCACCGGACTGCACCATGCTGGTGTAGACCACCATGGGCCGGTGCTCAATGCCGGGGCCGCCGTTGGGAATCTTGGTGAAGTCCTCGATTCCCTGGTCCTTCTGTCCTTTGAAATTGTAGCTGCAATGATCGGTGGCAATGGTGTCGATCTCCCCTGCCGCCACCGCCTTGCGCAGCGCCTGTACATCGGCGGGGGTGCGCAGCGGCGGGCTCATCACATATTTGGCTCCCTCGAAGCCAGGGGCTTTGTAACGGCTTTCGTCCATGGTCAGGTACTGGGGGCAGGTCTCAGCATAAACCTTCACGCCCTTTTTCCGGGCGGCGCGAACCTCCTCCAGGCCCAGCTCGGTGCTCAGATGCACCACATGGACCGGCGTGTCTGCCAGTTTGCCCAGATAGCACAGCCGGTTCACCGCTTCGGCTTCCACCTCAGCGGGACGGCTGACCGGATGGGCATCCGGGCCGAAATGGCCCAGCTCCTTCTGGCGGGCCTGCAGCTCATTCACCAGCAGACCGTTCTCACAGTGCACGCCCAGAATGCCGCCGAAGGGCTTGAGCGACTGAAGAATCTCCAGCAGCTCCGCGTCGTTCACCTTCAGTGCATCGTAGGCCATGTAAGCCTTGAAACTGGTCACGCCCCGGCGGAACATTTCGGGCAGCTCCGCCTTCACCTGGTCATTCCAGTCGGTGATGGCCATGTGGAAGGCGTAGTTGCAGCTGCACTTGCCGTCCGCCTTTTTGTGCCAGGCGTCCAGTGCGTCGTTCAGGGTGCCGCCCTTATCCTGGGTGGCGAAATCCACGATGGTGGTGGTACCACCGCAGACCGCGGCGCGGGTGCCGGTGGTGAAATCGTCCGCGGTCACCAGAGAGCCGCTTTCCATGTCCAGGTGGGTGTGGCCGTCGATGAAGCCGGGGAACACATAACAGCCCGCGGCGTCGTGAACGGTGTCGCCCTCACCCGGTTCAATATGGGGTTCGATGGCGGCGATACGGCCGCCATCCAGAGCCAGGTCGGCCCTGGTCAGCCCCGAGGGGCTGACCAGCTGGCCGTTTTGAATGATAATCAAACGAATCCCTTCTTTACTCGCAGAGCTGGATTACAGGCAGTAGGCGTAATCCTTCAGAATGGTCTCGATCAGAGCCTTGATGGGGCCGTAGGTGGTGGTGTCCTGAGCCAGAACGGTCTCGTACTCGGCGTCGCCCAGACGGATCTTCACCTTACCGGCAGCGGCATCCAGCACGCAGAAGCCGGGGTTCTGGCTGTCGGCCATGTCGGCCTCGGAGGCAAACACGGTGAACTTGTCCTTGTAGGGAGAGCTGGCGTAGGGGCAGAACACGGCGCAGTTGCCGCACTCGTTGCACATCTTGTCCACATGGACCACCTGCTCCTTGGCCATGCCGGGCACCTTGATGGCCAGGTTGGCGCGGTTGGGGCAAACGTCTACACAGTTCTCGCAGACGGCGCTGCAGCCCAGGCAGCGGTCACTCTCAGCCTTGGCGTCCACATAGCCGCCCAGCAGGCTGCGCTTTGCCTTCAGCTGAGAAGCCTCGGCAGTGAAGTCGATGGTCTTCACGGCGCTGGTCAGGATGTTCATGGCAGCGGCGGTGGCGTCGGCGATGGCTTCCACAACAGTAGCGGGGCCGCGCTTTGCGTCGCCCACCACGTAGATGCCATTCTCGGCCTTGCAATCGGCGTCGACCTTGGCCTTGCCCTTCTCGTCCACGGCAATGCCGCTGGTCAGGAAGGTGGCGGTGTCGACCTTCTCGCCGATGGCGGCGATCACGCAGGAGGCAGGCAGCTCGGTGGTCTCACCGGTAGCCTCGGGGCTGCGGCGGCCGGAAGCATCGGGAGCGCCCAGACGCATCACGTCGCAAACCAGCTTGCCGTCCTTCAGGGCAACGGGAGCCAGCAGCTCGCAGAACTCCACGCCGTCGGCCAGAGCCAGCTCCAGCTCTTCCTCATCGGCGGGCATGTAGCGCTTGCTGCGGCGGTATACCAGGCGAACGTTGGCAGCACCGGCACGCTTGGCGGCACGGGCAGCGTCCATGGCGGTGTTGCCGCCGCCGATGACGACCACATCGTTGCCCAGGTTCAGGGTCTCGGGGGCGTTCTTCTGACGGTCCAGGTACTCCAGAACGTTCAGGGCCTCGCCGCCCTCCAGCTTCAGAGCGCCGTGGTTCCAGGCGCCGTTGGCCAGGATCACGTGGGTGTAGCCCTGACCCAGCAGCTCAGCGGGGTTGGCCACGGTGGTGTTCAGCTTCACTTCCACGCCCAGCTTCTCCAGCAGAGCAGCGTCCTTGGCGATGGCTTCGTCGCTGATACGGAAACCGGGGATGACGTGCTTCACAATGCCGCCCAGAGCGTTGCGCTTCTCGAAGATGGTGGCCTTCGCGCCAGCCTTGGCCAGGAAGTAGGCCGCAGCCATACCAGCGGGGCCGCCGCCTACGATGGCAACGTTCTCGCTGCGGGGAGCGCCAGCCTTCAGGCCAGCCAGGAAGGCGTCGTAGCCGCCCTCGGCAGCAGCCAGCTTGGCAGCGCGGATCTGTACGCTCTCTTCGTAGAAGTTACGGGTGCACTTGGTCATGCAGCGGTGGCTGCAGATGGTGCCGGTGATGAAGGGCAGGGGGTTCTTCTCGCAGATAACCTGCAGAGCCTCCACCAGCTTGCCCTCGCCCACCAGCTGGATGTAGGTGGGGATATCCTGATGGATGGGGCAGCCAGCCTCTTCACAGGGAGCCACGAAGCAGTCGATCAGGGGAACGTCCTGCTTCATCTTGCGGCTGGGCAGAGGCTTGATGGGCTTCACATGGTGAGCGTCGGTCTTGACAGAATCCACCAGAGCGCCCAGCTTCTCCATATCCACACCGGCGAAGGGCTCGTAGTTCATGGCAACCAGCTTGTCGGCCATGGGACGCAGGCGGTTGTATCCGCCGGGCTTCAGCAGGGTGGTGGCCAGGGTGATGGGCCAGATGCCGGTGGAGAAGATGCGGTCGATGTTGAAGTAGTCAGCGCCGCCGGAGTAGGATACCCGCAGCTTGCCGCCGAACTCCTTCTCCACCTTCTGAGCCAGGCTGATGGACAGCGGATACAGGCTCTTGCCGCTCATGTACATCTCCTCGCCGGGCAGCTCGCCGGCAGCGATGGTCACGGGGAAGGTGTTGGTCAGCTTGATGCCGAATTCCACGTTGTTGGAAGCGGCCAGATCCAGCAGACGGTTGAACATGGGGATGGCATCCTCAAACTGCAGATCGCCCTTGAAGTGATGGTCGTCGAATACGATGTAATCGTAGCCCATGTCGTCCAGGGTCTTGCGGGCGAACTCGTAGCCCAGCAGAGTGGGGTTGCACTTGATGTAGGTATTCAGCTTCTTCTCGTTGATGAGGTAGGTAGCGATGCGCTCGATCTCATCCGGGGGGCAGCCGTGCAGGGTGGACAGGGTGATGGAGGTGCAGACATGGGGATTGATGCCATCGATGTAGGCGGCATCGATGCCGTTCAGGCGGTTCAGGTTGGCCTTGGCCCATTCCACGCACTCAGCCCAGATCTTGCTGGTGGAGGCGTCCTTCATGCCCTCGATGTAGGTGTTCACCTTCTCGCTCTGGATACCGGCCAGGTCGTAGCCAACGCTCATGTTGAATACGAAGCCGTTCTCGCTGCCCAGGCCGTACATGCGGCTGATCAGCTTCAGAGCGAACCAGGCCTTTACATACTCTTCAAAAGCCTGGGGAACGCGCAGCTCGGTGCTCCATTCCACGTTGTAGCACTCGTCCTCTGCCTTGATGCAGGGCTTGGAGACGGGCAGATCCTCACCGTCGATGATCTGAACGGTCTTGACCTCGAAGAAGCGGCTGCCGCCGGCGTATGCGGCGATCAGGTTCTGGGCCAGCTGGGTGTGAGGGCCGGCAGCGGGGCCGAAGGGAGTCTCGATCTGCTCGGTGAAGATGGGCAGCGTCTTGCCGGCGGTGTGCTTGTAGATGTCGCCAACGCCGAAGATGGTGCCCTGCTGGGCGTACTCGGTGAGGACCCAATCCATCAGTTCAGCAAACGGAATGGGGCGCATGATGTCGCTCATAATGATTCTCCTTTTTCTCTCAAACGTTCATCGCCCGCTTTGAAAGGCGGACGCCGGTTCCCGTGCTGTTTTGAGCCCGCACGGAGGCTTTTTTACACAGCTTGGGGCACAAAGAACCCGCCCGGGCCTGCCGGGTGCAAACCGGGCTCTTTGTGCCTATAGGGGCTTGAATCAGCGGCCCGCGTTGATGCGGTTCCACAGATCGGCGCTCTGCTCACGGCAGTGGGCCAGAACAGCTTCCTTATCGATGCCGATCAGCTCGCGGTCCTTCATCTTGACCACGCCGTTGATGATGGTGGTCACCACGCTGCGGCCGGTCATGCCGAACAGGATGTGGCTGTTGATGTTGGAGGCGTTCATCGGGGTCAGAGGATCGTAATCGGAGACGATCACGTCGGCGTAGGCGCCTTCCTTCAGGATGCCGATGGGCTTCTCGAAGAAACGGCCGGCCATAGCGCGGTTGTTCTCGAACAGCATGGTGGGAATCTCGCCCCAGGCCACGTTGGGCTTGCAGGCGTTGTGCTTATGCAGCACGTTGGCCACCTTGTAGCTCTCGGTCATGTCGTTGGTGTAACCGTCGGTGCCCAGGCCCACGGTCAGGCCCTTTTCCATCATCTTCAGAATCGGGGGGCAGCCCACGGCGTTGCCCATGTTGCTTTCGGGGTTATGTACCACCATGGTGTTGGTGGCCTTCAGCAGGTCCATCTCGGCCTCGTTGATGTAGATGCAGTGACCGCAGATGGTCTTGTCGCCCAGGATGTCCATATCATGCAGGCGGAACACCAGGCGCTTGTTGTATTTGGTCAGGCTGTCGTACAGATCGTCGATGCCCTCGGCCACGTGGATGTGGTAGCCGGCGCCCTCGGGCTTCTCGGCTGCGCAGTACTCCAGGGTCTTGTTGCTCAGGGTGAAGGGAGCATGCATACCCATCATGCCCTTGATCATGTCGGTGGTGTCGGCCTGGGCGTATTTGATGAAGTCCACGTTCTCTTTTACGGAAGCCTTCATCTTGTCCTCGCCGTCGCGGTCGCTGATCTCGTAGCACAGGTTGGAACGAACGCCGAACTCCTTGGCGCTCTCGGCGATGGCGAACAGGCTGCCCTCGATGCCGCCGTAGCTGGCATGGTGGTCAAAGATGGTGGTCACGCCGTTCATGATGCAGTCCAGATAGGTGGCATCGGCGCTGGCCTTGGTGTCCGGCAGGAGCAGGTTGCGGTCGATGGTCCACCACTGCTGATCCAGAACCTCCAGGAAGTTGGTGGGGTTGTTGCCCTTGATGGTCAGGCCGCGGGCAAAGGCGGAATAGATGTGGTTGTGAGCGTTGATGAAGCCGGGCATGATCACGCCGCCCTTGGCGTCGATGAATTCGGCTTCGGGGTACTTCGCCTTCAGTGCGGCGGTCTCGCCCACTTCTTTAATCAGGTTGCCCTCAATGGCAACACAGCCGTTCTCCAGATAGGGGTTTGCGTCGTCGCGAGTGACCAGGCGGCCATTTCCCAAAAGATACATAACCATTCTTCTCCTTTACTGCTCATGCGTTGTTTTGCGGCTATAAACGAAAAACGACTGCAACAGAACGCACTGCTCACCATTGCCATTACCCTTGGCAGATGGATCACAGCCCGTGCGCGAAGCACTCCGTTACAGCCGTTTTTATTCACCTTGATTTTTGTCTGATTTTTCCCTTTTTTCCTTACGATTCACGACCCAATCATGATCAAAAATCACAAAAAAAGAACAGCCGTGCCGTAACTGACGAACAGCACAACACCTGTTGTGCTTGCCCAACCCGTGCGCGAAGCACTCCGTTACAGTTGGCTGTTAAAAATCAAACTATACCTGTGAGAAAAGTGTCATTCCTCACTGCACGTTCAGTATAGCACCATGAAATTTGACGTGCAAGTGGGTTCGAACGTTTTCTATTTTTTGCCTAAAGCATGCAAATCATTGTTGTGCAAAACAGCAAAGTATTACTTTTATTTTTTCACTGAAATCACACTTTTCGGCTTTTTTAGCCTATTTTTCCGGCACTTTGGTGGGAAAATAATACTTTTCAAAAGCCTTATATGTATAAAAAAACAACGCCCTGGTTGCAGTTGCAAACAGGGCGTTTGGAAATGCGATCAGCTGCGTGCCGCATCACGGCAGGCGGAGCACAGACCGTAAAGATTCAGTGAAACATGCTCGATGGCCAGGTCCTTGCGGGCCTCAATCATCTCGTTGATCGCCGTTTTGTCCAGGAAAACATCCTCAACCTTTCCGCAGCGGGTGCAGTAAAGGTGATCATGCTCCGAAAGGGTGCGGTCAAAACGATCCGCCATACCGGGAATGGACACCCGGCGCACCCGGCCCATTTCCACCAGGCCGTTCAGGTTACGATACACCGTACCAAGGCTCAGCCCGGGGCAATCCTCGCGGATGGCCAGATAAATGTCATCGGCCGTGGGATGATCGCAGCGGTTCTGCACCTGACGCAGGACAAGCTCACGTTGACGGGAATAGCGCATTGTGGAAACCTCCTTTGCAGTTATTGTTCCGTTTGGAAGAGAAACGAGCCGGGATCACAGTCAATATCCATAAATCCGTATGGCCCGTAAAAAAGCAAAAATTCTTACTGAATTCTATATTTATATACTAAAATAGGAATAATTCCTTGTCAAGCAACAGCGCAAATTTTTATAGGAGATTTGCTATTTTTGTAGCAACCGCCAAAGCTTTCCCCGCTTGCCGTGCGCCCATTTATGCGCAGTGCAAAAACCGCCGCCCGGAATGCTCCGGACGGCGGTTAACAAATTCTAAACCTGGTTCTTACTTTTTCTTCACTTTATCCCAATATGCCTTGGCTGCCTGCTCGTTCTTGTTTTCGCCGTATTCATAATATACGGTGCCGGCCAGTGCGTCGGGCAGATACTGCTGCTCCACCCAGCGATTTGGAAAATCGTGGGGGTATTTATAGTTCTGCCCCTTCACCAGTGCATCCTCTCCGTCAAAGTGCTTGTTCTGCAGCTGCCGGGGGATGGGGCCGGATTTGCCCCGCTTCAGATCAGCCATGGCCCGATTAATGCCCATGTAGGCTGTATTGGACTTGGGACTGGTGGCCACCAGAACCACTGCGTTGGCCAGCGGAATGCGCGCCTCGGGCAGGCCGACCATATTGGCGATGTCCACCGCCGCTTTTACGATGGGCATGATCTGCGGGTAGGCAAGGCCCACATCCTCGCAGGCGCAGACCATCAGGCGGCGGCAGGCGCTCACCAGGTCCCCCGCTTCCAGCAGACGGCCCAGATAGTGCAGCGCCGCATCCGGGTCCGAACCGCGCATGGATTTCTGATAAGCGGACACGATGTCGTAGTGGTCGTCCCCTGCCCGGTCATAGCGCATGGCGGTACGGCGAGCCACCTGCTTGACCATCTCCAACGTAATCAGACGGTTTCCCTCCGGGCCGGGTACGGCGGCGGTGGCAGCGAATTCCAGGCAGCCCAGTGCCTTGCGCATGTCACCGCCACAGGCATCCGCCAGATATTGACAGGCCTCCTGAGGCATCTCGATGGGTCCAGCCTCCTCGGCGCTCAGGCGGGCCAGCGCGTTGCAGATTCCCTGCTCGATGTCCGCCGGCTGCAATGCTTTGAACTCAAACACGGTACACCGGCTGAGCAATGCATTATAAATATAGAAGTAGGGGTTTTCGGTGGTGGATGCGATCAGGGTGACCGAGCCGTCCTCAATGCACTCCAGCAGGCTTTGCTGCTGCTTTTTGTTCAGATACTGGATCTCATCCAGATACAAAAGCAGACCGTTTGCGCTGTTCAGGGTGCCGATCTCGGCCAGCACCGCCTTGATGTCGCTGGTGGAGGCGGAGGTTCCGTTCAGCTTATGCAGCCGCATGCCGCTGTTTTCGGCAATAATGCGGGCCACCGTGGTTTTGCCCACGCCGGACGGACCGTAGAAGATCATGTTGGGGATGCGTCCGCTGTCGATGGTCTTGCGGAATACACATCCCTCCCCCAGCAGATGCTGCTGGCCGCACACCTCGCTCAGTGCTCGCGGACGCAGCCGCTGGGCCAGAGGCTCACTCATGACGTTATCCCCTTTCCGTGGTGAAAGCTTCGCTGCCCCAGCCCTTCAGGATCTGGTCCGCATAGCCCGGGTTCACAAACCGGTCGATGGCATAGACCAGGCTCCGGTCCCAGAAGGCCCATTCGTGGCCGCCGTCCCAGTCCATATAGGTATAATCCACCGGCAAACTCTGGGCCAGCTGACGGAAGGCCTGGTTCTGCTCATAAATATAGTAGGGCTCGTGGTCCTGACGGCCGGTGGTGCACAGGAGCTTCGGCTGCTGCTCCGCGGGCAGGGCGCTCACCTTCTGCACCAGACGGAACAGGTCCCGGTTCTCCGGCAGCTCCAGCGCCTGACCGTAGACCGGCTCAAATACATAACGCACCAGCGGGTTATCCTTCTGGCCCAGCATCAGATGCATGGCTACTGCGCCGGAGAAGCTGGCACAGCCCGCATACCGCTCCGGATGGTTGAGCCCGATCATCAGCGCACCATAGCCGCCCATGGAAAGCCCGCAGATGAAGTTCTTTTCTCGCTCGTGAGGCAGCTTGACGATCTGGTCCAGCAGCACGGGCATCTCCTCGGTGAGCCAGGTATGATAGGCCTGGTTGGAGGCCGTGTCGTGATAGAAAGAATTGCCCGCGTCCGGGATCACAAGAGCAATGTTGTTGTCCGCCGCATAGCGCAGGGCCGCCGACATGTTCACCCAATCGTCACCGTCATTGGTGAAGCCGTGCAGCAGGGTGAATACCGCCCGGGGCGGCTGGCCTTTCCAGCGGTCCACCAGATCACAAGGGAAATAAAGCCGCACCTGAGTGGTGCTCATCAGGGCCTGGCTTTTCAGTTTGCAGGTAAAAAACGCCATGATCGTGCTCTCCTTTTTTGGCATTTCGCCAGCAAGGCGGCTTCCCCCGCTGCACGGGGAAAGCCGCCCTTTTGTTGGTGTTACAGGTTATTCATACAGCGGGAACCGGGCGGTCAGCTCCGCTACACGGGCCGCCACCTGGTCCTTTTTGTTCTCGAAATCAAAGATGCAGTCGGCAATGCAGTCCGCAATGACCTTCATCTCCTCGGGACCGAAACCGCGGGTGGTCACCGCCGGGGTGCCGATGCGCACGCCGCTGGTCACAAAGGGGCTGCGCTTTTCGCCGGGCACCGAGTTCTTGTTGGCCGTGATGTGCACCTCATCCAGATTGTGCTCCAGCTCCTTGCCAGTGCATTCCTCGTCGGACAGGTCGATCAGCATCAGGTGGTTGTCGGTGCCGCCGCTCACCAGCTTCACGCCCCGGGCGGTCAGCGCATCCGCCAGCACCTGAGCATTTTCCACGATCTTGCGGGCGTATTCCTTGAACTCGGGGCGCAGCGCCTCTCCGAAGCAGACCGCCTTGGCCGCAATCACATGCTCCAGCGGGCCGCCCTGGGTGCCGGGGAATACCGCCTTGTTGATCTTTTTGGCCAGCTCCTCGTTGTTGGTCAGGATCAAACCGCCGCGGGGGCCGCGCAGGGTCTTGTGGGTGGTGGTGGTCACCACGTCCGCATAGGGCACCGGGCTCTGATGCGCGCCGCCCGCCACCAGACCGGCGATGTGGGCCATATCCACCATCAGGTAGGCGCCCACTTCGTGGGCAATATCGGCCAGCACGTCAAACTTGATGGCGCGGGGATAGGCGGAAGCGCCCGCCACGATCATCTTGGGCTTTACCTCCCGGGCCAGCTGACGCAGCGCGTCATAGTCCAGGTAACCGTCCGCGTTCACACCGTAGGGCACGAAGTGGTAGTTCTTTCCGCTCATGTTCACCGGGCTGCCGTGGGTCAGGTGGCCGCCTGCGGCCAGATCCATGCCCAGAATGGTATCGCCCACCTCCAGCAGTGCAAAATACACCGCCAGGTTGGCCTGCGCGCCGGAGTGGGGCTGCACATTGGCAAACTTGGAGCCAAACAGCTTGCATGCCCGGTCGATGGCGATCTGCTCCACCTGGTCCACATAGGCGCAACCGCCGTAATACCGGTGGGCGGGGTAGCCCTCGGCATATTTATTGGTGAGTACAGTGCCCATGGCAGCCATGACCGCCGGGCTGACAATGTTTTCGCTGGCGATCAGCTCGATGTTCTGCCGCTGGCGAACCAGCTCCCGCTGCATCGCTTCGGCCAGCTCCGGGTCCTGCCCGGCCACAAAGCCGATGGTATCCATCATATCCTGATACATGTTTCTTCCACTCCTTTTCCCATATGGCCCCAGCCATTCTTATAGTATTGTTCTATTATAGCGCATCTGCCGCCCGGGCACAACCACTCCGCGGCAAGTTTCCCCGCTTTCTTGTGCCGGACGCAAAAAGGATTTGCTCAAACTGAGAATCCGTGCTATAATCATTGAAAATTCTTTTATACAAGCCAAAACGGAGGGATTCACCCATGACCACAAAAGCCCTGGCACTGGAAGTGATCCAGCGCCTGAAAGACGCCTATCCCATCGCGGAATGCACCCTGGATTACGACCATGCCTGGCAGCTGCTGGTAGAGGTACGCCTGGCCGCTCAGTGCACCGATGCCCGGGTGAACGTGGTGTGCAAGGATCTGTTCGCCAAATATCCCAGTGTGGAGGCACTGGCCGCTGCCGAGCCGGAGGAGATCGAAGCCATCGTAAAGCCCTGCGGACTGGGCCGCTCCAAGGCACGGGACATCAGCCTTTGCATGCGGCGCCTGCGGGACGACTTCGGCGGCAAGGTACCGGACGATTTTGACGCAGTGCTCAGCCTGCCCGGCGTGGGCCGCAAGAGCGCCAACCTGATCATGGGCGACGTGTTCGGAAAGCCTGCCATTGTTACCGACACCCATTGCATCCGGCTGTGTAACCGGATCGGCCTGGTGAAGAACATCACCGAGCCCAAAAAAGTGGAGATGGCGCTGTGGAAGATCATTCCCCCGGAGGAGGGCAGCGATTTGTGTCACCGGTTCGTGCTGCACGGCCGGGCTGTGTGCGATGCCCGCAAGCCGGACTGCGCCGCCTGCTGCCTGAAGGACATCTGCAAAACCGGCAAAGAAGCAGTTCCCGCCGAAGCGTGAGCCCGCCTCTCTAACGCAACACCGCGCAATTCGCAACTGACGTCTCAGGCAATATTGCTCTGATTCCAGAAAAGGAAAACCTTGACAAATTTCTCTACCGTGTTATACTTATGCACGGACATAAAAACAGGGGCGCTGGGGGTCATCCCCGGCTGAGATCAGAGCAAATTGCAGCTCTGGGTCACCTTGAACCTGATCCGGGTAATGCCGGCGTAGGAAGTTTGAGGATTATAGCGTAATTTTGCGCCCCTGCATGGTTTTTTGCCTGTGCAGGGGCGTTTTTTGCGCCCGTTTTTATGTACTAATCTTTTTTCGCACGGCCGAAAATTGGCCGGGAAAGGCTGGTACAAACCATGGCAAAATCGACGACCCGCACCCATGCGATGGTGGAATGCGCGCTGATGATCGCGCTGGCCACCATTCTGAGCTACATTCCCATCTTCAAGCTGCCTCACGGCGGCTCCATCACTCTGGTGAGCATGCTGCCCATCATTCTGGTCAGCTTCCGCCGCGGCCCCGCCTGGAGCCTGCTCACCGCTTTCGTGTTCAGCCTGATTCAGCTGCTGCTGGGCGTTTCCGATCTGACCTACTGCCAGACTCTGGGCGCCGTGGTGGGCAGCGTGCTGCTGGACTTTTTGATTGCCTTCACCGTGCTGGGCCTGGCCGGTCTGATTGCCAAGCCCATCCCCAACCGTCTGGCTGGCGTCTGCGTGGGCACTCTGGCAGTCTGCCTGCTGCGCTATCTGTGCAGCTTTTTGTCCGGCTACATCGTCTGGAAGGACTACGATTACGCGTTTGAGTGGATGACCGAGTTCGGCTGGGGCGCTCAGATCGCCAGCATGGGCGAGAACGCGCTGTGCTGGCTGTACAGCGCGGTATACAACGGCACTTACATGCTGCCGGAGGCCATCCTTACCACTGTGGTGGCCATCGTTCTTTATAAAATGCTGCCCAAGCTGTTTGCGCCTCAGGCGTAAATTCTTCTTCCAGCCGGGGACGCTTCCGTTTTTGGATGCGTCCCCGGTTTTTTACTGCCTGCTTTCGGGTTTACTGTTCTCTCCTTTTTTGTTATACTGAATCATTGTCCGGCAAACATTTTCCGGCACATCAAACTTTGAAAACGAGGTGTAACCCTTGAAGCTGCCCTTTTTCTTGAAAAGCCTTGCACTGGCTGCCTGCGCAGCCCTGATGCTCTGCGGCTGCGGAATCTTCACCCCTGCCCCAGAGCCCACCCCCACACCGGCGCCCAC
>NZ_NFHD01000041.1 GCF_002159185.1 Gemmiger sp. An87
CTACAATAAAGTTACGGTTCAAGGCGCGGCAGCCAGCCGCGTCTTTTTCCATCTCAAAGCCGAAGCTGTTAGAATGGGAGAGCAAATTGCCTGACATAGCTCACCTTGGGCCGACACGCCCGTAAATGAGTCCGTCAGCCGCCTCTCTCATTCGCAGCATTCGATTTGCGCAGGTTGTACCACCGATTTGCGGTGCGTTCGCGTCACCCAGGAGATTGAACAGGCGATGAGTAAACGGCGGAAAGCCATATCCAATCAGAAGGAGGAGCAAAATGAACGCAGTAGGGATCGACATTTCCAAAGGGAAAAGCACGGTGGCTGCCCTGCGGCCAATGGGTGAAGTGGCATTTCTGCCACAGGAATTTCTCCATACCGAAGTTGGTTTGGAGCAGATGGCTGGCGCCATCGTCGCATTGGGCGAAGATACCCGCGTCATCATGGAATCCACAGGCCGTTACCACGAACCGGTAGCGGCAGCACTACATGAGTACGGGATCTACGTCTGCGTCCTGAATCCGCTGCTCATCAAGCAGAGCGGCGGCGGCTCCATCCGCAAGGTCAAGACCGACAAGGCTGACGCTCTGAAGATTGCAAAGTATGGCCTTGACAACTGGGTGGATCTGCGGGAATATACTCCCATGGATACGATTAGACAACAACTGAAGCTGTGCAGCCGCCAATACAATCTCTACATGAAAACAGTGGTGTCGCTGCAAAACAATCTCATTTCGCTGACCGACAAGACCTTTCCCGGTGTAAACGAGCTTTTCTCCAGCCCAGAGCGTGCTGACGGCCACCAGAAATGGGTGGATTTTGTCATGACCTTCTGGCATTGCGATTGCATCTGCCGTGCCAGCGAAAAGGCGTTTACAGAACGTTACCAGAAGTGGTGCAAACGCAAGGGATACCATTTCAGTGCAGAGAAGGCGCTGGACATTTACGCCGGAAGCTGTGGCCATTTTACGACACTGCCGAAAAACGAGAACACAAAGCTGCTCATTGTCACGGCTGCTCAACAACTTCTGGCGGGAAAGACCACGCTGGCCACTCTGCGGGCGGAAATGACGCGGCTTGCATCCCAACTTCCAGAATACGAAACCGTGTGCGCCATGTACGGCGTTGGGAAAATAACTGCCGCGCAGCTTATGGCCGAAATTGGAGATGTGCGCCGTTTCCCGCGCCGCAGCTCCATCGTGGGCTTTGCAGGTGTTGATCCCGGCGTGGATGAATCCGGCAAGCACAGCGCAAAGAGCGTTCCCACCACAAAGCGAGGCTCACCACATTTGCGTAAAACACTCTACCAAATCATCTGCACATACCTGAAAAAGTCTCCAGCGGATGAGCCGGTGTACCAGTTCCTTGATAAGAAACGCGCAGAGGGCAAGCCCTACTTTGTCTACATGACTG
Organism: Gemmiger sp. An87; assembly: GCF_002159185.1. Lineage (GTDB taxonomy): Bacteria > Bacillota > Clostridia > Oscillospirales > Ruminococcaceae > Allofournierella. The sequence goes on from NZ_NFHD01000041.1 coordinate 1,408, forward strand.
CCGCTCAGAACAAGTTCCTGCGCATCTACTACGCCCGCGTGAAAGAATGCCTGGAGGCCTTTGATACAGAACCTGCTAAGCAATCGTAATCTTTAACAACCGAATTTCTTTCCGGCTGGCGAGATGCTTTCTCTCCGGTCTGGTTTGTTGTACCTTTTTTAGCCTCGCAAAATTTGCGGGACTTTTTTTATTTCATCTATTGACTTTTGTTTGCAGGACTCATTTTGAAAACCGGCCAATTTTGGGCCGGTTCGCCAAATCGTTTGCTCTGATTATACCAGCCCAAAAGGCACTTTGCAACGTCGCCTGCCGCACACCCGCCAGACGCTTCGCATAGGATGGGCCAAAAAGCGAGGTGTTGCAGGATGAAAACGAATGCAAATTCCATGACAAACAGCGTGGATTTCTTTATGGGCGCTCTGGGGCCGAAGGGCTTCCAGGGCTACTTTGACTGGCTGGACACACAGGAGCAGGTTCCGTTGTATCTGATCAAGGCAGGCCCCGGCTGCGGCAAGAGCACCCTGATGACCCGCCTGGCTCAGGCCAGCCCTATGCCGGTGGAGCGCATCCACTGCTCCTCCGACCCGGACAGTCTGGACGGCGTGATCTTCTCCCGGCCCCGGGCAGCCATTATTGATGCCACCGCACCCCATGTGGTGGAGCCTGCCTACCCCGGCGCGGTGCAGAAGGTGGTGGACCTGCACCATGCGCTGGATAACGATTATCTGACCGCTCATCGGGGCGAGATTGTGGCCCTGTTCCGCCGGTGCTCTGCTTTGCAGGAGCAGGCCGGGCGGTCCATCCGGGCAGCCTCCTCCCTGCTGGACGACAGCCGTCGCCTGGCCGCACCGCTGGTAAATGAAGAGAAGCTGCTGGGCTGGGCCCGGCGGCTGGGTTCCCGCAGGCTGCCCCGCACCGGACATCTTGGCAGCGAGAGTATCCGCCTGCTGAGCGCCGTGACCCCCAAGGGCCGGATGGTCTTTATGAACACGGTGGAAACCCTGGCCGATGAGTATATCGTACTGCACGACGAGCAGGGCGCGGCGGCCCCGCTGGCTCTGGCCCTGCTGCGCCAGATGGCCTTGGAGCGGGGATATTCCATCATCACCTGCCCCTGCCCGCTGCGGGAGGACGCAATTGACCACTTGTTTATTCCTGAATTGCGGCTTGCCTTTTTGACCGGAAATTCCTGGCATTCCATGGATCTTGAAAACCGGCAGAACGTACACTGCACCCGTTTTCTGGAAAAGGGCGGGTTGCGCAGCTTGCGGGCCCGGCTGCGGTTCGACCGAAAGTCAGCTGCCGAGCTGTTAAAGATGGCCAGCGAGGCCCAGCGACAAGCCAAGGCCAGTCACGATGAGCTGGAGAGCTACTACCGCACGGCGGCGGATTTCTCCCGGCTGGATGAAATTGCCGCACAGCTGACCGACACCCTGTTTGCGTGACCGGGCGCCCCTTTTGTGATACAATGGATTCAATGTGTATCGCGAGAGGGGCATTTTTCATGGAACAGATCCATCTTTCGGTGCGGCAGCTGGTGGAGTTTCTGTTGCAGACCGGCAGCATCGACAGCCGGTTCACCGGCTTTGACCGTGCCAATGAGGGCGCGCGCATCCACCGGCGGCTGCAAAAGCAGGCCGGGCCCGGCTACGAAGCCGAGGTCTACCTGAAACAGGAATACACTGTGGAAGAGGTGGACTATCTGGTGGATGGCCGGGCGGACGGCATCTTCACCGACGAAGACGGACTGACCGTGGTGGATGAGATCAAGACCGTGACCACCCCTACCGACCAGATCCACGAGGACATGAACCCGGTGCACTGGGCCCAGGGTCAGGTATACGCAGCCATTTACGCCCGGCAGCACGGGCTGGACAGCATCGCGGTGCGGCTGACCTATTTCCAGGTAGACGACGAGGTGGTGGTGGATTTCCGCCGGGAATTCACCGCCCGCCAGCTGGAGGAGTTTGTGCTGGATCTGCTGGCCCGGTATGCCCCCTGGGCCAAGCGAGCCGCTGCCTGGCAGGTGACCCGGGGCGAGGCACTGCAAAAGCTTCGGTTTCCCTTTGAAGAGTACCGGGCGGGCCAATATGCACTGGCGGGGGCGGTATTCCGGACCCTGCGGGACAAGGGCCGCCTGCTCTGCCAGGCGCCCACCGGCATCGGCAAAACCATGAGCACCCTGTTCCCCGCTCTCAAGGCCATGGGTGAGGGCTGCGGCGAGCGGGTGTTTTATCTCACCGCCCGTACCACCACCCGGCAGGCAGCGGAGGATGCGCTGGCCCTGCTGCGCAAAAGCCAGCCCGACCTTGCACTGAAAAACATCACCCTCACCGCCAAGGACACCATCTGCCTGTTAGAAAAGCGGGAATGTACCCCTGAGGCCTGCCCCTACGCCAACGGCTACTACGACCGCATCCGGGATGCCCTGTGGCAGGCGCTGGACGAAAACGAGTTCACCCGCGCCGCGCTGGAGGAGCTGGCCCGGCGGTTCACCGTCTGCCCCTTCGAACTGGGGCTGGACCTCTCGCTCTGGTGCGATGTGATTGTGGGGGATTACAACTACTTGTTCGACCCGGTGGTCAGTTTGAAGCGCTTTTTTGAAAGCGGCGGCGACTATCTGTTCCTGGTGGACGAGGCTCACAATCTGCCGGACCGGGCCCGGGAAATGCACTCGGCCAGCCTTTTGAAAAGTCAGGTGCTGGAGGCCCGCAAGGCTCTGGGCAAGGGCAAAAGCAAGCTGAAAACCGCCCTGGGCAAGCTGAACGACGAATTTGTGGAGCTGCGCCGCCAGTGCGACGAGGCGGAAAACCGCACCTTCTTTGAAAAAGAAGCCCGCACCGGTCTCAACCGGGTGATCAGTCGGGTCACCGGCCCCATGGAGGAATGGCTCACTGAGCACCGGGAAGGCACCGCTCACGACCTGATCCTGGCGCTTTACTTCGAGCTGCGGGGTTACCTGCGGGTAGCCGAGCGATACGATAACCACTATGTGACCCAGATGGCAGCCTTTGGCACCGACGTGCGCATCAGCCAGCTTTGCCTGGACCCCAGCGCCTTTCTGGACCAAAGCTTTTCCAGCGGGCGGGGCGCAGTGCTGTTCAGCGCCACCCTGTCCCCCATGGACTATTACCGGGACATTCTGGGCTGTGCCGAAGCTCGCTGCGCCGCACTGCCCAGCCCCTTCCCTGCCGAAAATCTGGGTCTCTTCTGCGCAGCGGACGTGAGCACCCGTTACAAGGACCGGCAGCAGAGCATCGAACCGGTGGCCCGGTATCTCTACGAAATGTGCCGGGGCCGCACCGGCAATTACATGGCTTTTTTCCCCAGCTACAGCTATCTGACCCAGGTGCTGGAGCGCTTTGAGGAGCTGTTCCCCGGGGTGCGCACCCTGGTGCAGCAGCCGGGCATGGATGAGCAGGCCCGCAAGGATTTTCTGGATGCCTTCCAGCCGGACGCCACCGAGACACTTCTGGGCTTCGGCGTGATGGGAGGCGTGTTCGGCGAAGGCGTGGACCTGGCAGGCGAGCGGCTGATCGGCACTGCCATCGTGGGCGTGGGGCTGCCCCAGGTGAACCCCCGGCAGGAGATTCTGCGGGATTACTTTGAAGAGAGCCGGGGCAGCGGTTTTGCCTACGCCTACCAGTACCCAGGCTTCAACAAGGTGCTGCAGGCCGCGGGGCGAGTCATCCGCACCCCGAAGGACAAGGGCGTGGTGCTGCTCATCGACAGCCGCTTTTCCCGGGCGGAATACCGCCATCTCTTCCCCAGCCACTGGGCCCACTGCCGCTGGCTCTACGGCCCCGACCAGCTGGCAGACCAGCTGCAAGGCTTCTGGGGTATGCTTTGATTGCTTGATGTTTTCCCCTTTTCTGTCACTCGGCGCAGGCCCTGCTCTGAATGGCACGAAATGGGGACTTTTCTTTTTCCTATCAATGTAGTATAATTAAATCATTCATCCCGGCATCGCGGCCGGTGCATCCCGTTCCCGGCCGAACCGGAAGGAAAGGAGACCCCGCCATGCGCCGAACAATATTGGCAAGCCTGCTTGCTGCCGCAATGCTGCTGAGCGGCTGCAGCCGCCCGAAGGACGCTGCCGTGCAGCCCGCAAGCAGCGAAACCGGTTCTCCTCAAAGCGAACCGGAACAGGAGGTTATGAACATGGAAACCACGGAAAATGTGATTTATCTGGCCGGAGGCTGCTTCTGGGGCATCGAACAGCTGATGCAGTCCATTCCCGGCGTAATCGATGCCCAAAGTGGCTACGCCAATGGCTCCGATGAAACCGACGCCAACTACCCCACCGTCTGTACCGGGAAAACCGGTTTCCGGGAAACGGTACGGGTGAAATATGACCCGGAGCAGGTGAGCCTGGACGCACTGCTGCTGGCTTATTTTTATGTGATCGACCCCACTGTGGAAAACCGGCAGGGCAACGATGTGGGCACCCAGTACCAGACCGGCGTCTACTACACAACCGACAAGGCGAAGGAAACGGTGGAGCGTATCGCGGAAATCGAGCGCAGCCGCAGCCGTTCGTTCAAGGTGGAAATCGGACCGCTGGTGAACTTCTACCCCGCCGAGGAATATCATCAGGACTATCTGGAGAAGAACCCCAACGGCTACTGCCATATTCCCCTTGCGGAAATGAAGCTGTTTTCCAGCCTGCGCATTGACCCGGGTGATTACCAGAAGCCCGCAGCGGAAGCCATTCGGGACAAGCTGACCAGCGAGCAGTACCGGGTCACCCAGCAGAATGGAACCGAGCGCCCCTTTGCCAACGAATTCTGGGACCAGTTTGAAAAGGGTATTTATGTGGACGTGGTCACCGGGGAGCCGCTGTTCTCCTCCACCGACAAATTCGAGAGCGGCTGCGGCTGGCCCGCCTTCTCCAAGCCCATTGAGGAGCCCGCCGTGGTGGAGCTGCCGGACGACAGCCACGGCATGCACCGCACCGAGGTGCGCAGCCGCTCCGGCGATTCCCACCTGGGACACGTGTTCACCGGGGACCCCGAGTCTCCCAACGGGGTGCGGTACTGCATCAACAGTGCGTCGCTGCGCTTTGTACCCTACGCAAAGATGGAAGCGGAAGGCTATGGCTATCTGCTGGACCTGTTTGAGGAATGAATCACGTTTCACAAAAAATGCCCCGGCTCTTCGCAAAGAGCCGGGGCATTGCTTTATTTTTCATCTCAACAAACAGGCCTCCGCTTTTCAGCCCCGGGGCACCTCCACCCGGAATGTGGCACCACCACCGGGGGTGTCGCTCACTCCCAGCTGCGCCCCGCAGCGCCCGGCCAGTTCCTGCGCCACCGAAAGACCCAGCCCGAAATGTTCCCGGCTGGAGCGGCTGGCATCTGCCCGCCAGAATCGCTGAAACACCGCTTCCTTAACCGAATCCGGAATGCCGGGGCCATGGTCTCGCACCTCCCAACAGATCTTTCGTCCCTGTGCAGCACAGTACAGCTCAATCGCCGTGCCTTCCGGGGCATAACGCAGCGCGTTATCCAGAAAAACACTCAAAATCTGGCACAGCTCCTCCCGGCAGGCCCGCACCGGCGACAGCGGCTGCGGCGGCAGAACCACCTGAAGCCGGCGCCCGGCACTGTGTGCAGCAGCCTCCCAGGCCTCTGCCAGATCCAGCAAAAGCGTGTCCGGTTCCAGCAATTGAGGCGCACTGGACCGCACCATCCCTCCCCCGGACAAAATCAACAGCTCATCAATCAGGCGGCCCATTCGGGCTGCTTCTGCATCCAGAAGACCAATGTGCCGTTTTATCTCGCTCTCCTTTTCCAGGGGCAGCACTGCCAACCCGGCTCGCAGCACCCCCAGCGGTGTCCGCAGCTCATGCCCTGCCGCACGCACAAATCCCCGCTGCTGGTCCATAGCTTGACGCACCGGCTGGATGGCCCGCCCGGCCACGCACCAACAGATTGCCGCCAGCAGCCCTATGCCTGCCACCGCCACCAATGAAAAGGCTGCGGCTGCCCGGCAAAGGGTTTGTCGTTCAGTGTGCAGCGGCTGCCAGGCAATCAGCATCCGCCAGCCCTCGCCGGTGGTTTGTTTGCAGGCGCTCAAGCGCACAGAACCGTCTGAAAGCTTCACATGATCCAGCTCCACCGTTTCTGTCTGCGAAAAAAGCGGCGGAAGCTCCGGGTCGAATCCCGCCTGCCGGAGCGCCTGCCAGACCGGCTCCATGTTAGCACTTTCGGTCAGGCCGGAAAGCACAAGCGGCTGCCCGTTTTCCTCAAAATAAAGGCACAGCCCGTTCTGAAATGCGGTGTTCTGCGTCTGGTCCAAGTCCAACGCATTCTCTGTTTCCCACCGGCTGCTCAAACCGGTAACCGCCGCTTCAAACGCGGCCTGTCTCTGGGCAGTGTACAGCGACGCACACAGCAGAAAGGACACCACCGCCACCGCCAGCACCACGCATCCGGTTAATACCGCTGCCAGCACTGTCAGACGGCGGCGCAGCCGGGCTAACATTCGCATACGCGGTAGCCCAGCCCGCGTACCGTTTGAATCTGCACACGGCTGCCCACCTGAAGCAGGCGCCGCCGGACAAAAAAGATGTAGTTGTTCAGATTGCCTTCCTCCACCTCGCTGTCTGCACCCCAGACCCGGTCCAGCAGCAGCTCCCGGGGCAGCACCTGCCCCGCGTTGCGGAACAGAAAGGCCAGCAGCGCGGCTTCCCGGCCGGACACCTCGCATCCTCCAACGGGTCCGGTGAGCAGGCGGGCAGCAGCATCCAGTACCACGTCACCGCAGCGCACAAGCACTCCGTAACCACCGCTGCGGCTTCGCGCAAGGGCCCGAAGCCGGGCCAGCAGCTCCGCTGCGTCGAAGGGCTTTGCCAAATAATCATCCGCTCCCGCGTTCAGGCCCTCCACCTTGTCCGCAGGCGTACCCAGGGCGGTGAGCATCAGCACCGGCAGCGTAAAGCCCTCGCCCCGGACCTGCTGCAACAGCCGCATTCCATCCAGTTCGGGCAGCATCCGGTCCAGAATCATCAAATCAAACTCCCCTGCGCGCAGTGCCTCCAGCCCGGCAAAACCGGTGGTGGAGATGATCACACAATGGCCGTCCCGGCGCAGCAGTTGTTCCAAAAATTCACATAGGATACGGTCATCTTCGACCAGCAGGATTTGCATGGCGGGGTTCTCCCTTTTTCAGGATCATATATAATAGAATAAGACTGTTGGGTCTATTTTTTGTCTAAACCCTTTTTAGACGAAAATTAGACCGTCCCCCTGTATCCTGTGTACAGAAAACAAACAGGAGGCGAATGTATGAAACAATGGATTCGAGCATTGGCACTGGCCGCCGCCCTGGCAGTGCTCTTCACCGGCTGCAGCAAGGCCACCGTGGAGGAAACCCAGGCTGCGGGCGGCTATATCGAGCAGCAGATTGATCTGCCCGACCCTGACTTCTACTGCACAAACGTTGTTCCCAATGCAGATGGCAGCGTCACCCTTTACGGGGCAGAAAATGTGCAGGCGCTTTACCGCCAGGAGGGCTGGCAGGGAGGCGCCAAAAGCTATCTGGTCCAGCCGGACGGCACCGTTTCGGAACAGGTCCTTGCCTGGGACAAGGACCTGGCCGAAGCCTGCGCCGGCGGCGTGTATGTGCTCAGCATGGCCGCCGATGAAAATGGCGTTCTTTATGTGATGGCTGCAAAGCAATCGACTCTGGACGCTCAGGAGCCGTTCCTGCTCTGGCAGGTAAAGGATGGTGATCTGGCCGTTATCCCGGTGGATTTCACCGGCTGCGAACTGGTTCCCTCTGACATCACTGAACCAGGTGTGCTCTGCACACTGGCAGGCGTCAGTAACGGATGGATTTTCGTGGAAGCCAACGTTGGCCGCTGGGCCATATTCGGAACGGACGGCAAGCTGGTCAACCAATCGGACAATTCTCTGCTGACCGGTCAGTCCCGCATCAGCTTTCAGGCGGATGCGGTGCGCAGCGGCTATGTCTGGTCGGGAACCAACGACTCCGCTCCCGCCTGGACTTTGCCGGATTTTGAGAAAGCCAGTACCCTCTCGCTGCCCATGGGGCGCATCTTTCCGAACTGGCAGGGCAACGGCTTTTTCCATCTTTCCAACGAAGCGGGCGAGGAACGGGTCGTTTCCCATTATACCCTGTCCGGCAGCACCCGGGAAATTCTGATGCACGGCGCCGATTATGCCTGGGGTCCCTCCTCCACCGATGTATTTATCGGCTGCGCTGCAGCAGACGGCTCCCTTTGGCTTGTGGTACAGAACGGCAGCGGTCAGCAAACCTTATACCGCTATGTTTATGACCCCGGCAAAACGGTAAAAAACACCCTTACCATCTTTTCCCTGGAAGAGAGCGCGCTGGTACGTCAGACCATTGCCGCCTGGAACACGCTGCACCCGGACGTTCGAGTGGAATACACGGTGGGCCTGACCAGCACCGAGGGAACTGCCGCCACCCGGGAGGACGTGGTCCGCCAGCTGAACACCCGCCTCTTGGCGGGAGACGGGCCGGATTTGTTGATTCTGGACGGGCTTTCGGCGGACTCCATGATTCGTCAGGGGCTTCTTACCGATTTGACCAGCCTGGCTGACTGGAGTGCCGTGCGGGACAATGTACTGGCCAGCTATGCCACGGAAGATGGGCTTTATGCCATTCCCGCAGGCATGCGGGCTTACATCACCGGCGGAAGGCCTGCCACGGTGGATGAGCGAATGCAAACCCTGGAAGGCATTGCCTCTGCCATGGAGGAAACCAGTGGAGAACTTTCCTGCATGACCTTTTCTCCCGCGCTGTATGAACATCTGTTTGATCTGTTTTATCCATCCAGCGCCGGTTCCATCTGGCGGGACGGAGTCTTTCAGCCGGATGCCTTTACCGACTTCACCCGGCAGCTGAACCGGATCGCCCATGCTGCTGGCGCACAGACCATTCAAACCTATAATTCTGCCGCGGCGGACACCCAGTCTGCCAGCGGTGAAGCGCTTTACAGCACCTTTGGTTCCGGCAACCTGAACAGCTTCTGGAACGGCGAATGTCTCTGGTTTGCAGAAAGCTGGGAAAGTGCCGACCAGGCCATAGGCTTCGGAACGCTGGAACGGGATGCGGACGGCCGGGCGAGTTATTCAGCGGGAGAAGTCGCCCTCTTTCCTCTGCCGGGTGTGGACGCAAGCGGGACCGGCGTTTTTGAGCCGCTTTACGCTGCCGCTCTGCCAACCGGGGGCAGCAATCAGGGGGTGGCCGTGGAATTCATCCAGCTGATGCTCAGCGACAAAATGCAAAGCGCTGCCGGGCTGGATGTGCTGCCGGTGACGCAGAGCGGCCTTGCCGCCGCGCTGGACCGGGTGCGTGAAACCGACCCCTTCACCATATCCAACGACGAAAACGCTTTGATAAGCCGTTTAACCGCGGTTTTGCCCGATGAGGTACTGCAGCAGGCCGCCCGTGAAGCCGCAGCCCAGCTTTATGACGGTACCCTCACAGAAAGCGAAGCCTGCGATGCGGTGAAGAACGCCGCCGCGCTTCGGCTGGCCGAGCAGCAATAAATCAATGTTGTGCGGGCAGCTCCAGGCAGAATTCCGCCCCTTCCCAGGGGACCATTGTCCAACAAGCTTCCGCCACTGCCTCTATCTCCGCAGGCGAGGGCGAAAGCCTGCCCCTGCCCGCAGGTGTTACGGTGGATGTGCTGTATGCCTCGGCCGGGCAGACGCTGAAGGCTGGCGATGCCATTGCCCGGCTGAACCTGACGGAGCTTCAGGACGCTTTGGAGGCCGCTAACGTCACCCTGTCCCAGCAGCAGGCAGAGCTGGCACAGCTGACCGCCTCCCCTGCCTCGAGCACAAGCACCGCCGATTCCGCCCGGCAAACCCTGACCCGCGCACAGGAGGATTACGCCCGTACCGGGGACCGCACCCAAGCTGCAGTTGACGAAGCGGACGCAGCCCTCACCCAAGCCCTGCAAACGCAGGACGAAGCTGCCAGCCTGCTGGAAGAGCTTCAAGCACAAACCGATCCGGCTGCCTCTGAGGAGGAATTGGCCGCTGCCCGCCAGACACTGGATGAGGCACAGCAAGCGGCAGAGGCTGCCCGGCAGGCGCTGGAAAACGCGCAGAATTCCCGGGAAGATGAGCTGCTGGCCGCCCAGAGAAGCATAGAGGACGCAGAAAGCGCGCTGGCCCAGGCCGAGGCGGCTGATTTCCAGGCCCGAAGTTCAGCTGCGCTGACTGCGCAGAACAACCAGGCACAAGCTGACGCTTTGCAGCTGGAAATGGAAAAAACCGAAGAGGGCATCGCGCTGCTCACAGCCTGTATTCAGTCCGGCGGGCTCATCTGTGCGGAGCGGGACACGCAGCTGCTGGCCTGTGATCTGACGGAAGGCCAGCCCTGCCCGGAGTCCGGCGGGCTGCGCCTTGCCAAAGAGGGCAGTGAACTGGTGGCACAATTCACGCTGCCCTCGGGGCGGAGCGATGAGCTTTCCGCCGGGCAGGCCGTAACCATCACCCAGGGCTCCGCTCGCACAGAAGCCACCGTGCGAACCGTGACGGAAGATTCCGAAAGCGACACCTTTCATGTTACCGCTGCACTTTCGGAAGAAGCCTCCGGCTTCCGGGCGGGTACGGCACAGGCATAGCTGATTTTCTCCCGCACCTCCTACAGCGTCTGCCTGCCGGTCTCCGCCATCCGGCAGGATACCCAAGGCAGCTTCGTTCTCACGGTGGAGGAAAGCCGCAGCACCTTCGGCGTGCGTTACACAGCTCAGCGCGTTCCCGTCACGGTGCTGGAGGTGGGCAGCGATGGTCAGTATGCCGCAGTGGAAGGCACCATTGGCGGCAGCGTGATCTCCTCCTCCGACCGGGCGGTAAGCCCCGGCGCCTCTGTGAGGGTTGCACAATGAGGCGGGCCGTCATCGGGCTGGCGATGCTGCTGCTTTTGCTCATCAGCATTACCGGCATGCGCAACGCCAATTCCCTTTCCCAGCGCTGCCGAAGCGTAAGCCTGCGTTACCGGCAGTCTCTCACCACAGAGGCAGTAAACACCGCACAGCAACGGCAACCCGGCCTCACCTTTTGGACGCAGGACAGCGCCCTGCTTCAAACCGGTCTTCACCAGATACAAAGCAACGTACTGTACTACCAAGGGGATGCCTTTCTGGTGCTGGGGCAGGATTGCTGCTCAGGGGAGCTGCCAGCTCTGCTGGACACTTCCGGCTGCGCCATTTCCACCGCTCTTGCCCGGGAGCTGTTCGGCAGCGAGGAGGTGGCCGGGCTTTCTCTCTTGCTGGAGGATTCCTCCTTCACTGTGCGCGGCGTATTTCAAAGCAGTGAACTGCTGGCGTTGATTCCGCGAAATGACGCCGGGTTCACAGCCGTAGAGCTGCCTTATTCAGAGGATGCCCGCCAGGACCCTGCCGCCTGGGTGGATGTGCAGCTGGCAGCAAGCGGACTGCCGGAACCGGATTGGCAGCTTTACACCGGTCTTTGTTCTGCTCTTGTGAAAATTCTGGCCTGGCTGCCGCTGACATTCGCCTTTGTTGTACTGACTTTCAGCGCGCTTCATAAGCTGGCCAGCTGGACTTTTCCCGCCCGGGATGCCGTGCTGTTTGTGGTGCTGCTGTCGGTGGCTGCGGCGCTTCCTTCCCTGCTCGCCGTCTGGCCTTCCTGGCTCATTCCCTCCCGATGGAGTGATTTCTCCTGGTGGGGGCAGACAGCGCAGACACTCGGCCGGCGGCTGGAGGCCTTCCTTCTGGCACCCGGCATGGGGCGGGATCTGGCAATCAAAACCGGACTTCTGGCGCAGGCTGGAATCGGATTTCTCCAGTGCGTGCTCTGTGAGCTGCTGCGCTGCACGCTGCGGCCGAACACCTGAAAAACGCAATGCCCCGGCTCTTTGCAGAGAGCCGGGGCATTTGTGGTTGTTTGGAGCCGATCAGTTATCCTTGGAATGACGCTCGCCGATCTGGAATTCATCGGAATGCTGGAACATGTACAGCACCGTCATGGGGTCCTGGCCGGTCAGCTTCTTGTAGTCGTCGGTGAAGGTATCCATCTTGCCTTCCCGGATGGCCTGGGCAAAGGTGACCATGCCGTCCGAAGAGAAGGGAGCCTCGCTGTCCTTTTTGAACACGCCGTCGGTGGTGCGGGGTACGCCCATGGCGTCGAAGATCTGGTAGTTCTCTTCGTCGGTAATCTCCTGATAGCGCACGCTGTTGCCGGTGGCCTGGTTGCCGTATTCGATGAACTGGGAAATGGTCATCAGCTCGGGACCGTTGATGTCCAGAGTGGCGTGGCTGTATTCCGCGCCGCGATGCAGCGCATAGGCAACCGCCTTGGCGCAGTCCTTGCGGGAAATGTAAGCCATCTTGCCGTCGCCCTGGCTGTTCTTGAGCACGCCGTCCAGCTTCACATAGGTGAAGTAGTTGGTGATCATGGCCTCTGCATACTGAGAGTTACGCAGGAAGATGTAATCCAGACCGGCCTGCTTGATATACTCCTCGGTGTAGATGTGGTCCTTCTTCTCCACACTGGGGTTGGTCTCGTCGCCCGCGTTCACCAGAGAGGTGTAAACGATCTGCTTCACACCGGCCTGCTTGGCAGCGTCCACCACGTTCTTGTGGGCATTCTGCCGATTGGCACCCACGAAGGGCATAGAGATCAGCGCCAGGCGCTCGGCACCGGCGAAGGCCTCAGCCAGACCGTCCGGACTGTTGAAGTTGGTCACACGGGTCTCAACGCCCATGGCGGCGTATTTATCCAGTGCCTGCTGGCTGTAGCCGCAGAAAATCAGCTGAGAGGGCTCTTCCAGCGTGAGAAGAACCTCCGCCGCATAGCCGCCCAGATTGCCGTCCACACCGGTCAGTAACAGTTTGCCCATAAGAATCTGCCTCCTTGAGAATATAAGTGTTTGCCGCCCGAATGACCCGGGCGTTCGATTTGTTTTTATTTTAACACCACATTCTCGCCGGTTACAAAGACAAAAACGCAATGGGTTATTCGCTTTTCAAATAGGCGGCAAGCTCTTCCACAAACAGGTCCAGCGAGGGATTCTCGCCCGAGCGGTATTTCATTTCCAACTGGAATCGATGGTGCGAGCCTTCAATGGGAATACGCCGCATCCGCCCGGCATACTCCTGGGGGAAATAATTGTCCGGCACAAAGCCGATGAGACCCTCGGTGAGCATGAGAAACAGCTCGCCGTCCATATCATTGGCGGTACGCTGGATGTTGGGGTAGTAGCCGTCCTGCCGGGCGTGCTCCAGCATCCCCTCATAAGAGCGGCCGATCACATGGGGCGACAGCATCACCAGCGGATAGTGATACAGTTCATCGGTCCGGATGGCATCCCGGCCGAACAGCGGATGCCCCTCGGGCACCAGCGCCTGGTACTCACCCTGATACATGGTCAGCGATTCCAGCTGACCGGTATATTCCGGTTCAAAATCGATGCCGATGACCGCATCGCACCGGCGGACCCAAAGCGCCTTGGAAGCCTCCTTGAAGGTGGCCTGCTCCACATCCACGGCCACGTCCGGGTGCCGGGTCTTGAAGCCAGTCACAAAGGGCAGCAGAATCTGCAAATCAATCTTGGAGGTATAGCAAAGGCGCACCGGCAGCGCCGCGTTCCGGTCCAGGGCTGCCAGCCCCTCTTTGATGCGCTGGTACTGCCGCAGCAGTGCCTTGGCATCCTGGTAAAAGCGGGTCCCGGCGGCGGTGGGCTGGATGGGCAGAGTTGTGCGGTCAAAAAGCTTGACCTGCAGCTCCTCTTCCAGACTGTTGATGAACTGGGTTACCGAAGTCTGAGAGATATAATTGTTACGGGCGGTTTTTGTGTAGCTGCGGGTCTCGTACAGATCAATGAAATAGGGCAGCTTTTCGATCTTCAACGGGCTGTTTCACCTCCCCTTCTCCTGTTCAGTTCTTGGGCTTTCGGGCCAGCGAGGCCGCCATACGCCGGTAGGTGTGGCGGATGCCTCGGATGGCCACACTGTAGGCCATGATGTTCTCCGGCAGGGCCATGCCCACATAGCCGGAATCGCCAATGTGGTGGATATCGGTGCCGGTCATCTTGCACTCCAGAGCGATCTGGCGGATGGTGGCGGTGTCCGCGCCCTCCTGGGAGGTTCCGATGGCGGTGATGGTCAGGCGGCCCAGGCTGTGGGCATAGCTGACCAGACCACGCACATACTCGGTGGTGATGCCGGGCACGGTGCCGGGCGCGGGCAGCAGGATGATATCCGCCCCGGCCTTGCTGAAGGCATCCACATCCGCTTTGGTGATGATGTTCTCACCGCCCTCACCCACAACGCCGGAGGCATGCATCTTGCCCGCCGCCAATACGATGCCGTCGCCTACCTGGGTACGGATGCTTTCCAGCGAATGCACAATGGCTTCGTTGCTCACGCCGTTGCCCGGATTTCCGGTGAGCACGATCAGGTCCACGCCCATCTCCATGGCCCGCTGGGCGTTTTCCGCCGTGGCGTAACGGCCGCGGCTCATGGCCCAGATGGTCTCCTCATTCTGGGCGCACACGGCCGGGTCCACCGGCTCCAGATTGATGCCGATCATCCGGCCGGTGAGCTCCTTCACCCGGCGCACCACATCTTCGGGCCGGGTCTCGGGCAGGCCCACGATGCGAGGCTCCCACACATCGAACATATTCAAAAGCAGCAGGTCCGCCCCCATGGAGGCGGCAAACTCCGCGTTGGTCACATCGCTGAGCAGCGGCGGGGTGATGCCAATGGTCTCGGCTGCAAGCACCCGGCCCTCGCTGCCTGCCACTGCCTGCAGCAGCTCCTTTGCAGTCAGAGAGGCAAGCTCCGCCGGAAGCAGGTCCAACACACGTTTTGTCATAATGATACGCTCCATTCCGCCGCCTGTCTTTTCCGGGCAGCTGATGTTTTCCCGGGAAATATCCCCGGCTGTTTGCTTTAAGTATGCCCCATGGGCTTACGGCTGTCAACCACGCCCCTTTTCTCATGGCAAACGGCCAGATATTTTTCATTCTCTGCTTACCGCAGCTTTACAAACCGGTCTCTTTTTTAAGTCTCTGCCGCAAAATTTCCATTTTTCTCCAACACTTTAACAAGATAAACAACTTTTCAACACTTGACGTAACAGTTGTTACGTTATAGAATAGACTGGCAGGGCAAACCACCGGGTTGGCCCGGAGCTTGCTATGCTTATGGAGGCCAACTATGCCCAATGCTCGCAACAACGAAATCTGCCAACACACCAAGGATTCCATCGCCAATGCGGCGGTGGATCTTTTGCTGCTGGATGCCGACCTTTCGGTGAGCCTTCTCTGCCGCCAGGCCGGGGTGTCCCGCAATGCTTTTTACCGGAATTTTGATTCCATTGAAGAGGTGGTCGGATATTATCTGCGCTCCCGCTGGATTCGCTACGCATCTTCCCTGCCGGACCGGCGGGACCTGCTGGACTCCCCCGGCCGGTACCTGATCATCTACATCTACGGCCAGCGCCCCCTTCTGCGCAGCCTG
This sequence comes from Gemmiger sp. An87, assembly GCF_002159185.1. GTDB lineage: Bacteria > Bacillota > Clostridia > Oscillospirales > Ruminococcaceae > Allofournierella. The sequence goes on from NZ_NFHD01000041.1 coordinate 16,898, forward strand.
CGGCAAAAGCAGATGCTGGGGGTGCTGGAGGAGATGTTCCTGGAGGTGCTCGGCCCGGACAAGGGTACCCCGCCCAGCCTGCGCTATCACCGCAACGGCATGGCCTTTCTGATCTACGGCCTGGTGCGTACCATGATTGAGAATGACTTCACCGAAACCCCGGAAGAGGTGTTCCAGTTGATGGACTCGGTTTCCGGAAAATAACATTTTCAAAACGTGCTGCTTTTCCCACAGAGCAGCACGTTTTCTTTTGCCCCGTTGTTCGCACAACCGCTCTTTTCGCCCAAACGCTGTATGATAAAAGTAACCTCCAAAAGCAAGATCGCCCCGGGGGATTCTTCCGCATATACTAGGAATACCGGCGCTGCATTCTGCCCGGACATCCTCCACTGAAAGGCGGTATCGTTATGAAACAGCGGCTTTCCCGCGCCCTTCCCTTCGCACTTTTTCCGGCCATTGCCCTTGGCACCGGCTGGCTTTCCAGCACACTCACCCGGTATGGGCTGGAAAATGTCTATCCCACTTTGCTCAAATCCGCCCTCACCCCTCCCGGCTATGTATTCCCCATCGCCTGGACCATTCTGTACATCCTGATGGGCATCGGCATGGCGCTGGTCTGGAACAAGAGTCCCCAGGACCGGGTACCTACTCTTCGGCTTTGGGGCTTCCAGCTGATTCTGAATTTCTTCTGGAGCATCCTGTTTTTTGGCTGGAACAACCCTCTGGGTGCGCTGATTTGCCTGGCTGCCCTGTTTCTGGCAGTACTTCTTATGGCATTGCGGTTCTACTCCGTAAGCCCGGCGGCTTCCTGGCTGCAGGCACCTTACCTGCTGTGGCTGTTGTTTGCAGGCTACCTGAACGGTGCGGTGTGGTTTTTGAACCGCTGAACCTTCTTTTCTAATAAAACAAACGCCAAAGGCCCCGGGTTCCAGCTGGAACCGCGGGGCCTTTGGCTTCTATTACAATGGCTTTTTTGGGGATATCTTACTTGTTTTTGCTCTTGATGTACTCATCAATGGCTTTCGCCGCATGTTTACCAGCGCCCATGGCCAGGATAACGGTAGCAGCACCGGTCACGGCGTCACCACCGGCGTACACGCCCTCGCGGCTGGTCAGACCGTCGTCGCCGTTGGTTACAATGCAGCCGTGGCGGTTAGTCTCCAGGCCGGGAGTGGTGGAACGGATCAGCGGGTTCGGGCTGGTACCGATGGACATGATCATGGTGTCCACATCCAGCACGAAGTTGCTGCCCTTCTTCTCCACAGGACGGCGGCGGCCGCTGTCATCGGGCTCGCCCAGCTCC
>NZ_NFHD01000042.1 GCF_002159185.1 Gemmiger sp. An87
AACATGGCTTATACCAAAGCGAGTGGTCAGGCCGTAAACCGATATTCTAAAAAAGCGTATGATGATGTCCGGGTTCGGGTGAAGAAAGGGCAGAAAGAAGTCATTCAGAAGCGGGCGGAGCAGCTGAATAAGAGCGTGAATGGCTATATTACAGATTTGATTGAAGAGGATCTGGCCGGCAGCGATTTGGCGGAATATGCAGAAGCCAATTCTGAGTCAATTTAAATCCGACCTACAGGATCCCCTGGGCACAAACCGACACGTTCAACTATACGAAAGACGATGCTTGGGGAAATCCAATGCCTCAAGAGACCACCGCACCAGCCATAAACCAAGCCTGCTTACATAACTTTGTGAAATGAAGAACCTTACATAAAGCAGAGGAACCTACCCAGAGCCTTGATTGGTACCGGGTAGGTTCCTCTTTTTATAATTTATTAAATCAACTGCCGTATCTGTCCATTGTCCTCCCGGCTCAGCTTCTTCAGACGATTATCTTCCACCAGGATTTGCAGATGCTCCCGGGACGCAAGATCATACAGATTTTTCAAGTCTCTGTGCGTATCATCTGTCATCAGAGCTCTCAGGGACGACAGTGTCCACTTCCAGCGTGAAGTCAGACGGGGAACCTAACGTTCTGTATGATCCATCCGGTCAGCATCCAAAACAGACCGCACACCGAAGCCCACTGGGTGCCGATCCACATTCAGGATCATGGCGCTCTATTCCACTTCCACAAATTTTGCTGTATTGGCGTTCAATAAGTAGCAAGACCAGGATGAATTTATGGAGAGCAGTGCTTCATATATTTCCGTCAGTCCGCACCGCTGTTTTTTTCTTCCTTCAAAATATCAATAAGCTCCAGGACCCGCTCATAGGATTTGGCGGCCTCCGGCACGCCCACCAAAGCATTACGGATTTTTTCCAAAGCCCCAATATTGCCCAAACAATCTTCCTCTGTCTCGTTGCTCTCGCGTCTGTCTCGGAATTGTCATCTCGAAACAAATCTATAATCTGATCTTTATTGTCGGTCATTTTCTTCCCGCTTCTCTGTATCCATCATTTATTCTGGACTCCAGCTTTCATCCAGTAGACGGCTTAATCACGAGATATTTTATGGACGATCCTAGAAAGACTTCTCCGTTGAAATCTTTATGAAGGATATTAATGAATATCTCTTGGACGGATGAGTCCACTACAATACCAGCGCAATATCTGTTTTCGTTTGATAACTCTGGGCAATAAAACACATAAAGCGACAACATCAGAAAATTCCAAAATTGTCTGCACTCTCTTGGGGCTATTTTAGGTGAACTACTATATAACATAGAATAATCCATCCAGAAATATCTGGAGCAGAATGCAAAAAAGGCCACCGAACACTCGGTGGCCTTTGCTCCTCCCTCTTGGAAAGCGCCCGCACAAAAAGATAGTGCAACTGTTTTGGAGCAATTTCGAGAATTGCAGTAGCTGTCTGGGACAAAATTTGAGTGGTGCTTCTTGTCACATCGGAAGCGCACTAATAGCTTTGGAGAAATTCCTCGTCCTGTTCCAACACCCGATCCAGTCACATCTAATATGATTATTCTAATTAATCTCTCCGGAAAATATCACGAGTATAAACTTTACTCTGTACATCGTCCAAGCAGCTATCATATCGGTTGGCAATGATTGCCTGAGCCTGGTTTTTAAACTGCTCCAGATCATTCACAACTCGGCTGCCAAAGAAGGTTTCGCCGTCTTTCAAAGTGGGTTCATAAATGATTACTGTAGCGCCTTTTGCCTTAATGCGTTTCATGACGCCCTGAATGGAGCTCTGGCGGAAGTTATCGGAATTGGACTTCATGGTCAAACGGTATACACCTACCACAACTTCTTTTTCCTTACTCTCATCCCAGCTGTCATTGGCTTCGTAAGCGCCAGCGATTTCCAGCACACGGTCCGCAATAAAGTCTTTGCGGGTACGATTGGACTCCACAATGGCACTCATCATATTTTGGGGAACATCCTGATAATTGGCCAGCAGCTGCTTGGTATCCTTCGGCAGACAGTACCCACCATAACCAAAGCTGGGGTTGTTGTAATGACTACCAATACGAGGATCAAGGCACACACCATTGATAATCTGCCTGGTGTCCAAACCTTTCATTTCCGCGTATGTATCCAGCTCATTGAAATAGCTGACGCGCAGAGCCAAATAGGTGTTAGCAAACAACTTAACTGCTTCCGCTTCGGTAAAGCCCATGAACAAAGTTTCGATATCCTCTTTCAGAGCACCTTCCTGCAGCAAACCAGCAAAAGTATGTGCTGCCTGAACCAGGCGATCATCATTCAAGTCCGTACCCACAATAATGCGGCTGGGATAAAGGTTATCGTAGAGAGCCTTGCTCTCGCGCAAAAATTCAGGACTGAACAGGATATTTGTGCTGCCGGTCTTCTTTCGGATGGACTCGGTATAACCCACGGGAATGGTGGATTTAATCACCATAATGGCATTAGGGTTATACTCCATCACCAGCTGGATCACATTCTCCACTGCGGAAGTATCGAAGTAGTTCTTCTTGCTGTCGTAATTGGTAGGAGCCGCAATGACCACAAAATCCGCGTCGCTATACGCCGATTTTGCATCCAATGTGGCAATCAGATTCAGCTGCTTTTCTGCCAGATATTTTTCAATGTACTCATCCTGAATGGGCGATTTCCGGCTGTTGATCAGCTCTACTTTTTCCGGGATGATATCCACTGCGGTAACCGTATGATGCTGCGACAGCAATACTGCAATGGACAAACCGACATATCCCGTTCCGGCTACTGCGATTTTCATTTTTATTCCTCTTTTCCCATATAGAATTCTTTGTACCACTCAGCAAATTTGCGAAGGCCCTCACGGAGCGGAGTGGCGGGTTTGAAGCCAAAATCTCGCTCCAGTGCACTGGTATCCGCGTAGGTTACCGGAACATCGCCAGGCTGCATCGGAACCAGCTCTTTGTGCGCTTCAAAATCATAATTCTCGGGCAGCACTCCTGCGCGAATCAGTTCTTGCTGCAAAATGTCCACGAAATCCAACAGATTTTCCGGCTGATTGTTACCGATGTTATACACTGCATAAGGGGGAATCGGCAGACCATCCTCACCGGTTTGGCGCTGGGGCGGGCGCTTCATGACACGCTCAACGCCTTCCACGATGTCGTCGATATAAGTAAAATCCCGCTTGCAGTTTCCGTAATTGAAGATTTGAATCTTATGACCTGCCCGCAGTTTGTTAGTAAATCCGAAATAAGCCATGTCAGGCCGGCCAGCTGGACCGTATACCGTAAAGAAACGCAAGCCGGTAGACGGAATATTATAAAGTTTGGAATAAGCATGCGCCATCAGCTCGTTGCTCTTTTTGGTCGCCGCATACAAGCTGACGGGGTTGTCCACTTTATCTTCCGTAGAATATGGAACTTTTTTGTTGGTTCCGTACACACTGGAAGAGCTGGCATATACCAAATGTTGTACACCCGGACGCCCATTATCATAAGAATGACGGCAGGCTTCCAGAATGTTGTAAAAACCAACCAGATTGCTTTCGACGTACGCATCCGGATTTGTGATCGAATAGCGGACACCGGCCTGAGCGGCCAGATTCACAACCACTTGGGGCTGATACTGGTCAAAAATAAAGTTGATCAGATCTTTATTGGTCAAATCACCTTTCACAAAAGTGAAACCGGAATGCTTCCGCAATTCTTCCAGGCGCGATTCCTTGATACGCACATCGTAGTAGTCATTCAGATTATCCAGACCAATTATCCGGATGGAGCCATTATGCTCCAGTAAACGTTTCGCCAGATTGGAACCGATAAATCCGGCTGCACCAGTGATAAAAACAGTTTGATTTTCCATAATTCTCCTCGTCCGTTTCGGTTCAGGCACGACGCATCACACGCAATGCCATATTCGCCACAAACGCTACATCCTTACGTTTAATAAACAGATAGATTAAATATGCTACGGCATAGATAGACAAGCCTGCAATTCCGCCTACAAACCAGCTGGCAACGATGAAAATGAGTGTCAGTGCAAGTTCCAGAGCAATATCAATTTTCACATTTACATCCAGCACCGTGGAAAGAAGCAATTCCGCAAATACACATCGGAACGCCAGCAGGAATACAATCGATGCAACTGCCAGATCCAGATTGTGCAGCCAGTAAGTGGTAATCAACGTAACGACCACACTGAGCGAAACGGTGACTACGTTAACCAGTAACAGCCATTTCTCCTTACGGAGAGTCTTCATATAGGTACTGATCAGCATACTCATCTTGCTTTCGAACACGCACATGGGGAACAGCAGCGCCATAAAGACCAAGCTGTCCGCATATTGGGGCAACCAAGCGGACAGGATTACCTTGGCCGGATAATAGCAGACCAACATACCCAGCAGAGGAATCATCAAGCAGGTTCGCATGGTGTTGTAAATGCCAGAAAGCTTATCCGAACTGGTGCGCCGCAACATGGGGAACATCACTAGCGCCACCGCGTTGATAAATACCATAAGCAGGTTGGAAACCGACATGGTGAGCGATACCTTACCGAAGGTGGTCACATCCCACTGGTTTTCGATGGACAACCGCACAAAGCCAATGATCAACATGCTTGCAATATTGGCAAACATCAATTTGATTCCAATTGAGACATTTGTCCAAGCCTCGTGTAAGGTTACGGTTATCTTAACTGGAATAGATAAAACAATGTCTTTGCAGCAAAACAACATTAAAATCAATGCACAAAGTTTTCCAAATAAATCCGCAACAATTGTCGGAAAAAAACTATGTAGTCCAGCTGAAATCGAAATCACAATACCAATGCCATAAATTGCTTTTTCTAGTATAACTGCAACCGCATACTCCTTTATACGATTAGTAGCCTGCAACACATATTGCAAGAATGTACGTGGTAACAGGAAAATAATTGCTACTGCAATCATTGTTACAACAATTTGTTTATCTTTTGGCTCAACAAAGCAGACAGCCATTACTCCCACTATTACCGAAAAAAGCAACTCAATAATAGTATATAGCCAGAATTGACCACTAAAAACATTCTTATTCAGATCAGAATAATGCTCGCCTCCATATCTCAGAAACACCCCGTCAGCCCATCCAAAATGCAAAAAGCCAACATAATTAACATAAAACAAATACAGCTGAAAATATCCATAATCTTCAATCCCCAAATACTTCGGAACAAAGAATGTTATTATCGAAGAAATAAGAATTGATATTATGTTAGAAACGAATGTCAATGACAAATTTCCTATGATACTTCTATTCATCCAATCCCACTTTCTTAACAAAATACTTATTTGTTAAGCACAAAAAATCACAACCACGTAAACGCTCTATTTTCTTCTAAAAGTGGCAAAAACACTGTATCCAGATAATGTCCTTGAATGCAAAAAAGATAAAGACAAAACACTGCAACAATCACAACAAAAGCTTCTATCAATCGTCTAACAATTTTATCCATCTCATTTTTTGATGGCAACAATAAATAAATAGAAAGCGAAATATATTCTACAACCAATATAATTCGCATAAGTCTAAAAGTTTCCATAGTTACCATAAAAAACGGCCACAAAAAAAGCGAAACTATACTCAGCGCGAAGGCAAACTCAACAAACCATACACATCTTTGATCAAAACATGTAAGAATTTTCCCTGCTGTCGAATCCGAAACTTTTTTATTAATATATTTCATTGCAAGACACAAAGCCATCATAAGTATTAACATTGATACTTGTGTTGTCAAACTAGTTCTATTACCTGTAATTAAAAGTCGCGAAACTCTTCCATTATATCGCGAAACCACTTGCAACATTGGCCGAACGAACGCCCCACCCACAATTACCCATGCTATTGCTATTTTGGTTATCTTCTTTACATCAATCCATATTGGAAGTAAAAAACACAAATAAAATAGTGCTGATGTATGAATACTTACGGCCAAAAAGCACACTGCAACAAACTTAAGAGTGTTTTTTATCTTTTTACTTTCTAGATACCGAATTCCATACAAAACGATAACTCCAGAAAGCCATTGTCTGAACTGCACTGCACTAATTAACATTGGAAACACTGTGAATAACGCTAGCACTACCGCCGCATTTTTTGTGTATCTTTTCACTAAAAGATAAAATAGTAAAATTGAAAAAACTGTAATGATAATCCAAAACGTTTCAAAGTTAATTTGTATTACATCCCGAAAAAATCTACACAAGACTTGATAGCCGATTTCCACAGACTTATCCCCAGAAAAAAAGCTCAAAGGTGCATCATTGTAATAAATATTTCTATAGGAATTATAGTCGGCGCTTCCCCCATCAAATGCGAATGTAAGTGAAATCATAAAAACCAGGCTAAGCTCTATGAATTTACCTCTAACTACAATTAACGCCGATAATATTAAAATAAAGAAAATTATATATTGCATTTTAGTCCTAAAGTTCTCATTTCTCCTAACAAACGATTTCATTTGCTGGGACAGATGCTTATTATTCTCTAAACCAGAATATACTCAAGTATATGTTTTACATTCAAGTTTTCTTTTTACCACTTTTAAAGACTTTATTTTTTCCTTTGTCACAAATCTTGTTTTTTCCCTAAACTTATTAAATTCTATATCAATCGAAGCATCTTCTATATGTCTTACATGAAGAGATGGTTCAAAAAAAATCCGGTACCCCTTTTCTTTTGCTTTCAAGAAGAACAGATCTTCTTCCAAAAATAAAAAAGTTTCCGGAACGAACACCTCGTTTTCTCTCTTCACAAAATCTCCACTCACTATAATACATGCTCCATGAGGAACAATATCAACCATCGGAAACATATCCGTCTCACATCGTTCAGTCTTTCTGTTTGTTTTCTTCATCTTGTAATACAAATGAAAAATAGGCGGAAAATACGTTGCAGTTAAAAGTATCTTTTGTTGACATATTCTTGATTTTACCTCGGACTTATCTATTGGATTCGTCCGAAAAGGATTTTGATGTATTCCATTCAGATTTAAAATATCCGGCACAATGATGCTTTTATTTTGCTGTTCCAAACTCTTTAGCACTATCAAAAACTCAGAATCCTCTACCATCACATCACTGTTCATAAGCACCACAACATTCGATTTCAGAGTTTCCTTTGCGTACTTGTATCCTGCATTATTTCCTCTTGCAAATCCCACATTTTCGCCTAGCAAAATAACCGTAGTGATTTCGTCCTCTTCTCTTTTTAGATTCATTCCACTTCCATTAGGCGAGTGATTATCAACAATAACAATATGTATCGAAATGTCATCATCACACCTTAACTTCTTTATACATTCAATACATTGGCGCGTTATTTGTTCATTTTGGTAATGAAGAATAACAAAACTAACATTCATCATATTCACACCTTTTCGAAATTTTGTCAGAAACTTTCAAAATTCATCCGTGTATTTTTGATTGCCAACTATATGATTACACAGAGTCAAAAACGTTAAACGCCATTAAACCAACCCACATAATCAAAGCAGTCATAGTTGCGCTTTAAGCTCAAGCCGGAATATGAAGTCATTACTCCAACAAATTTCTCCCCAGCAAATCTTTCAACCAAACAAGCATCGGAATGCTTTTCTTTCCATTCTTTATTGGCTGTAAAAAACACTTTATTTTGTAATGGCAACGAAAAAAAAATCTTCTACATTTTCTTCTGTACATCCATTCCTATCGTTAAATACATAAAAAATATTCTCCGGATGAATTCTTCTCTTCCTAGCTTCCCATTTCTCTTTTGCTTCATCGAATGTTTCATAATGAACCAAATACAGAATGATATCATCCAATTTTGCGCAGGGATAGTTCACATTTTTGACCTCTATTTCTTTCATGGGAACCTGTAAATAATGCTCCATTCGAGAAATAAATTTTATATAATCACTCGCGCTCATATACAAATTAATCGTTGGACTATCAAATCTGACTTTCAAGTCATGATAAATCATTGCGCCCGTACAATCACTCGCTATAATTGTAAATTCCTGATTCCGTAATTTTTTTCGATTCTTTCGATTAATAATATAATCTCGCGCACAGTCACGTATTTTTTTTAATAATTCTCGCATATTTCAAATTTTCATTTTACTCTCTTCCACAGCATCCAACAGGATACTCTCCAGCTTTCTGACCTGCTCATCTTTTTTGCAGTTTTCGACGGCAAAACACTGTCCTTTTCGACCAAGCTCCGCCCATGTATTATTGGCCACCATCGCCCTTATCTTCTCCGCCATCTGCGATACCGTATTGCAAATTTTACCACCAGGCAAATATTGACTGATGCCTACATCAGTGGATATCCAACCGCATCCTGCTGCCATCCCTTCAATTAAACTAACCGGAAACATCTCACTGATGCTTGTAAGCAAATAGATTTTAGACCGTTTAATCTCTGTAATTGTCTCTTGCCGTGATATTCCAACCATTATCTCGACATCTCTATGACCATACTTTCTCTCAAGATTATGCTTACATCGAACAAGTTCTCTATAATATCTATTTTCAGATGGTCCTATCAACACAAGCTTCCAGCCTAAAACTTTAGACTTGTAAAACGCTTTCAGGCACGCAATTTGGTTTTTCCTCCGCGAAAATGTTCCCACATTGATAATCTGATTTTCTTTTTTTAAATCCGACTCAAAAAACTGATCATCAACCGCATTGTAAAGTATGCATTCTTTCTCTATGCCATGACGGCGAAATAATTGCGCTGCAAAATCCTGCTCATGCAAATGCGCAATGGCATTATACTTCTTTATATTTTTCCAGTTATTAAAAAAATACAAGGACATTCTGATATCTCCCCATATTTTTCTGGACATCCCGTAAGCGCTTCTGTCTCGAAAATTTCTCCATCTGAAATCATGTGTTCCATGAACCATCAACATTTTAGCGCAATCCAACTGATCCAAAAGTGGAAAGGCCCAATCTGCATTCCAGTTACTCGGGCAAACATTCATCATCACATCCACTTTCGGCGCATACTCTTCAAGAAGCTTTTGATACCCTTTTTTATCTCCGAAATTGATCATGAAGTCTTTGTATGCGTCCACTCGTATAATGCGAACACCGTTATGCATTTCTTCATCAGGATTATTGTAATTATTTTTGAGAAAATGCTTACTGCTTATCACCAAAACTTCATGGCCGAGTTTTGCTAACCCCTCGGCCTGATACTGAGTCACATTTTGAACTCCATCTACATTTGGATAATATGAAGCTACTGTTATTAAAATCTTCACCGTATTGATCTCCCATCAAATTTTCTCCAGTAACTTTCGCATTTGATTTTCCCATCCCGCAAAAGTTTCAAAGTAAGATCTCATCTCAGATGCAACCTTTTCAGCATCAGGAAGAGCATCATAGAAAGAAACGATCTTCTCAAAGTCAAGTGGCTCATCATTCAATTCAAATTTGAGTGCATACGGAAAATCGTCTGGCACCGTCATCTCATTCCAGGCATACACAAAGGGGATTCCCTTAGCCAGATATTCCTGCACTTTTATGGAAGAACCTGAAAAAGATCCAATGCGATGATTTGCCAGATGCCCTATCGCCAAGTCCGCCTGATTATAATAATCATCCAGTGCATCGCACTGTGCCGGCGGCAAAAACTCACAATAATTCTCCAATTTCAAATTGTGCATCAGCTGTTTTGTGGAATCTCTATATTTTCCTACAAACAAAATACGGAATTTTCTTTTCCCACCATTGTCATAGTAATTCCGCAATCCTCTAATAGCACGATCAAATCCATGCCCTTCTCTTTCATAGGACACCGTCAGCATTGTGATCACATCATCTCTTTTATGCGGCGTTCTGATTGATACCGTACCTTTATTTATGGTATTTGTAATTCGGACTTGCGGTTTACTGAAAGGAAGATCATCGTTGCTCATATTTGCAAACAAATCAACATACTGAACACATCGCTTGGTATACCACTTATCCAAATAATACACAATGTGTTCTTTACGCGTCAGGCATGGATAAGAATGCATCTCCATAACTACTTTTTTTGCTCTTTTACGACATTCCTGAAGCATTCTCAGACAAGCGTAATCAAAATAATGATATCTGGCATAGATAAGATCAAATGAATTTCCTTCAGCTAAAAACTCCCTTGCCGCTCTCATTAAACTATACCTTCGAGTAATGGGGCGTAATAAAGGAAAATATCGATAGGTCTTTATCACATTCCCACTTTTGGCATCCACCACTGCAATAAATTTTTCCAAATAACACGTGTAATAAACTTCGTATCCCAACGCTTTAAAAGCATCGATCTCATCTAAAACTTTTTTTGTTATTCCTACACTTTTATCATTTGGATTTATATTTGCGTATAAAAACAACTTCTTCATTTTTCAGTTACTGTGCTCCTTCTTGACTGTATTTCCATTGATTCTTTCCACGCATCGTGAAGGCGAAACTTCCATGTTTCCGGAAAAGAGATATCACACAGCCGTCCATTGATCTGAGAGAAATTAGAAACGAGTTCCGGCTCTTTCCAACAAATAAATGTCTTATTATCGCAAATACTTCGACACATGGGAATTTTTTCATAAGGAAGCCCCATCAGTCTGCAAAATGTTATATCAAACGCCGCAGCATCTTCACTTGCCAGAATGACTCCCAGCTTTTTTGGCTCGGGACTGACCGGACCATTCCGCTCCCCTGCAATAATCATGTCCCCCAAATGCAGCAGTTTTCTTTGCGGGGTATCCTGCAAATGGCCCTGTTGATCTGCATACTTTACAATATAGTTCAAGTCCACCACAGTTCGCCAAATGGTATCGTTTCCATACCAACTGCCGATATAGTAGGTATCTTTTGCAAGCTTTCTGCCCGCAACCAAGAAAGCCCCGTAAACAAACCGGTAGAAAGTTGCGATTTTAAGACTGTGAGAATTTTCCGCCTTAATCTTCTGTGTCAATGCCCAGTCCGCTGCACGTTTCAATCGGCTTTTGTGCTGATAAGCATCTCCGCCTTCACTAATGCTTCCTGCGGTCCGGTGAGGGAGCGTCGCCTTGTTGTAAGTGACCCCGACCATGTTTTTCATTGCTGCAGTAATTCCTGCCAAACGATGTGTTTTTGGCTTGCAAAAGTTAATAATTACATCTGCCTGTAAAATCGTTTCGGCAATTTCGTAATCGTGCACATTATCATGATGATGCTGCATGGTTTCTTCTTTTGAATAATCGCTGACTTGGTATTGCTGATTGCATCCACTACCTACATGCGCCGACTTTTCACCCATATGAACAATGACACCACGGCTGGAAGTGTATTCCTTGTGTGTAATCACTTTGTTCCTGTCAAACTTAGCCTGATATTGCCGCAGATCCAATAACTCTACTGCAATCCCTTTATCTTCATAAAAATGGATTAATTCATCCAAATGCATTTTTTTAACAAGCTCACGGAAGTTACACCCCTGCATTGGAGCGTCTGCGATTATAATTCGCCCGGTACCATTTAATGCAATTATGCAGTAATCACAAATGGCGCGAATGCAGGACGGATGTGTAATCAGACACTCCATCGCATCCTGGGTTATATTGGAATTCCCATTTTTATGCATCACCAAATTCGGCTTGATGACCACGGTATTTCCTTTCTCAATGAGGTGTCCGAGCGGATTCCAATGAGGTGTTCCATAATTCTCTCTATCGTAGTTCAAGCCATATAAACATTTCCGAACGAGATCATACGCCACATTTTGTTCTGCGTTCAGGTTATTTCCAAACGGATATTCCGGATATTGGGTATCCGGATTAAAATCATGTTCTGGGTATTTACATACATCTGTCTTTGCAATGTATACTTCGGCCATATTTCTCCCTCTTTACCGTCGCACTTCAAGCTGATATACAAAAGCAGTTTCCCATCTGAAAGTCAAACTCATCCGGACGGAATGTCATGTAGCCGCTTCCATCAAAAAAAGTAATTTCCCCAAAAAGAATCGTTCCATCTTGACAATAAAAATCAATTCGGGCATGTGGAAAAGGAGCGGCTAAAATCTCCGCGTATTCGATCATTTTCTCATAAGATTTCGGCTGGTCCATTTCTCGCTTCAATGGTCTCTCATCAGCACGTTCAAAGGGTAATCGATTGAACTGTATATCATAAATTCCCAATCCAGCCCCCTTGCCTAAATCTCGGTCTGCAATTACATATAAAAATTTTGCTTTCCCGGAAAAGCAAAAGAATTTATAATCAATTAGCCCTCCCTCTTGCGGATTAGAAGGAATATATTTTTCAATCAGAATCCGATGCTTTGCATTGTCATACACCCATTCTCTTCCTGGATGTTTTCCCTTTACTGGCCGTGCCCAGCGTGCAAGAAGTTCATAAAATTCTGCTTTGTTCAGCTTGCTCTTATCCTTACAAATCAAAACATCATTTCCGCCGCCGCCCAGTGTGTCTTTCGCAACGAACTGATCCGGAAGTTGATCCCAATCTACTTCCTCCGGGCTATTGTACACACCATAGATCGGATTCAGAATATTCTCCAATCCAACCTGCTTCACATATTCCCGAACTTCGTATTTATCTACACACTTCGCCATCAGTGGATCGTGGTAATTGAGTTTGTACCACTGAAGTTTTTCTGTATAACGCTGCGGATTTTTCAAATTCAACTTGCGTCCGGTCTTCAATCGGTATTGGAGCTTTACCATCCAGGCATCCGGCACAAAGCTCAAAATCCGCATCAACTTAATGCGGACTGTTCTGCTTTTAATCAGCTTTTTATAATCCATCTTCAAATTTCCTCAGGTATGAATCATTTACTTTTCAGTCTGATTCAGCTCATTCAAATACACATCCACCACAATCTGGCGATCAAATTCCCGTTCAACCTTAGCTCGCCCCGCAAGGCCCATATCACGTCGTTGTTCCCAGCTCAAGGCAAGAAATTTCTCAATCTGCTTTACCAGATCCTGCGTATCTTTTTGTTTGCAGATAAATCCATTTACACCATCGTCAATGATTTCCCGGCATCCACTGCGGTCCGTTGTGATCAGCGGACGGCCACAGGCTGCACTTTCCAGCAGAACATTGCTCATTCCTTCCGGGTAATAAGTGGGGTGGATCGTACAACTGCTCTGCATCTGATACGGCAGCAAATCCTTTTGCTGCCCATGATACTGGATCACACCCTCACGGGTCAGTTCATCCAGTTTTTTCTGATACTCCGCATCATCACAAACTCCCAGCACATGAAACACCGCCTCCGGATGGTTCTGCCGAATGATTCGTGCTGCCTCGGTATACTGATCAATCCCCTTCTCTTTCAAAATCCGGGCCATAAACAGGAAGTTAACCTGCTCATCGTGAGGATACGGCAACACATGGTACTGACTCGTATTTACACCTGAGCCAGGCAGCAGTCCTTGTTTATCCAGCGCAATTCCATGCTTACGGAAAAACTCCTGATTTTCGGTATTCTGAAAAAACACCTTTTGTGCTTTACGCGTCGCCAACCGATATAACATAAGCGTTACGAACTGAAGCGGACCGGGATTTTCTACCGCTGTACCCAATCCAGATACATTCATTACGCACGGAACCCCGCAACTAGCTGCAGCCATACCTCCGTAAATGTTCGGTTTGATTGTGTAAGTAAACATCATATCCGGACGAATCTGCCGCAGAATTTTTTTGTAATTCTGCATCAGCTTTAAATCCGTCAGCGGATTGGTTCCATGACTGGAAATCGGCGTATCAATATAATGGCATCCCATCTTTTCAGCAGTGGTGTAACCATCGCCAAACTGACTTTGAGGGAAAGAAACATACACCTCATGGCCCTCTTCAACGAGTTGCTCCACTAGCTCTTTGCGGAAGCGAAAAATCACCATTTCACTATTGCCAGCCAAAAGCACTTTTTTCTTATTCACGATATTTCCCCTCTTACATCGCTCGGCGCTGCTGACGCAACACCTGAGTTTCTTCCTGAAACTGTGTGAATTCACACTGCTCCTTTTTCTCCTGAATCAGCTGTTCCTGTTGGTGACGCATTTCATCCCGATGATGGTGTGCGGTCACACCTTCTTTAATGTCCTGACGGCCCAGCACCTTCAGTACACTGTCGAAAAACACTTTCGCATCGAAGGCCATGCTTACATTTTTTAAGTACTCCCGATCGTAGAACACCTTATCGTAGTCGTTTAGTAGATCGCGACCGTTGATCTGTGCCCAACCGGTGATCCCCGGCTTCAGCTGATCCACCCCGTAGTACCGACGCAGGAAGTGCACACTGCGCTCTTGGCGAATCAGAGGGCGAGGACCGATCAGGCTCATGTCTCCCACCAGCACATTGAATAGCTGCGGAAGTTCATCGATGCTGGTATCCCGCAGGAATCGGCCCAGTTTGGAAATATAGCTGTCTGCATTCTGCAGATTTCCCGTAGAAGAGTACTTCGGGGCAGTGCTCTTCATTGTTCGAAACTTCACGATATAAAACACATGACTGTCCTGCCCCACTCGCTTCTGCCGAAAAAACACCGGTTCATTGGGACTGCTCAGTTTCTGCAATACTGCCACAAACAGAAACGGGATTGCCAGTACTACAAGTGCCATGCCAGAAACAATCATATCGAATATCCGCTTCATTTTCAGATATCTCCGCTGTTCCGAAGTCAGCGGAATACGGTGTTCCCGCATGATTCCTCTCATGGTTTTTGTTCTCAACTCTGTCTCCATCCTTCTGCTCCCCTTATGCGTATTTCAAATTCCCAATCGCTGTAATTTTTCCCGTTTCTCTGTGGGCAAAGATTTTTTCGCCCCGGGCTGCAGGGCTCTTCTCTGCTCGTAAATCCAGCGGCCCAGCCAGATGCCGTCGCTGGTCTTGTATTTTGCAGGAATGTTCAGGTTCCCATGCTCTTCCAGATATTCCTGAGCCAGCTCATATCGATGCTGCCAGGAATCCTCTTTTTGCCAGACCATTCCGATTCTTTCCAGCATCTTCACCCGATCTGCATCCAGATGTTTTCCGCTTTCCGGCGGCTGCAGATATGCGTACCGCTGGCGGGCAACCCATTTGCCCAGAGCCAGCCCCTCACTGTTCTGGTAAGTGGGCGGCACGTTCAGATTCCCATGAATTTTGAAGTACTGCTCTGCTGCCAGATACCCCTGCATCCACTGGTTATCTTTACAATTGCCCCAGTACATTCCAATGGAATCCAGTCGGGAAATCTGCTCCTGACTCAATGGCTTTCGATTGAATTTTCCTTCCCGGGCCTGACGCAAGGCTCGAATCCAGTTTCCCAGTGCAAAGCCGTCCGGCGATTTGTAATCCACCGGTACGATCAAATTGCCGTACTCGTTGTAATATTCCATTGCTCTGCAGTAGTTCTTTTCCCACTGCAGGCTGGGCGCATCCCAGACCATACCAATGGCATCCAGTCGTGTGATCCGCTCCTTGTTCAGGATGCTTGCATGTTCTCCATTCGCTCGGCGCTGGCGCAGGTTGTAGATCCAGTTTCCCAGTGCAAAGCCATCCGTCGATTTATACCGGGCCGGAACAAGCAAGTCGCCAAACTCTTCGTAGTAGGCCTTGGCATGCTCAAACCCGTTTTCCCAGGCACTTTCCAGCTGATTTTCCCACACCATTCCGATGCTGTTCAGCCGCTCGATCTGTCCGGGAGTGAGGGTTCCGCTTCGGTTGCCCGCATACACCGAACGCTGTACGCCGATCCAGTATCCCAGCGAAAGTCCACCCGGTGTCTTATACCGTTTGGGAACTTTCAGGTCCCCATGTTCCGCTGCATATTCTTTGGCCGCAGCAAAGTACTGTTCCCAGGTTCCGCTCAGGCTGTTGCGCAGAGTTTCGAACAAAACACGGCAGTCCTGCACCTGCTCCACTACCTGGAAGCGTTCGGTGACGACTTTGTCTCCTTCGCCTACTGCATACATGTGCTGCACGGCGGTGGCCATCTCTTCCTTCAAGGTGTCGATGCTGCACAGTCCCTCGAAGTTATTCACAACATCCAGAATCAGGGGCACTGCGCTGTCGCCCGCGGTCAGGGCCCGACCGATCTGCTGCTTGTAGATGATCGGGCTAATGGTAGGCCGGAACAGAATCACGCCCGAGATTCCATCCACATGAACCCCCTCGTTAAGCATGTCGATGCAGAAGAGCAGCTTCAGGGCACTGCTGGAGTCCGCCTTGAATTTCGCAAACGCCTTGCTGGTTTCCGGGTCTTCGGAATAGGCCATGTAGAAATGGATGTCCGGATTCACTCCGGCAAACCAGGCGCGGGACTGCTCCATCATCTCGCGCATGTGCTCCATGCCGGAGCAGAACACAATGTATTTTCCGCTTTTGCTTGTCATATGACGGGCAAACACCTGCTCCAGACCATCCGCCTGCTCTAACGCCCGGCGCAGAGCATCCAGATATTTCTGGTTCACATCTCTCAGAGCAGCCGGCCGCATGGTGCGCACTTGTTTCTGGTATCGCTCCAACTCATTCTGGTATTTAAACACGGTGGTCACATACTTCGGAGCAGGCAAAATCCCCCGGACGATCGCCTCACCCAGGGAAAGTTCACTTGCGATATGGCCTTCGAACAACTCTTCTGCCATATCGCGCATATTATCCAGATATCTCACGTTGGTTGCGGAAAGCCCCAGCAGCTTTGCACCGGGGTTGGCTGCAATGGTACGTTGTACCGCATTGCCCCACTGTTCCGCACCGCACCGGTGGAACTCATCCAGAATGATGTAATCCGCATTCACGGCCAATTCTTCCTCGCTGAGGAGCAGTAGTTTAGCATAGGTGCGGAAGGTTACATTGGGAAGCTTGTCCGGCCCGCCGCAGCGTGCCAGACTTTCCAGCTGAGTGGCATAAATATACTCGCTGGGACCAAGCCAAAGGATTTGTTTTTCCGCCTGGTCCAGAGCGAGTTGAAATGCAATGAAGCTTTTTCCGGTTCCGGTGGGGTGGACGATAGCTGCTTTGCCTGCCTGTTCCAGCATGGCAACGGCGGAAAGATATGCCTTCTGGTTGTGCTCAAACAATTTCACCGCCACATGCATCGCCTCCCTCTCCGCGGTTTACAACGTAAGAAGCA
>NZ_NFHD01000043.1 GCF_002159185.1 Gemmiger sp. An87
GCTGACCAACAGCCGCCTGAATGAGCACGGATATGGTCTCAACAATGCGCTGGCCTGTCTGTCCGGCGGCACCGGTGACTGGTGCATCTACACCCGCAGCCAGCCCGGCCCTTATTACAAAGTGAGCGGGCCCTTCGACCTGAAAATGACCGTAACCGAGGAAAACAATCTTCAGTTGCCCGAAGGTCTGAATCTTCAGTGGCCCGATCCCTCCACGGTCATCTATGTGCGGGTGCCGATGGCCATTGCCCGCACCCTGCAGCGGCAGGGGAATCGGAAGCTCAGTGATCTGGCCACCCTGCGGCTGTGGCTGATCGAGCATCTGGGTGTTGCCTACCGGGGTTATCTGGAACTGGATCCGGTCATGCTGGAGCCCAGCGCCAAGATTGCGGTGACTGTGGGCCAGAGCAGTATGCTGGTTCCGCCCATCCCGGTTCCCATGATGATGGCACGCACGGAAAAACTGGAGGTAGAGCTGTGTGGCCAGGTTGTACCGGTGATTTACGTCCACGGCACCCTCGATAAATCGAAGCAGGAGCATCTGGTTCAGGACAATAAGGTGCGGTATTACTATCAGGGAACCCAGCCCACGCAGGGCATCGACATCCGGCTGGGCAAGCGGGTGATTGCCACCGCTCAGCTGGGTGAAATCTGGCACAAAGAAGACGGCACGCCCATTTCCCGGCACAACAGCTACAACGATTTTGTGGGTGAGCTGATCCTGCCGGAGCTGCCTCGTGGTGTTCTCGCCACCCTGAACAACAAGACCGGGATTGACCGCAACGACCCGGACTGGGACAAGGTCTTTGAAGTGCTGGCCGAGTTCCCGCCGCAGAAAAACGCCGCCACATTCAGCGAGGATGAACTGAAAAAGAAGTGGATGAAAATTCTCAAGGCAGCAAACCCGGAGGATGAGGTGACCAGCGAGATTTGTGTCTGGCCTACCGGTACCCGCGTGGATGTGGTGGACAAAGGAGAAAACGGAAAATGTGATATCTATGAGCTGAAGACCCGGAAGGCGGAACCGAAGGATCTGTACCAGCTGCGGATGTACTGGGACGGCCTAGTACTGGAGGGAATTCAGCCTACCCGGGGAATCCTGCTGACAAGCGGCTATTCTGACCGCCTGCAGGAGATGGTGCGCATTCTGAACACCCTGCCCGCGCCCAACTTCCCGGACGGACGGCCCAGTGCGCCCTACAACTTCTCCCTGGCCACCCACAGAGAGAAGCAGCTTCTGTGATAAAGGAGGGAATCCGCATGGTACTGGATGCAATCTACCGGGGAGAGTTGCTTCCCTGTGAAAATAACATGGAAGGAAACAGCCGGCACAAGCAGGCGGGCAAGGAGATTGAACAGCTCCTGAAAGACCTGCGGAACAATCTGAGCGAGGAGGATATGGCGCTGGTGGATCAGATGCTGGAACAGACGCTGATTGTCTGCGATACGGAATGCAGCGATGCATTTCAATACGGGTTTTCCACAGGACTGCTGCTGATGCAGGAGGTTCAGGAAATTCTCCGCAAGCGGATTGATGCAGCTGCACATGATATCTTCTAGAATTTTTCAGAAGATTGATATCTGCAGATGCAATTCATATCATAAAGGGAAACAGGAATCCAACGCGAATTTTGAGCAACGAAACTACCCGCTCTAAGTGCGCCCTCTGGAGCTTACAATATTAAAAAGCCATTCTGTGATTGCGCCGGCATTGCCGGACTGTCATGGAGTGGCTTTTTGTTAAATGTAAGAAATAGCCTGAATCATCTGTACTTTAGAATATTATATGAGGTTGTGGTTCATAAGAACTGTTGGCGCCGGGAGATCACGACCATATTTTGTCGGGAGTATTTAACCAATTTTTGTCGGCGAACCCCAGAGCCAGTAGAATAAACAAAAAGAGTGCCAACAACCCAGCACTCATAGAATTGCTTGAAGCCGCTCCAGGCAAACTTTTGAATTCCTGACTCCACTTTTTAGTAATGCATCCAGAACAGAACTGTATCCATCCAGAATATGTTCTTTCTTTTGCCCTTTCAGACCATGCAGTTTTTCACAAAAACCGTTTCTTTTTAGTCGACGCAGTTTGGATCTAGAGAGTCCCGTCCGACGGCCAAGCTCCGCAAGATTCACTTCGTCTATGCTCGAAAACTCACCGTGGGTTTCTTCCATTTCTGCAATGGCCTGTGCTATAATGGGCAAGAAGCCATTGCTTTGTATTCCTTTCATATTCATCCTTTCTACTGGGTTGTTTGGTCACTGTTCAGTATAAAGGATTTGAAAGGTTTCGGGTAATGGCTTTTTCTTTTGATCCAGGTTTGGCTATTTCTTCTGGCCTCTTTGGGGCTATTTTAGGTGAACCCTAATATAGGTGAGATATTTCTGGTGCTCCGGCGGCATATCGAGAACTGGCTTCGCAGGCTGACTTTGACAAATTTTAACAGCATCGCACTCAACGACCGTGCATATATTAAAAACGAAATAAGCACGGTCGTTGAATTTTGCTTGACTTTCGTGCTTATTTCACTTACAATATAAGCACGAAAGGTTGGTGGTTCTATGAATGAGATGACAAGACTGATTCAAAGCCATGACTACTTGACGCCGCGCATTGCAGGAAAATCTGGAGTATCAAAATTCAAATTCT
The DNA here is from genome assembly GCF_002159185.1 of Gemmiger sp. An87. Lineage (GTDB taxonomy): Bacteria > Bacillota > Clostridia > Oscillospirales > Ruminococcaceae > Allofournierella. Next base: position 2,648 of record NZ_NFHD01000043.1, read on the forward strand.
ATAAATATGTTCGTGAAAATGGATTAGAGCAGGTCGGCCGTGGAATCTATTCCGCGAGTGAAAACTGGCCGGACGAATTGTATGTGCTGCATCAGAGATGCCCCAATGCTGTTTTTTCGCATGACGAAGCATTTTACTATTATGATCTGACGGACAGAGAGCCACTTGTGCATACGTTTACCATTTATAGTGGCTACAATTCGCACAGATTGACAGCCGATGGAAGTTGTAAAGCTTACACGGTGAAGAAGGAACTTTTGGATGTCGGAAAAATCATGGTCAAAGACAATTGTGGTAATGAAATCCCGATGTACGATTTGGAAAGAACAATCTGCGATTTGATGCGAAGCCGTAATTCCATTGAGGCACAGGAGTTCAATTCGGTTCTTAAAGCGTATGTGTCGAGAAAAGATAAAGATCTGAACCGATTGATGAAATATGCGAAGTTGTTTCGTGTTGATAATGTGATCCGAAGATATATGGGAGTACTATTGTAAAATGCAGCTTACACCAGATCAGGTAAAGGGGCGAATTAAAAGTGTCGCCCAAAAGAACAAAGCCGATGCAAGAACACTGATGCGAATCTACATGATGGAACGATTCTTGGAACGAGTTGCGGTTTCGCAGTACAAGGACAATTTGCTATCTATGAACAGGAAATCAATGCAGAAGTTTTAGGAAGAGCGTTTGATGCCACTTGCAAAAAGCGGAGTACAGAAAATTTGAGAACGGACGCACCGCAGATTATTGCAGCCGTTGAGAACGATGAGCAACTGCATGCGTTGTGGAAGTCCTACCAGAATAAATATCCATACGCTGCCACAATCAGCTACGAGGACATCATGGAGAGCACAAAGTCCTTGCTGGGCATGATTCAATAGTCTGAACCTATCTTACCTCGTCAGAGAAATCTGACGGGGTATTTTTTATGCCAATTTTTAGCCTTGGGTGGAGAAAACGTAACCGCTCCATAATCCCCCGGCTACCGAAGGCTGAAAGGATGTGGGACAATAGGAGGAAATGGGACAAATGAGAAAAGAGGTCTCAAAAGTCTAAGAAGTCGCAAAAATCTCAGAAGTCTCAAAAGTCTCACAAAGGAGCAATAAAATGGGCAAGGAATAAGACGAAGGAGCGCCGCAGCCTGCTTACCGAGAAAAAGGCGCTCTCTGCTGTCCATGTATTCCGACACCGGGAGCTGGCCGCAAAAATTGCGGCACTGACAGAGGATTTGGAAGAATTGCGTTCTGAGAAAAATCTGCTTCTGGTGTCGCTGGCATATACCGAGGAAGATGCCGCCGATAAATTTCCTAAAGACATCGCTGCCATGGAGCAGAGCCTGAAACGGCTGGAAGAACAGGAGCAGAAATATTCCACCGAGTTGGACGCTGCCCTGAATGAGTATGCCGGGCTTCGGGAGCAGGCACAGGGTTTCAACCTGGTGCAGCTGTATGAAGCAAGGCAGGCCATCCGCCCCGGCAAAGAACAAGAAGCGGAGAACCGGGCACAAGAGGTTTACGGCGAGAAGTACAACCCACTGCTGATGTTTGACAGCAAAAAGTCGGTTTCCCGTATGCTGCATGAGGATATTGAGCGGCAGGCAGTACGGAGAATGATGCGACAGGCGCATAAGGAGCAGCAGACTTTTCAAAAGAAAAAGAGTGAACAGGAACGGTAACCCACCGTTCCTGTTCACTACAAACCTTAACGGGATTTCCCCATAACATTTGATTTGTCTTGATAATTATTTACATCCCATCATTCAATAAAACCAAAGTATATCGCAGCAGCTGCGGCAAGAGCGATTCGATACCAGCCAAAAATTCTGAAATTATGTTTTTTGATGAACGACATAAGGAAACGAATAGATATTATCGATACCAAAAACGCAACCAACATTCCGGTAAGTAGTACAGCACACTCAATAGCTGTAAAAAAATATCAACGAAAAGGCCGCAAGAATATTGCCGCTATGGAGCAAATCTTGAAGCGGATAAAAAGAATGAAGTGACTGCGATCACTCACACTTGACATTATATAGATATTGTGATAATATAATAAATCGGAATAAGTGGTGGAGTCTGTCATAGAGAGCTTTTTGCATCTCTATTTATTCCAAAATGTTTTTAATCAAAAATTAGTTGCTGATATTTGATTAAGCACAGAAGGCAGAACTTCTCACAGAAGGGTCTGCCTTCTTTTTTTGCCAATGATTTGAGGAGGGAAATTGTGGATTTTTCTTTTAGTGCATTTCTTGAAGGGGTCTCATCAAGTCCGATCTTATGCATCACAGTATTATTTACATTGGGCGTGATTTTTGTAAACGGTTGGACCGATGCGCCCAACGCTATCGCAACATGCATCACGACTCGATGTATGCGTGTGCGCAGCGCCATTTTGATGAGTGCGGTATTTAATTTTCTTGGCGTCTTAATTATGACTCAGATCAACAGCTCGGTAGCCTCCACCATAAGCAACATGGTTGACTTTGGCGGTGATACGCACAGCGCTCTCGTTGCCTTGTGTGCCGCCCTGCTTTCCATTGTGGTGTATAGCGTAGGTGCTTCCCGTTTAGGAATTCCCACCAGCGAGAGTCACAGTCTGATTGCCGGCTTGACCGGAGCGGCTCTGGCCATTCAAAACGGAACTGACGGGATCAATATGGATGAGTGGTCCAAGGTGCTCTACGGTTTGGTACTGAGCCTTGTGCTGGGTTTTGCTATCGGCTGGATCATGTGCAAACTGGTTACGCTGATATGCAGTTCTAAGGATCGCCGAACGACCAATCGTTTTTTTGGAGCAGCGCAAATTTTCGGTGCTGCAGCTATGAGTTTTATGCACGGTGCACAGGATGGTCAAAAGTTTATCGGCGTTTTGTTTTTAGGGATCGCTTTTTCAAATGGCCAGAGTAGTGTTACTGGAATGACCATCCCGGTCTGGCTAATGCTGCTGTGCAGTATCATCATGGCTCTTGGGACAAGCGTAGGCGGAGAGAAAATCATCAAATCTGTGGGTATGGACATGGTAAAACTGGAAAAATATCAGGGATTCTCTGCCGATCTTGCCGCAGCGTTCTGCCTGTTGCTCTCCAGTCTGTTTGGCATTCCGGTTTCAACCACCCATACAAAAACCAGCGCGATCATGGGCGTTGGTGCTGTAAAAAGGCTTTCCGCCATCAATCTTGGTGTTGTGAAGGATATGGTGCTTACGTGGATTTTCACTTTTCCGGGGTGTGGATTGATCAGTTTCGTGGTAGCGAAAATCTTTATTGCCGTTTTTTAAGCATAAATGCATTTGCGTTAATATAATAACCAGTATGAGGTGGAAACAATGTCGAAAAAACAAGATTCTTTTTATTTTCAGAATTTTATGGACTGTGCAGATTGCTCACGACGAGCCGCGTATTTTTTAAGAGACACTCTGGAGCACTTTGATGCGACAGCTTTAAAAGAAAAGCTGGACGAAATGCATAAGATTGAGCATGCTGGCGACAGCAAAAAACATGAATTGATAAACGCCTTGGTGAAAGCGTTTATTACGCCCATTGATCGGGAGGACTTGGTGCAGATTAGCCAGAACATGGATGATCTTACCGACAAAATTGAAGATGTTCTGATTCGAATCTATTACAATCATATTTCTGACATACGTGAAGACGCTTTCCAGATGGTAGATGTACTTATCCGCTGCTGTGAGGAAATCTGCTTATTGATGGAAGAATTTCCACATTTCAAACATTCCAAGAAACTCCACGAATGTATTGTTCGAATTAACAGTCTGGAGGAAGAATCGGACGAACTGTTCATCTCCTGTATGTACCGTCTGCACGGAACAAACATCGATCCGTTGCATATTCTCGTATGGCGGGAAATTTATCTCTATCTGGAAAAATGTGCAGATACCTGTGAACATATTGCAGATATTGTGGAAAGCGTTGTTATGAAAAACAGATGAGGAGAAAAATATGCTTGCGAAGATAAAAAAACAACCTCCAGGGCGATTAATTGCCATAGGGTTTGCCCTGGTGATATTGATTGGGGCACTTTTACTTATGCTGCCAGTATCGGTGCGAAATGATGCGAAGGTACATTTCATCGACGCCCTTTTTACCTCGACCAGTGCAGTTTGCGTGACAGGTTTGATTTCCATTGACGTTGCGGATCACTTCACCTTCTTTGGTCAGGTAGTCGTTGCTGCCCTGATCCAGATCGGCGGATTGGGCGTTACATCCATTGGTGTAGGACTGATTTTGGCTGCGAGAAAAAATATCGGAATCAAAGGACGGATCCTGGTCAAAGAGGCCCTGAATATAGATGGGATCAAGGGCATTGTCCGGCTTGTTAAAGCGGTTTTACTCATGACCTTCTGCTTTGAACTGGCAGGTGTTATTTTGAGCTTCATCGTATTTGTGCAGGATTACCCCGTCCTGAAAGCGCTTTGGATCAGCATTTTCCACTCCATCGCCGCCTTCAACAACTCCGGCTTTGACATTCTGGGCGGCTTGAGAAATTTAATCCCATATCAAAGCAATGTTCTGCTGAACTTGACTACATGTGGCCTGATCATTTTCGGCGGACTGGGTTTTCTTGTAATTTTAGACATATTGAAAAAACGGTCCTTCCGGAAATTGACTCTTCATTCCAAAGTGGTCTTGTCAACAACGCTTGCTCTGCTTTTGGGCGGTACGCTGCTTTTAAAGGCAACCGAGAATGTGACATGGATGGGTGCGTTTTTTCAGAGCGTATCTGCACGTACGGCAGGATTTTCTACCTATCCCATTGGCGAGTTTACCAATGCAGGCTTATTCACCTTGATCGTACTGATGTTTATTGGCGCCTCGCCTGGCTCTACGGGCGGTGGTATCAAGACAAGTACATTTTTTGTTTTGGTGCAGCATGTACGGAGCTTGTTTACCAAACGTCATATCGGCGCATTTCGTCGCAGTATCCCATTTGAAGTGTTCTCTAAGGCGTGCACCGTTACGCTGCTTTCCATGCTGTTGGTATGCGGCGGAACGTTTTTGCTCTGTGTGCTGGAGCCGGAATACAGTTTTGTGCAGCTTATGTTCGAAGAAGTATCCGCGTTTGGTACAGTGGGTCTTTCTACTGGAATCACGCCGGATCTCGGTGTGGCAAGCAAACTGGTGTTAATTTTCACGATGTTTGCCGGACGCGTCGGTGCGTTTACCTTGCTGACGCTCTGGATAGATCGTCCTTTGCCCAATATCCGTTATACGGAAGAATCTATCACAATTGGATAACACAAGGAGAAGTGTAAAATGAAAAAGAAAAATAATGCAAATTCCTACGGAATTATAGGGTTGGGGCGTTTTGGTATGGCGCTGGTGGAGTGCCTTGCATCAGCGGGAAAAGAAGTCATCGCTATCGATAAGGACGAGACGCGGGTACGAGAGGCCAGGCGCTTTACGGAAATGGCTTTGGTTGTTGATAATCTGGAACAAATGACCCTTGAAGAGGCCGGGATTCAGAACTGTGAAGTTGTTGCGATATGTATTGGAGAACAAATTGATGTCAGCATTCTTGCAACCATGACAGTATTGAAAATGGGCGTCGGACATGTCATAGCAAAGGCAACAAGCTTTATTCATGGCGAAGCGCTCAAACAACTGGGAGCATCGGTCGTATACCCTGAGAGAGATATGGCGATACGGCTTGGCAAAGGACTGCTGTATAATAGTTTTCTGGATTCTATCGCATTGAGCGGCAATGCTGAGGTGCGCCGTATCCAGGTGTCTCAAAAACTGATTGGCACGACCATTCAGGATATGAACATCCGCCGCCGTTATGGAGTAAACATTATCGCCGTTGAACATGACGGCCATACAGATGTGAATTTTGCGGCGGAATATTGCTTCCGTGAAGGTGATGTGATCAATGTCGTTGGACAGATTAAAAATTTGGAACATTTTGAGGAGGATATCCAATGAACCACGGCGAATAACGCGGCATTGGAAAAACTACTTTTCCATCGCTGTGAAAGGGTGTATTGTCGGCGGAACGATGTTGGTTCCGGGTGTCAGCGGCGGTTCAATGGCCATGATTCTTGGCATCTATAGTTCTCTTATTTCCGCCGTCAGCTCATTTCGTCAGAAAAAAAGCAGGAACTTTTGCTTCCTGCTTGTGTTTTGTATTGGGGCAATGGTCGGAATGGCGTTGCTTTCAAATCCGATCTCTTATTTAATAACTACATACCCGAAACCGACGATGTATTTCTTTATAGGAGCAGTGATTGGGGGAATTCCCATGATAATCCGCGAATCAAAAATTCATGCGTTCTCATGGAGAGTCCCTGCGTATATTTCTCTTGGCGTACTGATTGTTGTCGGCATATCAGTATTTCCGTTCCGTTCGGAAAATATTGGACAATTAACGCCCGCGTCAAGTATTGTTCGCAAAAAGGGTTCCTGTAAAATAAGAAGTTAAGCTGCTGGTCGCAACATCGCCTGAACAGATTGTTCACTGAGGTATGCCCTGGAGGCAGACCAATCTTCTGCATATTCCATAAGATATGTGGTGACCAGTCTGGTGTAGGCATCTGCACTGGGAAATATTCCTACTACACCAGTACGGCGACGGATCTCCCGATTCAGCCGTTCCAACACGTTGGTAGAAGAAATCTTTCTTGCATCCAACTGTGGAAAAGCATAGAACGACAAAGAGTCCTCCAAACCGTCTTCCAGGCAGCAAATGGCTTTGGGAAAACGGTGCTTGTACTGCCTGCAGATTTCTTCAGCCAGTTTGCGAGCTTGTTCTCTGGTGGGAGCCAGCCAGATAGTCTTGAGATTCTGAGCAAAGGCATCTTTGTCCTTGTGAGGAATATGCGCCAGAATATTACGCATGAAATGAACCTTGCACCGTTGCCAGCTTGCTCCTGGGAAGCCTTTACGGATAGCGGCAACAAGTCCGGCGTGTGCATCTGAAACAACCAGTCGGGGCGTACAAAGTCCTCGTTCCTGCAATCCTCGAAAAAGCTGAAGATACACTTCTTCCGACTCTTCCAACATGGGCTCTATCGCCAGAATGTCTCGCTGACCGTGTTCATCCACACCACAGACCACCAGTATCGCCATACTTACAATTCTGCCGTCCATACGAACTTTTTCGTACAGAGCATCCACCCACAAAATGGGATAACTGCTTTGGGAAAGAGAGCGGCTGCGGAAAGCATTCACCTGCTCGTTCAAGCCTTTTGTCATCTCACTGACCTGGCTGCGGGACAGGCTTTCAATCCCCAGGCTCTTGGCCAGCTTTTCCATCTTACGAGTGGATACGCCCTGTACAAATGCCTCCTGCACCACCTGAATCAGTGCCGCCTCACTGCGTTTGCGTTCCGTAACAAAGAATGGGATGTAGCCCCCATGCCGTACCTTCGGCACCATGAGATACATGGTCCCCATCCGGGTATCCAGTCTGCGAGGCCGGTAGCCACAGCGATATCCGCTGCGGCTTTCGGCACGCTCGCTTTTCTCCGCTCCCAGTTGCTGGCTTACTTCAGCTTCCATGAGCTGGCTGCACAGCCATTCCAGCATACGCAGCATGGGATCCGGTTGTGCTACACATTGCAGTAGCAATTCGGTCAGATTTGTGGTATGATTCTTTTGAGCCATTAGGGTTTTCTCCTTTGTATCGTGATTGTCTGGACAACTTTCATTTTACAGGAGCCCTAATGGCTTGTCTATTTCTTATTTGCTTTTGCGAACTCGATTATACGCTATCCTGTTATCCGATGTGGGCCTCAAACCCTACACGAATACAGCATACCACAACGAGGAGATGAAGTCACTGACCAGATACCGTTTTGACAAGGTGAAGGAGCGTGCCAAGCTGAAAAGTTCTATCGCTCGACTGGTCTGCATCCTGTTTCCAGAGTTGGAAAAGCTCGTCCCTTCTCTGCATATTGCTTCTGTCTACACCCTGCTGGAGGAATTCCCCGGCGCCAAACAGATTGCCGCAGCTCATTTGACAAGATTGAAAGCACTGTCAACGCCGAAAAATAAAAAACCTAAAACGCCGGACGAAAAATGACCCAAACGCCGGAAATGTATTCGCCGGTTAGCCATCCGCCGAAAGATTGGCCGGCGGAACTGGTTGAACACCAGCTTTCATACGGTCTCGCAAGCGGTAAGTTTTGCCGCGGATGTTCACTACATGCGAATGGTGCAGCAAGCGGTCCAAAAGAGCTGTGGCCAGAACATTGTCGCTGAGAAGCTCACCCCAATTGCTGAAATATTTGTTGCTGGTCAGAATTACACTACCGTGCTCGTAGCGTTCTGAGATCAGCCGGAATAGAAGCTCTGCTTCCTGGCGGTTCAATTGCATATAGCCAGCCTCATCAATTACCAGTAAAGCAGGTCGCAGGTAAATTCGCCATCGACGCTCCAGATTTCCCTGGATCTGAGTGCATACGGCGCTGGCCGGCGGTAGCTGGTGCGGTACTGAACGGCAGCGGGGCGGCGGCAGCGGCAGCGTCTTGATGTAGCCCATGTATCCCTCATAATAGTGGTATCCGCAGCAGCGGAAATTGACTATTGGGAGGGTAATGGATGTTAGACTACTGGTCAGCGTCACGCATAACACGAGCCGTCTTGCCGGAATAAGTGTAAGGGACACCGAAGCGGCGTCCTTCGTAGTTCACAAAGCCGTCAAATGAAATATGGCGTTCGGGGCACAGGTAAAACAGCAGCTCCATGCTGTCATCCAGCTTCGCTACCACATCCGCACAACGGCTGGCATGCTCATTCTGCGGGACTCCAAGTCCCTTGTGGTAAGCCGTGTTCTGTTCGGCACACCATTCCAGCGCAGCGTAGTTCAGGTCGGTCACATTCCAGAAAATGCGCCCCGCAAGGAAGTTGTCCTTCACAAACCGGACAAGGCGCTCCACCTTCCCCTTGGTAAAAGGGTGGCGAGGCTTGCAGAGTTTCGTCTGGAAACCCACGGTTTTCATGAACTGCTCATAATCCTTCTGCCAAACCGGCTTATGACAGTGCTCCGCGCACAGCCGCAGCTTTCTGCGATGCGGGTGTTGTTGATTCCCAGACTGTGAAGCCGGAGAATCTCCTTGTAGTTGGTCATGGAATTTCCTCCTGTAATTTGGATTACATCTTGCGATGCACATCCATTATACAGGGGGTGTCTGACCGGCGGTGTGAGTGTCTGATTTGAGCGGTTGAAGTGTCTGATGGAGACGGTCAAGGTGTCCGTCCCGGGGCGGCGTATTCAGCTCCCATATTATATGGTTCAAAAACCAGGTGTGCTTAGGGTAGAAAACAAGAAAAGGTTCTTGCACAAGCTGTGAAAAGTCCCAACATGGTTTAGCAGAAGCTCTTCTCCGTACCGAGCAGGGACAAGTCCTTCTGTTTGAAGAGAACAGCAATTACCGCGGAGAGACTTTGTGCCAGGCGAGCCAGCTTTCTTCCGGGATGAGGGCCAAAGGTTGCTCATAGAAATGGTAATAGGAAAGCTGTTCCTTTCCATACACGGACTTTCTTCATGATGATTCACCTCATCTAAAAATTCTTTCAAAACGAGGAGAAACTTTTTCTGGACGCTCTCCACATCCACATGATTCTTACCAGCATATCTGAAAAAAGAAAAATAAAGGAAGAGGAATCCAACGAAAAAAGATTTCGGGGGGCCTTATTGTTTCCTTAGAATTGGATGCTACGATAGCAGCACAAACAGAAAAAGGAGACATCTGCGATATGGAAACAACACTGAAACAAATACAATCAAAAGGCGTTACAGAGACAGGGCTCAAATGGATTGCTCTGGTCACCATGGTGATGGATCACATTCACTATTTCTTCGGATTTACCGGCGGGATTCCTGAATGGTTCAGCATGGTGGGGCGACTGGGCGCACCCTTGTTTCTGTTTTGCCTTGTGGAGGGGTTTACTCACACGCATAATCGGAAACGTTATTTTGCAAAGGTTTACATTATTTCGGTCATTATGTCCGCTTTGCTCTTTTTCATGGCTTATGGCGGAGTGTTTGTGCGACCGGATGGCTTTTATCCCACCAATGGCATCATGACCGCTTTTGTGATTCTTATGGTGATCTGGCAGGGAATTGACTGGCTGGCTGAGAAAAAGCTGTTTCCAGGTCTTGTGGCGATACTGTTTCCGTTGGCCTGGCCGTTTCTGGCTTCCCTGTTGATGATTCAATTCCCGGTAGTGAGTACCCCGCTGGGCTTTCTGTGCTATTCCTTCGTTCCAATATGGGGTGTTACCGGAGACAGTAGCTGGCCGGTGCTGGCCATGGGTCTGGTGCTGTACCTGTTCCGAAAGAACCGAAAGGTACAGGTGGCTGCCTTTTGTGCCTACTACATTCTTTATGGTGTGGTGTATATGGGGCTGATGGCTTCTTATCTGCCGGACTTCACTTGGACGCAACTCTTCACCCGATACTATGAGATCTACGGGATCCTGGCTGCACCGTTGATGCTGTGGTATAATGGGGAGCGCGGTGGGGGACACAAGGCGTTGTTCTATGTCTTTTATCCCGCCCATGTGTACATTTTGTATGCCCTGTCCTGGGGGCTGTATCTCTGGCTGAAGTGAGGAGAGAAACATGGCACATATTCTGGTGGTAGACGACGATAAAGACCTTTGTACCCTGTTGAAAACAGCTCTGGAACGGGACGGGCACCAGGTGTCCGCCCATCTCAGGGGAAACGAGGTGGATCAGGCGGCCTGCCGCTGGGCAGACTGCATTCTGCTGGATGTCATGATGCCGGGGGAGGATGGCTTTACCCTTTGCCGCCGGATCCGAAGTTTGGCCGATTGCCCCATCCTGTTCCTCACAGCCAAAACCGAGGAAGCGGACGTCCTCACCGGTCTTGGAATCGGCGGAGATGACTACCTGACCAAGCCCTTCCGGGTGGCGGAGCTGCGGGCCAGAGTGGCTGCTCATCTGCGGCGGCAGCAGCGCACCCCACACACCCGTCTGCGGCGGGGAAACCTGGACTTTGATCTGGGAGAGAAAGTGGTCTATTATCAGGGAAAACCGCTTAAGCTGACCCGGAGTGAATATGCCATCTGCGAGCATCTGGCTATGCGGCCGGGGCAGACCTTTTCCAAGGAGCAACTCTACGAGGCGGCATTCGGATACGAAGGATTGGCAGATGCTTCTGCCATTACCGAACACATTAAGAACATTCGGGCCAAGCTTCGCCCATTGGATGAAAGCCCGATTGAAACAGTCTGGGGAGTTGGGTACAAATGGAAAAAAGAAGAAAGCGCCCGGCTGGGCTGACGGTTCTGTTTTGGCGTTATCTCATTACCACAAGCGCAGTTATTTTGCTGCTGGCGGTTCTCTGGTGGATGAGTCTGACTATTTTAATGCAGATGAAGTTTGTCTATCCGGCCAGCACAGCGGCTGATGGAGTGGACAATCTGATTTCTTCCCTGACTGCCGGAACGCTGACGCCGGAGGGAATTCCATACTATTATCGATGGGCGGTTTTTGACGGTGGACATCAGCTCATCGATGCCGGCAATATGAATGAGCGCCACCTGGCTTATGCAAAATCCGCTCTGGCCGGGGATTCAGCAGACCACGGAATCTTCTATACGCAGTATCATCGAATTGCCAAACTTTCCGAAAATCGATTCTGTGTGGTGCAGTATGATTACTCCATGCCCTATGGAATGAAAACGCTCCAGGAAAGATTGCCGGAGTTTCAGACCTGTGCACTCTTGGTGCTGCTGGTGTGCTGCCTGGGAGCAGGGATTCTTTTGACCCGGCATTTTGCAGGACTGTTGCGACGGGATGCAGATCTGCTTACTGCCGCCGCGCAGACCATCGCCCGGCAGCGTCTGGATGAACCTTTGAACGGCCAGGCCCGTGTGCGGGAATTTGGAGATACACTGGCGGCTATGGATAAGCTGCGGGCGAGTCTGGCCCAGTCGTTGAAAGATCAATGGGCGATGGAGCAGCAGCGCCGTCTGGAGCTGGCTGCCCTGACTCACGACCTGAAAACGCCCCTGACGGTAATCAGTGGAAACGCAGAGTTGCTGGAAGAGGACGCACTGAATCCAACACAGAAGGAAATGGTAGAGATTATTCTTCGCAGTGCGGTTCGAATGCAGGAGTATCTGGTACAACTCCGAGCCATGACCAGCCCGGAAGGAATGGTGGAACAACAGAAAGAACAGGTCTCTCTGGAGTACCTGGCAGAAGGCTGGAAGCAGACCGGGCAAAGCCTTTGCGGAGCCAAACAGGTGGAATTCGTTTGTTCTTCGGTTCCGCCCATTTCTCTTTGGGTATATCGTGCTGCTTTGGATCGAGCAGTGATGAATCTTCTGGATAATGCGGTGCGTTATACCCCGGCGGGTGGCAAAGTTGTTCTGAATATATTACCGGATGAGAAACAGGTGAAACTTTCGGTGGAGGATACCGGCCCCGGGTTTTCAGCTGCGGCCCTCGTCAGGGGCGGCCAGCCCTTTTTCACCAGTGATGCCAGCCGTCCTCAGGAGGGGCATCTGGGGATGGGCCTGTTTTGTGCCGTACAGACTGCAAAACAGCATGGTGGTTCTCTTCATCTTTCCAATACTTCGCAGGGAGCAAAAGTGGAATTGAATTTTCCGGTAACGGATATGCGGGAAGGATGATGCGTTTCAAAAAGATTTCGAAGTCTTTGTTTTTATGCTCCATGCGGGTCACAACACCATAAAAGGACAGAAGTGCTATTTCGGGGAAACGCAAGTGTCTGATTAAATCATGTGGTCTGCAGTTGGAAAAATATTGGAGAAACGAGATTTTTTGCATTATGACATAAGAAGAGTTTTATTTGAAAAAAATAAAAATTTTTAAAATAAAGTGTTGACAAATTATACGACTGAAGTTATAATGGAAGCATACAAGGATCGAAGGTTCATTTGGTGTTTCGTAAGTTCCTACACCAAGTGGGCCCTTTTTTATTTCTAATCTCAAAATTGAAATAATGTTGTGAATAAAAAGCCATCTGGTGATTTTATCGGCGTGATTGTCGCTGAAGTATCACAGGATGGCTTTTTGTTTTATAAATATCTTTAAAAAAGGAGACGTAAAAATGAATACGAACATGAAAAATCAAGGCTCTACCTACCGCGAAGTGACCGCTGAAGATACTGTTATTATGGAACGGGCAGAGAATTCTGTCTGCTGCTGCAAGGCGATAGATGCAGAGGTTACACTGGCAGACATTCAGCGCATTTCGCGGCACCTGAATTTATCTGCAAAAAAGTTTTATGATAAGTTCTGTCAGCCGATTTACGATGAAAAAAGCAAGGCTGTAACGGCAGTCACGCTTGCGGCAACTGGGAAAATGGGGGCCTGCGTTTTTTGCCGTGAGGGCAAATGTACGCTCGGAGATGTAAAGCCTACAAGCTGTCTTCTGCACCCGCTGGTGCGTGAGTTTATCCCGATTTCGGACTGTGCCTGGCGTGTTGTGTATGCGAATGAAAAGGGTGTTCCCGCCAACAACGGAAAGCCGTATCTGGTTGGTGATTTGTTGGAAAAATCGGGGGCGCTTAGCAGTGAAATCGTGTTTGGCCATACCCGTTTGGCATATTACGAGGCAGCAAAGCACTATAAGGTGATTTAT
>NZ_NFHD01000044.1 GCF_002159185.1 Gemmiger sp. An87
AGCCTGGGGCGGGCGCTGCGCGGGCTGGCGGGGTGCGGGGCGGCGCACCTGCCGGCTTTGGGTCTGGGGCGCGTAACGGGCCTCCAGCGAGGAACGGCGGGGCGCGGTGCGCTTTGCGGGGGCGCGGCGGACCGGCTGGGCCGATTGGGCCGGCTGGCGCGGTGTGCGCTGGCGGCCTGCCCCGGAATGGTATTTCCAGCTTTCGGGGGAATTGGCCATCGTCTCGTTCCTCCTTTGGCAATATTTTTCTATTAGACGTATTATACCGCCCCGATGTAACGAAACTGTATCGAAGGGGCGCGCAAAGTTGTAAATTTTGGCGGCGGAATGCAAAAATCCCCCGGCAAAAGCCGGGGGATCAGAATGCAATCAGGCCAGAGGTTTGGTCTTTTCAGCAAGCCATGCGGCTTCCTCTTCGGTCAGCAGGGGAGCAAGATCCCGGTAGGTCTCGGCATGGAAGGCGTTCAGCCAGGCCTTCTCGTCCGCGTCCAGCAGCTCGGGGCGTACCGGAGTCAGGTCGATGGGGCAGCGGGTCATGGACTCGAAGCCCAGGAACTGGCCGTACTGGTTCTTCACACGCTCCACGCACAGCAGCTCGTTCTCGATGCGGATGCCCACCTCGCCCTCTTCGTAGATGCCGGGCTCGTCGGTGATGGTCATGCCGGGCTGGAAGGGGACCGTGTTGGTCACGCGCAGGCTCTGGGGGCCTTCGTGTACGCCGCCGATGAAGCCCACACCGTGGCCGGTGCCGCAGCGGTAGTCGATGCCGTGCTGCCATACTGCCGCACGGGCCATCACGTCCAGATTGCCGCCGGTGCAGCCGGAGAGGAACTGGAGCTTGGCGATGTCGATGTGGCTCTTGAGCACGTAGGTGTAGTAGGTGCGCTCGTTCTCGGTCAGCTCACCCAGCGCGTAGGTGCGGGTGATGTCGGTGGTGCCGTCGGCATACTGTCCGCCGCTGTCCACCAGCAAAAAGCCCCGCTTTTCCAGCTTGGTGCAGTTGTCCGGGGTGGCATGGTAGTGCATCATGGCGGCATTGGCCCCGTAGGCGGCAATGGTGTCGAAGCTTACGCCCAGGTTGCCGGGCTGCTCGGCGCGCAGCTCCATCAGCTTGCGGTCCACATCCACCTCGGTAATGGTCGCGCCTGCGGCCATCTGCTGCTCCAGCCAGATCTGGAAGCGCACCATGGCCACGCCGTCCTTCACGTGGCAGTTCATCAGGTTCTTGATCTCGGCGGCGTTCTTCACGCCCTTCATGGCCTGGATGGGGTCTTCGCCCATCTTCACCGTAAAGTTGGGGTTCTGGCACACAGCGCTGTAGATGGCCCAGTTGGTGGAGCCGTCCACCAGAATCACCCGGTCGTGATGGTAACCGGTCAGGGTGCCCAGCAGCCGGTCATAGCTCTCCACGCCCACGCCCTGAGCCCGCAGCGCGGCGATGGCTTCCTCGGGCATACGGCTCTGATCGATGAACAGGGTGGCGTTGGTGGTGGTCACGAAGCAGTAGGCCAGCGCAAAGGGGGTGCAGTCCAGATCGGCGGCACGCAGGTTCAAAAGCCAGGCCACGCTGTCCAGGCGGGAGACCACCATGGCGGCGGCGCCGGCCTCGGCCAGCTTCTTGCGCAGACGGCCCAGCTTTTCCTCAGCGGAGGCACCTGCGGTCTCGGTGTCCACCAGCCAGGCGGGAGTGGAGGGAACCGGGGGCCGGTCCTCCCAGATGGGGCTGACCAGATCGACGGACAGCACCTTCGCGCCCTTTTTGGCCAGGGCTTTTTCCAGCTCCAGCACAGTGGCGGTGGGGGTGACCATACCGTCCAGAGCCAGCACCTGGCCCTCGCCCAGGGCATCTGTCAGATATTCGGTTACGGTGGGGGTACCCTCCACGGCGATCTTCTGCAGCTGAATCTCGCTGCCGGCCAGCTGGCGCTCGGCCTGGATGAAGTAGCGGCCGTCGGCCCAGAGGGCGCTGGCGGTATCGGTCACCACAAGGGTGCCCATACTTCCGGTAAAGCCGGAGAAGTAGGCCCGGGCCTTCCAGTGGTCAGGCAGGTACTCGCTGGAATGGGGGTCCGACGAGGGAATCAGGCAGGCATTCGCCCCGGCGGCCTGCATGGCCGCCCGCAGCTGGGCGATCTTTTCGTTGGTGGTTTTCATGGGATCTGTTTTACCTCTTTTCCCGCGGCGGGCGTATATTGCACTCACCGCGCAAAATCGTGTTAGTTTTATATTAACACGCTAAAGCGGGTTTTAAAAGAGAGCGAGGCAGAAAAACGCAAAATTTCGCAAAAACTACACCCCGGAAATCGGTGCAATGACCTTGACAAAGATAGTATAATAAGAAACGGAACGACCGTTTTTCAGCAGGCGGCCCGGGGGCGGAAATATGCTCCGGCAGGGCGGCTCTGCGCAAGGGCAATTCCGGCCGCAAAGCGTGCAGGGTTGCCCAAGATAAAAGGAGACAATATACCATGACCAAGATTGATATTTTTTCCGGTTTTCTGGGCGCCGGCAAGACCACGCTCATCAAGAAGCTGATTGCCGAGGCCTACGCGGGCCAGAAGCTGGTGCTCATCGAAAATGAGTTCGGCGAGATCGGCATTGACGGCGGCTTTCTGAAGGAGGCCGGCATCGAGATCACCGAGATGAACTCCGGCTGCATCTGCTGCAGCCTGGTGGGCGACTTCCGCGAGGCCCTGAAGAAGGTCATCGATCAGTACCAGCCCGACCGCATTCTGATCGAGCCCTCCGGTGTGGGCAAGCTGAGCGACGTGACCAAGGCCGTGCAGGGCATCGCCGCCGAGCGGGACGTGCAGCTGAACAGCTTTGTGACCGTGGCCGACGTGAATAAGGTGCGGCTGTACATGAAGAACTTCGGCGAGTTCTACAACGACCAGATCAGCCATGCCAACGCCATCATCCTGAGCCGCACCGGCGCCGCCAGCGAGGACAAGATCGCCCGCGCCGTGGCCATGATCCGGGAGAAGAACCCCGAGGCCACCATCGTTACCACCGACTGGAACCAGCTGAAGGGCGAGCAGATCGTGGCGGCCATGGAGTCCAAGCGGGACTTCGTGAAGGAGCTGCTGGAGGAGACTCAGATCTGCCCCGAGTGCGGCCATCACCACGAGCATGGCGAGGAGTGCGGCCACGACCACGAGCACGAGCATCATCATCACGACCATGATGAGGAGTGCGGCTGCGGCCACGATCACGACCACGAGCATCATCGTCACGACCATGACGAGGAGTGCGGCTGCGGCCACGGCCATGACCATGACCACGAGCACCATCATCACGATCATGACGAGAAGTGCGGCTGCGGCCACGATCATGACCACGAGCATCATCATCACGACCACGACGGCGAGTGCAGCTGTGGCTGCGGCCATGATCACGACCATCACCACCACCATCATGCCGACGAGGTGTTCACCAGCTGGGGCCGCGAGACTGCCCGGGTGTTCACCGAGGAGGAAATCCGCACCGCTCTGGAAGAGCTGGACAGCGGCAAGTATGGCGTGGTGCTGCGCGCCAAGGGCATCCTGCCCGGCACTAATGGATGGATCTACTTTGACCATGTGCCCGGCGAGGCCGACGTGCGCGGCGGCGCTGCGGACGTGACCGGCCGCCTGTGCGTGATCGGCTCCAAGCTGGACGAGGCTGCCCTGGAGCAGCTGTTCCATCTGGCCTGAGCCGCAGGGAGGGAGAGGTAACGTGAAAGAGATTCCGGTATATCTGTTCCTGGGCTTTCTGGAGAGCGGCAAGACCCGCTTTGTGCAGGAGACCATGGAGGACCCCCAGTTCGACTCCGGCGACAAGACCCTGCTGCTGGTGTGCGAGGAGGGCGAAGAGGAATACGACGCCGATAAGTTTGCCTTCGGCGGCGTGCACGTGGAGCTGATTGAGGACAAGGAGCAGCTGAACCCCACCCATCTGGCCGAGCTGGTGAAAAAGACCGGCGCGGGCCGTGTGGTGATCGAGTACAACGGCATGTGGATGGTACAGGAGCTGTACGAGGCCATGCCGGAGAACTGGGTGATCTATCAGACCATCGGCACCGCCGACGCGAACACCTTCCGCATGTACTTCGACAACATGCGCCAGCTGTTCCTGGACAAATTCGCCCAGTGCGAGCTGCTGGTGGTGAACCGGGCCGACGGCCTGACCGCCGAGGACCAGGAGTTTGTGCACAAGGCGGTGCGCCAGGCCAGCCGCCGGTGCGATATCGCCTACGAATACGCCGACGGCAGCGTGGCTTATGACCAGCTGCCGGACGAGCTGCCCTTCGACATCAACGCGGATGTGATCGAGATCGGCGACGAGGACTTCGGCATCTGGTATCTGGATGCCAGCGAGGACCCGGAGAAGTACGCGGGCAAGACCGTGCGCTTCACCGCCCAGGTCTGCCAGACCCCCCGGGTGGGCCAGAACCAGTTTGTGCCCGGCCGCTTCGCCATGACCTGCTGCGTACAGGACATCCAGTTTGTGGGCTTCCCCTGCAAGTACGACGATGCCAAGAAGCTGGCCCAGCGCAGCTGGATCAAGCTCACCGCCAAGGTGCGGGTGCAGTTCCATCCCCTGTTCGGCGGCAAGGGCCCGGTGCTCACCGCTCTGTCGGTGGAGGCTGCCCAGCCCCTGAAGGACGACGTGGTCACCTTCAGCTGACCGGCCGAGACAAAAACGAATCAAAGGGGGCCCGCTCCGGGTTTGCGCCGGGGCGGGCCTCTGTGGTATACTACTCAAAAAGGAGGGAGTTCCCATGGGATTTTTCAAACGACTGATCTCCATCGTTCTGGGCATTGCGGCAGGCGCTGTGGCCTATAAGCTGCTGAACGACTACAACAAGAGCTCTCATATCGAGGGCGAATATGTGGAGGTGCCCACCGAGCCGGAGCAGCCGGAGCATACACAGGCAGAGGCAACCGGGCAGGAACCGGCACAGGAGGAGCCTCAGCCGGAGCCGACCGTTTATCCGCAGCGTCCGGACTGTGGCCCCAACACCAAT
The DNA here is from genome assembly GCF_002159185.1 of Gemmiger sp. An87. GTDB lineage: Bacteria > Bacillota > Clostridia > Oscillospirales > Ruminococcaceae > Allofournierella. The sequence goes on from NZ_NFHD01000044.1 coordinate 5,006, forward strand.
CCGGTGACCCTGGGCGCGGCGGAAAAGCCGCTGGACGAGAACGGCAAGCTGGACCCCACCCGCATCGCCAGCGCCGAGGATTTCGGCGATTGGGACGATCTGGGCTGCCAGGGCTGATCCTCTGCGTAAAGCATAATAAAAAACCGGCCTGTGGGCAGTGTGCCCGCAGGCCGGTTTTTCTTATGCCGGTTATTGGTTAAACTTCGTTTGCCGGGGCTTTTTGCCCGGTGGTGAGCCGGTGGTAGGCAGCGGCCATCACCGCCAGAATCGCCAGCAGATACACCGGATACAGCCCGATGCTGATGTGGTTGGCGATCAGCCCGAACAGGGGCGGCATCAGGCAGGTACCCACATAGGCGCTGGCCATCTGCACCCCGATCAGCGCCTGAGATCGCTCGGCCCCGAAGGTGGCGGGGGTAGAGTGAATCACACAGGGGTAGATGGGCGCGCAGCCAAGGCCGATGAGCACCAGGCCGATCTGGGCGGGTTGACTGCCGAAGGGAAGGAACAGGCAGAAGATGCCCGCCAGGATCACCGCCTGCCCCAGTCGGATCAGCTGCGGGTCGGAAAAGCGCATGGTCAGAAAGCCGCTGGCCGCCCGCCCGGCGGTGATGCCGAAGAAGAACAGGCTGGCCCAGCCGGCCGCCTGTTCGGCGCTCAGCCCGTGGTGCAGGGTCAGGTAGCTGCTGGCCCACAGCGCACAGGTCTGCTCCAGTGCGCAATAGCAGAAAAAGGCGATCAGAATGGCCTTTGCCCCGGGAATGGCGACAATCTCCCGCAGGCTGAGCGGCGCGCCCTGGTGGGCTTCACTCTGCCGGTCCGGCTTTGCCCAGAGCCGCAGGCTCAATGCCAGGATAACCACCAGAACGGTCTGCAACAGGGCGATATACCGGTAGCCGCCGGTCCAGCCCTTGCCGCCGGTAAGGGCAAGGCCCATGATGACCGGCCCGATGGAGGCGCCCACACCCCACATGCAATGCAGCCAGCTCATGTGGCGGCTGGCGTAGTGCAGGGCCACATAGTTGTTCAGCGCCGCGTCCACGCAGCCCGCGCCCAGTCCGTAGGGGATTGCCCACAGGCAGAGCATCCAGAAGGAGCTGCTGATGGAAAAGCCGAACAGGGCCAGGGCGGTGGCCGCCACGCTCACTGAGGTGATCACCCCGGCACTGAACCGGCGAATCAGCCGGTCGCACTGCAGGCTGGACACGATGGTTCCCACCGCGATGATGGCGGAAAGGATGCCCGCGTAGGAAACCGGCACTTCGAATTGCTGGTAGATGGTGGGCCAGGCGGAGCCCAGCAGGGAATCCGGCAGACCCAGACTGATAAAGGAAAGATAGATCACCGCCAGAAGCAGCGAAGTCATAAAACGCACCCCTCTTTTTGCCGGAGGGGCCCGTGCCGCTCCGGTCATGTTTGTGCAAGCACAACGCCGATTATAGCACCCGGCCGGGCAAAAGCAAAGCCCCCGGTGGAGATTTTTCCACCGGGGGCTCGTTGTATGGTTGAAAGTTTACTTGGCGTATTCCACCGCGCGGCTCTCGCGGATCACGTTCACCTTGATCTGGCCGGGGTAATCCAGCTCTTCCTCGATCTTCTTGGTGATGGAACGGGCCAGCAGGATCAGCTGGTCGTCGCTGATGGCATCCGGCTTTACCATGATGCGTACCTCGCGGCCAGCCTGCACGGCAAAGGCGTTCTCAACGCCCTCGAAGCTGCAGCTGATCTCTTCCAGGTTCTCCAGCCGCTTGATGTAGCTTTCCAGGTTCTCGCGGCGGGCGCCGGGACGGGCAGCGCTGATGGCGTCGGCAGCCATTACGATGAAGGCCAGCGGAGTCTTGGGCTCCACATCGCCGTGGTGCGCCTCGATGGCGTGAATCACGGCGGGGTTCTCCTTGTACTTGCGGGCGATCTCCACACCGATCTGGATGTGGCTGCCTTCGATCTCGTGGTCCAGGGCCTTGCCGATGTCATGCAGCAGACCGGCGCGGCGGGCCTGGGTCACATTCACGCCCATCTCGCCGGCCAGCAGGCCGGACAGATAGGAAACCTCCAGCGAGTGGTTCAGCACGTTCTGGCCGAAGCTGGTGCGGAACTTCAAACGGCCCAGCAGCTTCACAATGTCGGGATGGATGCCGTGGATGCCCACCTCCATCACCGCGCGCTCGCCTTCACGCTTCATGGACAGCTCCAGCTCGCGGCGGCACTTCTCCACCGTCTCCTCGATGCGGGCGGGGTGGATGCGGCCGTCGGCGATCAGGCGCTCCAGCGTCATGCGGGCCACCTCACGGCGTGCCTGGTCGAAGCTGGACAGGGTGATGGCCTCGGGGGTATCGTCGATGATCAGGTCCACACCGGTGGCGGTCTCCAGGGCGCGGATGTTGCGGCCCTCGCGGCCGATGATGCGGCCCTTCATCTCGTCGTTGGGCAGGGGGACCACGCTTACGGTGGTCTCACTGGAATGGTCGGCGGCACAACGGGCGATGGCCTGGCCGATCATCTCGCGGGCCATGGTGTCGCACTCATCCTTCAGGTTGGACTCGTAGGCGCTGATGCGCATGGCCTTCTCGTGGGTCAGCTCCTGATCCAGGCGGTTCAGCAGCAGGTGCTTGGCGTCCTCCTGGGTCAGACCGGCGATGGTCTCCAGCTTTTCCATCTGGCGCAGCTTCAGCTGTTCCAGTTCGTCCAGCTTGGCTTCCACCAGCTCGCTGCGGCGGCGCTGCTCCTCTTCCTTCTGCTCCAGGGCGGCCACCTTCTTGTCCAGGGATTCCTCCTTCTGGTCCAGGCGGCGCTCCTGGCGGCTCAGCTCGCTGCGGCGCTCCTTGATTTCCTTGTCGGCCTCGGTCTTCATGCGCAGGGCTTCGTCCTTGGCCTCGATCACGGTCTCTTTGCGTTTTTGTTCTGCGGTCTTGATGGCGTCGTTCACAATCCGCATTGCTTCTTCTTCGGCGCTGCCGATCTTTGCTTCAGCGGTTTTGCGCCGGTAGCTCTGGCCCAGGAAAAAGCCTGCGGCCACGCCGGCGGCGATTGCAACGACTGCCACCAGTACCAATACGATAATGGACGGCAATGGTTTCAACTCCTCAAATAAAACTGGTATCTGAGATGACCGCCATGGCGCAGGGGCAGACCGGCTGGTTGCGGGGCCTGGAACGAACGGCACGCAGCACAACGATACCGCCGCACAGGCGGTGCGGCGGGAAGCATGCAAGCGGGCTGGATTGAATTATTGCAAGGCAGCAGGGCATGCTGCCGGTGTTCGTTTGGAAATACTCACAGAATCTTGCGTATATTTCACAAAAAGCAGGGCGGACCCTGCGGCTGATCATCTAATATACTTACTATTTATTTTAATGACGAGTTCACAAATTGTCAAGAAATATTGACAATCCCGAAGGGAAGGTATAAGATAATGCTGAACCTATCCCGCAAAAGCGCAGATGCGGACATGAGCGGGCGGGCAACACGCGGATAGAGAAGGCCGCCGCTTCCCTTTCGGAGGCGTGCTGAGAGCGGCTGCGCGCAGTACCCCCCACAGCTTACCACCGCGGAGCGCGGGGGCGAACCCCCGCCGGCAAGGGCCCGTTATCGCCCAAACGAGTGGGCGTGCCAAAAGGCGCGCAATTCGGGTGGAACCGTGGAGCTTTCAGATGCTTCATCCCGTTATTGTTTTACGGGATGGGGCATTTTTTCTTTTTTCGCCCCTTTGGGCGAAGCGATCAAACGGGAGGTCAAACAGTTATGATCAAAGTTGATTTGAAGGGCACCGTCAAGGAATTTGAGGCGGGCGTATCCGCCGCTGAGGTGGCCAAGAGCATCGGCATGGGCCTGTACAAGAGCGCCTGCGCCGCCAAGGTGGACGGCCAGGTGTGCGACCTGCGCACCGTGCTGGACAAGGACTGCGCGCTGGAGATCCTGACCTTTGCCGACGAGGAAGGCAAGCACGCCTTCTGGCACACTGCTGCCCATGTGATGGCCCAGGCCATCCAGCACCTGTACCCCGAAGCCCACTTCGGCATCGGCCCCGCTCTGGAGAGCGGCTGGTACTACGACATCGGCGGCGTGAAGCCCTTTACCCCGGACCAGTTCGCCGGGATTGAAGCCGAGATGAAGAAGATCGCCAAGGCGGATCTGCCGGTGGAGAAGCGCATCATCACCGTGGAGGAGGGCCGCCAGATTTTCGCCGGTCAGCCCTACAAGCTGGAGCTGCTGGAGGAGTACGCCGAAAAGGGCTGGGAGCTGAGCGTTTACCAGCAGGGCGACTTTGTGGACCTGTGCGCAGGCCCGCACCTGATGAGCACCGGCGCGGTGAAGGCCGTGAAGCTGACCCAGGCCACCAGCGCTTACTGGCGCGGCGATTCCAACCGGGACAGCCTGTGCCGCATGTACGGCATCGCCTTCCCCAAGGCCAGCGAGCTGGAGGAGTACCTGAAGCAGCAGGAAGAGGCCCTCAAGCGGGACCACAACAAGATCGGCCGTGAGCTGGAGTACTTCACCACCGTGGATGTGATTGGCCAGGGCCTGCCGGTTATGCTGCCCAACGGCGCCCGCGCCATCCAGCTGCTGCAGCGCTGGGTGGAGGACACCGAGCAGAAGCGGGGCTACCTGCTGACCAAGACCCCCCTGATGGCCAAGCGCGACCTGTACAAGATCAGCGGCCACTGGGACCACTACCTGGACGGCATGTTCATCCTGGGCGATCCCCACGATGAGACCAAGGAGTGCTTCGCCCTGCGTCCCATGACCTGCCCCTTCCAGTACCAGGTCTACCTGAACCGCAAGCGCAGCTACCGTGACCTGCCCATGCGTCTGGGCGAGACCTCTACCCTGTTCCGCAACGAGGATTCCGGCGAGATGCACGGCCTGATCCGTGTGCGTCAGTTCACCATCAGCGAGGGCCACATCGTGCTGCGCCCCGACCAGCTGGAGGAGGAGTTCCGCGGCTGCCTGGAGCTGGCCAAGGAGATGCTGGATACCCTGGGCCTGGGCGAGGACGTAAGCTACCGCTTCAGCCAGTGGGACCCCAACCGCAAGGACAAGTACGAGGGCACCGCTGAGCAGTGGGAGGAAGCCCAGGGCCTGATGAAGAAGATCCTGGACCACCTGGGCCTGGATTACAAGGTGGGTATCGACGAGGCCGCCTTCTACGGTCCCAAGCTGGACATCCAGATCAAGAACGTGTTCGGCAAGGAAGATACCCTCATCACCATCCAGATCGACATGCTGCTGGCTCAGAAGTTCGGCATGACCTATGTGGGTGAGGATGGTCAGGAGCACACCCCCTACATCATCCACCGCACCTCCATCGGCTGCTACGAGCGTACTCTGGCCCTGCTGCTGGAGAAGTACGCCGGTGCTCTGCCCACCTGGCTGATGCCCACTCAGGTGGAGATCATCCCCATCACCGAGCGTCAGCACGCCTATGCCCGTGAGCTGCACAACAAGCTGGAGGCCGCCGGCATCCGTGTGGATACCGACTACCGCAGCGAGAAGATGGGCTACAAGATCCGCGAGGCCCAGCTCAAGAAGATCCCCTACATGCTGGTTGTGGGCGACAAGGAGATGGAAGAGGGCCTGGTTGCCGTTCGTGCCCGCAAGGAGGAAAAGGGCGGTGTGATGACCCCCGATGCCTTCATCGGCCAGATCCTCACCGAGATCGCCACCAAAGAGCGCTGATCGCGCCCGCCTGATTTAATGCAAATGAAAAGCCGCATCCAACCGGATGCGGCTTTTTGTGTGCTGTGGAGCGGGCGGGCAAATTTGACCGGATCTTTACATCCCCTTCACCCAAAAGCGATAGACCCGCCGCCCCGGCAGGTCTAAACTGAAAGCAGAAGAAACAGCAAGCACGTGAGGGGGAAAGAAAAATGAAGAAGAGAAGACAGATGGATTGGGTAATCGGCTCGCTGCGCACACTGGCGGCACTGGCAGGCGTGCTGCTGCTGGCCTTTGGCGCGGCACCCGGTGCGCTGGCTGCCGGAACCCAGCAGGCGGCGCAGGCTCCGGCCGGAGAGACAGGAACCGTGATCTGGGGCGTGGTGTTCGCGCTGGCGGCGCTGGGCATCATCACCGCCGAGATCGCCCGGAAAAAGTGTACCGTCCGCCGCGATTCCAAACAGAGCTGAAAACGCAGACAAAACAAAAACTTCCCCGGTCTCGATGAAAGAGAAGCGGGGAAGTGAAGAGTGAATAAGGAAAAATCCCGGGCGCATTCGCGTCCGGGATTTTTTGGTGAACCATCGGAGACTCGAACTCCGGACCCTCTGATTAAAAGTCAGATGCTCTACCGACTGAGCTAATGATTCACGCTGTTTACAGCTTGTTTATTATATCAGCCGAAAAAAACTTTGTCAAGCGGTTTTTTGCAAAAAAAATAGAGGGTCATGCCGTGCAGCTTTCTCAAAACAGAAAAAGTCACCGGCAAAAATTACAAAGTGTTTACAAACGGTGAAAAAATGAGTATGATAAAGGTAGCCCATCGTTTCAAAGATAAGCGGTTGGGGCGTGGGGGTCCCGGTTCGATCTCCACACCAGAGCCTGGGGAAAATGGTTTGAAATCGTTTCAATAGGTTTGATATACAAACTTTTTCCTGGGATTTTGGCGAAAGTGCGTAAAAATTTCCGTTTGCTTTACAACGATTCGGCGTGGGAGTAAAATGAGAAAACGGGAGCAAGCGGCTCCCGGCGCGATGATAAGGGCTTTCCGCATGGGTGCGCCCCGGCTGCGGCCTGTGCAAAAAATACACAGACAAATGGAGAGAATTACATGAAGCGATTGATGAGTGTCGTATTGGCTGTTCTCATGGCAGCCAGCGTATTCACTGCCTGCGGCGGCAGCGAGACCGCCAGCGGCGGCGAGGGCGGTCAGGGTGCATCCAGCCCTGCGGCTACGCCGGAGCCCACGCCGGAGCCCTACGAGGCCCAGGTACTTACCGGCTACGAAAAGGACATCGACTACCCGGAAGGTGAGCGCATCACCGCTGTGATGGTGAACAACATTCAGGCCTGCCGGCCTCAGCGCGGCCTTTCTGCAGCGGACATCCTGTTCGAGATCAAGGTGGAAGGCGGCATCACCCGCTTTATGGCCCTGTTCACCGATTACAATGACATTCCTGAGATCGGACCCATCCGTTCCGCCCGTGACCAGTTCTTCCGCCTGGTTCTGCCCTGGCAGCCCCTGTATGTGCATGTGGGCCAGAGCGTGGTGCAGCGCCAGTACATTGAGGACTACGACTACGAGGAGTGGGATCTGGAGGGCAACACCGCCGCCGGCCTGATCTACCGTGACAAGAACCGCCGCAACTGGGCGGGCAACACGGTGGCCAAGGAGCACACCGCCTACACCAACGGCGAAAAGATTGCCGAGTACATTGAAAGCCAGAACATCGACGACCGCCGCAGCTACAACTCCACCTTCTTTGACTTTGTGGATTACCGCGATGCGGCCGTGATTCCGGAGGGTGCCTTCGTGGACGGCGACAACAACGCTGAGCGTGTGACCATCCGCCACTCTCAGAGCTACCGCACCCAGTTCGACTACGACGCCTCTCTGGGCCAGTACAAGATGGCGCAGTATTACTCCAGCCTGGGCAGCTACCGGGATACCATCGATGAGAACAACGACCAGCAGCTCATGTTCGACAACGTGATCGTGCTGTTCACCGACATCCACACCTATCCCGGCCACGAGGCCAAGGACCTGCAGTACGCGGAGTACAGCTGGGGCGGCGTTGGCTACTACTGCTACGGCGGCAAGATCGAGAAGATCCGCTGGGAGAAGGGCACTCCGCTGGATACCCTGCGGCTGGTTACCTTCGATACCCAGGAGCCCTTCGAGGTCAACTGCGGCAAGAGCTATGTGACCGTGGTGGACATCGACGAGGCCGAGAACTTCAAGTGGGAGCCGCTGGCCACCGCGCAGGACACCCAGGAAGCGCCCACCAGCGAGACCTTCGTGGAAAGCGACGATTGATCATAGTCTGATCCAGGGCCTGTCTGCCAAAATGGACAGGCCCTGTTTTACACTTTTCAGAGCAACAAACAGGGGAAGGGGAAACACAAGATGAAAGCATGCTACAAAGCGGCGGCGCTGGTGCTGAGCCTGGCGCTGCTGGCCGGCTGCGGCAAGGGAGCGGATTCCTCCCAGGCACAGCCGTCGTCCCAGACCGCATCCAGCCAGGCGGCCTCCTCGCAGGCCGAGCCCCAGGCGCCGCAGCTGCCGGAAACCGAGAACGACATGCCGCTGCCCGCAGAGGGCATCAGTGCGCTCTCCGGCCGGGAAACCGAATATTACGGCCAGCGCCCGGTGGCGGTGATGCTCTACAACAACAAGGCGGCCTGGCCCCAGTGGGGCATTGGAGATACCGAGCTGCTGATCGAAGCCAACACCGAAGGCCAGGACACCTGGATGATGGCCTTGTATGACGGGCCGGACGCTCTGCAAAAGGTGGGGCCGGTGGGCCAGGGCCGGGATCTGTTTTTGCAGATGGTAATGCCGCTGCAGGCAATTCCCATGTATGTGGGCAGTGATGTGTACGCCTCCAACCTGGTGAACTACTACAACTATCAGCCGCTGGACGGCGTTTATACAGGCACCACCGCCTTTGACCTGGACAAGGACCGGGCCAAGATCTACGCGGAGCAGTACAGCTGGTACACCACCAGCAGTCTGTTGCCCGGCGCACTGGGACTGTACGGCCAGAGCAGCGAGGGTGAGACCCACAGCTTCTTCCAGTTTGCCGAGGGCAGTGTGCCCCAGAATACCCAGGGCTACGAGCTGGATATCACCTACGGCAGCGAGCGCACTGCCCGCCTGGTTTATAACACGGAGGATGAGCGGTACTACCTGCGGGAGGGCGATACGCCCCAGACCGATGCGGGCCGCCCGGACGACAGTGAGGTACGGTTCTCCAATGTAATCCTGCTCATGGCCTCCAGCGGAATGAAGGACAACGGCGTGACCCGCCAGTACGATCTGAGCGGCGGTCAGGGCTTGTATCTGTCCGGCGGCGGCGTGCAGACCATCCGTTGGGAAAAGGGCGATGCCATGGCACCGTTGAAGCTGTACGACGAGAGCGGCAATATGCTCAACGTGCAGCCCGGCCGGACTTATATGGGGATTTACGGCGGCTTCGAGGGCCAGAGCCTGAAACTGCTGGACGCCTCGGGCGCCGAACAGGCGCTGCCTTCGGCCCCTGCTCCGCTGCCCACCGCCGTGCCCACCCCCAGCCCGGAACCTACGCCGGAGCCAACGCCCGCGCCCACACCGGAACCCACACCGGAGGCGGCGCCTGCTTCTGAACCCGCGCCCGTCTCTGAACCCGCGCCCATCTCTGAGCCTGCGATTGCCTCTGAGCCCGCGGCTGAATCCCAGCCCAGCGAAGGCTGACGGGATTTGAAGCACTATGCTGCCGGCAAAGGCGGCGAAAACTGACAAAGAAAAAGCGGCGAAAGTTTATTCTTTCGCCGCTTCAGCTTGTAGAAAAACCTGCTGTGACAATCAAGCCAGAGCAGGTTTTTTGCATGAAAAGTAAAAGAACAGAGAAAAAGGAAGAAGATTTCCTCTC
>NZ_NFHD01000045.1 GCF_002159185.1 Gemmiger sp. An87
ATGATGGCGCGCACCGAAAAGCTGGAAGTGGAACTGGGTGGCCAGATTGTACCGGTGATTTATGTCCACGGCACCCTCGACAAATCCAAGCGGGATCATCTGGTACTGGGCGGCAAGGCCCGGTATTATTATCAGGGAACCCAGCCCACGCAGGGCATCGATATCCGGCTGGGCAAACGGGTGATTGCCACCGCTCAGCTGGGCGAAATCTGGCACAAAGAAGACGGCACGCCCATTTCCCGGCACAACAGCTACAACGATTTTGTGGGCGAGCTGATCCTGCCCGAGCTGCCCCGTGGTGTTCTTGCCACCCTGAACAACAAGACCGGTATCGACCGCAACGACCCGGACTGGGACAAGGTCTTTGAAGCGCTGGCAGAGTTCCCGCCGCAGAAAAACGCCGCCACATTCAGCGAGGATGAACTGAAAAAGAAGTGGATGAAAATTCTCAAGGCAGCAAACCCGGAGGATGAGGTGACCAGCGAGATTTGTGTCTGGCCCACCGGTACCCGCGTGGATGTGGTAGACAAAGGTGCAAATGAAAAATACGATATCTATGAGTTGAAGACTCGGAAGGCGGAACCGCAGGATTTGTACCAGCTGCGGATGTACTGGGACGGCCTGGTTCTGGAGGGAATTCAGCCTACCCGGGGAATCCTGCTGACAAATGGCTATTCTGACAGACTGCAGGAGATGGTGCGCATTCTGAACACGTTGCCCGCACCCAACTTCCCGGACGGACGGCCCAGTGCGCCCTACAACTTCTCGCTGGCCACCCACAAAGAAAAGCAGCTTCTGTGATGAAGGAGGAACTCCGCATGGTACTGGATGCAATCTACCGGGGAGAGTTGCTTCCCTGTGAAAACAACATGGAAGGAAACGACCGGCACAAACAGGCGGGCAAGGAGATTGAACAGCTCCTGAAAGACCTGCGGAACAATCTGAGCGAGGATGATATGGCACTGGTGGACCAGATGCTGGAACAGACGCTGATTGTCTGCGATACAGAATGCAGCGATGCATTTCAATACGGGTTTTCCGCGGGACTGCTGCTGATGCAGGAGGTTCAGGAAATTCTCCGCAAGCGGGTTGATGCAGCCGCACATGATATCTTCTGAAAATTTTTCAGAGGATAGATTGATATCAGCAGATGTGATTCATATCTTTCCGGCGCATCCACCGCAGAACGCTGGAGCGACTACGAAGTGTCGCGGTTCTGATTCCCCAAACAGCAGCATTGCGAACACAGGAAGCCCAGTTTGCAAAAATCTCCCTCCCCTTTCATTCCACAGGAATGGATCGGGAGGGAGTTTTTCTGTTTTGCGCCCCGTTTCTTCTTTCTTTTCTGTGCAGCTGCGTTCCGGAAGCTGCACAGTCTTCCCCAATGGCTTCATCAAGATATATCATTCTGCCTGACCGTATGAATCGAGAGGCGGACAGCATCAACTTTTTTGCCAGAGATGAATTTCAAATGACCGGTTACGAAATATCTCTGGGCAAAGCGCGTGCGAATTGCAATTTCATCAACGCTTCACCCACCACGGCCAACGACGAACTGAAAGCCGCCGAACAGGCTTTAAATGAACAGGTGGCAGGCGAAGGCGCTGTACTGCTGAAACATGCCGACGGTTATCTGCCCTAACCCTCTTCACAATTCTGCAGCCTGCCAGTGGATGCAGGTTTTTATCCTGTCGGCAATGTATGCCCGGTCCCTTTCGGCATAGAACTTTAGCGGCTCCTCCAGTGCAGCAGTTATTTCGGCAACCGTAAAAGTCCATTGCAATTGGGGCCCATAGAGAGATCTGACCGCCCGGACCTGTCGTGTGAATGTTGTGTTCAGCGGCTGCGCCCGCAGCAGCTTCATGTGGGAACGAGGTTCAATATCCATGGGATAGTCGCGCACATTGGAAAGAAGTCCCGCACCAAAGTCAAAAATGGGACAGTAGTCGAACTTCTCTCCTCTGCGCAAAACAGCAATATTATTCAGATGACGGTCCTCGTTGCCAAACAGCATATCCACTTCAAACAACAACGTGAGATAGTTTCCAAATTGCTCCAATTCGGTGAGGCGTATCGTTTGTTCCACCATCCAGCGAACCTTCCCGGCGAGGTTAGGCTGTCGGGCTACAACGCCTTGCCAGTCTGGTCCAACGCCTTTGCGAAACAAGTCAGCAAGGGTCAGGATGCTTTCTCCGGGCATCAGAAAGTTGGGGCTGGAACAGCCATTCCGAATCCGTTGATGCACGTTCATCCGCTCCATACAGTAAGTCACATAGCGGAAGCCCAGTTCTTCTATGTTAGACTGCTGCAACAATTGGGAGGTTACGGTTTCCGCCACCCCTTCATATCCAAAGAGGTCAAGTTTGTACCAACGGTCATTTTCCAGCCACTTTTCCTGATTTCCCTTGGAGGACGTTTCTGCAATGCGATTTCCGGTCACTAATCTGACTGCCATCTTACCCCTCCACAATCTTAATCCAGCAGGAATCTTCTGCCATGCGACCGGCAGTCTTGCGGATGATCTCCATCGGATCGTATTTCTCTATCCCCAGCTGTGCCAGATAGTATTTCAATCCATCCCGCTGCCGCGGAATGCAGCGAGATTCCAAAAAGGTCATAAAGTCCTCCCAATTGGGTGTCTGGTTGACCCCAAACGCGGTTGAAAGAATATCATCCGTCTCATTTTCGATAACCAGCCGCCGGGAGGTCCGATCCAGGCAGATTTTGGTGCAAAGAGTCTCCCCGTCATAGTAGTGAAGAATCAATAGATCGTGCTTTTTTTCTCTCGCCTCATTGATAAAGGAATGATATTCTCCCGTGCCAGCTCTGCGGATGGTAATACATTCGCCGTCAAATTGCAGAATGACATCACGGCTATTCTCCATAACACCCAGTTGTTTGGCCCATACAGGGGGCAGCACTACACGATAGCTTTTTCCTTCTGGCCCAGCTGTCCCACCAGCCTTGTTGATGAGAATTTTTGCCCGCCGTTCTTCCAGCGTCATACCAGCATCACCTCTTTGACAACATTATACTTATTGGACACCAATAATTCAATATTTCACGCACCTGTGAGGGCAGAAAACGGGAGTACCCCTTTTACAGACAAAGAAGGGCGGGATACATAACACTGATTCTGTGATATGATAAAAAGCAGAAAGGAGGGGCCGGGATGGACTGGATTCTACTGAACAAAGACACACCATTTCTGGAATTCTCCACCCAAGAGGATGAATTTGACGATGTGATGGCTTTAGAAAGGATCTGGTTTTCGTCTTTGCGCCCCATTGGCTATAAATCTCTTTTGAGCTTTTTGGAAGGGCGGCGTGCTCCCAAGCACCGAAAGCACATCGAACAGCTTCTGGCACAATATGGGTGCCGCACATTGGACGGTTTTCTGCAGGTCAGCCATGCGCTTTCTCTCAACGATACCTTTTGGGTAAAACGGGTGGATTCTCAGTTGTGCTGGCGGGATGTCTCCCTGTATCAGAATGACTTTGATGAGATCATTGCCGAGGCTGCGTTGAACGGCTCCTTCAGCGAACAAAGCCTTTCCTCCTCCCCCTCACCAGAATTTACCACGGACGGATACTATGCCAAGTGCTGGAAACGAGAATCGGACGGTATTTACCTCTATAAGGCCGGCAGCGCCACCTATGAGCTGGAGCCGCTGTCGGAATATCTGGCTGCTCAGATTTCCAGCATCCTGTGCCCCGATGCAGTTCCATATGATATGCGATTCCATCATGGAAGACTGGTATCTACTTGTCCCCTGTTCACCAGTGAATCCATCGGCCTTGCCAAAACGGCTGCCATTACCCGTGAAGAACGGTCTATCTCCGGCTTACTGGAGTATTTTCGTTCCATCGGCAGTGAGGATGCCTTTCGCCGCATGATGATTCTGGACGCCATTATCCTGAATACAGACCGGCATCTGGGTAACTTTGGTGTTTTGTTTGATACGGATACCATGCAGGTGAAAACCATGGCCCCGGTGTTTGATAACAACCGCAGCTTGCTGTTTGACCTGGACGCCGACCAGTTGAGCCATGCGGAACGTTATATTACTCGGCTGACTCCACGGCTTGGATCTGACTTTATCATCGTTGCGAAAGCCTTGATGACGGATGAGATCCGTAATGACCTGAAAAATCTATATGGTTTCGCGTTTCAGGAGCATCCACAAATCCCAGTGGCGGATAATCGGCTGGAGAAGCTGAGCGGTGTTGTGAACGGACAGATACGGCAGTTGATTTGATACATTATAAGAGAAAGCACCTGTCCAGGGATAGGACAGGTGCTCAAATTTCTAAAGTTGTTTGATCGTCAAAATTTAATTAGATGTGATGGAAAGTGAGGGGATTCCATAAAAGCAATTGGACCGCAAAAAGGGATTGCTATAATTTGGTGTGAGTCTTCTTTCTTTTCGGTCAAACTTTTTAAGTTTTCAATGAGTAATTTTTTCTTGTTATCATCGATGTTCTTAACTAATTCAGTAGCTAGCTCGATTGCTCTATGTATGATTTGATCAGGCAAATATTGTATGAAAATGTAATCCATTTGAAACCTATATGGGTTACTATCTTTGTATTTGGTTACGAAATCCATCAAAGTATTATATGCTGTTTCGAAATTTCCTAGTGCTAAATGACATTCACAAGAAAAAAGTATTGGTTCGCAGAAATAGGGAACAGAAAATTTGAGATGATCGCTATATCTTATTGCCTCTGAATAATTCCCTTTCTCTCGATAAATCTGTCTAGCTATTTCCGATCTCAGAAGATACGGAATTCCAGATATTTTGGAATTTTCTATTGCAGTAAGAGCCATATTTAAATATTTAACTTCTTCGCAATCTCTATATTTTGCGAGATTCAATATGGCTTCCCCAACCCAAATCCTGACATCCTTTTCATCTTCTGAAAAGTGCTGTAAAAAACTAAAACAGTCATCATAGCGCTTTAATGCAAAAAGCACACGAAAAACATCTATGATAATTGCTTGCTTGTTTTTGGTATGACGTAACAAAAAAACGATTTGCTCTTTTGCTTCTTTTTCTTTTTTCAGAGATAAAAGTAATTGAGCTTTTAAAACCTTCAAGTATTCATATTGCGGATATTGTAAGGATGCTTTTTCTACTAAGTTTAAGCGTTCGTCCAGCGATAAAGATTCATTTGTGAGTTCCTTTAGGAACTTTCGATAATCTGGAATAATCTCTATCGCAGATTGTGCTTTTTGAATTTGAATATCGAGTGATGAAATAATTGTGTTCAACGCCTCATTGACTTTTGAAGCTGTGGATTTCCATGGTTGAGCAATAGGGACTTTTCCATGCATGATATCGTTTCGAGGTACAAGGATTTTGGAAATGTTATTGGTTAGCTGAGTGTTGCTAAGACTAGTCTTTAGTAAACCATCAACCACGAGTTTTTTTGCAAGTTTTGTAAGTGATAGTGCTTTGGAAACGATCTTTCCATCAGGGTCTGTTAATTCTTCAAAAGTGTAGGATTTTTCTTCTATATTATTTTTTTTACAGTATTCTTTGACGATCCCTAACATCAATGACTCAATGCATACAGCAGCGGCAATGATGCTATCAACATATTCACCGGATGAATATGAATATATCGATTTGTTTTTAAAGTATCTCCATGTTTGCGGTGCGGTTTCCATATCGGACGAATCGATCGGAGATTCATCAATAGAACCGCAATTTGGAGTTGTTGGTGTTAGGGTCTGTATATCCCAATACATAAGCCGTTTGTTTACGTAATTTTCAAAGAATGCACCATGAATCCGATCGCAGTCTGCAAAAGAAAGCGACATGTTTGATTTCCCAGCGCTTTTTTCGTTATACCTATATGATATGATTTCCATTGCACATTGAAGCAAACCTTTAAGCTGTCCAATAAGCAGATCATTGTTTTCGTTCAGCTTTTTGATTTTCAAAAGCTCGTCCGGTAGTACTTCAAATGCAACTACAAGAGAGGTGTACAATACAATGTTTCCAGTTGCTCCCATAGCAATTGTTGAATATCTAGGAGAAATCTTTTGTGAATCTCCCCAATTTCTGGTGCCTGCAAAAATTACATGACGGCCATTTCCTTCAAATACAGTTCCATCGAACCACTCTTTGTCAATGTCTATTATGTAACATTCATTTAGCTTAGGGAGTAAATATGGCAGTTTAAAGCTTAGAACCAATTCAGCAGAAAAATTGTATGCGTCAATAAAACTATCCATTCGTAAATCGTAGCGAATAAGATCCGAACCAGTATTTAGGCTAACCATTTAAAGTCCCTCCTGATACATCGACGATTTGTTGTGAAAAATAATGTGTTCCAGAGTATTATTGAGTGTAGTTGTCAACTATATAGAGCTTAGCGGTACCATATATACGCACCTGCTGTTACTTCCCAGCCATATCATTATTATCCGTCCACATCTCACATTGGCTCATGACCGTTTGCACGGCATCTTCCATGCCTTCCGGCGGATACCTATGATTTTTCAGAAGGCGCTTGACCAGGCGGCGCATGCCGGCGCGGGCGCTTTCTTTTTTCTGCCAGTCGATGGTGCGGTTTTTGCGCAAGGCATCGGTCAGTTCCTTGGTGATGGCAATCAGCTCGTCGTTTTCGTAGAAGTCCTTGATGGCCTGGGGCTTGGTCAGCGCATCGTAGAAGGCCAGCTCTTCCTGGTTCAGCCCCAGCTTTTGGCCTTCGGCGTTGGCATTGGCAATGTCCTTTGCCAGCTTCAGCAGCTCTTCGATGACCTGCTCGTTGGTCAGCATTCCGTTGAGATAACGATGCATGGCGCTCTGGATGATTTCAGAGAACTTTTCTGACTTCACCACGTTGGTGCGCCGGTAGAGAGACACCTGCTCCGCAATCAGCTTTTTCAGCAGTTCCACGGCCAGGTTCTTTTCTTTCATGCGGGAAATCTCTTCCAAAAACTTGGGATCGAACAGAGAGAACTCGGTGCCCACATCCGAAAACAGGTGGATGACTCCTTCGCTTTGGATGCTGTGCTTCAGCAGCTCATTGATTTTCTGGTTGACCTCCGGAAGGGTAAACTTCTTCCCGGTTCCGCCGGTGGCCAGGCGGACAAGCATCGTCCGCACAGCTTCAAAGTAGGCTGCTTCAAAGCGGGTCTTTTCGTCCACCAGACTGCTGCACAGGGTAAGCGCCTGTTTCAGCAGCAGCGCTTCTTTGATGTAGACGTTCTGCGTTCTCTCTTTTTCGGTCAGGTGGTGTTCTGCAATGGATTTGCCCAGCAGGAAGTTGACGCCACCGCTAATCATCCGGGCTTTTTCCAGGTTGTCGCCGGTCAAAAAGCGGGTGTAGTCAAAGTCGTGGAACAGGTCCCGGCAAACCTCCAGCTTCTCCAGGAACTTGGGGTAGGCCGCTTTGCTCACGTCTGGGTCGCCGTAGTTCTTTTTATCCCGCACGGTGTAGTCGTTCATGGCCTGTTTCAGGGCGGCGGCGATGCCCACATAGTCCACCACCAGACCGCCTTCTTTGTCCCGGAATACCCGGTTTACTCGTGCAATGGCCTGCATCAGGTTGTGTCCGGCCATGGGCTTGTACACATACATGGTGGCGAGGGACGGCACATCAAACCCGGTCAGCCACATATCCACCACGATGGCGATTTTTAACGGGGAATTATTATCCTTGAACTTGCGGGCGAGGTCTTCCTTATGGGCTTTGTTGCCGATGACCTCCCGCCATTCTTCGGGGTCATTGTTGCCCTGGGTCATCACCACGCCCACCTTTTCTGTCCAGTCCGGGCGCAGCTTGAGAATGCGCTTGTAAATCTTCATGGCGATGGGGCGGGAGTAGGCCACGATCATCGCCTTACCGGTGAGCAGGTTGGCGCGATAGTTTTCGTAGTGATCCAGAATGTCATCCACCAGAGAGGCAATGGTCTGGTCATTGCCCAGAATGGCCTCCATCTGGCCCAGCTGCTTTTTGCTCTTTTCAATGACAACCGGGTCGGCGTTCTGAGCCATCAGGTCATATTCCGCATCAATGAGCCGCAGGGTGTTTTCGTCCAGCTTCAGGTGGATGACCCGGCTCTCGTAGTAGACCGGGCGGGTGGCGCCATCCTCCACGGCCTGGGTCATGTCGTAAATGTCGATGTAATCACCGAACACCTCGCGGGTGCTTCGGTCCTTGGAGGAAATGGGCGTGCCGGTGAAACCGATGTATGTAGCATTGGGCAGGCTATCCCGGATGATGCGGGCGGTACCGATGGAGGTCTTCACTTCCAGTTCGCCCTTTTCGTTCTGACGGGTGACGATTTTCTCGGTCAGGCCGTACTGTCCCCGGTGGGCTTCGTCCGCCATGACCACAATGTTCCGCCGCTGGGACAGTGCCTCGCCGGTCTCCTCGAACTTCTGCATGGTGGTAAAGATGATACCGTTTGCCTGCCGGTTTGCCAGCAGCTCCTGCAAATTCTGACGGCTCTCGGCCTGCTGGGGCGTCTGGCGTAGGAAATCCTTACAGCGGGAGAACTGGCCGTACAACTGGTTGTCCAGGTCGTTTCGGTCAGTAATCACCACGATGGTGGGGCTTTCCAGTACCTTTTGCAGGTAATGGGCATAGAAGACCATGGACAGCGACTTGCCGCTGCCCTGCGTGTGCCAGAATACGCCACCCTTGCCGTCAGTGACGGTGGCGTGCTTGGTGGATTCCACGGCCTTTTTCACCGCGAAATACTGGTGATAACCCGCCAGAATCTTGAAGGTGTTGGCTCCGTCCACATTGAAGCAGACAAAGTTCTGGAGAATATCCAGAAACCGCTGCTTTTCAAAGATACCCTCAAAGAAGGTGTCAAACTGGGCGGCCTGGTTGTTCTCGTAGCTGCCGTCCTTGGTTTTCCACTCCATGAAGCGGTCCTCGCCGGAGGTGATGGTGCCTGCCCGGGAGGTGAAAAGGTCGCTCATGACGCAGACCTGATTGTAGATGAACAGACACGGGATCTCGTGCATATAGTTCCGCAGCTGGCGATAGGCGGCGGAGGCATCGGTCTCCTCCCGGGAGGGGGATTTCAGCTCCATTACAACCAGCGGCAGACCGTTGATGAATAACACCACATCGGGGCGCTTTTCGCTGTTTTCGATCACGGTCCACTGGTTGATGACGGTGAACCGGTTGTTCTCCGGGTGCTGATAATCCACCAGATAGACCAGCCCGGAGCGTTCCTCGCCCTTCACCACGAACTTGACCGGCACGCCGTTTTGCAGATAGTCGGTAAATACCATGTTTTTCTGCAACAGCAAACCAGATTCAAAGTTTTTCAGTTTGTATATCGCATCGTCCAGTGCCGCCTGGGGCATATCGGGATTGACAGCCTGCAAAGCGGGCAGCAGCTCGTCCTCATACAGCGGGGAGTGATAGTCCCGCTCGATATCCGGGCCGTAGACATGAGAATAGCCCAGAGTTTGGGTGAACAGCTGCAACACAGCGTTTTCATAGTTGGATTCGGTGAAGGGCATAGTGGGTCAGCTCCCTTTTGTATGTAATATGAATTATATCGATAATGATTTCACGATAGCATGAAGATACTTTTCTAAGAACGAATCCATGGTATTGGTGTATTTCTTCTTTTTCTTTTGAACCTCTTGATTTGTAAATAAAGAAATCAGAAAATCTTGGCAGTCAAAATAGAGTTGCGAAGCATCTTGTTCAGTAACTTCAGGAAACAAAAATTGCATTTGATGAATTGTATATTCAAATTTTTCAATTGTGTCCATAATGATTTCTTTGGATATTTCTTTCCATTCTAATTTACCAAATAAATACTTACTTCTTTCCCGCAGCTCGTCAAGGGCGCACTCTTTGTCTTTGATTTGTTTGTATAGTACATGAAGTTTTTCGAAAATCTGAAAACATTCGTAGCGCTTTTCGAATAGTGCTATCTTATCCTGTCTGTCGGCAATCTTTTTGGGAACTTGAATTGCAAACCATACAGCCAAGAACGATGCAACTACACCTGAAAGACCTATAATTGTTCCCGTCCATGCAGCAACAGAAGAAATCGCATTCCAGCTATTTTCCAATTCCGGCGCATAGGTGAAACGCCAACCGAATAGTGCCATTATTAATACTATGATGGCCGCTAGGACAAGTATAGCTGTTGTCAATATCAGCGGAAACCATCTGCCTTTTGTAAATTTCAACAATTGTTTATCGCCCCTTCACAATGCTCTCCGCCTGCAAAATCAATGCCGCTTCTATATCGTTCCAATACAAATGCTTCTTTTTGCATCCATAGAATTCTTCTGCTATTTTCCCTAATTCCATAGCCTGCCCTGTGGTATATTCGTGAAGTTTTGCAGTGGAAATATTAACTAGGTTTTTCAGATCATCTAAATTTTTTGTTTCTTCTGGTGTTACCACCATTCCCTGTGCGGATTTAATTTGAATGTTGTTATATTGGAGGGTATAATTTAATACTGCATTTTCAAGATTCATAGAGCAATTTTTTATATTATAAATTGCTTTTTGAAGCTCTTGCAACCTTTTGCAAACGGAAACTTTACCGCTTATTGAAAAAAACGGCGAGTATAAACCGAGATCCATTTTTTCTATAAATTCAAGGTTCAACTGTGAAAGCCCGCAAAGATTTTTGAAAGGCAAATCGGGAATTATGACAGAGTTATGTATTTGTGGCAAAACAGTTCCCAATATCTTGGACATAACAGTAAGATTCAAAAACAAATTCTTAATGTTTATATTCATTGCTTCAATCAACTTTGCTTTTTCGTTGAAATACCCTATTACAGAAATCGCTAAAGACGCAATGAAACCTGTAAATATGCCCGACGATATACTCTGCATCATGTTGTTGTCTTTAACAAAAAGCATCAGCGCACCACTTATAATACTTATAAACAGGCAAACATATATTGTCGTTTTGTTGACTTTCACGATTCATCCTCCTTTAATATAATAAATTGGTTTAATAATCAACACGCAGTTCCCCATTCATGAGTTTGGGGAGAAGCGCATCTCTAAGCTCGGAAAGCTTTCGGGATTCAATTCGGTTGGCAATGATGAGTTCAAATATGGGATTCATCAAGGCGCTAATTTTCTTGTAGTCCTCTTCGGTTGGAATAAGAACTTCTGCTTTGGCTAGCTCTCCGCGCTTGATGTGTCCCATGGTGGTTGCTTTATCGGCAGCAACAGCAATAAATCTATCAAGATGATGTGTTGTCCATAAATAATAGAACCATTTATCGTAGGTATCGGATGTCACTTTGAAAAGGTGCTGGTTCAATCCACACGTGCCCCCACACCAAATGTCAACAAGTAAACTTCCAGACCAAGAGAATACAACATCTCCATCCTGAATGATATATTCAGATTTTATATTTGGAGAACACAACTCACTGCCACTATCGCATGAACCTTGCCGAAGTTCTTTAATTTTCAATACTGGAAGACCAACTTCATCACCTTGTGGACGAAACTTCTGCATTGCGAGACCATTTAAGTAATTTGCAATGTCCAAAAGATTTCCTTTTTTCCATCCAACCGGAACGGTATCAATATTGATAAAACGGTTATAAAATATAGATCTGGCTTGCCGCTCCAAATTCTCGTTGATCTTGTTGTTCAGTTCGATTTTGTCATCGAGGGACCCACAAATATCTGCAATGACGTTTTGGATTTCTATAGGTGGAACGATTATTGGTAATTTATGTTGCGCTGTAATTCCCAAGTAGGCACGGGTGCTTCCTGCGCCAGCCCAATTTGAAAACAATTGCTGAAATTTATTTGAATCAAAATAGTACCTAAGATAGCGCCGATTCAATCCTTTGATTACTCGGTAATATGTAACCTGGGGTGTTAAAATTATTGTCTTATAGTTATCTGGAACAATTGCTGTACGACCAATTGTTGCCTTATGCGTTAAGAGTACATCTCCCGGTTTAGCAAATCCCTTTCGCAATGTAGCAGCTTGAGTTTCAGTGATAAATGCGCAGCTTTTAAAATTCACTTTCCCATTCATAAGATCATTTGCCATAATAAAAGGAATTCCATTAGACACATAATCTGATGTTTTTGGATGAATTGCCCCATGGTTTCCGTCCATTGGAGGCTCAATCATTCCCATATCGATCAACTGCTGAACTGTGTATGTGTTCCACTCAGATTTCATACCCAATCGCCCCCAGTCGCTCCTTGATTTGCGCCTCCAGCTCGTGGGACTTCTGGAACAGCTCGGACAGCTCCTTAGTCAGTCGGCCCATTTTCTCCTCGAAAGGTTCGCCGTCGTCCTCCTGCTCCTCAATGCCCACATACCGGCCAGGGGTGAGGATGTAATCCTGCTTTGCAATTTCCTCTGTGTCAACCACGGCGCAGAAGCCCTTGACCTCCTCCAGTGTGCCATCCACAAAGGCGTTGTAGGTGTCCGCCAGCTTCTGGATGTCCTCGTCGGTCAATTCACGCAGCTTGCGGGTGACCATGGTGCCCATCTTCCGGGCGTCGATGAACAGGGTTTTGCCCTTCTGCTTTTTGTTCTTAGCCAAAAACCAGAGAGAAACGGGAATCTGAGTGGTGTAGAACAGCTGAGAGGGCATGGCCACGATGCAGTCCACCAAATCCGCATTGATGATGTTCTTTCGGATCTCGCCCTCGCCGCCGCTCTGGGAGGACAGAGAGCCGTTGGCAAGCACCATCCCCATGCGGCCATGGGGTGCCAGATGCCAAATCATGTGCTGGAGCCAGGCAAAGTTGGCATTGCCTGCGGGCGGTGTGCCGTACTGCCAGCGCACATCGTCCAGCAGCTTGTCCTGCCCCCAGTTAGCCAAGTTGAAGGGCGGATTCGCCATGATGAAATCCGCTTTCAGCTGGGGGTGGCAGTCGTTGAAAAAGGTGTCGGCGTTGAACTTACCCAGGTCAGCCTCGATGCCCCGGATGGCAAGGTTCATCTGGGCCATCTTCCAGGTGGTGGGGTTGGAGTCCTGCCCAAAAACGGAAATCTTGTTGATGTTTCCGCCGTGGTTCTCGATGAACTTTGCCGACTGCACGAACATTCCGCCGCTGCCGCAGCAGGGGTCGTATACCCGGCCATTGTAGGGCTGCAAAATCTCCACCAGCGTTTTTACCACACAGGCGGGAGTATAGAACTCACCGGCCAGCTTGCCCTCCTGCTCGGCAAACTTGGACAGGCAGTATTCATAGGTGCGACCCAGAATGTCCTTGCTGTTGCCGTGCTCCACCATCTGAATATTGGTGAACAGATCCACCACCTCGCCCAGACGGCGCTTGTCCAGCTCCGGGCGGGCAAAGTTCTTGGGCAGAATGTCCTTCAGCCGCTTGTTCTCCTTCTCGATGCTCCGCATGGCTTCGTCGATGACGGTGCCGATCTCCGGGGTGTGGGCTGCTGCCGCAATGGTACTCCAGCGAGCGTTCTCCGGCACAAAGAAGATGTTCTCGGCGGTGTATTCGTCCTTGTCTTCTTCAAAGCCGTCGCCCTCGGCCACCAGTTCGTTGTACTTGGCCTCGAAACGGTCGGAAATGTATTTTAAGAAAATCAGGCCCAGGACGACGGACTTATACTCCGATGCGTCGATGTTGCCCCGCAGCACGCAGGCTGCGTCCCAAATTTGCTTTTCAAAGCCAATGTTGCTGGTGTTTACTTCTGCCATGTGTTCCTCCTGCAATATGGAATCTGTGATATCGGGTTCACTCAATTCGTTTTCCGTCCGGAAATTCAATCACGATTTTTACGGTAGCGCCCAGAGCGTTGCCGATTTTCTCCCAGTCTTCCATACTGAATTTTCCGGTGTTGATTCGGTTGGAAAGCGTCTGAGGCGACCAACCGGCATTGCGCGCCAAATCCGCTTTGGACATGCCAGAATAGGCACATGCCATATCAATCAGTTGTTTCACGGTCATTTTACATCACCTCCTACAATAAAGTTACGGTTCAAGGCGCGGCAGCCAGCCGCGTCTTTTTCCATCTCAAAGCCGAAGCTGTTAGAATGGGAGAGCAAATTGCCTGACATAG
>NZ_NFHD01000046.1 GCF_002159185.1 Gemmiger sp. An87
TTTACCAGCATTTTTATCACCCCACACCATTATACCGCATTCCCTTTCCTTATACGAGAAAAAGACCACCGATAGGTGGCCTTTTTCGACAGGCTGAAACATCCGGAACCGCTCTATTCGGTTCCGGATGTTCTATTTTTTCATATGCTCCGAGGGAGGGCGCTGCACGAAAAAAGGAATAGACCCGTGCAAACTTAAAGGGTTTTGTACATCCAGACGTGCGGGCAGCCCTCGTCCAGAAAGTGTTCTCCGGCCTCGGTATAGCCGTACTTTTCATAGAAGGCTTTGACACGTACCTGGGCGGCGAGACAAAGGGTTTTTCCCTGCAAGGAGCGGACCAGCTGTTCTGCTTCCTGCAGCAACTGCCCGCCAAAGGAACGGCCGCGGAATTCTTTGCGAACGGCCACCCGGCCAATCACGTGAGAGTTTTTGCTGCTGTTCCAGTACACACGGCAGGTACCGGCGGGGGTCCCGTCTTCGAATAAAACGATATGCCGCGCGATCGGGTCGATCTCGTCGAACTCAACCGCAAAGCCCTGTTCCTCCACAAAGACCTCCTGGCGGATCTGTGCCGCCTCCCGCGGGAGTTTTGTATACTGCCTGCATTCCAACATGGTATCGCCTCCTGCCGGAACCCCGGCCTGTATTGTTTTACTAATGTACCATGAAGCAGCACAGCAATGCAAGAGAACGGGTTATGTCTGCGGTACAAGCATATCGGCAGGAACTTGACAAAAGCATATGTATCGGATATAAGTATATGTAGATGATCTATATATGGGAGGCGAGCCAATGCCCATCGAGAAAAGCCTTTTAACCGGGAGCACCACTACACTGATCCTTAAGCTGCTGGAAGAGCGGGATATGTACGGTTATGAGATGATTGAAACGCTGGCAGAGCGTTCCGACCATACCTTTGATTTCAAGGCTGGGACCCTTTATCCCATTCTGCACACGCTGGAAAAGCAGGCATTGGTGGAATCTTACGAAGAGCGAGCCCCGCAGGACCGCATTCGCAAGTACTATCATCTGACGGAGGCAGGGCGTCTGCGTTTGCAGGAAAAGCAGCGGGAATGGACCAGCTTTGTTACCGCCATGGAAAAAATTCTGAAAGGTGGTGCCGCGCATGCTGCCCAATGACAGAATTGCAGAGTATTGCAGGCAGGCGGCGGAGCAGATTCGTTGGAGGCGGGCCCGCCCGGCAGTGATGTGGGAGCTGGAGCAGCACCTGCAGGACCAGCAGGAGACCTATATCAGGCAAGGCTATGAACAGGAGCAGGCGGCTCGAATGGCCATCGAGCAGATGGGCGATGCCCGGGAAGTAGGCCGGGCACTGGATCGGGCACACCGTCCGCAAACACCCTGGTTTCCGCTGATTGCCGTGATAGTTCTGCTGGCACTGGGAGCGGCGCTCCAGGTTGCTTTGACTCAGCAGATGATGCCGCTGGCTTCCTATGCAGTGGCGGCGGGCCTGTTTGCCCTTGGCTATTTCGGGGATATTTCCTGGCTGGGTAAGCATGCAATGGAGCTTTATCTGGGTGTTCTGATCATTGCGGCCGCATTGTTGATTGGGGCTGAACCGGTGGCAGGAACTGCGGTTTTTCACTTGGACCCCATTTCTCTGCATCTTTGCTATATGGCACTCCTGTTCCCGCTGGTTTACGGGTTGTTTCTTTACGGGATGAAGGGGCTGGGTATGCGCGGAATTCTGTTCGGTGTTTTGGGATATCTGCCATTCGCACTGATTCTTTGGCTGATTCCCACTCTGTCCGGGCTGCTGATTTACAGTGCATCGGCAGGAGTCATGCTGGCTGCGGCCATTCGAAAAAGCTGGTTTGGAGTAAAGCTGGGCCATCCTGGGCTGCAAATCGCTGCACCGGTGCTGCTTCCGGTCGGTGCGCTGGCTGTCGCATTGTTATCTGTGGGAGGTGCGCGCCTGCAGGTGTTTTTGAACCCCTGGCAGGATGCGGCGGACGCTGGCCTGATCTATTGCCGCTTGCGGGACGTTGTTGCGAAGGCTGCGTTCTGGGGAGAGGGCAATGCGGACCTTTCGATGATTCCGGACCTTTCCGAAAATTACGCACTGCTGTATGGAATCCAGGAATTTGGTCTGGGGGCTTTTGCCGGATTGATGCTTCTGGTGCTGGCGTTCGGGGCATTCTGTATCATCGGGGCGATGCGGCAGCGAAGCATGCTGGGAACGCTGCTGGTATTGGCTGCCGCACTCACCGTTACATTGCAGGCCTTTGTGTATGCCTACGCGAACCTGGGCTATGGGCTCTGGGATACGTTGTCCTTTCCGTTTTTGTCCCGTGGCAACACGGCCCTGCAGTTGGATGCACTTCTGGTGGGATTGATGCTGGGAGCAATGCGCACAGGCGCATGGATAGGGGACCCAAAACAGCCGCAGCGAACCGTACGTTTTTTGCGGATTGAACGCTGAACACCACCGCATAGAAAACGGTGAAAAACAGACAAGGCTGGATTTTTCTCTGCTGCTTGAGAAAAATCCAGCCTTGTTATTCGGCAGAGGGAATACATTCCCGCACAAGAGCTTCAAAGGCCCGGGCAAATTCCGCATCCTGTTCCTTGGTTCGTTTGGCAGGTCCCTTGGGGTGCTTGCCTGCCCGCAGAAGCCTTTTGTTCTGCCACCGGCGGTCCAGCAAAAGGTCGATGTTGTCTGCCGTGTATTCCAGTCCGTTCTGGTTGAGTACGCGGGCCCGGCGCGCCAGACACATGCTGGCAAGTCCGTAATCCTGGGTGATAACGATGTCTCCGGGGCGGACCCGATTGACCAGAGCGAAATCCACGCTGTCCGCGCCTTTGTCAAAGACCAGTGTCTGCGCGTCATCCCGCTGAATCTGGTGAGCGGTATCGCATAAAATCAGCACGGGAACCTGCAGTGAACGGCAGATGCGCAGGGTGCAGTCCACCACGGGGCAGCCGTCGGCATCAATCAAAACAGTGAGCATTGTTATTCCTCCCGGAAATATTACCGGCGAACCGGCGGTGGGGCTGTATACAGAGTAGTTGCTTTTTAGTATACCACAGGAAACGGCGATTTGAACTGGAGAAAAAATTGTGCTATCATGCGAAAGGAATAATGTGTTACGCTGTGCCACGCAAATCGGCGGCATTTCTGGAATCGAGGAATCAAATCGCATGCAAACAACGGAATCAAAATGGAGTGAGTCGGGTTATCTGACCTGTGAAAAAAGGTGGATTTATTTCGCACTGATCACGGTGGCAGGCTTTTGGGGTGCCTATACCTATCTGCTGCGGGGCAACGTCTTCTGTAACGCGCAGACCGGCAATGTGGTGCTCATGGGCCTTGCTCTGGGCGCGGGAAAATGGAAGGAAACGCTGTACTATGTGATCCCCATCTCGGCCTATCTGATGGGAGCGTTTCTGTCCGAGCTGGTGCCGAATCCGGTCAAACACCGGCTGGCCATCCGGTGGGATACACTGCTGATTCTGGTGGAGATGCTGGCGGTGTTGTTCCTGGGCTTTTTGCCGGACTCTGCCCCGGTGCAGATCACTCAGGTAATCATCAATTTTGTGGCATCCATGCAATACAATACCTTCCGCCAGGCGGAGGGGATTCCGGTCGCCACCACTTTTGCCACCAACCATATCCGGCAGATCGGCATCGGCCTTGCAAGGGAAGTGAAACGCCGGCATACCGGCGATCATTCTCATCGGGAAAAACTCTTTGTTCATCTGCGGATGCTGCTCTTTTTCTTCGCAGGTGCATCGGTGGGCAGTCTGTTTGCACACCGGATGGGCGGTCGTTCCATCTGGCTCACACTGATTCCCCTCGCAGTGGTTTTTGTGGCTCTGCTCAAGGCGGATCTGGGCGAAGAGAAGGACCGCATGGAACAAAAACCGGCCGGGCATTGACCGGATCAATAGCAAGAACCCCCCGGTATCTTATGCCGCGGGGGTTCTTGCTTTCAGCAGGGGAGGCTGCGTATTTACGCGCCGTATTCGCCGTATTCGCCGTATTCGCCGTACTCACAGCCTACGCTTCCAGCCTCCATCTCATCAATGAACTGCCACCGGCCCTGCCGTTTTTCATACAGGCGCACGGTACCAAAGCCGTTTCCACAATTCCAGAGGCGTGTATGCCGCTTGAAGCCATCGGGGGATTCGTAATTGATGAGCAGCATTTCCTCCTTGTTGCATGCAATTTCCGCTTCCATTTCGGCGCGGAAAGTGGTCTGTGTGACCTTCCAAAGAATTTGGGTATCGGTTTCGGTACAATCAAAAAAGGTTCGGCTTCCGGTCCAGAACTTGCTGAAATTGAATTCATAATCCCGGCCCTCGTAATAGAACTGCCCCAGAAGCTTGCGGTTCAAAGCGAAACCGAATACCTTTAATTTTGCAAGGTTTTATCGATTCCGTCCATGTCGGGCAGATGAATAACACACCGGCCACGGCGCCTCAGATGCCGGCATCAATGTTCGCTGGCTCCAGCTCCACGATGCGATCCAAAGAGATCTGGGTGCCATCGGTGAAAAACAGGAGTCGGGCGGTTGGCTCGAACGTTCGGATTTGCTTGACAGCGGTTACATACGCCCCGCCTGCTTTGCGTTCATCCGGCACAAAATACCGAAGCTGGACCGCGGGCCTCTGGTCCAGCTGACGAAGCAGCTGCTGCATGACCCGATCCAGCTCGGCCTTCCGGTCCTCGCTCAACACGATCTGCGATTCGGTCTGGCGGGCGGTTTCATCAATAGCGGCATCGTATCCCACAAGGGCTGCAAAGGGCGAGAACTGTGCCGCCCGGTCCTCCATGGGCATCCGGGGCCGGGTGAGGGAAACATGGTGAGGAAGATGCAGAATGTCCTCATAGTGGTTTGTCATGCCTTGTGGCCTCCGATCTGTGCATTGCGCTCCCGTGCGGTTGCGCCCTCTTCCAGGCTCATGCCCTTGAGAATGGCGTTTTTGCCAAACTTCTTTTTGATGGACATCATCGTCTGCTGCATGCGGTGTTCCTTTTCCAATTCGGCCTGGCGCGTTTTTTCCTCCTGTTCCCGAGCGGAATAATCGGTGAACAGATCCAGCTGTTCCGGGCCACTGTCCTTTTTCACGGCCTGCGATTCTGGAACCACATGATTGGCCGAAAGACTCAGCTTGCGGACCAGGAGCTCCGGCGGAGCGATTCGGTCAAAAAGAGCAGTGGCGGCTTCCAGCAGTTGCTTGCCGGAGGAGGTATGCCCGCCCAGATTCTCACTGCCGTGACCGTGTTTTGGAACCTGGCGGCCGTAGTGGTCGGTCACCACCGGACCCTGGTAACGCTTGCGGCGGGCCGGGTCGGTCAGGTTTTCAATATCAAAGCCCACGGTAAGCACCAGCTGGTCGGTCACAAGGCCTTTGTCCACCAGGTCAAGGGCCAGCTGCTCTGCCATTTCCCGAAGTACCAGCCTTGCCTTCTGGTGCGGGTAGGGGCATTGCAGCACCTGCCCGGAGCCAAGGCTGTTGCTTTGAGGCTTATAAGCCTTGATAGCTGCAATGGTGCAGGGCTCCCAGCCCCAGGCGTGGTCGATCAGGAGTTCGGCGTTTTTGCCAAACAGGCTGTAAAGCAGGTCCTCGTTCTGCACGGAGCAGCGGGCCACATCGCCCATGGTGAAGATGCCGCATCGCTCCAGTTTGCGGGCATAGCCCGGACCTACCCGCCAGAAATCTGTAAGCGGGCGGTGGCTCCAGAGCTTTTGCCGGTAGCTCAGTTCATCCAGCTCGGCAATGCGCACACCGTTTTCGTCCGGTTGGATGTGCTTCGCACCGATGTCCATTGCCACCTTGCTCAGAAACAGATTGGGGCCAATGCCCGCGGTGGCGGTGATGCCGGTGGTTTGCAAAACATCCAGAATCATTTTCCGGGCAAGTTCCCGGGCAGAGAGACCGTAGGTGTCCAGATAGCCGGTCACATCCATAAAGACCTCATCAATGGAATACACCACGATATCCTCGGGCGCGATGTATTTCAGATAGATGTTGTAGATCCGGGTGCTGTACTCCATATAATAAGCCATGCGGGGCGGGGCGATGATGTAATCCACCGCCAGAGCAGGGCAAGCCTTCAGCTCGCTAGCAAAGCAGGAGTTTCCCGTCAGCTGGCGGCCCGGAGCCAGAAGACGACGCCGGGCATTTTCCGCATTCACATGCTGAATCACTTCAAACAGTCGGGCCCGGCCGGGAATGCCGTAGGCTTTCAGCGAGGGGGTCACAGCAAGGCAGATTGTTTTTTCCGTGCGGCTTTCGTCCGCCACCACCAGATTGGTGTTCATGGGGTCCAGCCCCCGCTCCCGGCATTCCACCGAAGCGTAGAAGGATTTCAGATCGATTGCAATATAGATGCGCGATTTCATATGTGGAATGCCTCCTTTCCGGCAGCTTGCCGTGTTTTCTCAGCAAAATTATAACATAAAAGATAAAAAGGAGTGAAGCCGGCTTCACTCCTTTTTCAGCAGTTCCAAATCAGTCCAGCCCTTCGCAGGGGTAGGCTACGCCCATCTGAGCACGAAGCTGGTCCATCAGCTCCATGATGTGGACGGTTTCTCGGTGGGGCATGGAGGGACATTCCAGTTTCCCTTCCCGGATGCACTGTGCGGCTTCCAGTACTTCGTATTCGTAGCCGGTGAGCTGAGCAGGGCAGGAGAGCTGCCGGATCAGCCGGTGGTCGGCGTCGTAAACCGAGATGCTTTGGGGATTGTTGATGTTCTCCACCACCAGATAGCCACGGTCACCATAAATGCAGCCGTTGCGGTCGGATACCACAGTAACGCCTGCAGTCAGGTGCGCGGCCCGGCCATCCTTCCAGGTCAGAACAATCTGATCGGTCATGTCCACACCGCGCTCGTTTTTGGTGCAGCTGGCCTGGGCCTCGTCTGCAGGGCCGAATACCATCTCGGCGAAATTCAAGGTGTAAACGCCCACATCCAGCAGTGCGCCGCCTGCCAGTGCCGGGTCCACGATTCGCGGCCGGTCACTCACCGGGTAGCACAGGTTGGCAGTAATCAGACTGGGCGTACCAATCAGCCCTTCGCCCAGAACCTGCCGAATCATCTGACGCATGGGCTGGTATCGGGTCCAGATGGCTTCGGTTACCAGTACGCCCTGTGCTTCGGCATAGCGGAGCGCCTCCTCTGCCTGGCGGGCGTTTACGGTGAATGCCTTTTCGCACAGTACATGTTTGCCGTGGGCAGCACAAAGTTTAATGTGCTGATAGTGGTGAGAATGAGGCGTTGCAATATACACCAGATCCAGCGCCGGGTCGGCCAGCATCTCTTCATAAGAACCGAAGGCCTTCTGCACGCCGTATTGAGCGGCAAAAGCTTGCGCACGGGGAAGATCCCGGGCTGATACGGCGTAAAGGGTAATGTCTTTACAGCCGGATTCGGCAAGCATTCGGACGGTTTGGGCCATGGTTCCGGCAATGGAACCGGCTCCCAGAATACCAAAATTCATAAAAAATCCCTCCCTGCGGGTAACTGTACACAATGGTTTCAGTATACCCGAAGGGAGGGGCTTCTGTCAAAAATCAGGTTGCGCCAGGAAAGGGATTATTCCACATCCTGCAGCGCCTGCACACCTTCTTCACCGGTGCGGACCTTCACGACCTGATCCACGCTGTAAACGAAGATCTTGCCGTCGCCCACATGGCCAGTGTACAGCACCTTTTTGGCTGCTTCGATCACATCGGCCACAGGAATGTGTGCCACAACGACCTCTACCTTTACCTTGGGCAGAACGGTTACGTCCATCTCAACGCCGCGGTATTTCTCGCCGGCGCCCTTCTGGATGCCGCAGCCCATTACCTGGGTGACGGTCATGCCGGTCACGCCCAGATCGTTCAACGCATTCTTCAGCCGCTCGTAGCGGGACAGGCGAGCAATGATGACTACCTTGTGGATGCCGGTGTTCAGGTCGGTGCTCTTCACAACCGGAACGGCAGCCGCTTTCTGGGCCTCGCTGGCAACGTGATAGTCCGGGGTACCCAGATCGGTGTTCTCATTTTCTACCATGCCACCAGCGGTAGCGTCCATGATGCTGAAGCCTGCATAAGCGGAGGCCAGACCGTGCTCCTTGGAATCCAGGCCTTCGATCTCTTCTTCCTGACTGACCCGCAAACCGATGGTGTGGTCAATGATCTTGAAGACAATGAACATGGTAACAGCGGTCCAGATGCCAACGGCCGCAACGCCCAGCAGCTGGACGCCCAGCAGGCCAAAGCCGCCGCCGTAGAATACGCCGTCCAGAGTGGATTCGGGGGCTGTGCTGGTGGCGAAGAGGCCAACCGCGATGGTGCCCCAAACGCCGTTCATGAAATGGACAGCAACCGCGCCGACGGGATCATCTACGTGCAGAACGTAATCGCAGAACCAGACACCGAAGACTACCAGCAGACCCGCCACCAGGCCGATGATGAACGCACCGAAAGCGTCGGTCACATCACAGGAAGCGGTAATGGCCACCAGACCGGCCAGCGAAGCATTCAGACACATGGATACATCCGGCTTGCCGTAACGAACCCAGGTGAAGATCATGCAAGCCACGGTAGCCACCGCGGGAGCGATGGTGGTTGTCATGAAGATGGAAGCCAGCTGGGGACCGGTGGTGGCGGCAGCGCCGTTGAAGCCGTACCAGCCGAACCAGAGGATAAAGCAGCCCAGTGCGCCGATCACCAGGTTGTGGCCGGGAAAGGCGTGTACCTTGGTGACCTTGCCGTTTTTATCACGGCTGAACTTGCCGATTCGTCCACCCAGCATGGCCGCACCGATCAGTGCGGTGAGGCCGCCGCAGAAGTGAATGGCACAGGAGCCGGCGAAATCGTGGAAGCCCAGGCGGCTCAGCCAGCCACCGCCCCAGATCCAGTGTGCCTCAATGGGGTAGATCACCGCCGAGATCACAGCGGAGTATACGCAATAGGCAAGAAATTTGGTGCGCTCTGCCATTGCACCGGAAACGATGGTCGCCGCAGTGGCACAGAATACCAGGTTAAATACGAAGTTGGACCAATCGAAGTTGGCATAGTCAGTGAAGATTCCCAGGGTGGGCAGCCCCATAAAACCGCCCAGGGCATCCTCGCCCAGCAAGAGGCCGAAGCCCAGGAAGATGAACACCACCGTACCGATGCAAAAATCCATCAGGTTTTTCATGATGATGTTGCCTGCGTTCTTAGCGCGGGTGAAGCCGGTCTCCACCATGGCAAAGCCGGCCTGCATCCAGAATACCAGAGCCGCGCCGATCAAAAACCAGATTCCGAAAACCTGGTCGTTCACGCTCTGCGTGATCATGGTTGTAAGTTCCTGCGTCATAACTTTCCCTCCTCAAACTCATTGCGGGCAAAACAAAAACGGCGGACCGCGCGGTCAGGCTCCAAAACCGCGCAGCACGCCGTTGTGCTGCCTGCAGGGTGTGTGTCCACCGTGCCGGAAACGGCAGGTGGGCGAATAAAACGACAAAGGCGCTTTGCAGGGATTCTGTTCCCTGCAAAGCGCCTTTGCTGCCCTTATTCTAGTCCTGGAAAATGGGAAAGTCAAGAGATAATTTAAAAGAATGATGCGAAGAAGCGATAAAGTGGTGAATTAAATAAAATGTATCCACCAGAGAGGAGTGGCCTTGTGAAACCGGCCTATGAGGGTTGCGGTTCAGCAGCGCACAGCAACCTTGATGACCCCGTCCCGCCGGTGTTCAAACAAGTCGTAGGCAGCCTCGATGTCCGCCAGGGGATAGGTGTGAGTGATGAGCGGAGTGGTATCCAGCTTGCCCTGTGCGATCAGCTCCAGAGTTTTATGACAGTTGCAGCCGTCCACGCCACCGGTTTTGAAGATCAGATTTTTGCCGTACATATCCGGCAGCGGCAGCGTCTGCGGCCCGTCATAGAGCGCTACAATGGTCACAATGGCGTTGGGCCGGGCACATTCCCAGGCAAGGCGGAAGGTTTCCGGCGCTCCGGCTACCTCCAGAACCACATCTGCGCCGCCGTGGTCGCTGTTTGCCCGCACGAATTCCGGCAGATCTTCGGGTCCGGCAGTGAGCACGTCGGGATAATGCTCCCTGACAAAAGCCAGCCGTGCCGGGTCAATGTCGCACAGAATGACCCGCTTCGGATTTGCCAGTAAAACGCATTGCAGGGTACAAAGTCCAGTGGAGCCGCCACCCAGAATCAGTACGGTATCCTCTGGCTTAATCTCGGAGATCTGCGCCGCCCAATAGCCGGTGGCCAGCACATCCCCCACAAAGAGCGCTTGTTCATCGGTCACATTGTCCGGAATACGGTCCAACCCCTGGTCTGCAAAGGGCACTCGTACATATTCCGCCTGACCACCGTCAATGCGGCAGCCCAGCGCCCAGCCGCCATTGGGGTCGGTGCAATTGTTGACCCAGCCGTTTTGGCAGAAAAAGCACTCGCCGCAGAAGGTCTCCACGTTCACGGTCACCCGGTCACCGGGGCGCACCTTGGTTACGGCGGACCCAACCTGCTCCACGATTCCCACCATCTCATGACCCACGGTGATGCCCGACACCGCCCGGGGCACCGAGCCGTGCTTGATGTGCAGGTCGCTGGTACAGATGCTGCAAAGAGTCACCTTTACAATGGCGTCACGGTCGCTCTGCAGCTGCGGCAGCGGCTTTTCCTTCAGTTCAAATACGCCGGGGCGCACATAAGTATAAGCCAGCATGTGAAACACTCCTTTTCCTTGCAGGAAGAAATCTGAATATCTTGTTATCAGTTTACACCGGAATGCGGATTTTTTCCATACCTGTCAGAGTCGGCAAACCGCAGCTCCACGCAGCGTAGGTTGTTGCAGCCGGGGCGGTTTGCTATAATGAACCCTGCCAACAGAACGAAAAAAGGAGAGCGAATATGGACGCATACGTCACTGGAGCCACCATCCGAAAACTGAGGGAAGCCAAAAAGCTCACGCAGGCACAGCTGGCTGAAAAACTGGATGTGAGCGACAAAGCAATATCAAAATGGGAAACCGGAAAAGGACTGCCGGATATCACATTGATCGAGCCCCTTGCGGCAGCATTGGGGGTCAGCCTGATGGAGCTGCTTTCCGGGGATAAAATCAGCAACCACAACCGAGCGGCGAATATGATGCGCACGGTGTTCTATGTCTGCCCTGTTTGTGGCAACGTGATTCCTGCCGCCGGGCAGGCGGCCATCAGTTGCTGTGGCATCCCGCTGCCGCAGCTTGAGCCGGAAGAAATGAGCGGGGAACATATGGTACCGATCGAATCTGTGGAAGATGAGCAGTTCATCACGTTGGATCATCCCATGAGCAAGACCCATTTTATTTCTTTTATTGCATGGATCTCCGGCGACCGGGTGGAGCTGGTCAAGCTGTATCCGGAAGGGAACGCCCAGTGCCGGCTGCACATGAGAGGACATGGATACCTGTATTTGTACTGCAACCGGCATGGGCTAATGCGCAAACGACTGTGACAGCTTACCTGCAGGCAGAGCCCTTTCACAAAAAGCAGGGGATGGCATATAGTGGGATAACCAACACCAAAGTGTGGGGAATTCACATCACGGAGGTAATGAACCATGTCTATGCCGAGCATTGCACGCAATCCTGATCCCGTTACCATGCACCAGGCGATCACCGACCTGCTGGAAAGCATCGCTCTGGAGGAAACCGCCATGAGCCATATTCTGAACGCCGAGGGCGAGAAGCTGCAGAAAGCCATCGCCATGGAGGACATTGACTTCTGTCAGCTGATGGAGGTCAATGAGTCGGTGGCCAATATGGTCAACGTAATCGGCGGTCTGGAGAATATTCTGAAGGATAAACTGGAATTCGTGGCCAACAACCTGTATTACCCCAATTGCGGCTGCGACGATGGCTGTAACAACAACTGTGGCTGCTGCTGAGTCGTAAGTTTTCCCGCGCCGGGTGTTCAGAGCCCGGCGCGGGATTTTTTTGCATAAATTTGAAAAACAGGTGTTGACAAGCGGCACAAAATCCGGTATGATATACAAGCGCGGTTGACGCGCACTGAAATACAGATGGAAAGATGGCTGAGCTGGTCTAAGGCGCACGACTGGAAATCGTGTGTGGGCCATAAACCCACCGAGGGTTCGAATCCCTCTCTTTCCGCCAGAAAATCCGTAGGCTGAGAGGCTTACGGATTTTTTCTTTTTGAAAAAAGTTAACCGGGGATTCGAACCCGAAAGGGTGATTGCCGTGAAGAAAACCTGCCGGTGGCAGGTT
>NZ_NFHD01000047.1 GCF_002159185.1 Gemmiger sp. An87
TTTTGAAAAAAGTTAACCGGGGATTCGAACCCGAAAGGGTGATTGCCGTGAAGAAAACCTGCCGGTGGCAGGTTTTTAGGCGATCTGCGCGCCGGGGCTGTGCCCCAAGCGCGGGAAGCTTTGCGCAGCAAAGATTTCCAAATCCCTCTCTTTCCGCCAGAAAATCCGTAGGCTAAGAGGCTTACGGATTTTTTCTTTTTGAAAGGATTTAGCCGAGGGTCAGCCCCGAAAAAATAATAGCCTAAAAATTCTGTAAGCTGAAGGGCCAGCAGAAATTTTTCTGGTTATAATAAAATTGATTTGTTATTTGTGTCCTAGCGATTTATTCGAACGCTTGCCCCGGGAAAGAAGAGTGCCCGGCAAAACGGCGCGTGATGTGCCGTCGTTTGCCGGGCGTACGGTATCGTAAGGGGCTAGCCCGCCTGGTGGTCGTCCAGTGTCAGCCAGTCCAGCTGTGCCGGGTCCACACCGACAGTGCAGTAGAACAGCCGTGCATCAATGTGCAGAATGGCGCACAGGCGAAGCAGAAGTCGGCCGCTGGGAGTGCGCCGTCCGCTTTCGATCTGCTGATACCATCGGGTCGAGATTCCCGCAAGTTCCGCCACGGTCTCTTGCGTAAGACCCAGTTGGTGACGGCGGACAAAGATCTCAGATGAAAAAGCGCGTTTGAATTTCATGCCGCAAGATTCCCTCCTTTACTTCTTATATAATAGTGTAGTGCGTTTTACGGTTTTGTGGGGAAAAAGGTGCTGACGTAGGCAAATTTGGCGGGCTCGAAGTGGTTTTGTGCCAAAATCGCCGACAAAAGCAGAGCGTAAAAGCTGCAAAAGGACTTGTGTGATGCTGGACAGATTTTCTGTCCTTTGTTATGATAAACTAGAAAAGGTACAAATTGGACGCGTCTGTTTTTGTGAAATCTGAGCAAAAAAGGAACGAAATAGGATGCGGCATGGTTTTTGTTTGTGAAATATGGTATACTGTAAAAAATAGTTTTGGATTCAACATGGGCTGCATCCGGCCGCTTAAGAGAGGAGCGGACGCTGTGCTCAATGCAAAGTGGGGATTTTGGCTGTGAGTTTGGAAGTAACGATGTTCGGCGGCTTTGTGCTGCGGCATAACGGTAATACGCTCAAATTAGAGCGAAATAACGTCACACGCTCCATGCAGGTGCTGCAAATGCTGCTGTTCCACGGGGAGGAAGGCGTGCCCAAGGACGTGCTGATGGATCAGCTGTTTGGCTATGAGGACGGTGTGACCAATCCGGCCAACAACCTGAAAGTGACCATCAGTAATTTGCGGCGTATCCTCAAGCAGGTTGGCTTGGAGGATACCACTGTGGTGTTCAAGGCGGGAAGCTATCATCTGGTTTCGTCGGAAGAGATCACCGTGGATGCCTTCCAGTTCCACCAGCAGGCGGAGTTGGCCCTGGCTGCCCAGGGTGAGGAACGTGTTGCGTTGCTGGAAGCTGCCTGTGACCTGTATAACGGCGATTTCCTGCCTCATCTGGCGGGCTGCGACTGGGCCATGGTGGCCGCAGTTCATTATAAAGAGGAGTATGCCGCCTGTGTGCATGCCCTTTGCGGGGAGCTGAGCAAGCGCCAGGACTGGCAGCGGATGCTGCGGGTGGCTACCCAGGCTTCGGGCCTGAGCCCTCAGGAGGATTGGGATATCCTGCGCATCCAGAGCTTGCTGGCCATGCAGCGTTATCAGGAGGCCAAGGAGGTCTATGAGGAGACCGCGAACCGGATGCTGGATGAATTCGGTGTCAAGCCCAGTGACCGGCTGAATGAATGTATGCGGCAGCTGGAAACGGTGCTGCCCAGCAGCAAGGCCTCGCTGGAACAGCTGCAGGAGGTTTTGAAGGAAGAGGATGTGTCCCGCGGGGCTTATTATTGTCCCTTCCCCAGTTTTATCGATACATACCGCACGGTCAGCCGTATGCTGGAGCGCAGCGGCCAGTCGGCTTATCTGATGATGTGCTGGGTCACCGATAAGCAAGGCCATCGCATTGAGCAGCGGGGCCAGGTAGCGCAGGTGATGCCCCAGGTGGGCGAAGCGATCCATTCTGCACTGCGCCGGGGCGATATCTATACCCGTGCAGAGGATGACCGTTTCCTGATCCTGCTCATGGGCATTAACCGGGAGAACTGCAGCATTGTCATCCAACGCATCGATGAGTGTTATACCGCCCTGCGCCGGGGCAGCCGCGGCCCTGCCGTGACTCTCCATTATAAGATGGCTCCCGTGGGCGATATGAGCCCGCAGCAGTGGAAGAGCGGCAGTGTGAACTGGGGCTGATTGCTGGCGGTTGGAGGATCGGCCAGCAGAGGCAGAAGTTAAAAGTTAAGAAGAATAGAAGGACCTGTGTGCCGTTTTGGCATGCAGGTCCTTTTTTATGCCTGTTTTGGTCTGAAAACCGGCAGTACAAGATGGGAAATGGGCCTCGAGGATAAAAAAACGAGTGCCGATTACGAAAACCGGCTTTGCGGGCCGGTCACTTTAACCGTTCCTTTACTTGACGATGGTATAGTGGTAAGTGTCAAAACAGTGAAGAGGAGGGATGGGCATGGAACAGCAGACAGTCAGTAACGGACCTCTGCATCTGATCACGGTTTGTGTGGACAGCGGCGAGCACAGCCGGATGAGCGGGCGAATCTATCACCGGTTCAGCCAGCAGCCCATCACTTTTCTGGGTGCGGAAGGGGTGCTCTTTTCCATCGAAAAGCTGATGGATGAATGGGATTATCCCCAGTCCACACTGAAAATGCGAAGCTTCGCACCACCTTCACCCCATCAAAGGAGGCAGCCGGGTATGGCGAGAAAAGCAATCAATGATCCGCTGGCATATACCGGGCAGGATGCCACTTTTGTGGTCCATGTGAAATACCGGCAGAACGCCACCTGGCAGGGAACGGTGACATGGGCCGATAAAAACAAACAGCAGAATTTCCGAAGCGCGCTGGAGCTGATTAAATTAATGGACAGCGCCATGGACGAAAGCTTACCACCCGAACAAGAGCAAACGGCCGAGCAGGGCGCGGCGCTCATCAACGGATAACCAAACGAACTTAGGAGGCAGCAGCTATGAAACACAAAATGTGGAGCCGTTTACTCAGCATGGCGCTGGCAGTGATGATGATTGCCAGCATCGTGCCCAACAGCGCTTTCGCCGAGGCGGCCAGCGAGATCACCAGCACCAGCCAGGTGCAGGTGGAAGAGACTCCCGTTGAGGAGACTCAGACCCCGCAGGAAGAGGTAACTGTGCCGGAGGCGGAAACTCCCGCCGAGCCCAGCACCGAGCCTGCTCCCACCGAGGAACCTGTGGCTGAACCCACTGCGGAACCTACGGTAGAGCCGACCGCCGAGCCCACCCAGGCTCCGGTTGAGACTGCTGTTCCCAGTGAGCAGCCCAGCGCCGAGCCCACTGCAGCTCCCGAGGCCACGGAGATCCCCGATGGTACCGCTGTGCCCAGCGAGACTCCCGCGCCCAGCGCCAGCCCGCTGCCCAGCGAGACTCCTGTGCCCAGTGAGACGCCGGTTCCCACCGAGACTCCTGAGGCCACTGAGAAGCCTGCCATCGACGGCCAGGCTCTACTGGATGAGCTGATGGCCATTGAGGACGACGAAGCCTTTATGAAGGCTGTGAACGAACTGACCGAAGAGCAGACCGCCGCCCTGGAAGCCCTGGGCGAGGAGGCTCTGGCGGAGTATGCCCTGCGGGTGGAGAGCTTGACCGCGCAGGAGGAGACCGTTGAGCTGAACGCTGAAGATAAAGAATTTACCGCAGCGGTGAAAGATGCCGAAGGCGTTACCGTTACCGTAAAGGTGCCTGCAGGTTCGCTGCCCGTGAATGCCCAGCTGGTTGCTGAGATGATCGAGCAGGATACCGAGAAATATACCAAGGCCGAAGAGGCCCTGGCCGACGAAACTCTGAACGAACAGCCCACCGAATACGCCGGCATGGTCGCTATGGATATCCGCTTTGAGGTGAACGGTGAGGAAATCGAGCCCCTGCAGCCGGTGGAAATGACCATCGATGCGCAGGCCCTGCTGCCTGAGGATGCCGACCCCGAGACCGTGGCTGTGCAGCACCTGAAAGAAGACGAAACCGGTGCAGTGGTCGCCGTGGAGACCGTGGCGGACGCCACCGAAGAAACCGGCGATGTGACCGTAGAAGCCACCCAGACCGAGGAGCCTGCCATGGATATGGCCAGCACCTTTGCGGTGGATGGGTTTTCGACCTTTACCATTACTTGGAAAGAAAGATGGGGTGAGGTTGGAGAGCTAACAGTACACTATTGGGATGTGACAACAAACTCTGAGTTTGATGGACCTCGAAAAAATCAGCAGGGTGAAGATAATGACTACGGGGAAGCTGTTGAGTTAGCGGATTATGCAGATGAAATTTCCGGCTATACCTACCAAGAAGCACGAGCAGACTCTACCGATGGTGAAGTAATCACCCATGTCAAATTTAATCAATTTTATTATTATGGTTATGGCTATCAATGGCAGTACAGCAATGGTGGACAGTACTATACCAATTGGGGAAAGAGCGGATATGGAGATAGAGATGTCTATCTGTTATATGCATCAGACACTTCTACCCCTGGTGGCAACAGTGCCACTGTTACCACCGGCAAAACACTGACTTTGAAAGAGGGCCAGCAGGCTGGCGGTCTCTATGATCTCACCCTCTCCGTTTCCGGTGACAAAGGTTCGGAGAAAAATCCGGCAAAAGTAGACCTCTTGCTGGTTGTCGATAAATCCGGTTCCATGGAACGTGATCTGGACCGTGAGGGCGGCAGCGATCGAGAAAGAATGAAAGCAGTTGTATCGGCTGTTCAAAGC
Organism: Gemmiger sp. An87; assembly: GCF_002159185.1. Lineage (GTDB taxonomy): Bacteria > Bacillota > Clostridia > Oscillospirales > Ruminococcaceae > Allofournierella. The sequence continues at coordinate 4,852 of NZ_NFHD01000047.1, forward strand.
TTGACTGCTGCACTGGAAAGCAACGACAAAGTAAATGTACAGTACAATCTTTTAACTTTTAGTAGTTTGGGCTACAAGGAGTACGACCAAAAGACCGGTTGGACTACCAATCCCGATACGATCAATAACGCGGTTTCGTACTTTACTGAAAAGGGTTGGCTTGGGTTTAAGTATAGTCTAACAGGTGGCACGAACTATCAGTATGCATTTAATCAGGCAAAAACTGCATTGAACAGCGGAGTTCGTGCAGACGCTACCCAAATCGTCATTTTCTTGACAGATGGTATTCCGACCCATAAAGGACTGACATCTAGAGGGGAAACACAGGATAACGATAATATAAACTATGAAAATACAACAGCGGCTGTCAATGAACTGAATGGGCTGAATGCAGACCAATTCTACTGTATTGGTATTGGCTCTGTGTTCTCTTCTGAAAGTGATGATTCGCCGAAAAATGGCCGGACGAACTTGAACAAAATCATTGCAGGAGTAAAGGAGCTGGGAATCCAGACGACTGATAAACCGTTTACCACTACCTCTAGCAGTGAATTGGAAAACTTTTTTAAGGAGATTGCAGGAAGCACAACCTTCTACGCCTGTCAGGATGTGACACTTACCGATACCATGAGTGAGTATGCCGAAGTGGTACCTGTGGGTACGGACGATGGTAGCTATGTCTTCACAATCAATGTGAAAAATGGAGAACAGCTGGTAGCTACCCAGGAGGTAAAACTGTCTAATGAAAAGACCAGCGATACCGTACAAGTGGGTGATATAGGCGATGTAACCATAAGGTTCCAGAATGGCGTTATCACCGTAGAATTCCCGGAACAGTATGAGTTGGAGGAAGGTTATACCTACAGTGTGACTACCACTGTGAAGCCCACAGAAAAGGCTGTCGAGACTGGAACGAATGGGTATAACGGACGTGGCGATGCCGGTACCGGTACTCATGCCGGCCAGAGCGGTTTCTATAGCAACGTTAGCGACAGCTCCAAGGTTACCTTTAAGCCTACCGTTAATGGTCAGGCTGGTGAAGAAAAGTCGGAGCTGTTCCCCAAGCCTGTTATCCAGATTTTCGATCCGGGCGACGTGCAGATGGATACCCCCGCTCATACCAAACAGGCCATTCTGAACGACGATGGCACCTACGATCTGACCCTGACGGTTTCCGGTTCTACCGGTACCGCTACCAAGAAGGCTCAGGTAGATGTGCTCATGGTGGTGGACGTTTCCAATAGCATGAATAATACCCGCCTGGGGAACACTAGAAAGGCTATGAATGCACTGATTTCGGAGCTGGAAGGTAACGAGACCGTTGATGCTCGGTACAGTGTCGTGGAATTCGCCACATATGCAGAGACTGTTTATCCTTGGGGTGAAAATAGCCAGGCGCTCACAAATGCGATTAACGCTTTGAATCGTTCGGGTGGTACCAATTACCAGGCCGGTCTGCGTGAATCGATTAAACAGCTGGAAAAGGCCCGCCCCACGGCAACTACTGTGGTGGTTTTCCTCAGCGATGGTGAACCTACATATTATTTGAAGGATAACGGTAGTCTAGGCGGGACCGGAAGTGCTGGCAATATTAAAATTACGGATGACGCTTGGACCGAATATACGTTGGGTGAAGCCCAAAAACTCACTTGCAGCCAGTTCTATGCTGTTGGCATCAGCAGTTCGCAGGCAGCGTTTATGGAAGGTTTGAGGGACAATGTTCAATCTGCCAGCCCTGCACAGTATTTCGAGGCGGACGACAACGGTTCCAATCTGGCAGATAAGTTTGAGGAGATCGCCGGCAGTGTTACACATCTGAGCTGCGAAAACGTCACCATCACGGATACTCTCAGCCAGTATGCTGAAGCTGTATTGAACACTAGCGGTACTCCGGAAAGGCTGGTGATCAAGGTTACGGATGAAAATGACGCGGATGTGACAGAAGCTGAAAAGCAAGCGGGTGGTATCACTGCGGTATATAACAGTCAAAATAAAACTGTAACTCTGGATTTTGATGACAGCTATCGGTTGAAGGCGAATTATACCTATGCTGTTACCCTGAAGATCAAGCCTACTGATGAAGCAATTCAGTACCTGAACAAGAATGGTGGTGTATATCCCGATGCTCCCGATTCCGGGACTGGCACTCATGCTGATAAACATGAGAATGGTTTCTTCTCCAACACCGAGGCTACTCTGACCTACCAGGTTACAGGCATTCCGGGGCAGAATACCGTTTCCTATGATAAGCCTGTCATCCGGGTCAACAAAGGCGATTTGCTGATCACCAAAACGATTGAGGGCTTGTCGGAAGATGAAATCACGGCTCTTGAAGATACGCTTGTCTTCACTTATACCAACGTCGATAATCCGAACGACAAAGGCACTGTGCACTTTGCGGAAATGAATCTGGTGAATGGCGTATATCAGACGACTGTGAAAAATCTGGATGCCAATGCAGAATACACCGTGACAGAGACTGGTTACCAGGTGGATGGATACGACTGCACCACCAGTCAGCCGATTGAACCCGTTGTGATTCCGAACGGAGGAACAGCAACGGCTGCCTTCACCAACACTTACACCCCGTCGAATATGGAGCTGACTATTGTAAAGAAGATCCAGGGCGTTCCCTATGGCGATGGCCGCGATATGTTCAGCTTTAAGATCACTTGCCGTGACTCTGCCAATGAAGACAACATTGGTAAAGTATGGTATGTGCATCTGGACGGTGAAGGTCAAAAGACCATTATCCTGCCGGCAGGTAAGTACGAAGTGACTGAGATGGATAATATCCACTATAAGCTTGTTGGTGTTGCTCCTGAACCCACTGGTACGTTGTATGAGCTGAAAGAAAATGCGACGATCACCTTTACCAATGAACCGGTGAAATCCAACATTCCTACAGACGGCGGCGGTGTCGAGAACCAGTTTGACCTGCATGGCCAGGATATCGTCATCACAGCCAATAAGATCGACGAGGATACGGAAGTTACCCCGACGACCAGTGGACAATAAGCTGGAAAGGAGCGATGAAACATGAAAACGTTTTTTAAAACACATGCGAAACTGTGCATCGCCGTTCTGGCTCTGCTGCTGGTCACGGTAGGCGGAACACTGGCCTTGATGGTTTCGAACTCTGCGGCGGTTACGAATATTTTTTCGGTCGGTCAGGTGGATACGGAAATTCAGGAAAATCTGACAGATGGTAATAAGCAGGTATCGATCTATAACAAAGGACCCTCCGACGCCTATGTTCGCGCCCGGATCATGGTTTCCGGTGTGAATATGGATCAGGTAAAAGTGGTGGGTTCTGAAGAGGAAGCTGACGATCCCAATTGCATCTATTTAGTGATGCAAAACCCGACTGTTTGGCAGCAGTATGGCGATCCCAACAAGGAAAATGATGATTTCTACTACTATTTGGATGTCCTGAATGTTGGAGAGAAGTCCTCTAACTTGCTGGAGAAAGTGGTCGTCGGTGAAAATCTGCAAACGGAGGATTTTTTGAAGGACTTCACGGTTACGATTTACCACGAAAGCGTGCTGGCTGTTAATCAGCCGGAGACAATTGACGTCAGCGTGGTAAAGAGCGCGTTTGATGCGGCGCAGCCTTCGGCTACCCCCTGATCCGGGCAGGGCAGAGGCAATTCGCGAAGATGTGCGGTGGGGAAGCTTATGATTCAAGCTTCTTAAAAAAGCAGGGCTTCCCCACCGTATCTTAACCGAACTCAAACCCCTTGGATGATATACTGAAACCACGGTGTTACACCGAAACAGTTCAACGATATCAACCAAAGGAGCCAGAGTTATGCTTCAAAAAATTTGCGGTTTTCTTTCCACGCTTTTGATGGTGGCGCTGCTTGCGCTGGCAGCGGTGCTCATCGTTCCCGTGATCCTGGGATACACCGAGCTGGCCGTTCTCACCGGCAGCATGCAGCCGACCATCCCCGTGGGAAGCCTGATCTACGTAAAAGAAGTCGATCCTGCCACCCTCAAGCCGGGCGATGTGATCACCTACCGGCTGGAAGGCGATACGATGGTAACGCACCGTGTGATCGAAACGAATCCGACCGAGGGTTACCTGATCACACAGGGCGATGCCAACGAAGACCCGGATGGGGAGATCACCTTCGATCGAATTGTTGGTAAAATGGATTTTCATCTGCCCTATCTTGGCTACATCAGTATGAACATCCGAACCAAAACCGGAATTTTTGCCATCTGCGGAACACTGATTGCAGTCATTCTTCTGACCTTTATCCCTGAGATTTTTGCACCGGATTCTCCGGAAGACGAGCAGGAGCGAGAAAAGAAACAGAAGAAGATCTTCCGCAAAAAGCAGGAAAATTGATCCCCTGGCAGCGAGGAACTGCCTTTAAAACAACACAAATCATGGTTATAAGGGAGTTGTAGCAAATGAACAAAAAGAAAATGGCGATGTCCATCACATCGGTAGCGCTGGTTGGCGCGGTAGTAGTTGGCGGTACCCTGGCTTATCTGAGCGATAAGTCCAACATGGTTACCAATACCTTCAATGTGGGCTCTGGTTATGTGCCAGACGATGATGATCATCTTGGCCTGTGGTTGGATGAGAAGGACGTGGCGAATCCTGAAGAGCGTACGGAGATCGGTAACGAATATGGAGAGATGCTGCCGGGCTCTATCGTAGAGAAGGACCCCACTTTCCATTTGACCACCGGTTCCACCGATAGCTATGTGTTTGCTCAGGTTACTGGCGTGGATGCGATGATTGCTGACGGCTATTACTTCACTGTAGATAAGCCGGATGCCCTGACCGATCCGAAAAGCACCTTCAACACCACGAACTGGCATCAGGTCATGAGCGTAACCGAAGGCGGTTTCGATGGCCTGTACATTTACTATGATGGCGAAGACAACATTGTTGAAGGCGGCGAACTGGACGAGGATGGCCAGGTAGTTACTCCTGCCGATGAGATGAAAGCGCTGTTCAATTGGGTAAAGTTGGGCAGCGGTCTGGACAATGAGAAATTTGCAGAAGTTGACCCCTCTACTGTGGATGTTCGTGGTGTCGCTGTACAGTCTGCCAACCTGACGGCAGAGCAGGCTCAGGTTGAGGCGGAGAAGATTCTGGCTACTATGCCCTACTAATTGGTACTTAACCGCTGTTATGAGAAAGCGGCTAATCTGAAATTAATTACAGAAAGAGGTAAAGGATCATGACGAAAAAAAGAATCGCAACAATGGCAACCTGCATCGCTCTGGTAGGCGCAGTAGCAGTTGGCGGCACCCTGGCTCTGCTGACTTCTCCCTCGGATAAGGTGACCAATACCTTTACGATTGGTGAGGGCTACGAAGATCAGGATTTCTACATCGACGAGAATGCGGTAAAGCGTGATTATTCCACCGGCAACTATGGCGGCTACATTGAAGATACCGATGAAGGCCGTGGGGATGCTATTGCTTTTAAAGATGTGGTAGCGGGCACGACTCTTTCCAAAGACCCCACGTTGCATATTAAGAGTGATGCACCGGCATCTTGGGTAGTTGCAAAAATTACCGGTCTGACTGAAAATAGCGGAAAACTGAGTTTGGAAGGTACCATCAGCGGCTGGTACAAGCTTGAGAATGGTGAGCTTAAGCAAGTAACGAGCGCCGCCGATTTGAAAGATGATACCCTGTATGTTTACGGTACCAAACTGGATGCTGACAATTTGGATACTACCCCGATTTTTGAAACTGTACGTGTTGCGAGCAATGTTGCTAAGGGAACAACCTTTACAAATATTGAAGTTACCGGTGTTGCCGTTGAAGCACTGGAAGGCTCTGAGTTTAATGTCGATAACATGACAGCTGTTTTGGCTGCTGCAGATGAGATTATCTAAGTAGAGTTAATGTTGATTTCCTTGTAAAATTATTTTTTAGAGGTACATACCATGAAAAACAAAAAGCTTCTGACCGGTGCGATCAGCCTGGCGCTGGTAGCCGTGGTTAGCGTAGGTGCTACTCTGGCCTACTTTACCGATAAGACCGAGACCGCGCAGAATGTGTTCAGCGCTGGCAAGGTATCCCTCAGCCTGATCGACAAGAGCGAGCCGGAAGAGGGCCAGGTAGGTGGCACGCCGTACGAAAAGGACGGCATCACCGGCATCCAGTACGATAACATCATGCCCGGCGACGTGTTGAGCAAGATCGTTGGTCTGAACACCGCTGCGGATTCTCAGGATGCCTATGTAGCCATCCGTGTAACCGTTAACGATGTGGTAGCCCCCAACGCAAACACTGTACTGCCTGAGGAGATCACTGCTCAGATCAGCGATATCATCGCTTCTCAGGTGGATGGTGATCTGTGGGCCAGCAAGGATCTGGGCAACGGCGACGTGGTCTATTACTTCAAGACTGTTGTTCCCGCTGATACCAAGAACCTGATCCTCTTCAGCGCGATCCCCCTGCCTGGCTCTGAGTGGAACAACGAATACGCCGAGCTGAGCTTCGACGTGGACGTACAGGCAGCCGCCATTCAGGCAGCAAATACCGATCTGGACCTGTTCATGGGCATGGATTGGGGCGATATCGTGGAGTTGGCCGACTAATATTGTTTCTTTAAAAAAGCGCGGCTTACACATTTTGTAAAATAAAGGGGGCGGCGGCCATGAAAGCAAAGGCGCTGAGTGCCGTGGCTACGGTACTTCTGCTGGCGGTAATGGCCGTCGCCCTTCCTTTCAGCGTACCAAAACTATTTGGCTATCAAATCTACAACGTATTGACCCAAAGTATGGAACCGGCAATGCCGGTGGGCAGCGCGATCTATGTGAAGCGCTGCGACCCCCAGGCCCTCGAGCAGGGCGAGATCATCACCTTCCGGCTCAGCCAGGCCACGGGCCTCGTGGAAACGCACCGGGTGGTGGAAAACGACACGCAGGCGCGGCAGCTGATCACAAAGGGCGACGCAAACGCCCTGCCGGATGTGGACCCGGTGAGCTACGAGCGTGTGGTCGGAAAAGTGGTCATGTGCATCCCGGTGCTGGGCACAGTGTCGGAGATGCTCCATTCCGGGCCAGGCGTCACGGCCTGTGTGGCGATTTTTGCCCTGGCGATCATCCTATGGACACTTGCAGACAAAACAAAG
>NZ_NFHD01000048.1 GCF_002159185.1 Gemmiger sp. An87
GGGGCCGCGGTGGGCGCGGGTGGTGCGGTAGGTACCGGGGCGGCGACCTGGCCGGAATCTCCATAGCCGGAATCGCCGGTTTCCGGCGCGGGAGCCGGGGCCGCGGTGGGCGCTGTGCCGTAGCCGGAATCCCCCTCCTCGCCATAACCCGAGTCGCCGGTCTGGGGCGCGGCGGCGGGAGCTCCGGGGGCCGTGCCGTAAGCAGAATCCCCGTAGCCGGAGTCATTGGGGTTCGGGGCCGGGGCGGCGGTGGGTGCGGGCGCTGCCGTGGGCGCGGCGGTGGCCACCGGGATGCTCACGCTCTGGCCCACCTGCACCGTGACCCGCAGGTTCTGGTATTGCAGGTATTCCTCCAGATGGGCCTGCAGCGCCTGGTTGGTCTGGACGGCCCAGTCCTCATCCTCCGCCTCCAGGTCGATGGTGATGGCCCCGCCAGGGGCCAGATAGCCCATGTCCACCGCCCGGTCGATCAGCTCGTCGGTCACCTGGTCCAGATGCTTGCCCTTCCAGTCGTAGCCCTCCACCAGATCCTGACCGTCCGGGTTCACCCCTTCCAGGCCTTGGGTCATGCTCTTGCGGTCCACGTCGATGCGCACCTGGGGGTTGATGGTCAGATACACCGAGGCATAGGGGGTAATGGGCGCGCGCAGCAGCACTGCCGCCATCAGCACCAGGCAGGCGGCCGCCAGCATCCCCGGCAGCCAGATCAGCACCCCCTTGCTTTTGGGGGCGCGGGTGCGCATGGGCACGATGTGTTCCACCGTCTGGCCCGGCTCATAGTGAAGGTTGGCGGCCCGCACGAAGCGGCCCTCCTCATCCAGCAGGATGGCGTAGCTTGGCCTTGCCTCCATCACAAGGTATTTCATGCGGGGCGTTCACCTCCTTGCGGCGCCAGCATCTGGCAGATGTGCCCCCGGATGATCTCGTAGCCGTTGGTGTAGATCAAAAGAAGGGCGGTGATGTATTTGCGGTGCCGTTCCAGCGTTTTGCGGGCCGCGCCGGAGCCCTCGCACAGCCGGGTCAGGGGCAGCTTTCTGGTGCGCAGCAGCTCCTCCAGCAGCTCGGGATGCTCCCGGGCGTAGCGCACCGCCTGCCTGCAGGCCTCCAGCGTGCGCTGCTGGCGGGGGCAGTTTTCGGCCACATCCGAAAGGGCGATGCCGAATTCCGCCATGGTCGCGGTCAGCTCCCGGATCTCCGCCTGGGTGGCCAGCCGTCCCTCGGCGGCGTCCACCGGGTTTTCCGGGTCGGCCAGCCGCTCGCCCAGGGTCTGGCCCTCCTCCGGCCCGGGCTGGTCCAGCCGGGCGTGGGGGGCGTGGCGGCGCTCCCGGCGCTGCTCGTCCCGCACCCGGCTGCGGATTACCAGCGCCGCATACTGCAAAAAGCTGCCGCGTGCCCGGCTGTAGCCCCGGATGGCCTCGTGAAAGGCGATCATCCCGATGCTGAAGGCGTCGTCCTGCTCGGTGCACAGGCGGCCCAGCGCCCGGCTGGCCTGGGCCTTGATGAAGGGCTGGTATTGCCGGATCAGTTCGTCGGCGCGCTCCAGGCTGGTTTTGGCCTGAGCCACCTGCTCCAGAATGGCGTGGTCGGTCTGCATAGGGTGGTCGTTCCTTTCCCCGGGCGTGGTATTACAGAATACGAAACGGGCGGCGGCAAAACCGGGGCCGGGCCGCTCATTTTCCGGTTTTTTTCCATCATACCAAGGCCCCGGGGCGCTTGTGGGCCTCCCGGCCTGGTTTTTACCCAGTTTTTCGCTGCTCTTTACCCGGCTTTTACCTTGGGTCAAGCTTCTTTTTCGCCCTGTCAGCCGCTTCTCTTCCCCTTAACCGGACGCAGCAAAAAAGGCCCCGCACCCGGAAAGCTTCCGGGCGCGGGGCCGCTGTTTCTTTTTCTGCGTTTAACCTTTGTTTTAACGGAACCAGTAGCCCACGAAGTCGTCCTTCATGACCCGGTAGCCGTTCATCATGCTGTGGTACTGGAACTGGCGGATCAGGTTGCCCTCCGCGTCGTACTCGCCGTAGACCTGGGGCACGCCGCTGTTCACCACATAGTTGCCGCCCTCCAGCAGCTGCGCGTTGGACACCACGCTGGAGTAGGGCACGTCGAAGGACCAGGCCAGCTGGAAGGTGCCCGCGTTCTCGTCCACCAGGTAGTAGTAGACGTGGCTCACGATGCTCTCGTCCTCGGTGAGGGCCTGGCCCACCGAATCCGGCAGGCTGGGGGTATAGCCGGTGCGGGTGCTGTTGGCCCAGTAGTTGTTGTCGAACATGCGCAGGTAATACTGGCCCTCGGGCAGGCTGTCATCGTAAATCACGGTCACGTCATGCTGGCCGTACTGGGGGGTGAAATCGCCCTCCTGGGTCAGGCTGTACTGGGCAAACTCGGTGCCCTCCCAGAAGGCATCGTCGCCGATCATCCAGTCGATGGCGGGCTCCTCGTGCACGTTCTTTACCTTGATGATGGTGGAGGTCTCACGGGAGCTGACCACCACCGCGTCCTCCTCTTCCAGGTACTGCACCGAGTTCAGGTGCAGCCAGTCCCACAGACCTGCCTGCCAGAAGAAGGAGCTGTTGGCCGCCACCTTTTCGGTGGTCACAAAGTAGTCGTTCATCAGGGCGCTGAAATCCACCAGCAGGGTCACCTCGCCGGATTCCATATCAATGGAGATCAGCTGGTCCTCCACGGTCTCGCCCTCGGTGTTGGTGGCCAGGGCCACCAGCTCGCCGTCCGGGCCCCAGTTGAAGTCGTGATGCAGCTCGAAGCGGCCCAGGTCATACACCTGCAGCACCTGGCCGATGCGGCTGATGCGGGCGATTTTATTACTGCCCACGCAGGCCAGAATCTGGTCGCCCAGGCTGAGGATGCGGTCGGAGTGGTAGCCGTCCAGCAGCATCTCGTAGCGCAGGATGCCGTCGTTGTCAAAGAAGAAGGTGTAGCCGTAGTAGTCGCTCAGGCCCATGGCGTAGAACAGGCCCTCGCTCATCTCGGCGGTGCTGTCGCCCTCGGTGGCCTCCAGCCGGTTGGCATGGCCGGAGGTGGTCTCGGGCATCTGGATGGTAAAGGTAAAGCTCTCCTTCACCTCGCCCTGCTTGTTCACCGCCTCCAGGGTCACCTGGTTCTCCTGCCCGGCCACCAGGCCGATGAGCAGAAATTCCTGCACCTTGCCGTACTCCTGGGCGGAGTTGGCGGTGGCGGTGTAGGCGGGGATGCTCTCGTCATCGGTGGTGATGGTGTAGCGGATCTGGCAGTTGTAGTCGGTGGTGAAGTACAGATACAGGCCGTTGGAGCCGGTGCCGAAGGGGTTCAGCACCGCCAGGGGCTCACTGATGGTGAAGCCGCCCCGGTCCATCATGGTCATCAGGCTCTGGGCCAGGCGCTGCTGCACCTCTTCATCGTAGTAAGTAAAGCCCTCCTGCTCATACTCGCCGGGCAGGATCTGGGCCACCTCGATGCTGGCTTCCACCGGCTGGCGGTACATCTGCACGTTGATCTCAGCGTCGGTGAAGGTGTAGGTGCCGGTCTCGACCTCCCATTTGTCCCGGGTGCGCTTTTCGCCGCCCACCAGATACTTGGAGACCACCAGCACGCCGGTGAGAATCACCGCGGCCAGCACGACCAGAATCGCCGCCCCCACAAGGATCTTCTTTTTCATGGTGCAATCCTCTTTCTCATTCTGTTTTATTCCTGTCTGGCGCGCCCCTCCCTCAGGGGCAGTCGCCGCGCAGATATTATACAGCGTTTTTTTCGCTCTGTGGGGCCTTTTTTGCGGTTTTCATCGGTTTTTCAAATTTTTTTGCTCTTTCTTAATAATCCCATGACCAAAACGACAAAAAGTCCCTCTTTCCAAGCCGGAAAGAGGGACTTTTTTCAGTCAGCACCGCGCCATTCACATCCTGCGGCTCAGGCGGCGTATCCCGCCAAAATGGTGCGGAATTGCCGTAACAGAAGTTCGCTCAGCGAACGCAGCTTGCCGCCGGGGTGGGACGGCCCGCTTCGGCCTGGCCCGCGGCCACCGCCCGCTCCAGCCGTTGGAAGTTGGGCGCCAGCACCCGGTCGTCGTGGTAGTTGGTGTCGCCGGTCATCATCAGAAAGCGCACCGGGTCGTCCATCTGGGGCAAAAGCCACACCGCCAGCCGCAGCCCCTTGCAGAACAGCTCGTCGAAGCTGTCGGTAAACAGGCGCTGGGGCTTCCAGGGGTCCCGCCAGGACGCGTGGCCCAGGTTCATGGGGTCCGGCATGCTGCTGGGCGCGTCGGTGATGAACTTGGCCGACAGCAGCGGGAACTTCATCACCTTGTTCTCGAATTTTTCCACCATCTGCCGCCGCTGGGCGTTCGGGTCGTGCAGCAGGCTGGACTCAAACGAGGCCATGGTCATGGCCCGGCGCACAAAGGCCGGGCGGAAGGGCGAGCGCACCGGGAACAAATCGCCCAACGTGCCCTGCAGCACCCGCGCCAGATACTTGCTCACCAGCTGGCTTTCGGCCTCGTTCAGCCGGAACACCTGCTCCTGGCGCAGCCGGGTGTAGCTGTAGCCGCACTGGGCCATGTACCAGGCGTCGATGTCGCTTTCCAGCGCGGCGTGGCGGCCGTAGTAGCGGGCGCTCTTGTGGGCCGGGTCGTAGCCGGTGCGGGCGTACACAAAGGTGTGGCACACACTGTCGCACACATAGTGGCAGTAGGCCCCCGCCAGATAGGAAAGGCAGACCCCCCGCTCGGGCTCCGACTCGGGCAGGCAGGCGAACATCTGCAGAAACAGCGCCTTCACCCGGTGGTTGTGCAGGTAGGCCCCCAGGTTCCGGTGGTTGGAAAAGGCCAGCCGCAGAAAGTTATAGGTAAACAGGTCCGGCCCCTGGCACCCCAGGAAAAAGGCCCGGGAATGCCGCTGGGCGGCCCGCTTTGCCTCGCAGTCCGGCAGGCGGGCCAGGGTGCGGGCGCCGAACACACAATGGGTCACAAGGCCCGGCATACGCATTGCCTCCTTTGCAGTGAAGAAAAGCCGCTTCGCTTTTTGCGGGCGGCGGATGAACCGGCGTTTTCCGCGCGCACCCGGTTCGGGCACGGGCGCGGGCTTATACTTTTATTGTATCACATTTGCCGGGGCTCTGAGCAGGTTTGCCAATTCTTTTCACGATTTTTGCCTTGCCGCAGCTGCTTTGCCCCGGCCTTCGGTTTCTTTCCCGTTTTTTTACAAAAAAGCGCATACCGCCCAGATTTTGCAGCCGGAAAGAGGCGTATTTCGTTAAAAGAGTAACAAGAAAAAACTTGCGAAATCGGCGCAAGTTGTTTATAATAAGGGCAGGTATGACAAAGCGGCTATCCGCACCGGTTGGCGCGGGCGGCCGTTCCCTTTGGGATACTTTCAAAAATGAGAGGAGAAAGAACAATGGGCTTAGGTAAAAAAACCGTTGAGGAACTGGACGTTAAGGGCAAGCGCGTTCTGGTGCGCTGCGATTTCAACGTTCCCATGAAGGAGGGCGTGATCACCAACGATAACCGCATCGTTGCCGCTCTGCCCACCATCAAGAAGCTGATCGAGAATGGCGGCAAGGTCATCCTGTGCAGCCATCTGGGCAAGCCCAAGAATGGCCCCGAAGAGAAGTTCAGCCTGGCTCCCGTGGCCGTGCGCCTGAGCGAGCTGCTGGGCAAGAACGTCGTGTTCGCCAATGACGACAACGTTGTGGGCGAGCAGGCCAAGGCCGCTGTTGCCGCTATGAACGACGGCGACGTGGTGCTGCTGCAGAACACCCGCTTCCGCAAGGAGGAGACCAAGAACCTGCCCGAGTTCAGCGAAGAGCTGGCCAGCCTGGCTGACTGCTACGTGAACGACGCCTTCGGCTCCGCTCACCGCGCTCACTGCTCCACCGCCGGCGTGACCGACTACATCAAGGACACCGCTGTTGGCTACCTGATGGAGAAGGAGATCCGCTACCTGGGCAACGCCGTGAACGATCCCGTTCGTCCCTTCACCGCCATCCTGGGCGGCGCCAAGGTTGCCGACAAGCTGAACGTGATCAGCAACCTGCTGGAGAAGGTGGACACCCTGATCATCGGCGGCGGCATGGCCTACACCTTCCTGGCTGCCAAGGGCTACGAGGTTGGCTCCAGCCTGGTGGACAACGAGAAGATCGACTACTGCAAGGAAATGATGAAGAAGGCCGAGGAGAAGGGCGTAAAGCTGCTGCTGCCTGTTGATACCGCTGTGGCCGCTTCCTTCCCCGATCCCATCGACGCTCCCATCGACGTGAAGATGGTTGCTGCCGACGCTATGCCTGCCGGCATGATGGGCCTGGACATCGGACCCGAGACCGAGAAGCTGTTTGCTGACGCCGTGAAGGCCAGCAAGACCGTTGTTTGGAACGGCCCCATGGGCGTGTTCGAGAACCCCACCCTGGCTGCCGGCACCCTGGCCGTTGCCAAGGCCATGGCCGAGTCCGACGCCACCACCGTCATCGGCGGCGGTGACAGCGCTGCTGCCGTAATGCAGCTGGGCTTCGCCGACAAGATGACCCACATCTCCACCGGCGGCGGCGCCTCCCTGGAGTACCTGGAAGGCAAGGAGCTGCCCGGCATCGCCTGCATCCAGAACGCCTAAGTTTTGAACCCAAAGCCTCAGTCGCCCCCCTTTCGCCGGGCGGCTGGGGCATTTTCCGGTTCATACCATCCGCAGGAACCATCAACAAGAAAAGTGAGGAATTTCACCATGGATAAAGCAAACCGCAAGGCCATCATCGCCGGCAACTGGAAGATGAACAAGACCGCCACCGAGGCTGTTGAGCTGATCGACGCTCTGATCCCCGCTGTGAAGGACGCCAACTGCGAAGTTGTGATCTGCACCCCCTTCACCACCCTGGTCACCGCCGTGGAGAAGACCAAGGGCACCAACATCCATGTGGGCGCCGAGAACGTGCACTTCGAGAAGAGCGGCGCCTTCACCGGCGAGATCAGCGCCGACATGCTGGTTGACCTGGGCGTTGAGTACGTGATCACCGGCCACTCCGAGCGCCGTCAGTACTTCGCTGAGACCGACGAGACCGTGAACAAGCGCACCCTGGCTGCTCTGAACGCCGGCCTGAAGGTGCTGGTATGCGTGGGCGAGAACCTGACCCAGCGTGAGCAGGGCGTGACCGAGGAGCTGGTCCGCATGCAGACCAAGATCGCTCTGAACGGCGTAACCGCCGAGCAGATGGCCAACGTGGTCATCGCTTACGAGCCCGTTTGGGCCATCGGCACCGGCAAGACTGCCACCAGCGACCAGGCTCAGGAAGTCTGCGCTGCCATCCGCAAGGTGCTGGGCGAGCTGTACGGCGAGGCTGTTGCCAAGGCTACCACCATCCAGTACGGCGGCAGCATGAACGCCGGCAACGCTGAGGAGCTGCTGGGCAAGCCTGATGTTGATGGCGGCCTGATCGGCGGCGCTTCCCTGAAGGCCGACGCCTTTGCCACCATCGTGGCTGCTGCCAGCAAGTAAGCTTTTTGTTATAACGCGCCGTCTTTGGGGCGGCGCGTTTTTTACAGTTTTGATAAGGAGTAATCCATTATGTCTAAGAAACCCCTGATGCTCTGCATTCTGGACGGCTTCGGCTGGGTGCCCAACAAGACCGAGGGCAACGCCATCGTGGCCGCCAAAACCCCCAATCTGGACAAGCTGTTCGCCACCTGCCCCTACACCACCATCGGTGCTTCCGGCATGGACGTGGGCCTGCCCGACGGCCAGATGGGCAACAGCGAGGTTGGTCACACCAACATCGGCGCCGGCCGCATCGTGTACCAGGAGCTGACCCGCATCACCAAGGCCATCCAGGACGGTTCCATCCGCTCCAATGAGGCCATTGTGAACGCCATGAAGGCTGCCATCGAAAACGGCAAGGCCATCCACCTGATGGGCCTGCTGTCCGCCGGCGGTGTTCACAGCCACATCCAGCACCTGTTCGGCCTGCTGGACATGGCCAAGGACATGGGCGCCACCGAGGTTTACGTGCACGCCATCATGGACGGCCGTGACGTTCCCCCCGATTCCGGCAAGGGCTACATCGACGAGCTGCAGGCCAAGCTGGATGAGCTGGGCGTGGGCAAGATCGCTTCCATCTCCGGCCGTTACTACGCCATGGACCGCGACAACCGCTGGGACCGCGTGGAGAAGGCCTACGCTGCCTTCGTATACGGCGAGGGCGTGAAGGGCACTCCCGCTGAGGTGATGGCAAACAGCTACGCCGAGGGCGTGACCGACGAGTTCGTGGTCCCCGCCGTGACCTGCGAGGGCGGCCGCATCGCCGAGGGCGACACCGTGATCTTCTACAACTTCCGCCCCGACCGTGCCCGTGAGATCACCCGCACCTTCGTGGACGACGCGTTCACCGGCTTCGAGCGCAAGAACGGCCGTTTCCCCGTGAACTACGTCTGCTTCACCCAGTACGACGCCACCATGCCCAACGTGGAGGTTGCCTTCAAGCCCCAGAGCCTGACCAACGTGATGGGCGAGTACCTGGCCAAGTGCGGCAAGACCCAGCTGCGCATCGCCGAGACCGAGAAGTACGCTCACGTGACCTTCTTCTTCAACGGCGGCGTAGAGGCTCCCTTCGAGGGCGAGGACCGTGCTCTGATCGCCAGCCCCAAGGTTGCCACCTACGACCTGCAGCCCGAAATGAGCGCCTTCGAGGTTGCCGACGAGTGCGTCAAGCGCATCGAGAGCGGCAAGTACGATGTGATCATCCTGAACTTCGCCAACTGCGACATGGTTGGCCACACCGGCATCTTTGAGGCCGCTGTGAAGGCCGTTGAGGCTGTGGACACCTGCGCCGGCAAGGTGATCGACGCGGTTCTGGCTGCTGGCGGTCAGGTTCTGCTGACTGCCGACCACGGCAACGCCGACCAGATGCGTGAGCCCGACGGCGCTCCCTTCACCGCTCACACCACCAACCCGGTTCCCTTCCTGGTGGCCGGCGCCGGTGACGTGAAGCTGCGCGAGGGCGGCGTTCTGGCGGACATCGCTCCCACCATGCTCAAGCTGATGGGCCTGCCCCAGCCGGAAGAGATGACCGGCAAGAGCATCATCGAGTAATTTCCGGTTTTCTGCCCCCGGCCTTTGGCCGGGGGCTTTTTTCACATTTTTTTCAATTTTTTTGCGGGACAAACTCCCCCTTGACGGTGTATGATTAAAATGATAGAATTATGTAATTTCAACATCATTAACCCACTTGCGAGGAGGGATTTTATATGAGCAAGCGTTGGCTTCTGCGGGCCGGCGCAGCCTTCACCGCCGCTGTGATGCTGGCGGGCACTCTGGTCTTTGCCCAGGACGAGGTGACCGAGGAGGACATCCAGGACCTGCAGAACAAGGTGGACCAGGCCCAGAGCCAGGCCCAGCAGGCCGCCGAGGACGTGCAGGAGGACATGGACGCCAAGGCCCAGGCCGAGCTGCAGGCCCAGATGCTTTTGAATCAGATCAACAGCCTGAGCGACGCCCAGGCCGATATCCAGGACCAGATCGCCCAGTGTGAGGAGCAGATCACCGCCACCCAGCAGAGCTACGACGAGACCATGACCGAATACAAGGCCCAGCTGCAGGCCATGCAGAAGCTGGGCGATTCCGGCGGGGTATCGCTGCTGCTGCAGGCCAACAGCCTGTATCAGCTACTCACCTTCTCCTCCAATCTGCAGCAGCTGAGCAGCTACACCGACAGCCTGCTCACCGAGCTGCAGACCCAGAAGCAGGCCCTGGAGGACCTGACCGAGGAGCTGGAGGGCAAACGCACCACCGCCGCCGAAAACCAGCAGCAGCTGGAAGAGACCCGCAAGGAATACCAGGCCCAGGTGCAGAAGCTGGACAGCCAGATCAGTGCGGGCACCGCCGAGCAGATTGCCTACGAGGCGGAATATGAGATGCGCAAGGAGGAGCTGCAGGCCGCCGAGGCCCAGCTGGAGCAGCAGATTGCCGACGCGCTGGCCAAGGCGGAGGCCCAGGCCACCCCGACCCCGGCCCCCACGCCGGAGCCCACCCCGGAGCCCACACCCGAGCCGACTCCGGAACCCACGCCGGAGCCTACCCC
>NZ_NFHD01000049.1 GCF_002159185.1 Gemmiger sp. An87
GCAATTTTGCGCACCGACTACGAAAACAATGACGAGGACTTTGATCCGAGCATATATCTCGAATAACCATATTTGCAACAAGCACACTAGAGAAAATCGCCGCAAAGGGAATCCTCTGCGGCGATTTTCTCTTTTATCTGACAACGAAAATTTTGCACCCAAGATCAACTAGATGATTTTCCCAGTCAGTTGCTTCGGAAAGTTGCCATGTATCATACTGTGCCAAGCCCTGGTTAATTCTATAACAGGAATTTCTGTATGTCTCTTTCTTTTCTGCAAACGGTTTGTTAGCAACTCTACTGCCGTTGTCTGTTTTGGAAAGAATTGTAAGATTTTTCAATTTGTTTATGCTGTCTTCCGAGAGAGTGTTCCCGGTTTGAGGATGTTGTGAGTCAATATGTTCAATTGTTACGTTGTCATAGTTAATAATATATTCTTTATTGGCTTTTGGCTTTCCGTTTTCTCCCTCTTCATGCCACCGATAATAGTCGCATAAAGTGCTAAAGAAATACCGCAAGGGCTTATTCCCTCCAGATGGCTGGTATGCAAGATTCTTAAGCCCTAGTTTGAACTTCTCGTCATCCGCCTTTTCTTCAAGCAGCGTTTGAAGTGCTCTAGACAAACCAGACAGCGAGTAATTTTGGGGGTCATAACGAATTTTTGGGGCTTCTTTGTTATACAGTTCACTTAACACTTGATGAGGATTGTTACATACTGTTTTATACCTAAACATAAATTTTTCAAGCGTGTGAACGAGTTCCGCATACTTTTTTTGCTTTAATTTTGTGGCTGCCAACAAAAGAGGTAACGTGATATCGTACGATAGAAATTTCACCAAAACCTGGAGGCGATTCCTATCCCATCCGGTAACTGACTGTTCCTCCGGATATGGCCATTCTCCTGCGGTGATTTTTCTATAAATCCGAATTTCAGCAAGAAGATCCTGTACTTTAAACAGAAAAGCGACCGCTTCATCCTTTGCTTTTGGTAACTCACCCTCAAAAGATCCTGGGAAAAATGCTTTCAAAAAATCATCATACAGCGATGCTCTTCCGGCACGCTTACCACAGTAAGAAGCGTAATACGTTCGCAAAAAGTTTTCAACCTTTGAGGGATCCTCTTCTAGTATCTCGTCCCAACATTTCTGCGCTTGCTCCTGCTCTTCAGGAAAATCTTCTAAGGCTTCTAATGTTTTTGATTTTAATAGGTCCCCTTCGTTTAGACCTGTTCCCCGATCATTTAAAACCTGAAAAAGCTTATAGGCAGATTCGCGGGAATCGCAATCCATGAATATTACGGTACAGTTAGTTTGCAATGCATGTTCGATTTTAGCAAGTACATCTATTTTTTCAGTATCGGCCGCGCACTGGGCCAGCCTGACTTTTACAAATTTCTCCAGCAGCTGATTCGCCTTACTAATTTTTTCGTGAGAATCTCTTGTTGGTGTTACAGGTCTATTGTTGAGAATTCCTTCGAAGAAGTCTTTATCCGCAAACGACAAAACAAGTTTATGTACGACTATAGGCTTACGGTTGATTTCGTCGTTATAATTAATATATTTTTCCCGCAGCTTGTCTATGCGAGAACGTATAATTCCTTTATCATCGTCTGATAATGTATCACTGGATAATAACTCTTCGTACTTTTGAATTAAGTTAATAATGAGAAGAATAGAGGTAGTAAGGCGTTGTTGACCGTCGATTAGCTCTTTCTGTTGGCGGGTGGATCCGTCAACCTTTTTTGAAACACAAACAATTCCACCAAAAAAATGGTCCTTCTCAGAATCCACCAGAATTCCATCGAGATCCTTTATAAAATCATTCACTTGTTCGGGTTCCCACGCATAATATCGTTGATATTTGGGAACTTCAAAAAGAAAGTTTTGCTCAAACATACGTCCTATCGCAATGTATGAAGGTGTAATTGTCATAATTATCTCCTCAGCGCATATCATTTTTGAACGATATTATTGGGAAAATTATATCATATATTACACAAAAAACGAACTATATATTGATAATAATGTTATTTATGCCCTGCTGTTTCGTCTTTTGCCATTAACAATTTTTCAAACATTTCTGCAAACGCCTCATCCTGTTCCCCCGCTCGCTTGGCGAGCCTCTTCGGGTGCTCGCCAGTGCGGAGGAGTTTTTGTTTTGCCAGCGGCGCTCCAGCAGGTCGTCGATGTTGTCAGCGGTGTATTCCAGGCCATTTTGGTTCAACACACGGGCCCGGCACATGCTGGCCAGGTCATAGTTCTGGGCTACCACGACATCCCTGGGGCTCACTCGGTTGACCAAAGCGAAGATCAAGCTGTCAGCGCCCTTATCGAACACCAGCGTCTCGGCCGCTTCTCGCTCGATGCGATGGGCCGTGTCGCAGAGGATGAGCGCTGGCATCCCGTGACCTTTGCACAGGCGGATGGTCAGGTCTACCACCGGCAGCCGTCCGCGTTGATCAATACGGTGGGCATGGTCCGCCTCCTTTGCTTGTTTTGTCGTCTTTATTCTTAGTGTAGTACGGAACGTTTCACTTGGCAAGGGTAGCAGTTGCGGGCCCGAAGCCTTTGTTCATACGGATCTTTTTGAGTTTTTTTCTCAAACCTTGCAAAATCTGACAGATTTGACCTTTATCATGAAACTGCGGCACAAAAGTGGGCGTTCGGAAGGGGCCGGACGTGTTGTTGGTAATCCACATGGATTACCGGCTATCCACAGCAGCTTAAAAGTGGATCGCCATGTGGCAATCCACTACATCTTTTCTCATCACTCCTTCCGCGCTACATCTCGGCTGTATCACAAACTGTATCTTTGAAGAACGTTTGAATGGGGAAATGCGGTGTGGATTCCCTTTTATGGCGGCTTTAAGAGGCTTTATAACCGATAAGGCTGTTCCTTAGGAACCCTGAAAAGCCCGCTGGACTTGGCACAAGGAACCCTACATAAGGAACCCTGAAATGCTGTTGGACTCGGTGCAAGGAATCCTACATAAGGAACCCATTGCTGCTTCCAACAAAATAATATCAGTACGATCTTCGACTGAAACAAGCTGAGAAAAGTGCCTCGAAGAAATGATGAACCTGGCTTAAAATCCTGATTATAGTACTTTACATCTGCTATGCTTATAAGGGGTATTGGAGGAAGTTTACATATCAAAACATCGCTCCCGGCGGGTGACTGATTTTGCAAGCATAGCGTTTGGATATCCAAACGCATCTCTCTCTGGGAGGACCCAGACCCCGGCTGCCGTTTTGCCCGAGCACCGGGAAAGGTGAAACACGAAATCGTGTCTCGGCGAAACAAATGTGCATCCCGGAAGTGTTCGTTTTGAAGGCAACACGCTGCAAGTCAACCTGGCGTGTACCCGCCGCAAAATGTGCACATAAAGAATCGGGCCCTCAGGCTCACAGCAAAAGGAGGTATGTGGAACGAGAAAGGAACAGAAACGGAAAGGGCAAAACTACAGGAGGTGATGCATACTGGCGGATGAGATGCGAAAGGAACCACGGGAACTGACCCCAGCCGAGGCGGTGGCACTCTGCCTGGAACGGACGGAAAACGGAAAGGTCGCCAACACCATGGCGAACTACAAACGAGTGCTGCAAAGCGATCCGCTGCTGAAAGGGGCCATCTGCAAAAACCTGCTCACCGGGCAGGTGGACGTGGTCAAGCCCCTGGGCTGGTACCGGGAGAGCTCCACCCTGAGCGACGTGGACATCAAGTATCTGCTCATGTACTTCGAGGAGACCTATGGTCTGGTGGTGGAAAAGAAGCTGCAGGATGCGGTCATGGTGGCAGCCAATGAAAACCGCTACCATCCCATCCGGGACTTTCTCAACTCCCTTGTGTGGGACGGGGAGGACCGCATCCGTCACTGCCTGCACCGCTTTCTGGGCGTGGACGAGGACGTCTACACCGAAGAAGCGCTGCGGCTGTTTTTGCTGGGCGCCATCAGCCGGGTGTTCGAGCCGGGCTGCAAGTTCGAGCTCATGCTCTGTCTGGTGGGTGGCCAGGGGTCAGGCAAGTCCTCCTTCTTCCGCCTGCTGGCGGGCCGGGATGACTGGTTCTCCGACGACCTGAAACGGCTGGACGATGAGAACGTGTACCGCAAAATGCAAGGACACTGGATCATCGAGATGTCCGAAATGATCGCTGCGGCCAACGCCAAAAGCATCGAGGAGATCAAAGCCTTTCTCAGCCGGCAGAAGGAGACCTACAAGGTCCCCTATGAGACTCATCCCGCTGACCGGCTGCGTCAGTGCGTGTTCTGCGGATCCTCCAACACGATGGATTTTCTGCCGCTGGACCGTACCGGCAACCGTCGGTTCGTGCCGGTGCTGGTGCATCCCGAGCGGGCGGAAATTCACGTACTGGAAGACGAGGCGGCCTCCCGGGCCTATCTGGCCCAGGTGTGGGCACAGGCAATGGAGGTCTACCGTTCCGGCGACTTCCGGCTCTGCTTCAGCCGGGAGATGGAGGACTACCTACGCCAGCACCAGCGGGACTTCATGCCCGAGGACACCAAGGCCGGGCTCATCGCCGACTACCTGGACCGGTGCAAAGAGCGCATCGTGTGCTCCCGTCAGTTGTTCCGGGAGGCGCTGGGGCGCGGGACCGAGGAACCGAAACAGCGGGACATCCGCGAGATCAACGACATCATGAACAACACCGTCACCGGCTGGAAAGCCTTTTCCAACCCCCGTCATTTTCCCAGTCCCTACGGACGTCAAAAGGGCTGGGAACGGGTATAGCACGGCAACCGGGCCGGGCAAAACACGGCAACGAGAGAGACGATGCTACCCAAAGAAATGGTTTTCGGGGAGAGGATCGCTCTTCGTTGCCGACTGCCCGTTGTCGGAAAAATGGCGGAAACAAGCGGCTTTTTGGCGTTCGGCAACGGTGGCAACGGGCTTTTTGCAAAATGCCTTTTGGCCCGATCCGCGAAAGAAAGGTTTTCAAAGCTCCGTTGTCAGAACCGGCTGCCAGCAAGCAATTTGAGAGGAGGATGCCAATGGCGTCAATTCAGCAGAGGGGCAATCGAAAGTTCAAGATCACCGTCTGCAACGGGTACCGCCCCGGAGGACAAAAGCGGATGCAGAGCCGCACCATCGACGTGCCCAGGGAGATCCCCAAGCGCAGCGTGCTGCAATACGTCCACGCCGAGGCTCAGAAACTGGAGAAGCGGTTTCGCTGCGGAATGGAGGAGGACGACCGCACCACCTTCGAGCAGTACGCCGAGAGCTGGCTGGCGCGTCAGACCCATTACAAGCCCAGCACGCTGGCGGGATACAAACGTCAGTTGGAGGTCGTCTATCCCCACATCGGCGGTATCGAGCTGAACAAACTCCGGCCGCTGGTTTTGGAAGAACTGTGCGCCGAACTGCGCAAACGAAAAAATCGCCGGGGAGAACCTCTGTGCGAAGCCACGGTGCGCAAGTATCTCCAGACGGTCTCAGCGGTGCTGGAGGACGCAAAGCGGAACGACATTCTGCTCTACAACCCCGCCCATCGGGTGCGGGGCATCCGGGTGGAAAAGAAGGCGCAGCCTATCCCCAGCGAGTTCGAGATGCGCAAGCTGCTGCAATGCATTTTGCAGGAGCCGCTGCTCTACCGGGTGTTTTACCTGACCGCCATCGCCACCGGGATGCGCCGGGGCGAACTGTGCGCCCTGCGCTGGAACGACCTGCACGGCGGCGGTGCGGTGACCGTGCAGCACTCCCGCAGCTCGGTGCTGGGCCAGGGGATCCTGGAGACCGGCACCAAAAACCACCGCGCACGCACCGTGGTGATTCCGAATCTGGTGCACGACTACATGGGCGAGTTGTTTTTAGAGCAGGCGCGGGCGGGGCGGATCATCCGTCCGGACGATTACATCTTCTCCACCGCCGAAGGACCGGTGCACCCGGATTCCTTTACCCGGCGGCTTCGCCGGCTCTACCGGAACAATGACTTCCCGGCGGAGTATCACCTGCACACCCTGCGGCATTTCTTCGCCACCTATCTGTTGCAGAACAACACCAGCAAACAGGTGGCGGCAGACCTGCTGGGCCATGCGGACACCAGTTTCCTGGAACGCACCTACTGCCACCCCCAGTTAGAGAGCAAGCAGCAGGCGGCGCTCGTTCTGGAGAGTATGCTGGAACCGGCGGAGCAAGAGGCATGGGAGCAGGAACAGCGCGAAGCGCAGCGGGTGAGCGCGGCAAACTGAACGACAGGGGCGACGGGTAAACCGCCGCCCCTGTTGCTGTTGACGGGATGTGTAAAATACCGGTCCCGTTTCTTGTTGGGTTTGGTGATAGCTATCTGTCGCAGATGTCGGTATGCTTTGTGGTACCAAAACACAAAAGGAGTGGTCAATATGGCAAGCATCCGGAAACGCGGCGAGAACAGCTATCTGCTGGTGGTGTCCCGCGGGTACGACTATCAGGGAAACCGGCTGAAACCGGCGCAAAAGACCGTCCACCCGCCGCTGGGCCTGACGGCGAAGCAGACGCAAAAGTGGCTGAACGAGCAGGCGGTGCTTTATGAACAGGAAGTCAGGCATACCCCCGGTCAGCCGGTGGACAGCAGCATCACCCTGGCCAAATACATCGAGATCTGGCTGGAGCAGGTGGCGCCCAAAAAGCTGGCGGCCAGCACGCTTGTGCGCGACAGGCAGGACATACGCCGCATCCTGCCGGCGCTTGGACATTACAAGTTGACAGAGCTCAACAAGGAGATCCTCCGGGATTTCTATGATGCCATGCGCCGGGAGAAAAACGAAAACACCGGAGACCCGCTGGCAGAGAAAACGGTGGAGGGCATCCATTCCTGCCTGTGCAGCATTCTGTCCGACGCGGTGGAAGCCGGTTACATCACCCACAACCCTGCCTGGCGGGCCTATAAGAAGAAGGGCGTTTCCAAAGAGCGGCCGGTAGCGGATGAGGAAACGGTGCAACGGCTCATCGCGGCGCTGGAGACCCAGAGTCTGAAATACGAGGTGTATTATAAGCTTATCCTCGCCACTGGGATGCGCCGGGGCGAAGCCTGCGGCCTGCGCTGGTCGGACATCGACTGGCGGCAGCGGGCGCTGCATATCCGCAGAAACGTGGTCAAGCTGACCCGGCAGCCCATCATGGTCAAGGAGCCCAAGACCCGGGCGGGAGTGCGGGTGGTGTATCTCTCCAAAGAAATGTGCAAGCTGCTGCGCGCCTGGAAAAAGGAGTGCCAATGGGAAAAAGGGCAGCAGGGGAGTGAAGAACTTACACAGGATGACTACCTGTTTCGCCAGCCCAATGGCGACCCTATGGTGCCCTGCACCTTCACCTTTCGCTTCAAGAAGATCCTGCGGGAGAACGGCCTGCCGGACGACCTGAACGTGCACAGCCTGCGGCACACCAACGCCAGTATGCTGATCGCCCAGGGCGTGGACGTGCGCACGGTGGCGGGCCTGCTGGGCCACGCTCAGCCCAGCACTACGCTCGACATCTACAGCCATGTCTTTGACAAAAACAAGCGCCTCGCCGGGCAGAAGCTCAGCGAGGCGATGGGGTTGTAAAGAGGCGTACAGGCGACAATCCCTAGCCTATGCTTTAAATGGGCCAGGGATTGTTTCGCTTCCTGCCGGAAGCCTCCGGCACTTATCCATGATTCAACGATGCGCGGATACGCTCCGCGGCGGGAGCCAATCCCTCAAAGCCCACGCACCGGCTGGGGCGGGCGTTCACCGCCCAGTCCAGCATGGGCTGGGCGGCGCTGGCGGCGTCCAGGCAGGTGTCCGGCGCCAGCACGTCCTCCCAGACCCGGTTGAGAAAAGCCACCTCCCGCCGTCCGTGGGTGCGGGTGAGCCGCACTTCACCCGCCGCTTGCAGATATGCCTCGATCTGCGCCGGGCCAAACCCGGCGGAGGTCAGGCTGTCGGTCAGACCGGCGCGGAACAGCCCGGGCAGGTCGGCCCAGAGCAGCCCTGGCACATCAAAGCGCACAAAGGTATACCGGCTGTGGCAGTGCACGGCCAGCAGGCAGTTGCGGCCCCGCAGCTGGATGACGTGCAGGTCCCAGCAGAACCGCCGGTCGGCTTCGCTGCCGTAGGGCGGTGGCTTTTGGTGCAAAAACCGCTGCAAGGGAAAGGTCAGCCCCAGCTCCATCAGCTCACCTCGTGGGGAATGAGGATCTTCTCCACCCGGATGGAGCCTCCCGAAACTTGGGCCCGCATCAGGGTGATCTCCTGGTGAAACCGCCGCGGCCCGCAGCTGCCGGGGTTGAGCCACAGCACGTTCCCGAGCCGCTCCTCGCTGTACTTGTGGGAGTGGCCGAACACCACCACGTCCGCCCCGGCCAGGTCCGCGGGCACGTCCTTCTTGTTGTGCACCATGTAAAACCGCACGCCCTCGAGGGTGACAATCAGGTCGTGGGGGATGGCCTCGGCCCAGTCCTTGTCGTTGTTACCCCGCACCACATACAGCGGCGCAAAGGAGACGAGTTTGTCCACCACTGCCTGGGAGTTGATGTCTCCGGCATGAAGAATGGCGTCGACGTTTTGCAGCAGTTCCAGCACCGCCGACCGCAGCAGGCCGTGGGTGTCGGATAAAATGATGAGGTTCATACATATCTCCTTGGGGCATCCCCCTAAATTACAGTCAGCGCAGTTTGAAACAACGGCCCCATGGGCCGGCCAACAGGGAAGCGACAGATCGCCGCACGGTTTCCGCATGTTCGGGGCGCAGCAGGAACCAGTAGTACCGCAGGGAGGTGCGAGTGAATTTCAGCCCCAGGCCCTCTGCGCCTTGTGCCCGCTCGTTCCGCAACAGCTTGTTGTGCTGGTCTATGTAAAAACCGTCCCGGCGGCGGGCTTTGTGCTGATAGTAGATGACGCTGACCCCCTGCTGATAGTAGTCGAACAATTCCTCCGGCAGCACATATTTGTTGGCTTTTTTGCTTCGCCGAGCCGACGGCACCATCAGGCCGTTGTCCGGGTCAATAAACACGATCTCGCAGCCGTCCAGCGCGGCCAAAGCCTGGCGGTGCCAGTCGGCACGAATTCCATCGCGCTCCCGGGAGGATACTTTCTTAAAATCCAAGGGCTCGTTATAAAAGACAGCGTCAAGGATGGCGGGCGTCTCCAGAGATTCCACCTGCCGCTGCCCGCTATTTACGATTTGCGCCAGCGCGTCCCACAACGGTGGATCGTATGGTCGGTAAGAGGCTTTGCCCGAGGCTTGAACATACTGAATGAATTTCCCGTCCTCATTGTGATCCTCATCGGGCGTCCGATACCAGTTGACGCCCACCCGAAGCCCGGCTGCCGCGAGGCAGCGCAGCAACCCCAGCTTGCCGTAATCGCCGATGTCGCCTGTATAGCGATCCTGCATGGAAAATCCTCCTTCAAACCGGCAGAAGCGGCCCTCACACAAAGTCTCCTGTGAACTGTTTGCCAGCGGATGGTCGAATGACCATACTACTGTTATTATACAGGCTTTGTGCCGCCCGTTCCAGCCTTTTAATCTGCCTGTCGCTGTTTGCAAAGCCCAGCCAAAGCCAGAATTTGTGTTCGAATACCACCTCGCAAAAACAGAAAGCAGCCTCCTTGCCAGGAGGCTGTTTTTGTCATTCTTCGGGGATCACCAGCCGGGCCAGGGCGTAGTCGATACACATCTGCACCAGTTCGTTGCGGGTGCGGCCCGTTTGAGCGGCCACATCCTCCAGTTTTAACTAGAAAACCACAAGCTATGCTTGTGGACGAGAAGAGCACGAGCGTTGAAACGGTAAAAAAGAACCTCCTTTTGCTACAATAGAAGCGGGTAA
>NZ_NFHD01000005.1 GCF_002159185.1 Gemmiger sp. An87
GGCTGTGCGGCTGAACGAGGGCGCGGCTCTGCCCAACGCTCCTCAGCTGACCGATATCGTGATGAACGAGGACGCCTCCCGCTACTTTGTAACCGATGCAGCCCAGGGCTACACCGGCGGCACTGCCAGCGGCGATGTGAACGCGGTGGCCCAGTACACCCTGCGTGCCAGCACCGAGGATGCGGTGTTTACCGTGCAGTATCTGGACCGTGAGACTGGCGCCGAGGTGGCTCCCACCCTGCAGGGCTCCGCACCTGTGGGCCAGAACCTGACCTTCTACGCGCTGAACAACATCGAGAATTACACCGCTGAGGTGGCCAGCCAGCAGCTGACCGTATCCGCCAACGCGGACGAGAACGTGGTGACCTTCTACTACACCGCGGGCGTAAACAACGTGACCGAAACCGTGACCACTCCGGGCGGTACCGTCATCCAGTATGAGGACCAGACCGTTGTGGGCGGCGCGGCTGTAGCAGGCGGCGGCGCGGGCGGTGCCGGTGGAGCCGGTGGCGCTGGTGGCGCCGGCGGTGACGCAGGTGCAGGCGGCGATACCGTGACCATCCCCGAGGAGGACACCCCCCAGGCGGGCGGCGATAACACCCCCGGCGGTGAGGACGTGGAGATCCCCGACGAGAGCACCCCGCAGGCCAACCTGCCCGGTGAGAACGCAAACGGCAATGTGATGCCCATGGTGATCGGCGGCGCAGTGGTTGCCATTGTGGTGATCGCGGCCATCGTGTTTGCCATCAACCGCCGTAAGAACGTTGACGGCGAGTGATTCCAGCAGTAAAATAAAACAGAGCCGGCTGTGAAGGCAAAACGCCTGTTCACAGCCGGCTTTTTATTTACCAGAAAGGGGGAGTGGTCTATGCCCACGCCCACAAAACAAACAAAACGAAAATTTGGCTTGCTGGATTTGGTACGTCTGCTTTTGGTTCTGGTGATTCTGTGTGCCCTGGGCGTGATTGCCTACCGCCTGTGGGACTACAAGACCGGTACGGACCGCTATAACCAGTTACAGCAGGAAGCAGTGCAGCCTGCGGAGACGACCCAGGAGGAGGGCTTTGTGCCGCTGGATATTGACTTCGATGCACTGCGCGAGGAAGGGCCGGATATCATCGGCTGGATCGATTTCGATTCGGTGGAGATTAGCTATCCCATTGTGTACAGCGGCGACAACAGCTACTATCTGCGCCGCCTGTGGGATGGCAGCTACAATCAGGCGGGGACATTGTTCCTGGAGGGCAATAACCAGGGGCTGGATGATCTGCACGCCATTGTGTACGGGCACAACATGCGTAATGGTACCATGTTTGCTCCTTTAAAAGAATATCTGGACCCGGAATTTTTTGCGGAGAACGGCGGCTGGTTTACCCTGTATACCCCGGAAGGGGCCTGGCGTTACCAGTTGTTTTCTATCCACGAAGCGGAGCCGGACGATCCGCTTTACACCGTAGGCTTCGTGGTGGGGGATGAATACACCGAGTTTTTGAAGACATTGCGGGAGGCGCGCCTGTATGATACCGGCGTGACGGTGTATTCCGATGACCATGTACTTACCCTGAGCACCTGTACCGATGACGGCAATGACCGGATTGTGGCACACGCCCGCCGGGCCGAAGCGGTGGAGCTGCCCTGAGGGGAAGAAAATAAGGGAGTGTGAGGAGCAATGGCAATGCGTTTGACCCCGGACCAGCAGGCCATGCTGGACGGCGCAAAGGGGGAAACCCTGGCCAAGGTCATGAAGACCCTGGTGATGTATGGTGAGGCCTTCGGTGCGGAGGAAATGGTTCCGGTGACGGCGGAGAAGGGGCATCTGGTGACCAGCTTTGGTCTTTCCATGATGAAGCCGGTGTATGACCTGATGGACCAGCTGATTGAAGGCGGAGCGGTAAACGGGCAGAAGTTCAGCGTGGACCCCCGGCCGCTGGACCCCAATGTACCCACGAACCTGCTGCAGAAGCTGGTGTTCAAGTTCATGTATTCCAAGCAGGATGACTACGAGGCCCAGCTGCGGCAGCTGGGCCTTCTGGAGGACGATGCCTTCACCTGCACCTGTTATCTGCCCCAGGTGGGCAACGAGCCGAAGCAGGGCCAGGTGCTGAGCTGGGCGGAATCCAGTGCGGTGGTGTATGCCAACAGTGTGCTGGGCGCCCGCTGCAACCGGAATTCCGGTATTCTGGAGCTGTTTGGTTCCATTGCAGGATGTGTGCCCAAGTTCGGCCTGCTCACCGACGAGGGCCGCAAGGCCAGCTGGGTGGTGCAGGTAAAGACCAGCCGCCGCCCGGAGGCACAGATTCTGGGCAGCGCCATCGGTATGAAGGTGATGGAGGATGTGCCCTACATTCAGGGTCTGGACCAGTGGTTGGGCGGCCAGTTGGACGACGCAGCCAAAGCCTACCTGAAGGACATGGGTGCGGCCAGTGCCAGCAACGGTGCGGTGGGCCTGTACCATGTGGAGGGCATCACCCCGGAGGCCTGCCAACAGGGCAAGACACTCATCCGGCCGGACGCACAGGTCTATGTGATTGACGACGCGGAACTGGAGCGGGTACGGGCCAGCTATCCCTGCATCTGGAAGGACCCGAACGCAAAGCCGAAGCTCTGCTTTGTGGGCTGCCCCCATCTTTCGCTGGAGCAGCTGAACCAGTGGACCGGCGAATTGTGCGCGGCGCTGGAGCAGGCAGGACGCAAAACTGTTGCGGTGCCCACGGTATTCACCGCCGCGCCCGCGGTGGCCAAGGCATTTGCGAAAACACCCGCTGCCGACCGTCTGAAGGGGACGGGCGTGGTGCTTTCCTCCATCTGCCCGCTGATGTACATGAACAATCCGCTGTGCGGTAAGATGCCGGTGGCCACCAGCTCCAACAAGCTGCGTACCTATTCCTCGGCCCGCTACTACACCGATGCCGAGATGCTGCAGATCATGGTGAAAGGGGAGTGCTGAGATGAAACAGTTCAAGGGCCGCCCGGTGGTGCCGGGCAAGGCAAAGGCGGAGGCGCTGGTTTCTCACGGCGGCTTCAACACTCTGGCCAGCTTCCAGAAAAGCCTGATGTTCGGCGACAAGAACGCCACCTGTTCCGACCAGAATAACCCCGACCTGTACCAGAAGCCCATGGCGGGCAAGGCGCTGTGCCTGCCCATGACCATCGGCTCCACCACCGGCGGCATGGTTCTGTATACCGCCGCCTGTATGGGCCGTCAGCCCGCCTGTCTGCTGTTCAGCCAGCCCATCGACAGCCTGGCTGCGGCCGGAGCGATTCTGGCAGGTGTGTGGAGCGAGAACCCCATGCCCACCGTGGACAGCCTGGGCGAGGAGTTTCTGCAGGCAGTGAAGACCGGCGACTCCATCACCGTGGAGGAAGACGGCACCGTGACCGTGGGCTGAGCTTCTGCCGCACACAGAAAGCAACAAAGAAAGACCGCCGGGTGGTTTGCAGGCACCCGGCGGTCTTTCTCTGCTTGAGAGCTGAAAAAGGAAGAATACATATGGTATTGGAAAATGTCAAATTTACAAATGGGAACGCTTTCGGCTGCTCCCGGGCCGTGTCAGGTCAACTGCGCACCCAATGCGCGGCAGGCAGCCTCGGCGGCTTCGTCCGGCGCATCGCAGCAGATTACGCCCTCGCCCACCAAAGCCGCGCCCGCATCGGCGCAACGATCCTGCCAGGTGCGCATCCACTCGCCGTCGCCCCAGCCGTAGGAACCGAACAGACCAAGCTTTTTGCCGCTGAGGGAGGACTCACAGGCGGTGAACATGGGTTCAAATTCACCTTCCTCCAGCTGCTCCGCACCCATAGAGGGGCAGCCAAAGGCGACCGCGTCATATTCAGACAGCTGCTCGGGGCCAAACTCCGCAGCAGTGAGCAGAACAGCCTCGCCGCCTGCACTGCGCACACCCTCGGCCACCTGAGCGGCCATCTGTTCGGTATTGCCGGTACCGCTCCAATATACAACTGCAATTTTGCTCATCGTCATACACATCCTTTCGGAAAAATCAAACTGGTTCAGGCGGCCACAGTGAGCTGCAGCACGCTGCGCCCGCCGTTGAATAACCGCCAGTAAACGCCCCGGCATTTCTGATACTTGGCGAACAGCTTGGCGGTCTCACATTCGTTGCAGTAGACCTTCCAACAGCCGGAACATTTATAATGGGCACCGCCGTTTTCAATAAAGCCTTGTACGTCGCCCAGCGGATAGCTGAGAAACAGGCCAATCTCATGAGGAAAGCCCTCCTGGCTGCAAAGACGTTCGCTCAGCCGGGCCAAGGCCTCGTTCGGGGCCAGGCTTTGATAGCCGCACCCGGCCAGGAATTCTGCTACACCCGGCTTGCACAGATCTGCGGCCAGACGCAGCGGCCGGTACACATAGATCAGTGCACAGCCATTTTTGGCCCGAAGCAGCCGCAGGCAGACACCTTTGGATTCCAGCGCCCGGTGCCAGCTCAGCACCTGACCGGCTAGCTGTTCCTGGCTGCTGTAACGGCAGGAAAACAGATTGGCGGTTTTCAGGTTGGCCAGCGTGGGGGAACAGTGGTCAATGAGGTAACGGTCCAGCGGCATGGCAGGGGCTCCTTTCGACGGTTTGTTTTTTGTGGTTAGCTTCGACTAACTTGATTGCATTATAGCACGATAAACGGCCGCGCGCCTTCAAAATCTTGGACGGTTCTTTCAAAAAATCGCACCGGCAGCAGTTGACATTGTGTGGGAGTTAGTTTATACTAATCACAGAGTTAGAATAGACTAACCAAAGGCGCGAAATACCTTTTTCATAATAAAGGAGAGAGAACCATGAACCGAGAATTGCTTCAGGCCATTTACGACCATCGGGATATCTGCACGGCGGTGGAGCGCCGTCAGGAGGAACGGGCGCTGGAGCTGTGGGAGGAAAAGGCCCGGCTGCTGAGCCAGGAGGAACCGGCGGAGCGCAGTGCCATGCTGGAAGCGCTGAGTCAGAGTCTGTATGATCATATTCTAAGAGTACAGGGAGCAGCTCCGGTGGAGTTTCGCCATGCCAGCCGGGAGATGTATACCCGCACGCTGCCTCAGGCGGCATTGGTGGGGCATGGAGCCGAGATGATCCGTCAATATATCCGGCGCATGAATGAGGACGGCCGGCAGGATGATCACATCCGCATGGCCTGTTGCTACATTGCCACCCATCTGAGCGAGCCCTTCACCCTGGAAACGGTGGCAAAGCATGTGTTTGTGAGCAAGTGCTATCTGTGCCGGATGTTCCGCAACCAGACCGGCCAGAGCTTTTCCCAGTATGTGACTGCACAGAGGCTGGATCGGGCGGAACACCTTTTGCGTCACAGCGGCCTTTCCATCGACCGGATCGCCGAGCAGTGCGGCTTTGGCAGTGCGGCCTATTTTGCAACCACCTTCCGGCGGCGTAACGGTATGGCGCCCAGTGCCTGGCGGCGGCAGCTTCGTACGCAGCAGAAAGCGGGGTGAGCGGCATGGAGCTGGAACGCAAACGGAAGAATGAGCAGGAGACGGTGGAGAAGATGATCCACATCTACTGCCGGGGAAAGCACAAAAGCAAAAAGGGCTGCTTGTGCCCGCAATGTCAGGCCCTTGCCGATTACGCCCGTGCCCGTACCGAGCGCTGCCCCCGCATGGCGGAAAAGACCTTCTGCAGTGCATGCCCCCATCCCTGTTATAAGCCCCAGCTGCGGGAGCAGATGAAGCAGGTGATGCGCTACGCAGGCCCCCGGATGCTGCTGTATGATCCGGTGGCGGCGCTGCGCCATCTGGTGCTGACCCGTTCGCTTTGAACGGATTCTATCAAGAATAGTCAGAAAGCCTCGATTCTCAGGAATCGGGGCTTTTTTTGCCGGAAAACCGGCAAAATGTAAAAATAATATGAAATGGGATTGGATATATTGACAAAGAATCAAAAGACGAATAGAATACTTAGGTAACATAATTAATATAGATAACAACTGACGCAGTCAGTTATAAATGGGGGGAGAAGATGAAGGAAATGCAGAACAGCAACGCGCTGCAGATGCTGCGCGCCATGGACCGCATCCGACGGGCCTGGAAAAACGCCAGCCCCAGCGAAACACTGAATAAATCGCAGTTTTTCACCCTGATGACGCTGCACAACAAGGGGGCCGATGTGCTCGGCGGGAGTTGCCCGCACACGGACCCCTACGAGCCAATGACCTTGTCGGCTTTGGCGAAGGCGATGAATCAGAGCATGCCAGCGGTGAGCCAGCGTATCCGGCGTTTGGAGGAGCTGGGGTATGTGTGCCGCACACCGGATGAGAGCGACCGGCGCACGATGTGGATTGCCCTCACTGAGCAGGGCAATGCGCTGCTGCAGGAAAACTGCCGGGATATGTTCCGGCGGCTGGAGCGGATGATGACCCGCTTGGAGCGGCAGGGCGAACGAACCCCCGCCCAGGTGATTGAAGCCTTCAACTACCTGGCGGATGCCATGGAGGAGGAGTTCGGCTCACCCTGAACCCGGTGCGGCCGGTCAAACAAAGCAAATTTAACAGCTGCCGCCCGCTTGCGGACGGCGCTGGCAGTAAGGAGAAACGAGTATGCTGAAACTGAAGCGATATTTAAAGCCCTATCTGGGCCTGTTGCTTGTGGGCGTGGCGCTGCTGTTCGGCCAGGCAATGCTGGAGCTGACGCTGCCCAACTACATGAGCGACATCGTGAACGTGGGCCTGCAGCAGGGCGGCATCACCCAGGCGGCGCCTGAGGTCATTGACAGTGATGCCATGGCTATGATGCAGATGTTCATGTCCGAGGAGGACAGGGCTCTGGTGGATGCGGCCTACCAGCCTCTGGGCGAACGGGAGGACGCAGACAAGCTGAAAGCGACCTACCCCAATGCAGGGGATGAGGATCTGGCGCTGGCCGCTGACCCGGAGAATGGTGTGAACGATGCCTTCAACCGGGCAGCCTATGCCCTGGTGAACATGATGGAGGAGCTGGCCCCTGCCGATTCCTCCGCCGAAACCGAGGAGCAGACCAGCGGTACGCTGGATGCCGGTGCCATGGCCCAGCTCACCGCCATGCTGCAGAGCGGCGCGCTGGATGAGCAGCTGAATGAGGCCATCGCCACCGCGGCAGTGACTCCCGAAAGCATGCTGGAGCAGACCGGCGTGGTGCTGACCAAGAGCTTTTACACCCAACTGGGTGCGGACACCGATGCCATCCAGACCTCTTACATCCTGAAGGTGGGCCTGCGCATGGCGGGCCTTGCCATCCTGCTCACTGTGTGCGCCATTTCGGCAGGCTTCTGCATGGCGCGCCTGGGCGCGGGCGTGGGCCGCGATCTGCGGCGGGATGTGTTCCGCAAGGTAAGCTACTTCAACAACAACGAGATGGACCAGTTCTCCGGCGCCAGCCTGATCACCCGGTCCACCAACGATATCACCCAGGTGCAGAACTTTTTGAGCATCGGCCTGCGCATGATGTGCTTTGCTCCCATTATGGGCATCGGCGGCCTGATCATGGGCCTGTCCAAGTGCCTGAATCTGGCCTGGGTGCTGGCCCTGGCCCTGATCGTGATGCTGGGGTTGATTCTCACCCTGTTTGCAGTGGCCATGCCCCGCTTCAAGAAGATGCAGACCCTGATTGACCGGCTGAACCTGGTGAGCCGGGAGGAGCTGAGCGGCCTGATGGTGGTGCGTGCCTTCTCCAACCAGCCCTTCATGCAGAACCGGTTTGAAAAGGCCAACAAGGACCTGACCGGCAATACTCTGTTTGTGAACCGGGCTATGGCTACCATGATGCCCTTCATGATGCTGGTGATGAACGGTCTGTCGCTGCTGATCGTCTGGTTCGGCGGCAAGCAGATCGCCGCCAGCAATCTGCAGGTGGGCGATATGATGGCCTTCATCCAGTACGCCATGCAGGTGATCATGAGTTTCTTGTTCATCAGCATGATGTTCATCATGGTGCCCCGTGCCTCGGTATCCGCCGAGCGTATCAACGAGGTACTCACCTGTGAGAGCACCGTGGCCGACCCCGCTCAGCCCACCGAGATGAACCACCCGGTAAAGGGCGTTGTGGAGTTCAAGGATGTTTCCTTCCGCTACGAGGGCGCGGATGCCAACGTGCTGGAGCATGTGAGCTTCATCGCCCGCCCGGGCGAGACGGTGGCCTTCATCGGCGCCACCGGTTCCGGCAAATCCACCCTGGTGAATCTGATCCCTCGCTTTTACGATGCCACCGAGGGCAGCATCACCGTGGACGGCGTGGACGTGCGCCAGCTGCGCCAGAAGGATCTGCGCGAGGCCATCGGCTATGTGCCCCAGAAGGGTCTGCTGTTCAGCGGCACTGTGGCCACCAACCTGCGCTACGGCCGGGCAGACGCTTCGGATGAGCTGCTGAAGGAAAGTGCGGACATCGCTCAGGCTACCGAGTTTATTGAAACGCTGGAGAATGGCATGGATACCGCCATCAGCCAGGGAGGTACCAACGTATCCGGCGGTCAGCGCCAGCGGCTTTCCATTGCCCGTGCGCTGGTGAAGCAGGCTCCCATTTATATCTTCGACGACACCTTCTCCGCCCTGGACTTCAAGACCGACGCCAAGCTGCGCGCGGCGCTGAAGGGCTACACCAAAGAGTCCACGGTGTTCATCGTGGCGCAGCGTGTGTCCACCATTATGCATGCGGACCAGATCCTTGTGCTGGATGAAGGCCGCGTGGTGGGCAAGGGCACCCATGAGGAGCTGCTGAAAAACTGCGAGACCTACCGCGAGATCGCGGAAAGTCAGCTTTCAAAGGAGGAATTGGCATAATGGCAGGACCGATGAGACACGGCCCCGGTGCAATGGCCGTGGGCGAAAAAGCCAAGGACTTCAAGGGCACCATGAAAAAGCTGCTGGCCTACATGCGGCGCTACCTGCCCAGCATTGTGCTGGCGCTGCTGTGCGCTGTGGGCGGCACGGTGTTCTCCATCTTCGGACCCAAGATCCTGGGTCAGGCAACCACCAAGCTGTTTGAAGGCGTAATTGCCATGCTCACCGGCACCGGCGGCATCGACTTCGGGGCCATCGGCCAGATTCTGCTGTTCCTGGCCGGTTTGTATGTGCTCAGTGCGCTGCTGTCTTACGTGCAGGGCTGGGTAATGGCCGGCATCGCCACCAAGGTGAGCTACGCCATGCGCACCGATATCAGCCAGAAGATCGACCGGCTGCCCATGTCCTATTTTGACCGGGTGCCCCACGGTGAGGTGCTCAGCCGCATCACCAACGATGTGGATATGGTCACCCAGACTCTGAACCAGAGCCTTTCCCAGGTGGTCACTCAGCTGACCATGATCGTGGGCGTGCTGTGCATGATGCTTTCCATCAGCCCGCTGATGACCCTGATTGCCATCTGCATTCTGCCGGTGTGCCTGGTGATTGTGATGAATGTGGTGCGTCACAGCCAGAAGTTCTTCCGCCGCCAGCAGGAGTACCTGGGCCATGTGAACGGCCATGTGGAAGAGATGTACGGCGCCCATGTGGTGGTCACCGCCTTCAACGGCCAGGAAGAGAGCATCGAGACCTTCAACGGCCTGAACGAGAAGCTGTACCAGAGCGCTTGGAAGAGCCAGTTCCTGAGCGGCATGATGATGCCTCTGATGAATTTTGTGAGCAACCTGGGCTATGTGGCCATCTGTGTGCTGGGCGGCTTCCTGTCGCTGAACGGCACCATCACCGTTGGTGATATCCAGGCCTTCACCCAGTATGTGCGCCAGTTTACCCAGCCCATTACCCAGCTGGCCAATATTTCCAACCAGCTGCAGATGACCGCCGCGGCTGCCGAGCGTGTGTTCCTGTTCCTGGAGGAGCCGGAGGAAGTGCCGGACACCAAGGAACCGGTACCCAGCAGCGAGATCAATGGTTCGGTCTACTTTGCTCATGTACACTTCGGCTATGTGCCGGAGAAGACCATCATCAACGATTTCTCTGCCATCGTGCAGCCAGGCACCAAGGTGGCCATCGTCGGCCCCACCGGTGCGGGCAAGACCACCATGGTCAAGCTGCTCATGCGCTTCTACGACGTGAGCGACGGCGCCATTCTGCTGGATGGCTACGACGTGCGCCAGTTTGAGCGGGGCGATATGCGCAGCGCCTTTGGTATGGTGCTGCAGGACACCTGGCTGTACAACGACACCATTCGGGAGAATATCCGCTTCGGCCGGCTGGATGCCTCCGATGAAGATGTGCTGGCCGCCGCCAAAGCCGCTCAGGTGGACCATTTCGTGCGCACCCTGCCTCAGGGCTACGACACCGTCCTGAACGAGGATGCCAGCAACATCAGCCAGGGCCAGAAGCAGCTGCTCACCATCGCCCGCACCATCATCTCGGACCCCAAGATTCTGATTCTGGACGAAGCCACCTCCAGCGTGGATACCCGCACCGAGCTGGCCATTCAGAAGGCCATGGACGAGTTGACCAAGGGCCGCACCAGCTTTATTATTGCCCACCGCCTGTCCACCATCCGGGATGCGGATATGATCCTGGTGATGAAGGACGGCGACATCGTGGAGACCGGCAACCACAATGAGCTGCTTGCCAAGGGCGGCTTCTACGCAAATCTGTACAACAGCCAGTTCGCGAACGGCGAAGAATAAGCCGGAGCGGGCAAAGAATAAAAACTCTGTGAAAACCGTTGACCCTGCCACCCAAAAACTGGTATAGTTAAACCAGTTGAAAAGGGAGTAGTTGCAAGCCGCTTCGTCAACATCACGGCAAAATGCCTGGCGAAGCGGGCCGGTTTGCTCACAGCGCGGTAACAAGACTTTTCGGCACAGTGTTTGCTGTGCCGAAAGGTCTTTTTTTATTGCCGGGCCGGGAGCGGGCCGAACGGAAAGGAGGCAGAGCAATGGCCACAATGTATCTGATGGTGGGGATTTCCGGCGCAGGCAAGACCACCTGGGCGAAAACCCGGCTGGCCGGGGCGGAATACATCGGGTCCGACGGTATCCGCATGGAGCTGTTCGGCAAGGAGCTCACTCTGAAGGGGTACCACCGGGTGCACCGGATCATGAACCAGCGCATGCGCGCCGCTCTGGAACAGGGCAGAGACGTGGTGGTGGACTCGGTGCATCTGTCCCGCCGGGCACGGCGGAGGGTGCTGCGGGCGGTGCCGGAGGGAGTGCGCTGCGTGGCGGTGTGGATCGACACCGGTGTGATGCAGGCCATCCGGAATGATGCCTGCCGCCAGCGGCATGTGCCCTTTTTTGCCATCGCCCTTATGCAGCCCCGGCTGGTGGAGCCGAAGCAGGAGGAGGGCTTCCACGAGATCCGGCGTATTTCCTGGCAGGAGCGGGTGGAAAGCGATACACGGGAAAACGGACCAAAATATGAAAAAAATGAAAATCCTGCAAAAATCACTTGACGGGGCCTGCCTGCCGTGGTATAGTTAACCCAAGTTGAAAAGGGAGTAGTTGCAAGCCGCCTTGTCAACATCACGGCCTCAAAAGGGCCTGGCAGGGTGCGCCGCTTCTTAACGAGTCGGTAACAAGACTTTTCGACAGCAACGCTTTGCGCGTGCTGTCGGGAAGTCTTTTTTCTTTTGCGGAAAAAGACTTCCCGCCGGGCGAAACGGGCAAACTAGGAAAAAGGAGAATGAACGTATGGAACAAACTTATTTTGACAAAACCGTTCCTCAGGCCTTGGAGCAGGTGAAGGCCACCGCAGACGGCCTGACTGCTCAGGAGGCCGCCCGGCGGTTGGAGGAGCACGGCCCCAACCAGCTGGCGGAAGGAAAAAAGAAAAGCCCGCTGGTGATCTTCCTGGAGCAGTTTAAGGATCTGCTGGTCTTTATTCTGGCCGTGGCGGCGGTGATCTCCATGGTGTCCGGTAATGTGGAGAGTACCCTGGTCATCTTCGCGGTGCTCATCATGAACGCGGTGCTGGGCACCGTACAGTATCTGAAAGCGGAAAAAAGCCTGGAAAGCCTGAAGGCCATGTCCGCTCCGGTGGCCAAGGTTCTGCGGGATGGCGTGCGCCAGGAGGTGGCCGGTCCCCAGGTGGTGCCCGGCGACATCGTGTACCTGGAGGCGGGCGACCTGGTGGTTGCCGACGGCCGTCTGCTGGAGTGCTACTCCCTGAAGGTGAACGAAAGCTCGCTGACCGGTGAGTCCGAGGCGGTGGAAAAAACCGCCGACGCGCTGCCTGCGGGCAAGACCGCGCTGGGCGATCAGAAGAACATGGTGTTCTCCGGTTCGCTGGTCACCTATGGCCGTGCAGTGATGCTGGTCACTGGTACCGGGATGGACACCGAGCTGGGCCACATTGCTGAGCTGATGAATCAGACCCAGCAGCGCAAAACTCCCCTGCAGAAGAGTCTGGATGATTTCTCCGGCAAGCTGGCCGCCGCCATCCTGGCCATCTGCGCTCTGGTGTTCTGTCTGTCGCTGTTCCGCAGCGGCATGGGCCTGCTGGACTCCCTGCTCTTTGCCGTGGCTCTGGCGGTTGCCGCCATCCCCGAGGCCCTGAGCAGCATCGTGACCATCGTGCTGGCCATGGGCACCCAGAAAATGGCCCGTCAGAACGCCATCATCAAGGAACTCAAGGCGGTGGAAAGCCTGGGTTCGGTACAGGTGATCTGCTCGGATAAGACCGGTACCCTGACCCAGAACAAGATGACCGTGCAG
The DNA here is from genome assembly GCF_002159185.1 of Gemmiger sp. An87. Classification (GTDB taxonomy): domain Bacteria; phylum Bacillota; class Clostridia; order Oscillospirales; family Ruminococcaceae; genus Allofournierella. The sequence goes on from NZ_NFHD01000005.1 coordinate 12,623, forward strand.
AAGATCTGGGCGGACGGCAAGCTGGTGGAGGCGAAGGATGCCGACATGAGCGACCCGGCCCAGGAGCTGCTGATGAAGATCGGCTTGCTGGCCAGCGACGCCACCGTGGATGTGGCCAGCGGCGCTTCGGTGGGCGACCCCACCGAGATCGCCCTGGTAAACTGGGGCGGCATGCACCAGACCGATGCAAACAGTGTACGCAGTCAGTTCCCCCGTCTGGGCGAGCTGGCCTTTGATTCCGACCGCAAGCTGATGAGCACCCTGCACCGGGTGAACGGCAAACCCATGTTGCTCACCAAGGGCGCCATGGACGTGCTGCTGGCCCGTTCCGAGAAGCTGCTCACCGCCAAGGGCGTGGTGCCTCTGACCGATGAGATGCGTGCCGCCATCGCCCGGGCCAACGAGGAATTTTCCGAAAACGGCCTGCGCGTTCTGGCCTTCGCCTGCCGCGAGATGGATGTGGAGCGGGAGCTGACCCTGGAGGACGAGAACGGCTTCACCTTCGTGGGTCTGGTGTCCATGATTGACCCGCCTCGTGAGGAGAGCAAGCAGGCTGTGGCCGACGCCAAGCGCGGCGGCATCCGCACCGTAATGATCACCGGTGACCACAAGGTCACCGCCACTGCCATTGCCAAGCAGATCGGCATTTTTGAGGAAGGCGACATTGCCCTGGAGGGCGTGGAGCTGGACGCCATGACCGACGACGAGCTGGACGAAAAGCTGCCTCACATCTCGGTTTACGCCCGTGTGTCTCCCGAGCATAAGATCCGCATCGTCTCCGCCTGGCAGCGCCGGGGCTGCATCGCCGCCATGACCGGTGACGGCGTGAACGACGCCCCCGCTCTGAAGAAGGCGGATGTGGGCGTGGCCATGGGCATCACCGGCACCGAGGTAAGCAAGGACGCCGCCGCCATGATTCTGGCGGATGATAACTTTGCCACCATCGTGAAGGCTGTGGTGAACGGCCGCGGCGTGTACACCAACATCAAGAACGCCATTCAGTTCCTGCTGTCCGGCAATATGGCCGGTATTCTGGCGGTGCTGTACGCTTCGCTGATGGCTCTGCCCGTGCCCTTCCAGCCGGTGCATCTGCTGTTCATCAACCTGCTTACCGACAGCCTGCCTGCCATTGCTCTGGGCATGGAGCCCGCCCGCAAGGGTCTGCTGGACCAGAAGCCCCGCGACCCCAAGGCCTCCATCCTGGATAAGCCCCTCATGTTCAAGATTCTGTGGCAGGGCGCGCTGATCGCCATTGCCTCCATGACCGCCTTCTACCTGGGCCTGTCTGCCGGCGGCGCTGCCATGGCCAGCACCATGGCCTTCGCCACCCTGACCCTGGCCCGCCTGTTCCACGGCTTCAACTGCCGCGGCGCCGAGTCCATCTTCAAGCTGGGTCTTGGCAGCAACAAGTATTCGCTGATGGCCTTTTCCGGCGGCGTGGTGCTGCTGGCGGCTGTGCTCACCATCCCGGTGCTGGAGGGCCTGTTCTCGGTCACCGCGCTGAGCGGCGTGCAGTATCTGCAGATCCTGGGTCTGGCCTTCGCGCCCACCCTGCTGATCCAGCTGGGCCGCGTGATCCGGGGCAAGTGATTCGGATCGGAACACTTTGAAATAAAATGGCCGCCGCTCTTCCTGATTTTGGGAAGGGCGGCGGCTTTTAGCCGGTGTGGCATAAGAAAACAACGGTTCTGCCTTAGGATTTTGGCGCATAAAATGTTCAAAGGGGCAGGCAAGCCACCAAGGCTTGCTCTGCCCCTTTTCGCACTTTCTGCATCCAAAATCCTGGGGCAGAACTGCTTTGCACCGGAAAAGGCCCGATTTTGATGGGAGTGCAAGGAAAAGACCCGCAGGCACCCTTGGTGGTTGTCAAGGGGCTTTGACGCTGCAATCCCGCAAAAGCGGCCCTTTTCCGGCGTCGTTTTCTTATGTCACCCCGGCTTTTTGGTCGTTTTTATTAATACTGGCTGATGGGCAGGGAGGCGTCATCGTCGCTGGGCTCAATGGCGCGGATGGTCACCGGATAGCTCACGCCGGGGCGAACTTTCACCTGTACGGTTTCGCCTGCCTTTTTACCGAAGATAGCCCGGCCCAGCGGGGATTCCCGGCTGATGAGGCCGCTGTCTGCGTTGACCCGCAGAGTGGTCACCAGCTTGACCACCATCTCCTCCTCGTCCTCGGGAAAGTACAGGGTGATCTTGTCGAACAGGCCCACCGAGCCTTCGGCGTGGTCGGATTTGACTACCTTGGCGGTCTTGATCATCCGCTGCAGATAGCGAATACGGCTCTCGTTGCGGTTTTTCTGGCGCTTGGCCTCCTTGTATTCAAAGTTCTCGCTCAGATCTCCGTAGGAGCGGGCAATCTTCACGTCCTCCAGGCACTGCGGCCGCACCACCAGGATGCGGTGTTCAATCTCCTCCTGCATTTTTTTAATGTCCACTTCGGTGAGTTCGTCGTACATGCAATCAGTCCTCTTTTTTCGGTATGTTCGTTCAGAGCGCTCAGGCGTAAACCTGGCGGCTCTGGAAGATGCACAAAGCGCTCTTGCTTTTGCCCTTTTCCAGCAGGGTGCGGGCGGCGTACAGGGTGGCTCCCGCGCTGGGCCCGGCGGGAATGCCATCGGTGAGCAGTACCTCGCGGGCGGCCTGCACCGCCTCGCCGGTGGTCACCGCCGTTACCAGATCCACCACATAGGGATTATAGTTCTCCGGCACGAAGCCGAAGCCGATGTTGGGGATGCCGTGGGGGGCCAGAAATCCGCCGCCGATGGCCTGGCACTCGTAGGGCTCCACCGCGGCCATGCGGATGTGATTGGTCCAGGCCTTCACATATTCGCCCACACCGGTCACGGTGCCGCCGCTGCCTACCCCGGCCACAATCGTGTCGATCAGATTGCCGCCCTCGGTAGCCTTCAAAATGGCGGGGCCAGTGATGCGCCGGTGGTATTCCGGGTTGTCCTCGCTGGCTAAGTAGTTCATATAGTAAGCGCCCTGTTCCTCGGCCATGCGGCGGGCCAGGATGTCCATGCCCTCCTGCCCGGAGGGACGCTCGTAGCAGGGGCGGAGCCGGGCGCCCAGCCCTTGCAGAAACCGCTCCCGCTCCGGCTCCAGCGCGGGCGGCACCACCAGGGTCAGCGGATGGCCGCTGCGCCCGGCGGCAATGGCCAGCGCCGCCGCAAAGGCCCCGCAGCCAGTTTCAATAATGGGTTGACCCTCCGTCAATTCACCCCGCTGGGCAGCCAGGCGGATCATGGCGGTGGCCAGCGCGTCCTTGCCGGTGCCGGTGGGGCCGTCGAACAGCAGGCAGGCGTACAGCTTGCCGGGAAGGCTGTGCTTTGCGGCATAGCCGCCAAGGGCCACCACGGGGCAGCGGGTGAGCTGCTGGTAATAGGTCTCGTTGATTCCGGTCATCGTGAACGCCTGCCTTTCTTAATTATGTATTATATATTATATAGGAAAGCAAAAACAGGACGGGGAATGGCGGTTCGGAAACTGCCGCTTTCTGCCCTTATTGTAGCACGTTCCGCGGCCAAAGTCATGCCCGGGAAAGAAGGGGAAGAAAAAGAACGTTTTTTGCGCCATTTCCCCCTTGACAGCGCTGCGCGGCCTCTGTTATAATAGCAAACTGTAAAGCAAAACGCTTTACGAAAAGGCAAAACACTTTACAGGGACCGGCACCCCGGCAAGGAGGCGTTTTCGGTGGCAAAAAATCTTGAGATTTCACTGTTGCTGGATTTCTACGGCGACGTGCTCACCGAAAAGCAGCGCGACGTGATGGAGCAGTACTACAACGACGATCTGTCGCTGGCAGAGATTGCCGATAACTTTGGCATCACCCGCCAGGGCGTGCGGGACTCCATCAAGCGGGGCGAGGGGATCATCCTGGAGCTGGAGGAAAAGGTAGGCTTCGCAAAGCGCTACCGGGCTGTGCAGCAGGGCATCGCCCAGCTGGAAAGCCTGGCACGGGAGATTCAGTTCGAGAACGCCAACGGCTACACGCCGAGCAAGCGCATTGACGACTCCGCCCGCAAGATGCTCGAGATCATCGGGCAGATCAGCGAATAACCGGCACACACAACGAAAGGACAACGACATGGCCTTTGAATCTCTTTCCGAACGGCTTTCGGGCGTGTTCAAACGGCTGCGGGGCAAGGGCAAGCTCACCGAGGCGGACATTAAGGCCGCCATGCGTGAGGTTCGCACCGCTCTGCTGGAGGCCGACGTAAACTACAAGGTGGCCAAGGACTTCATCGCCGGGGTCACCGAGCGGGCCATGGGCCAGGAGGTCATGGAAAGCCTGACCCCCGCCCAACAGGTCATCAAGATTGTAAACGAATCCCTCACCGAGCTTATGGGCGGCAACGAGGCTGCGCGCATCCACATCAAGTCCAAGCCCCCCACGGTGCTCATGCTCTGCGGTCTGCAGGGTAATGGTAAAACCACCCACGCCGCCAAGCTGGGCAAGTGGTTCCTCAAGCAGGGCCACCGCCCGCTGCTGGTGGCCTGTGATATCTACCGCCCCGCGGCCATTGATCAGCTGCAGGTGGTGGGCAAGCAGGCGGGTGTTCCGGTGTTCACCATGGGCACCGAAAAGCCCGAGATCATCGCCAAAAAGGCCATCGCTCACGCCAAGGATTACGGCAACGACATCGTGATCCTGGATACCGCCGGCCGCCTGCATGTGGACCAGGAGCTCATGGATGAGCTGGGCCGCATCAAGGAAGCCGTTGAGGTGGACGAGGTTCTGCTGGTGGTGGACGCCATGGCCGGTCAGGACGCGGTGAACGTGGCCAAGGCCTTCAACGAGGCCGTGGCGGTGGACGGCATCATCCTCACCAAGACCGACGGCGATACCCGCGGCGGTGCCGCGCTCAGCGTCAAGGCCGTCACCGGCAAGCCCATCAAGTTCCAGGGCACCGGCGAAAAGCTGGATGATCTGGAGGTCTTCCACCCGGCCCGCATGGCCAGCCGAATCCTGGGCATGGGCGACGTGCTCACCCTCATCGAGAAGGCGCAGGACCTGCAGGATGAGAAGAAGGCTGCCGAGACCGCCAAGCGGATGATGGAGAACAAGTTCGATATGAACGACATGCTGGACCAGCTAGCCCAGATGAAGAAGATGGGCGGCGTTGCGTCGCTGGTCGCCATGCTTCCCGGCGGAAACAAAATCAACCCGGACGACATCGACGAAAAGGTGTTTGTCCACATCGAGGCCATCATCCACAGCATGACCCCCGCCGAGCGGGAAAAGCCCAGCATCATCAACCCCAAGCGCAAGCGCCGCATCGCCGCCGGCAGCGGCACCAGCGTGGAAGAGGTGAACAAACTGCTTCGTCAGTTTGAGATGATGCAGAAGATGATGAAGCAGATGAAAAAGAACCCCAAGGCCTTTGGCCGCCGCCTGCGCGGCATGTAAGCGCGAAAAACGCGCCGTTTTCCAAGGTATGACCCGCAGCCCCAAAAGGGCGGGTTTGATACAATATAACAATCACAATCGCCCCACACCGGGGCCCCAAACATCAGGAGGTTTACCACTATGGCAGTTAAGATCCGTCTGCGCCGCATGGGCGCCAAGAAAGCTCCCTTCTACCGCGTTGTTGTTGCTGACAGCCGCTTCCCCCGTGACGGCCGCTTCATCGAGGAGATCGGCTACTACGATCCCACCAAGGAACCCAGCGTTGTGAACATCGACGCCGAGAAGGCCAAGAAGTGGATCGCCAACGGCGCTCAGCCCACCGATACCGTTCGTGAGCTGCTGAAGAAGAACGAGATCCTGTAATCAGTCTAAAGGGAGGGCAACCCTATGCAGGAGCTGTTGCTGGCAGTTGCCCGGGGCCTGGTCGACGATAAGGACGCTGTGTCCGTTACCGTAGACGCCCCCCGTGAGGACGGCACCATCGTTTACCACCTGAGCGTGGCTGAGAACGACATGGGCCGGGTGATCGGCAAACAGGGCCGCATCGCCAAGGCCATCCGCGTTGTAATGCGGGCTGCCGCCGTTCGCAAGGGCGAAAAGGTCATGGTAGAGATCGACTGACCTTCGGGAGAACAAAACCACACAAACAGGGCCCCTTGCCAGCTGCTGTGCAAGGGGCCCTGCTTTTTTGCCTGGGCAACCCCGCAGCGTTTGCGCGTTATTGCGCAGGAATGCGGCTTGCCCTTGTCACCGGGCAGGCGAAGCGGCCCTGCCCCACACAAAAGGAGAGAAACAAGATGCAGCAGTATCTGGAAGTCTGCAAGGCTGTGACCACCCACGGGGTGGCAGGCGAAGTGAAGGTGGAGCTCTGGTGCGACGACGCGGCCTTTCTGGGCCGGTTCAAGCGGCTGTACCGGGGCCCGCAGGGCCAGGCGCCCATCGCCGTAACCAAGGTGCGGGCCCATAAGAACATGGCGCTGGTTACCTTTGAAGGCGTGAACGACATGGACGCGGCCCGCGCGCTGGTGGGCCAGGTGTTCTATATCGACCGGGCGGATGCAAAGCTGCCCAAGGGCCACTATTTCCAGGCCGATCTGCTGGGCTGCCATCTGATCGATGCCGAGAACGGCCGGGACTACGGTGAGATTGCCCAGGTCAGCCACCCCGGCGCCCAGGACATCTACACCGTTTCCTGCCCGGACGGCTCCACCGCCCTGTTCCCGGCGGTCAAACCCTTCCTGGTGAAGATCTGCATTGAGGACCGCAAGGTGCTGGTCAGCCCCATTCCGGGCATGTTCAGCGAAGCGGAAAATGGTGACCAGGTATGATGCGTGTGGATGTGGCGACCCTGTTCCCGGAGATGTGCCAGCGGGTGCTGGACGAGAGCATTCTGGGCCGGGCCGCAAAGCGAGGCTATATCGAGACCCACTGCCATCAGATCCGGGACTACACCCTGAACCGGCAGAAGCAGGTGGACGACTATCCCTACGGCGGCGGCTGTGGTATGGTGATGAATGCCCAGCCCATCTATGACTGCTGCCAGGATATCATCCGCCAGGTGGAGGAACAGGGCCGCCAGCGGCCGCATATTATATTTATGACCGCGGCTGGCCAGCGCTTTTCCGAGGAGACCGCCAAGCGGCTTGCCCAGTACGACAGCCTTCTTCTGGTTTGCGGCCATTACGAAGGCATGGACGAGCGGGTGATCGAGGAGCTGGCGGACGAGGAGATCAGCATCGGCGACTATGTGCTCACCGGCGGCGAGCTGGCCGCGCTGGTGGTGGCAGACAGTGTGCTGCGCCTGCAGCCCGGCGTGCTTTCTCAGCCGGAGGGTTACCAGGACGAAAGCCACTGGAACGGCCTGCTGGAGTACCCCCAGTACACCCGCCCGGAGGAGTGGCGGGGCAAAAAAGTTCCAGAGATCTTGCTCAGCGGCCATCATGGCAATATAGACAAATGGCGGCGTGAGCAAAGCCTGGAGCGCACCCGCATCCGGCGTCCGGATTTGTACGAAGCGTACCAAAATGAGCATAATCAGAACCACAAAAAGTAATTATTACCAATAAAGTTGAAAACTTTCGGGATTTCTTATGAGATTGTTGAAAACTTAGTGGTTGATTTGCACAAAGAAACGTTTCCGGCATTTTCTGGATTCGGGAAACTGACAAAATTGCACAAATGTACTGTACAATCGGGTAAGAATGGGCTATTATAACAAACAGAAGCCCATCTAATTTTAGAAATAGGAGCGAATGAATCATGTTTGTTAAAGAAGTTACCGTTGAGAACAAAGTCGGCCTGCATGCCCGTCCCGCTACCTTCTTCATCCAGAAGGCCAACGAGTACAAGTCTTCCATCTGGGTCGAGAAGGAAGAGCGCCGCGTGAATGCCAAGAGCCTGCTGGGCGTTCTGAGCCTGGGCATCGTGGGCGGCACCACCATCCGCATCATCGCTGACGGCGCCGACGAGCAGGCTGCCGTGGAAGGCCTGGTAAAGCTGGTAAACTCCGGTTTCGCCGAGTAATTTCTTTGCTTTTATAAATCAAAGGGCGGGTTTTTGAAAACCCGCCCTTTTTCTGCTTTTGCTCCTCAAGTGGGGCATACTGAGGATACAGGCCGCACAAAACCCGACGGTCACAGAAGGAGGACCCCCATGACCAAGGCTGAACTGCATGAAAAAGCGAAGATGCTCCCCCTGCTGCCGGGGGTCTATATCATCCGGGACAAGCGGGACGAGATCATCTATATCGGCAAAGCAAAGCGGCTGCGCACCCGGGTGAGTCAGTATTTCCGCGAGGGCGTCCCCCACGATGCAAAGGTCACCCAGATGATTGAGCACGCCTTCAATTTCGACGTGATCGTCTGCCAGAGCGAGTTTGAGGCTCTGGTGCTGGAGGCCAGCCAGATCAAGGCACACACCCCCAAGTACAACATCCTTCTGAAGGACGACAAGGGCTACAGCTATGTGAAGATCACCAAGGAGAAATACCCCCGCATCTCGGCGGCGCTGCAAAAGGAGGAGGACGGGGCGGAGTACATCGGTCCCTTCACCAGCAGTTTTGCGGTGCGTCAGATGGTGGAGACCGCCCAGGACGCCTTCCTGCTGCCCCGGTGCAACCGGCGCTTTCCCCAGGAGATCGGCAAGGGCCGCCCCTGTCTGAACGCCCACATCGGCAAGTGCATGGCCCTGTGCAGCGGTAAGATCAGCAAGGAGACCTACAACCAGGCGGTACAGGGAGCCATCCGGCTGATCCGCTACGGTAAAAAGGACATTGTGAAAACCCTGGAGCAGCGCATGGAGGAGGCCGCCGAGCGGCTGGACTTTGAGCAGGCCGCCCTGCTGCGGGACCAGATTGCCGCCATCAAAAAGGTGTCGGCCGGGCAGAAGGTGGTGGTGGACGAGAGCACCCAGATGGATGTGATCGCCTTCGCCGGAGCAGGGCAGAACAGCTGCGCCGCCATCCTGCGCTACCGCACCGGCCGCCTGACCGACAAGCGGGAGTTTTTATTCCGGGGCACCGCTGACCTGGACGCTTTGCGGGAGGAGTTTCTGCCCCGCTATTATCTGGACGGAGAGGAAATTCCCAAGGTCATCGCGGTGGATGTGCTGCCCGAGAGCCACGAGGCCCTGACCCAGCTGCTGGAGGAGACCCGGGGCACTAAGGTGCAGCTGTATGTGCCCCAGCGGGGCGACACCGCCAAGCTGGTGAGCATGGCTTACACCAACGCGGTGGAGCGCCTTGCCCGGGAGAGTGGCCGCACCGACCGGAATCAGCGCCTGTTGGACGAGGCAGCCGCCGTGCTGGGTCTGCCCGAACCGCCCGCGGTGATTGAAAGCTACGATATCTCCAACTGGGGCGAGGGTACCAGCGTCTGCGGTATGGTGGTGTTTGAAAACGGCCGCCCCAAGAAAAGCGGCTACCGGCGCTTCAAGATGCGCACCGTGGCGGGCACCGACGACTTCGCCAGCATGGCCGAGGCGCTGAGCCGCCGGGCTGCTGAGTACGAAAAAGGCACGGCGGGTCAGTTCTCGGTGCTGCCCAGCGTGATCTTGCTGGACGGCGGCAAGGGGCAGGTGAGCGCGGTGAAGGCGGCGCTGGCAGGTACCGCTCTGGCGGCGGTGCCGCTGTTCGGCATGGTGAAGGACGACCACCATCGCACCCGGGCCATCGTGACCGCGGACGGCGGCGAAATTGCCATCAGTATGCATCGGAACATCTTCACCTTCATCTCCTCCATTCAGGACGAGGTGCACCGGTTCTCGATTGCCTACCAGCGCCAAAACCAGAAGAAGAAATCCTATGCTTCCAGTCTGACCGCTATCCCTGGCGTGGGGCCTGCCACCGCCAAGGCGCTACTGGCCCACTTCAAGTCGGTGGGAGCGGTGCGAGAGGCCGGTGTGGACGAGCTGACCAACGCCAAGGGTGTGGGCCAGAAGGCCGCCCAAACCATCTACGACTATTTTCACCCCCGAACGGAGGATTGATTTATGGACCAGAACACATTGCACGAACGCTTTGCCGAGGCGGCGGAGTACTATGTCGGCCGCAAGGGCAGCCGCCCCACTCTGGAGCAGGAGGATACGGTAGCTCTGCTGCGGGAGACTCAGGAAATTTATGGCCACATCCCGCCCCAGGCGCTGGAGACCATCTCCATCTGCACCGGCTATAAAGTGCCGCTGCTGGAAAAGCTGATCCGGCTGTATCCCAGCCTGAAGCTGGGGGCTGCTGCCCACGAGATCGTGGTGTGCAGCGGCGGACGCTGTGGTGCAAAAAACGCTGTGTTGATGGACCGACTGAAAAAGGGGCTGGCCAGCCTGCCCGAAGGCACCGCGGTGATTCGCACCCAGAACTGCTTCAAGCAGTGTGGCAAGGGCCCGAACATCCAGGTGGACGGAGTGCTTTGGAACGGCTGTGATGCCGCCGCGGTGGACCGGATTCTGGAAACGCTGCGGCCGGAAAAAGGATAAATCAGTGGAAAAGGCCCGCGCCTTTCTGCTTGACAAAGCGGCTGGTGCGGGCCATAATGGAAAAAACAAAGGGACAGGAAAGGGAGGTGGACCCCCATGCGTGTGATCTCAGGCTCTGCCCGGGGAACAAAGCTGGCGGCCCTGCCGGGAGAAGATATAACAAGGCCTACGGTGGACCGGGTGAAGGAGGGCATGTTCAGCGCTCTGCAGTTCATCCTGCCGGGGGCGAAGGTGCTGGACCTGTTTGCAGGCAGCGGGCAGCTGGGCATTGAGGCACTGAGCCGCGGAGCAGCCAGCTGCGTGTTTGTGGACCAGGACCGGGGCGCGGTGCGCATCGTGGAGCAGAACTGCAGGGCCGCCGGAGTGCAGGCGCAAAGCCAGATCCGCAACACCAGGGCGGACACGTTCCTGGCGAGCTGCGGCGAGCAGTTCCACGTCGTTCTGCTGGACCCGCCTTACCGCCACGATACGCTGGCCCAGATCCTTCCTCAGGTGGCTCGGGTGACCGCGCCCGGCGGCACAGTGCTGTGCGAGAGTGAGCTGGCGGCCAGTCTGCCGGATGAGTGCGAGGGCCTTTGCAAGAAAAAACAATACCGTTACGGCACCGTATTGGTGACCCGCTATGAAAAGGAGCGAGAAGAATGAACATCGACGAGTTGCTGGATCTGATGGAAGAAACCATGGAAGAGGCCTCCGGCCTGCCGTTCTCCGGCAGCAAGCGGATGGTGGACATTGACAAAATGCGGGACATCATTGACGAGGTGCGCCTGAATATGCCCACCGAGATCCGCCAGGCCAAGGCCATCGTGAATGACCGGGCGGACATCATCGCCAGCGCCAAGCGGGAGGCCGAAGCCATCGTGAAGAAGGCCGAGGACCGGGCCCGGGTGCTGGTGGGTGAGGAGCAGATTGTGCGGGCTGCTCAGCAGCGTGCGGCGGAGATCCTCTCCAGCGCGCAGAGCCAGTCCCGCGAGATGCGCACCACCGTGACCGACTACTGCGAGAACATGCTGCGCATCACCGAGGAGCAGCTGGCCCGCAATGCGGCGGAGGTCAAGACTGTGCGCGCCAATCTGCGCCAGAATGCCAAGAACAACAACGGCTGATCGCTTGGTCAGCCTCCAGGGCCCCGCGCCTGCCGGTTTCCGGCGGGCGCGGGGCCTTTTTGCCTATAGCGGGCTGTGGAAAACCCGGTGCAAAACAGCAAGACGACCCCGGTCGATTTACCCTGTGGAAGCGCCTGGCGGAAAGAATACACAAAACAGGAAAAATATGCAGCCAAACCACGAAAAAGCGGCATTGGGGCGAGATTTTTCACGATTCTTTTTCGGTGCAATATCTTGCAATTAAAGTGGGGGTAACGTATAATAATTGATACAGTGGGGAGAAGTGGGGTAAAGTGGAGAGTTTTCCACACCGGTGGAGCCGATGGGGGAAACCTTGCGCCCCGCGTGTGAAAGGAGGCGGCGCCGTATGTTGATGGGCGAGTACAACTATGCCATCGACGAAAAAGGCCGCCTGAACTTCCCCGCACGCTTTCGGGAGCAGATGGGCCAGGTGTTCGTTATCACACGCTGGATGGATAACTGTCTGGTTGCCTTCCCGGAGAGTGAATGGCAGCTCATCTGCGAAAAGCTGCAGGGCAAGAGCCTGGTCAAGACCCGCGAGATCCAGCGGTTTCTGTTCGCCATGGCCACCGAGGTCACGCCGGACAAACAGGGCCGGGTGCTCATCTCGCCCAGCCTGCGTACCCATGCAGGCCTGCAGAAGGATGTGACCATCATCGGTGTGGGCAAGCACGCCGAGATCTGGGACACCGCTGCCTGGCAGCAAAAACAGGCGGGATTCGGCAGCGAGCAGCTGGAAGCCGCCATGGAAGAACTGGAATTGTAAGGGGGAACGCACATGGAATTCAGCCACATCCCCGTGCTTTTGAACGAATGTCTGGAGGGCCTGGCCATCGACCCGACCGGAATCTATCTGGACGGCACCGCCGGAGGCGGCGGCCATTCCAGCCAGATTGCCCGGCGGCTCACCACCGGCCGTCTGGTCAGCCTGGACCAGGACCCGGATGCCATTGAGGCTGCGGGTAAGGCCCTGGAGGGGCTGCCCGCCACACTGGTGCAGACCAACTTCTGCAACGCCCGCAGCGCTCTGTACGGACTGGGCATCGAAAAAATCAACGGCGCTTTGCTGGATCTGGGAGTTTCCTCCCACCAGCTGGACGATGCCTCCCGGGGCTTTTCCTACCGGCAGGACGCGCCGCTGGATATGCGCATGAGCCAGAGCGGCCCCACAGCCGCGGACCTGGTGAACACCGCCAGCCGGGAAGAGCTGGCCCGCATTCTGCGAGAATACGGTGAAGAGCCCTATGCCTGGGCCATTGCCGGGCGCATTGTGCAGCGCCGGGAGGAGACGCCCTTTGTCACCACCCTGCAGCTGGCCGACGCCATTGCCAGCGCCCTGCCTCCGGCGGTGCGCCGCAAGGACAAAAACCCCGCCCGGCGCAGCTTTCAGGCGCTGCGCATCGCGGTGAACAGCGAGCTGGATGTGCTCAGCCAGGGTATGGATGAGATCTTTGATCTGCTTGTTCCCGGCGGCCGCTTCGCCATCATCACCTTCCACTCGCTGGAGGACCGGCTGGTGAAGAACAAATTCCGCCAGTGGGCCACTGCCTGCACCTGCCCGCCGGAGTATCCGGTTTGTGTGTGCGGAGGCAAGGCAAAAGGAAAGCTGATTACCCGCAAGCCCATCGAGGCCACCGCTGCCGAGCTGGAGGAGAACCGGCGCAGCCGGTCCGCCAAGCTGCGGGTGATTGAAAAGCTGGGCGATTGAACCGCCCGCTCCGGCAAAGGGGAGCCGGAACACCGATAAAACACAAGGAACAAAAAAGGAGGTGAGCGCACATGGCACAGGCAGCCTATGAACTGGAACGGTTCGCGGACCGGCCATTGGACGTTAAACCCCGCATGAGAGCGGTACAGGGCAAAAAGCAGGCCATGAAGATCAGCGCTCAGGCCTATAAAACCGTAGCGGTGAGCTGCGTGATGGTCATGCTTACCGTGGGCCTGCTGCAAAGCCAGGCCACCCTGACCCAGCTGACCAGCCAGATCCAGAAAACCAATCAGCAGCTGGTGAACGCCCAGAGTGACTACAACTATCTGTCCGGCGTGCTGGACAGCAAGACCAACCTGAAAAACGTGGAGCAGATCGCCGCCCAGCTGGGGCTGATGAAGCTGGACAAAAGCCAGATCACCTATGTGACCCTGGAAAACGAAAGCACCATCCAGCGGCCGGAGAGCGGTTGGCAGCGCATTTTGGATCTGCTGAACAACGGATTTCTGCGCCTGATGGATCATCTTGATCCCTGACCGCAAATGGAAAAAGCGTGCCGCCGCGCACGCTTTTTCGATTATCAGGAGGATTCGACCGAATTCTCCATGTCATACGCGGCAAACGACACTGATGCAAACGAAGGAAACACTGCCATGGCAAGAATGAACAATCCGCAAAACGGGCCCCAGAACCCGCAAAAGCAGGCGCGTAAGCGCAGCTTGCTGCGCTACTGGCTGCTGGCGGGGGCGTTTGCCTTCGGCGCTGCGATTCTGATCGGCCGGCTCGCCTGGCTGCAGATCGTCAAGCACGACGAGTACCGCATCCAGGCTGCCAACCAGCAGCTGAAGGATGTGGCGGTGACCCCCACCCGTGGCCAGATCTACGACGCCAACGGCAAGGTGCTGGCCAAGAGCAGCATTGTATGGACCATCGCCGCCGACCCCAGCCAGATCAGCGCGCTGAAGGCGGAGGAGGGCGACGAGCGCTCTGCGGAGGAGCGCCGGGCGGAACGGGTGCGTACCGTGAGCGCCGATGTGGCCAGCATGCTGGGGCTGGACGAGAACGAAGTTTATGACAAGCTGATCGACTCCGAGAGCCAGTACGAGGTGTTGGCCAAGCAGGTGGATAAGCCGGTGGCGGACCAGATCAAGGAATATGCCAGCGACAACAACCTGCCCATCACCGTAACCCAGGATACCAAGCGGGAATACCCCTACGGGGCTTTCGCCGCCAGCGTGTTGGGCTTTATGCATGCGGACGGCTACGGCTTTTATGGCCTTGAGGCTTACTATGAGGAGACTCTGGCCGGTACCCCCGGCCGTCTGGTGAGCATCAAGAACGGTCTGGGCGCCGAGATCGCCAACGATGACCGGGAGGAATACCCCGCTCAGGACGGCAACAGTCTGGTGCTTACGCTGGATGCCAACATCCAGGCCATCGCGGAAAAATACCTGGAAAACTCGGTGAAGGTGAACAACGTGTCCGAGCGCGGCGTGGTGATCATAATGGACGTGAACACCGGCGCCATTCTGGCCATGGCCACCAAGCCGGATTTTGATCCCAATGACCCTATGACCATCTACGACCCGGAGCGGGCTGCTCTGCTGGAAGGCCTGTCCGACGAGGAGTACACCCAGGTGCAGGGCGAGGAACGTCAGCGCCAGTGGAAAAACAAGGCCATCACCGACCTGTATACCCCCGGTTCGGTGTTCAAGCTGATCACCACATCTGCCACGCTGGATTCCGGCGTGAGCACCCCCGGTACCACCTATTACTGCGGCGGCAGCTATCAGGTACTGCCCAACACCAAGAGCTACACCTGTGCTGAGGGCGCGGCCCATCAGTGGCAGGATATGGGCAAGGTGCTGTACAACAGCTGCAACATCGCCACCATTCAGGAAGCCTTGAAAATGGGCATCGAGACTTTTTCGGATTACTACAATGCCTTCGGCTTCACCGAGAAGACCGGCATTGACCTGCCGGCGGAACAGGCCCCCTATGCGGGCGTTTCCTACCACCCGGCGGACAGCATGTCTCTGATCGACCTGGCATCCACCAGCTTCGGTCAGGCTCAGAAGGTGACCCCCATCCAGATGATCACCGCGGTTGCGGCCATCGCCAACGGCGGATATCTGGTGCAGCCCTACATCGTGGATAAGATTGTGGACCAGGAAGGCAACGTGGTGCAGGAAACCGAACCCACCATCAAGCGCCAGGTCATCAGCGAAGAGGTTTCGCAGCAGGTGCTGCAGATGATGGAGGGTGTGGTGGACTACGGCGCCGCGGGCGCTGCCGGCCGCAATGCTTACGTGGCAGGTTACCACATCGGCGGTAAGTCCGGTACCAGTGAAAAGCTGGACCAGGAAAAGCGGGAGGACGGAACCTACGAGAAGGTTTCCAGCTTCCTGGCAGTGCTGCCGGTGGATGATCCGCAGATCGCCATTCTGGCCTTCGTGGATGAGCCCCACGCGGAAACCGAATACGGTTCCATGCTGAGCGCGCCGCTGATCGGCAATATCATCAGTGAGGTTGCGCCTTATCTGGGCATTGAGATGGATGAGAGCCTGCTGCCCAGCGGCGATGTGACCGTACCCAACCTGGTGACTCCCAACAATCCCAGCTACAGTCAGTGGGATCTGGCCCAGGTGGAGCTGAACAAGATCGGCCTTGCGCACCGGAAGGTGGGCAGCGGCGATACGGTGCTGGCCCAGTATCCCGAGGCGGGCACCAAGGTGGCCGCGGGTACCACAGTGTATCTGTATACGGACAGCACTGAGTACACCAAGACAACTGTGCCGGATGTGACCGGCAAGAGCGCGGCGCTGGCCAGCCAGATGCTGGCGGGCTCCGGTCTGAATGTGCGGATCAGCGGCGATGAGAACGGCCAGGTGACCGCCCAGGATGTGGCCGCGGGCACCGAGACACCCATGGGCACGGTGGTGACCATTACCACCGCGGCCACGGCAGATCCGGCTCAGGATACCAGCACCTCCACGGACCCGGCGTCCACCGATTCCGGTGGGACCGGTGAAACGGACGGAACCGAAGAGGGCTGATCGCCGCACAATATCAACGAAAACAGGGCCCCGGCGGGTCAATCCCGGCCGGGTGCCTGCAGCACAAAAGGAGGCAGTTGCAATGCAGCCGATCCCTGCAAAGATGCTGCTTGCCGGGCTGGCTGAGGCCGGTTCGGTGGGCAGTGAGACCATCACCACCGTGGTGACCGACAGCCGGGCCGTTTGCCCGGACTGTGTGTTCGTGTGTTTCCCCGGTCAGCGGGTGGACGGCCATGACTTTGCCGCAAAGGCAGTGGAGGAAGGGGCCGCCTATGTGGTGGCCAACCATCCGGTGGAGGGCGTGCCGGAGAAAAAGCTCGTCCTTTGCCCCAGCAGCCACCACGCCATGGTGCGCATGGCGGCCAACTACCGCATGCTGTTTCATCCCAGAATGATCGGCGTTACCGGCAGTGTGGGCAAGACCACCACCAAGGAATTCTGCTATGCCATTCTCAGCGCCTTTGGGCGGACCATCAAGACCGAGGGCAACCAGAACAATGAGATCGGCGTGCCCAACACCCTGTTCCGCATCACCGGGGAAACCGAGTATGCGGTGGTAGAGATGGGCATGAGCGCCCTGGGCGAGATCGAGCGGCTCAGTCGGGCGGCCCGGCCGGATGCGGGCCTGATCACCTGCATCGGCGTGAGCCATCTGGAAAGTTTGGGCAGCCGGGAGAATATCCTGAAAGCAAAGCTGGAGATCTGCACCGGCCTGCCGGACGGCGCTCCTCTGGCCCTGAACGCGGATGACGAATATCTTCAGCTGGCCCGGCGGGAGGGGATGATTCCCGCCCGGCTGCGCCCGGTATGGTATGGCATGAACGCCCCGGAAGCGGATGTGCGGGCCGTGGAGGTGCAGCCGCTGGAAAACGGCATGTCCTTCACGCTGGAGGATAAGGAGCACGGCAGCTTTGCGGTGACCATTCCGGCACTGGGCATGCACAGCGTATACGATGCGCTGGCCGCCTATGCCGCTGCCACCCGCATGGGTCTGGATGCGGCCCGCTGTGCGGCGGCGCTGGCGGATTACCAGACCACCGGCATGCGCCAGAAGGTAGTGGAAAACGGCGGACGGGTGTTCATTGAGGACTGCTACAACGCCAGCCCGGACAGCATGCGCGCCAGCCTGAATATGTTCAAGGAATACCCCTGCAAGGGGCGGCGTTTTGCACTGCTGGGCGATATGCTGGAGCTGGGCTCCATTGAGGAAGAGGCTCACCGGCAGGTGGGGCGCTGGGCAGCCCAAAGCGGCCTTGCCCACCTGGTCACGCTGGGCTCCGCCAGCCGGTTTGCGGCCGACGAGGCGGAAAAAGCAGGTCTTGCGGTGACCCGCTGCCAGACCCATGAAGAGGCTGCGCAGGCGCTGGAGAGCCTGATGGCTCCCGGCGACGCGCTGCTGGCAAAGGGCAGCCGGGGCATGCGGCTGGAGCAGGTGCTGCAGCTGTTGTATGCCGGCGAAGACCAAACAAACAACTAAGAGGAGAATCAAATTATGGCACGTTACGCGCTGATTCTGGCGGCCGCCTGCGGTTTCATGATCTCGGCGGTTTCCGGTCTGTTCATTGTTCCGTTCTTACATAAGCTGCACTTCGGGCAGACCATCAAGGAGATCGGTCCCACCTGGCACAACAAAAAGCAGGGCACTCCCACCATGGGCGGCCTGTGCTTTATCCTGGGCACCGTGTTTGCGGTCTGCCTGGCTCTCACCAGCCTGCTGCACGGCAGCCCTGAGCTGATGGGCGGCCCGGATTCCCGTGGCCTGTACCTGGCTATCTTCTCCGCCTTCGGCTTCGGCCTGATCGGATTTCTGGATGATTTCATCAAGGTGGTGAAAAAGCGTAACCTGGGCCTGCGGGCCTGGCAGAAGATTGCCGGCCAGCTGCTGGTGACCACTGCGCTGCTGGCGGGGCTGTGGATGAACGGCACCCTGAGCACCTCCATCACCCTGCCCTTCTTCGGCATGGTGGACTTCGGCATCCTGTTCTACCCGCTGTCCTACATTCTGATCATCGGCGTGGTGAACGCGGTGAACCTGACCGACGGCATCGACGGCCTGTGCTCCTGTGTGACCTTTGTGTCTATGCTGGGCTTCCTGACCCTGGTGAGCTTTCTGGGCCAGTTCGTCATGTCGGTACTTCCGGCGGCACTGGCCGGTTCGCTGGCAGGCTTCCTCATCTGGAACTTCTATCCGGCCAAGACCTTCATGGGCGACACCGGCAGCATGTTCCTGGGCGGCGCGGTTGCTGGTCTGGGCTATGCCATGGGCCGGCCCGAGATTCTGTTCTTCTTCGGCGCGGTTTACATCTGGGAGGCGGCCACCGTGGTGATTCAGGTCACCTACTTCAAGCTGACTCACGGTAAGCGTATCTTCAAGATGACCCCCATCCACCATTCCTTCGAGATGCGGGGCTGGAGCGAGGTCAAGATCGACGCCAGCTTCAGCGCGCTGGAGGCCCTGTTTGTTGTGCTGGGTCTCACCTTTGCTTATTTCTACTATTGATATCCCATTGCCAGGCTGCGTCCAAGCAGCCTGAG
Source organism: Gemmiger sp. An87 (assembly GCF_002159185.1). Taxonomy (GTDB): domain Bacteria; phylum Bacillota; class Clostridia; order Oscillospirales; family Ruminococcaceae; genus Allofournierella. Next base: position 31,429 of record NZ_NFHD01000005.1, read on the forward strand.
TATCCCCGAAAAGGAGGTCTGTGGCCATGACCGATATGGCACGACCCGGCGGTACGGCCCGCCAGACCTATCGCGCGCCCCGCGCCCAGAGCGGAGCGCGGCAGCGAGCGGAGCAGATGCGCCGTGCCGCACGCCAGGCCCGGCAGGCAAGCCGCGCACCGGTGCGCATGTTCTATAAGCATCCCGGCAAGCTGAACGGCGCCTTTCTGGCGAATCTGATCATTCTGCAGGTGTTTGGCCTGATCATTTTGTTCAGCGCCAGCTATGCAACCTCGCTGAACAAGTTCGGCAACAGTTATGAATACGTTGGTCCCCAGACCATTTACGCGATCATGGGCCTTGTGGCGGCTTTGATCGTCTCCCGGGTGGATTACCACTGGCTGCGGCGGTTTGCCTGGCCGTTGTATTTTGTGACCCTGGGGCTTCTGGTGGTGGTGCTGTTCATGCCGCCCATCAAGGGCTGCCGCCGTTGGATTAACGTGAGCGGTCTGCCCACCATCCAGGTGAGCGAGATTGCCAAGTTTGCGCTGATTCTGCTGCTGTCTCATCTGTTTGCCCGGTACCAGAAGCGCATTGAGGGGCAATTCCCTGGTGCGGGCCCGGCACAGAACCTGAAACTGAGCATTATCCTGCCCGGACTGCTGCTGGCACCCATCCTGCTGCTTCTTCTGCTGGAGCCGCATCACAGCGCCATGATCCTGATGTGCTGCATCGCGGCGTCCATCATGCTGGTGGGTGGTGCGCTGCTGCGCTGGTTCTTTTTGGCAGGCGGCGTGGCGGTCACGGGTATCGCTCTGCTGCTGGTTACCCGCGGCGGTTATGTGGCGGAACGCCTGCAGGGCTGGCTGCAGCCCTTCTCGGACATGCAGGACTCTACCCGTCAGACCGGCCAAAGCCTTTACACCATCGGCTCCGGCGGCCTGTTCGGCGTGGGCATCGGCAACAGTGTTCAGAAGCACATGTGGCTGCCGGAAGCCCAGAACGACTTCATTTTTGCCATCCTCTGCGAGGAGCTGGGCTTTGTGGGGGCCGTGATCTGCATTCTGCTGTTCCTGCTGCTGATCATTCAGGGAATTGTCATTGCCTGGAACGCCCCTGACCGGTTCGGCAGTCTGCTGGTGGTGGGCTGTATGGCCCAGATCAGCTTCCAGTTTTTGTTTAACGTGGCAGTGGTCACCAACACCATTCCGAACACCGGCATCAGCCTGCCCTTCTTCTCCTCCGGCGGTACCAGCCTTTTGATGCTGCTGGGCCAAATGGGTGTGGTGATGAGTGTGTGCAGGGCCGGAAATCGGAAAAAAGCAGACGAAAAGGCCGCGGCCGAACAGGAGGCCCAGCGGGCCCGTGAGGAAGCGGACCCCTACGCTCGCTTCGACCGCTGATTTCTTTGATGAATCCGTATCGTTTTGAAGGAGGCGCTTATCATGCGCGTATTGATTGCAGCCGGCGGTACTGCCGGTCATATCAACCCGGCGCTCGCCATTGCGGGCGCAATCAAGCAGCACTGCCCGGAAGCGGAAATCCACTTTGCCGGCCGCAAGGCGGGTATGGAGTTTAAGCTGGTGGGCCAGGCGGGCTATCCCTTTCATCACATTGAGGTGAACGGTATCCAGCGGAGCCTGACGCCCAAGAATATTCTGCGCAACATTGAAGCAGTATGGCATCTGGCTTTGTCGGGGCCGCGGGCCAAGGCGATGATGCGTCAGGTTCAGCCGGATCTGGTGATCGGCTGCGGCGGTTATGTGAGCGGACCGGTGGTGCGCTGTGCGGCTAAAATGGGCATCAAGACGGCCATTCACGAGCAGAATGCCTTCCCCGGTGTGACCAACAAGCTGCTGGCGAAGGACGTGGATGTGATCTTTGCGGCGGTGCCTGCGGCGGTGGAAAAGCTGGGCGCGCCCGGCAAGACCACTGTGGTGGGCAACCCGGTGCGGCCGGAGATTTTTGCCCAGGACCGCGCTGCTGCCCGAGCCAAGCTGAAGGCGGGAGACCGCACCGTGATCCTGAGCTTCGGCGGCAGCCTGGGCGCCCGCCGCATCAATGAGGTGGTGGCCGACCTGGCCGCCTGGGAGCAGAAGCAGCTCCGAAACATTCTTCACCTGCATGCCACCGGCAGCCGGGGCGTAGAGCTTTTTAAAAATATGGCGAAGGAAAAAGGCTTTTCCTACAATGAGAATCTGGTGGTGAGCGAGTACATCAACAATATGCCGGAGCTGCTGGCTGCGTCGGATCTGGTGATCAGCCGTGCAGGCGCGCTCACTCTGGCGGAGCTGGAAGCGGTGGGCCGTGCGGCGATCCTGATTCCCAGCCCCAATGTGGCGGAAAACCATCAGTATTATAATGCCCTGGAATTACAAAAAGCCGGGGCTGCGCTGGTGGTGGAGGAGAAGGATCTGAACGGTGAAAAGCTCATCGCTATGGTGGAGGAACTGCTGGCTCAGCCAGGCCGTCTGGCTCAGATGGGCCGCAATGCTCAGAGTCTGGCCGAACCTCACAGTCTGGATAAGATCTGGGCCAAGCTGGCGCAGCTTATGGGGCTGGAAAACACCACGGCGAATTAACAAAGCGTAATAAATTGAGGAAAAATACAAAAAGAGGGGAGGAAACCCGGTGGCAAAACGGCAGGTAAGACGAAATCAGAACCGTCAGCAGCCGCAGAACAGCGCGCAGAATTCGCAGCGTGTTTCGACGGCAGGCGGCAGACGGCCGCCGCAGCCTCGGCCGGAATCCCGCCCCGGCGCTCAGCGAAGGGCTCCGCAGCCGAACCGAACTGTCCGTCAACGCCCTGCTTCGGCGCAACAGCCAGAGTACCGCCGGCAAACGGCACAGTATCCTCACGGGATGCAGCAGCCCCGCCCGGCCCGCAGCACGGCCGCCCGACCCAAACAGCCACGGCCGCCTCGCCGCCTGACCCACAGTGAACTGCGCCGCCGGCGTCGTCGTCGCAACTTGCTGATGGTTCTGCTGGGACTGCTGGTGATCGGCGTCGGTGTGGCTCTGTCGCTTACTGTGCTGTTCAAGGTGGATACCTTCCGTATTGAAAATATGGATGGCAGCACTCCGGCCGATACCGGAATTTACACCGAGGATGCGATCCTTGGTGCACTGGGGGTTCCAGTAGGGGAAAACATGTTCCAGTTTTCGGCGGCGCAGAAGGAAAAAAATATGGTGGTCAGCCTGCCCTATCTGGAGCGGGTGGAGATCCGCCGCCGTCTGCCCAGCACGCTGGTGATCCGGGTGGAACCGGCCGTGGAAACCTGGTGTGCCCAGTCGGACAGTGGCTGGCTGACCCTGAGCGATGGGCTTAAAATTATGAAGATCAGCGAGGAGCAGCCTCAGGGACTGCCTGCGCTGCTTGGATTGGACATTGAAGCGCCGGTGGCCGGGTATTACCTGAAGCTGGCAACACCCAATGCCACCGCCACTCCGGCACCCGCTGCTTCCGGAGTGTCCGCGGTTCAATCTACAGCATCTTCTTCGTCCTCCTCCACATCGGGCAGTGAGCAAAGTGCGCACGACCCGATGGATGACGTGAACCGCTTGCTGGAACTGCTTTGGACCTACGAGCTGAAGGATGACTGCACCAGCATTCAGTTCGGTGATTCCAACGAGCTGTACTTCATCTACCAGAACCGGGCCAAGGTGCTGCTTGGTACCTTTAATAATCTGGACTACAAGATCAAGTTTGCCGCCTATCTGCTGCACAACGAAGACGGTAAAGGCATCGGCGATACCGAGCAGGGCACGCTGGATGTATCCCATCAGCTGGAGGATGGCAGCCTGCGGCCCACCTGGTCGCCCGGCTCCATCACTGCATCGGATTCCGGAGAATCCGACACTGCGCAGACGAGTACAGCGGGAGAAAACGATACCGGTCAGACTGGAGATGAGAACCAGACAGACGGGGAAACCGGTGATGCAGCCAATGCCGATGAGGGCGATGGCCAAGCGGATTCCACAGAAGGCGGCGATACAGCTGCTCAGACGGAGGAAGACGGTCAGACGGCAACACCGGAGCCTACCGCGGAACCGGCAGCGTAAAACAGCTTTTTCAATAAGGAGCGCAAGCAATTGCGCTCCTTATTTTTATGCATCAAAGGGTTCACTGAATGGAAAATGATAGCAGGAATAGCTCTGTTTAAAGGGAATTTATGCTGTTGGAAGGCCGAAATATGGAGCTTCATGACAAACCAGGTATGAATTTATCTAAAGAATGAATCGAAGGGCGGAATTCCTTTATGCGAGTTTACGAAAAAACACTTTTGCCTTGCAGGCCAAAAACCTTTGTGATATACTTTAAAACGTCATTGAGTAGTTTCAAATAAAATCTTAACCGTTTTGATTGAATGGCATTTTTAACAGGACAAAATATGTCCTTTTTTATCAATTAGTGGGGGAAAGACTGTGGAGCAAGAGTACGAGACCATAGACCTGCGTGAAATATTTTTCATGCTGAAAAACAATCTGCTGGCTATTGTGGCAAGCACGATCGTGTGCGCCATCGTGGGCTTTTTGATCACCAGCTTTCTGATTACCCCGCAGTACCGGGCCAGCGCTACCATGATCGTAAACTCGCAGCAGAGCCAGACCAGCAACAATCTGACCAACGATATGCTCACCACTGCGAAAAACCTGGTGGCTACCTACGGCATCATCGTGAAGAGCGACACGGTTCTGGATCAGGTGATTGATGAACTGGGCCTGGATATGACCTACGAGCAGCTGGCTGACCGGGTGACCGTGTCTGCGGTGGACTCCACCCAGGTGATGCAGATCTCGGTGGAGGATGAAAATCCCGCTGAGGCCAAGGCCATTGTGGGCAAGATTGTGGAGATTGCACCCGATGTGATCCAGGAAGCGGTAGAGGCCGGTTCCGTAAAGGTTATCTCGGATGCCCGCGTGGGTGACGCCCCGGTTTCGCCCAACAAGACCATGAACACCGCCATTGCCGGCCTACTGGGCCTGGTGGCCAGTGTGGGCTTTATTTTCCTGAAGGAAATGCTGAACAATACCTTTAAGTCGGATGACGACATCCAGAAGCATCTGGGCTTTACTGTGCTGGGCGTCATTCCGCAGGTGGAAGTGGAGGACTGATCGATGGCTTTCAAATTGCCCGCATTCGGGAAGAAAAAGAGAAAAGATCAGCCCAGCAACCGCAAGCTGCAGATCATCTCGAAAGACGCTCCCTTCCAGTATGTGGAGGCGTACAAGACTCTGCGCACCAACATCAATTTCATGGCGGCCAGCAACAATTACCGCCGTTTGGTCATCACCAGCTCTATTCCCGGTGAGGGCAAGAGCAACGTGGCGATCAACCTGGCAATCTCTCTGGCTGAAAACGGTAAAAAGGTACTGATCATCGACTGTGACCTGCGTAAGCCGGTCATGCACAAATACCTGCGCATCACCCGCCGCGCCAGCGGTCTGACCAACGTGCTCAGCGGCGAGGCAACGCCCGCGGATGTGATCGTGCATTTCAGTGATCTGAACATCGACGTCATCACTGCCGGTGTGATCCCGCCCAACCCTGCGGAGCTGCTGGGCAGCGCCCGCATGGCCAAGATGCTGGATGGCCTTTCCGAGCAGTATGATTACATTATTATGGATACCCCTCCCGCCTCGGTGGTTACCGATGCGGCGGTGCTGAGCGCACTGGCCGACGGTGTAATCTTCGTGGTAAGCCATGCAAACGCCACCATCGAGTCGGCACAGCTGGCGAAAAAGAATCTGGAGGCGGCCAACGCCAACGTGATTGGCGCGGTGCTGAACGGCTTTGATCTGAAGAGCACCACCCGCGACACCGGTTACTACTATTCCTACGAATACGGCTATTATAAATAAGGAAAGGAAGAGCGGCTCATGACGGACCTTCACAGCCATATCCTGCCGGGCGTTGATGACGGCGCACAGACTGTGGAAGATTCGCTGGCCCTGATCCGGCGCCAGCTGGAGCAGGGGGTGGATGAGATCGCCCTTACCCCGCACTTCAACGCCGAGCGCACCAGTGTGGAGGAATTCACCCAGCGCCGGGCTGAGGCTTTTGCAATTCTGCAGAATGCAGTGCAACAGCAGGGCCTTCCGGTCAAGCTGAAACTGGGTGCGGAAGTGTTCTTCAGTTCCAATCTGCTGGAGCTGGATCTGGAGCCGCTGCTTTTGCAGGATACGCCTTACCTCCTGGTGGAATTTTCCCCCATGTTTTATCCCAGTTGGGCAAAGGATATCTTTTATAACCTGGGGCTTCAGGGCATCACACCACTGCTGGCCCATGTGGAGCGTTATCCTTATATGCTCAGCGATCCCACCCGCCTGTTCGATCTGGTCAGTGCGGGCGCTGTGACCCAGGTGAATGCCAGCAGCATCATGCGCGTGGGCAGCCGCCAGGCCATGATTCAAAAGTTTTTGCGGTGGCAGCTCGTTCACGTGCTCTCCACCGATACTCATTCTGTGGACAAGCGTCCGCCGCTCATCGGCCCTGCCATGCAGAAGGTCGAAGGCTGGCAGGGCACTGATATGGTCCGCTATCTTACGCAGAACGCTGCGGACGTGTTCGCCGGGCTGGAACCCCAGCTGCGGGACGCCTCCAAGCCGAAGAAGTTCTTTGGCCGGTGGTTCTGAATTTCACTCGGTATAACGCGGGGAAACCTGCGTTATATAAAATCTTTGGGGAAAGGAGGACGATACCAATGAAGAAGGTTATTTCTACCGTTGCTGCTCTGGCTCTGGCTGCTGCCATGGCTACCTCCGCTTTCGCTGCTGGTGGCTACAGCAAGGACGAGCTGAAGGCTATTGCTGGTGGTTACGCTGGTCAGGCTGCTGCCTACGGCGTTTCCATGGATCAGGTCAATGCCGCTATCGACGGTCTGACTGATCCCGCTAGCGTTGACGTGGATGCCGTGAAGGCTGCCGCTGTTAAGGCTCAGGCTGCTCTGCAGACCGCTAACAGCCAGAAGGAGATCACTGACATTGTGAACACCGCTCTGACTGAGATGAAGGCTGCTGCCGGCAACAACAGCGTGGAGGTGGGTGACGTTACCGTTCAGCTGAACCTGGACGGTTCCGCTACCGTTAAGGCTTCTGTGAAGGTTGGTGGTGTTGCCATCACTGCCGAGAAGTCTACCCCCGCTAACGCTGAGCGCGCTCCCGAGTGGACCGACAGCTCCAAGAAGGACACCACCACTGCTACCAGTGGCGCTGCCGCTTCTACCGCTGGCGTGATCAAGGCTACTGGCCTGAACACCACCGGCGCTGCTGTTGTGGCTTTGGCTGTGGCTTCCGTACTGGGTGCTGCTGCTGTGAAGGCTCGCAAGCTGGGTGAGTAATCACTCGAACAAGGCAAATGATGTGTTTGCCACATAATTTGCCCACAAACAAGGAAAGGAACCCGTTGTGCTAACTTTCCTTGTTTTTTCTGTATATAAAGGCTTTTTGCCTCTGATATATATTATTTGTCACCGCCGGTCTGTCTCCCCAAAGGAGGCATGGGGCGGGGCAGGCATCTCTTGAAAGGGGGCTATCCCATGCCCGTATACCATCGGCCGGACGATTCCCGGCCAACCCGCCCGGCTCCTTCCCGGCCCAAGGCGCCGCTCTGGCGCAAGCTGCTCAGCTTTGTGGGCGTGCCGGTTTTGTTCTTTGCAATCACTGCCGGTGTGATTTACCTGGCAGCCGCCCCAACGGTGGGGCCTTATGTGGGGCTCGCAAAGTACCTGTTCAGCAAGGAGGAGACGAGTCAGCCCACCAACTTGTACGAGGGACTGGCCAACAGCATTGAAAACGCCACTTCGGTGCCGTTCAGTCAGTTGGTGTATCCCTCTAAAGGTGACCAGTATGGACAGATCACCATCGAGGGCACCAGTGTGGATGCACCGCTGTATTACGGCGACTCCACTCGTGAGCTGAACCGGGGTGTGGCAACGTATGCGGATTCGGTGGGGGCAGGGATTCCCGGTGAAAGCAGGACGGTTCTGCTGGCAGGCCATAACAACACCTTCTTTAATGGCCTGCAGGATGTGCAGGAAGGCAGTCTCATTCACATTGATACCCATTACGGCAGCTATGTGTACCGGGTGACCGAAATGAAGGTGGCGGATTATCAGGATGCAACCACCTACGATTTTACCCGTACGGACGAAAATCTGATTTTGTATACCTGCTACCCCTTTGACGCGCTTGGCTTTACACCTCAGCGTTACTTTGTGTACGCGGAGTATGTGTCCGGTCCGATGATCGACAAGAGCAAGTAACAGGGAGGCGGCAAGGATGAAACAAAAGAAAATCCGCAGAAATGCCACCGCACCGGTGATCACCGGTGCGGTGGCATGGCTGCTCAGCTTTTTGCTGGCACTGCTCACAGTATTGGGCGTTGTGGCCTGCACTGTTTGCAACTCGCGCTATCTGCGCAATCAGGTGTTGGAGAGTGGCTTCTGCGAAGCGGCACTGGAACAGCTGAATGAAAACTATACCAGTTACGGCAATGCAGGCGGCATCCCGGAAGAGGTGATGACCAGCATTGTAACTGAGGACCAGATCCAGCAGGATATGTTCAAGGCGGTGGAGAGCCTGTATGAGGGCGACCGGCGGCTGATTTCTCATCCGGAGGTGGCTCAGGCCGCGGTGGAAGTCATCGAGAACAATCTGGAGGAGCGTGGGATTCAGATCACTGATGAGATCAGCCAGGCTGTGCAGGAGATGGCCAACGGTTGTCAGGTGGACTATGACAATTATGTTCAGCTGATTATAACGCCCTATGTGGCACCGTATATCGCCCGCATTACCCAGATGGTCTGGATCGGCTTTGCGGTGATTGGGGTATTGTGTGTAATCACGCTGGTACTGCTGATGCGCCTGCAGCCTTCCGGCGCGGCGCGGCTGCGCTGGTGCATCAACGCCTTTTCCGCGGCAGCACTGTTCAGTGTGGCGGTTCCACTGCTGTTTAATGCACTGATTCGGATGGACCGGCTGAACCTGAGCCCGGAAACGCTGAAAATGCTTGTGGCTTCCTATACCCACGGTGCGGTGGATGTATTCTTCTATTTCGCGTTGATCTATGTGGTGGTTGTGGCTGCGTTGGCCATTGCCTGGCGTGCGGGCCTCAAAAAATACCGTATGGTTTACCGCCGCGCAAAGGAAGAGCGGGAAGAAGCGTAAACAGATACGGGAAGAACACGGTATAAGGGGGGCAAACAATGCCGCACGAGATGAAATATTTTACTCCGGAAGAGGAGGAAAAAATGCAGCAGAGCGCTGCGCAGCCAACGGACCCGGCGCAAAAGGTTCGCTGGTCCGCCGAAGGAGGGCCGTCGCCGGAAAAAGGCGGTTCGGGTGGGCGCAAAGGCTGGATCATTGCCCTTGTGGTCATCGTGCTGGCAGTGGCAGCTCTGATTGTTGCTCTTGTTTGGGGTGGCGGTGCAGGACAGAAAGGTGAGGCGGATAGCCTCCCGGCTTCTTCGCAGGCAAGTGCTTCGGCACAGCCCACGACGGAGCCCTCTCCCACGCCGGTGCCGGGTCCCGCAGTGACGGCAGAGGACTGGTTTGCGGTGCTGAACGGCCCGGGTAATCCGCTGCCGGAGGACTTTGACCCGCAGACGGATGCCATTGACGGCGCAGGCTATTATCTGGACAGCCGGGCGGTGGAGGATTTCTTTGCCATGCAGCAGGCGGCCCAGGAGGCGGGATTGCAGCTGAAGATCCTCTCTGGCTTCCGCAGTACCCAGCGCCAGCAGCAGTTGTATGAACAGGAGGTCCAGGCGCTGCTCAGTCAGGGGCTGGACCAGGCTGCCGCAGAGGAGCAGGCCCAGCGTGTGGAACAGAAGGCTTACGAGTCGGACCACAACACCGGCCTAGCAGTGGATCTGGTACCCCAGTACCGTCAGACCAAGGATGCCGCGACCATCGTGCAGACTCCGGAATACCAGTGGCTCAGCGAGCACGCGGCGGAATACGGCTTCGTGCTGCGCTACCCGGAGGACAAGCAGGAGATCACCGGCGTGGAGTTCAAGCCCTGGCACTGGCGCTATGTGGGCAAGGAGCTGGCCTCCTTCCTGAAGGAGCAGAATCTCACGCTGGAAGAGTACTGGCAGCAATATCTGAGCTGACAAATACAATTTGTAAACAGAATTCAAACAGGAAGAACGTCGAAAACCGTGTTCTTCCTGTTTTTTTGCAGGCAGGAAGCAAAAAAGCTTGCATTTTGGAATTCGGCGTGATATACTGTTTTGGCAATCGTTCCGACGGCCGCTCCATACGCACAGGATGGTGTATGCTGGTGGCCTCCTATTGAAGGTTGTGATGGGCGCATGTATCAAGCATGGCCCCTTTAGTCATTAACCAGAAAGAGGTGAAAAGAATGAAACAGGGCATCCATCCCAAGTATGTGGACTGCACCATCACCTGCGCTTGCGGCGAGGTCATCCACACCCGTTCCACTAAGCCTGAGATCCACGTTGAAGTTTGCTCCAAGTGCCATCCTTTCTACACTGGCAAGCAGAAACTGGTTGACACCGGCGGACGTGTTGATCGCTTCAACCGTCGTTTCGGTCTCAAGAAGTAAGATCCAAAAGCCAAAAAGGCGGTTTGTTTCAAACCGCCTTTTTTGTTGTCTGTAAATCACAAGAAAAGGAGCGCCGCCCATGCAGGATTACCGCACCATCCAGGGCACCGCCACGGCCGAGATTGAGGAAAAACGCAGCCGGTTCATTGCCAACGTGTCCTTTGCCGACACCGAGGAAAAGGCGGTGGAATTTTTGAACAGCATCCGCGCCCAGCACCGCACCGCACGCCACAACGTATATGCCTATATCCTGCGGGAGGGCGGCCGGATGCGCTATTCCGATGACGGCGAGCCCGCCAAGATCGCGGGCCTGCCGGTGCTGGAGAGCATCCAGCATGCCGGCCTTACCGATTGCATCGTGGTGGTAACCCGGTACTTTGGCGGCATTCTGCTGGGCACCGGTGGTTTGGTCCGGGCCTACACCGAAAGCGCCGCCAGCGGACTGCGGGCGGCGAAGATCGTCACGGTGCGCTCCTGCGTGAAGCTCACCGTGGAGGTGGATTACGCCCTCTATGAGCGGGCCATGCTGCTGCTCCAGGGGGCAGGAGCCCAGGTGGACGAGCCGGTCTTTGCGGATAAGGTCACCCTCACCGCCACCCTGCCCGCCGGGCAGGAGGTGGGTCTGCCCACAGCTTTCCAGGAGCTGAGCCGGGGCGCGGTGACGCCGCATATCTCCCAGCCTTTTTACACTCCCTTTTAAGCGTTGCCCGCCTAAAGAAGTGTTGACGTAATTTTGGGGCTTTTGCAAAAAATTCACAAAATTCAAAGAGGGTTTTGTGCGTTTGTGTCGTATATATTATTACAGAATGTATCCGCAAAAGGCGGATTGCGCACAGGGGAGGGATACGGCATGGATGAGATCCGCAAGCGTACAGAACAGATTGAGCGTCAGATTCTGGCACCGGGAGCGGCTCTCAGCGAGAACAGCCGGGGCCGGATACGGCCGGAGGAGCCCTGCCCCATGCGCACCTGCTACCAGCAGGATCGTGACCGGGTGATCCATTGCAAATCCTTCCGGCGGCTTAAGCAGAAGACCCAGGTGTTCCTCTCCCCGGAGGGGGACCATTACCGCACCCGACTGACTCATACCCTGGAGGTGAGCCAGATTGCCCGCACCATTGCCCGGGCGCTGCGGCTCAATGAGGACCTGACCGAGGCCATTGCCCTGGGCCATGACCTGGGGCACACCCCCTTCGGTCACGCGGGGGAGCGGGCATTGAACCAGCTGAGCCCCCATGGCTTCCGCCATTACCAGCAGAGCCTGCGGGTGGTGGACCGCCTGGAGCGCCGTTTTGCCGGGCTGAACCTGACCTGGGAGGTGCGCAACGGTCTGGTGTGTCACACCAAGGGCACCTGGCCTGCCACCCTGGAGGGCTGCGCGGTGCGCTATGCGGACCGCATCGCCTATATGAACCACGACATTGAGGATGCCATCACCGCCGGTGTGCTGCGTCCGGAGCAGCTGCCCCGGGACGTGGTGGAGGTGCTGGGCGACACCAAGAGCCAGCGCATTTCCACCCTGATCGCCGATCTGGTGGCTCACAGCAGCCAGACCCAGCTGGCCTTCAGCCCGGAGGTGGGCGAAGCCTATGAGGCGCTTCACTCCTTCATGTATTCCACGGTTTATGTGGATAAAACCGCCAAGAAGGAGGAGGAAAAAGTGGAGCGGGTGATCGGCGCGCTGTACGAGCGGCTGTGCACCCACATCGACCTTCTGCCGGAGGGCTTTCTGCAGATTGCCTACCAGGAGGGCGTGGACCGGGCGGTGACCGATTATATCAGCGGCATGAGCGACGAGTTCGCCATCCGTACCTTTGAAGAATTCTTCGTGCCCCGCAAGTGGCACGTTCTGTAAGGGCAGCTTTGCCGCCCGATAGTTTGACCCGGAAAGGAGGGGCTGCCTGTGATTCCCCATGAATATGTGGAGGAAGTGGTGCGCCGCAACGACATCACCGACGTGGTGGCCAGCTATGTGCAGCTGCGCCACCGGGGCCGCACCCACACCGGGCTGTGCCCCTTCCACAGTGAAAAGACCCCCTCCTTCGTGGTCTACCCGGAGACCCAGAGTTTCTACTGTTTCGGCTGCGGAGCGGGCGGCGATGTGATCACCTTCATCAAGAAGATCAACAATCTGGACTATGTGGAGGCGGTCAAGTATCTGGCGGGCCGGGCGGGAATGCCCATGCCCGAGGAGGACGACAAGGTGGGCCGCCTGCGCAGCCGGGTGCTTTCGGTGAACAAGGAGACCGCCCGCTTTTTCTACGAGCAGCTGAACGCCCCCACTGAGGAGGCCGCTGCCGCCCGTGCTTATTGGCGGGGGCGCGGTCTGTCCGATTCCACCATCCGGCGGTTCGGTCTGGGTTATGCACCCAACGACTTCCGGGCGCTGCGCATGCATTTGCGGGCCAAGGGCTTCACCGAGGAGGAGATGCTCGCCGCAGGCGTGGAAAAGCGCAGCGAAAAGGGCAACGTGTACGATGTCTTCCGGGGCCGGGTGATGACACCCATCTTCGATCTGCGGGGCAACGTGATTGCCTTCGGCGGGCGTGTGCTGGGCAATGAGAAGCCAAAGTACATCAACAGCCCGGAAACGCTGGTCTACAAAAAGAGCAAGGCCATGTTCGCATTGAGCATCGCCAAGAAAAGCACCAGCCGCCGCTACATTTTGTGCGAAGGCTATATGGACGTGATCAGCCTGCACCAGGCCGGATTTGATACAGCGGTAGCCGCCTGCGGCACCGCCCTCACCGCCGAGCAGGTGCGGCTGTTGGCTGAGTACGCCGACGAGGTGGTGCTCTGCTACGACTCGGACGAGGCGGGCCAGAAGGCTACCGCCCGCAGCCTGGGCCTGTTCAGCGAAAGCCCGGTGAAGGTGTCGGTGCTGAACATCCCCAACGCCAAGGACCCGGATGAGTTTATCAAAAAATTCGGGCGCGATGCCTTCGACCGGCTGCTCAACGGCACCAGCAACGCCATTGAGTACAAGATCCAGAAGGTGAAGAGCAAATACGACATCACCCGGGCGGCGGATCGGGTGGAATACATCAAGGAGGTCATCCGTATTCTGGCGGACGGCGTCTCGCCCACCGAGCGGGACATCTACGCCGGACGTCTGGCGGAGGAAACCGATGTGGCCAAGGCCGCAATCCTGAACCAGCTGGATGCAGCGGTGAAGGCGGGCCGCCGCCGCAAGCAGCGTCAGTTCGAGCGGGACCTGCTGAATCAGGGCCTGGGGTCGGACATCAAGCTGCCCTACAACACCATGAACAGCGAAAAGGCGCTGGGCGTGGCCAGTGCGGAGCAGCAGCTGGTGGCGGCTATGGTCAAGAACCCGGATTTCATTGCCACGGTGGAAAAACGTCTTGCCCCCGAGCAATTCCTCATGGAGGACATGGGGGAAGCCTACCGGGCCATCCTGCGCTGCAAGGCCCAGGGCATCCGGCCGGACCTGACCGCCCTGACCACCCAGCTGCCGGAGGATACCGTGAACCGCATTTCCCACCTGCTGGCCCGCAACTACGATGTGGGCATTGGTCCCCGGGATGTGGAGATGTATCTGAACCGCATCGAGCAAAGCGCCCCAAAAAGCACCGAGGCTGCCCGCATGAGCGGCCAGGAACTGGAAGATTACCTTGCCGGGCTGCGCCGTCAAAAAGCGTAAACTTCGGCAGTATTACATATTACACAGGTCAAAAGTCCAAATGTATCCAAACCAGGAGGAAGTAAAAGTATGGCAGAAAAGAAAATCACCATCCGCGAACTGATCGAGACCGGCAAGCGCAACGGCAAGCTGACCACCAAGGAGATCAACGACGCCATTGAGGAAACCGGCTTCGACGTGGAGCAGATCGACAAGCTGTATGAGACGCTGGAAGGCCACAATGTGGAGATCGTGGATGAGCCGGATGCCGATTCCAATAACTTCACCCTCACCGAGGACAGTGTGGATATGTTCGAGACCGCCCTGTCTGCTGAGGGTGTTGCCATCGACGACCCGGTGAAGGTCTATCTGAAGGAGATCGGCCGGGTGCCTCTGCTCAGCGGCGACGAGGAAATCCGCCTGGCGCTGGACATTCTGGACGGCAACAAGGCCATTGAGGAAAAGAAGGAGAAGTTCGCCAAGATCTGTGAGATCGAGGACGACAAGGAGCTCTCCAGCGACGAGAAGCGCATCTGGCTGACCCAGACCAAGGACGCGCTGCCCACCGAGGAGCGCATCGAGCTGCGCAACCTGGAGACCGCCATCCGCAAGGGCGAGCGGGCAAAGCAGCGCCTGAGCGAGGCCAACCTGCGTCTGGTTGTTTCCATTGCCAAGCGGTATGTGGGCCGCGGCATGCAGTTCCTGGATCTGATTCAGGAGGGCAACCTGGGCCTGATCAAGGCGGTGGAGAAGTTCGACCACACCAAGGGCTTCAAGTTCTCCACCTACGCCACCTGGTGGATTCGTCAGGCCATCACCCGCGCCATTGCGGACCAGGCCCGTACCATCCGTATCCCGGTTCACATGGTGGAGACCATCAACAAGGTGAAGAAGGTTTCCAGCCAGCTGCTGCACCAGAACGGCCATGAGCCCACCGCTGACGAGATCAGCGAGGCACTGGACATGCCGGTGGAAAAGGTGCGCGAGATCATGCGGGTCGCTCAGGAGCCCGTGAGCCTGGAGACCCCCATCGGTGAGGAGGAGGACAGCCATCTGGGCGACTTCATCCCCGATGAGGATGCTCCCGTGCCCGCCGAGGCTGCCAGCCACACTCTGCTGAAGGAACAGCTGTCCACCGTGCTGGGCAGCCTGACCCCCCGTGAGGAGAAGGTGCTGCGCCTGCGCTTTGGCCTGGAGGATGGCCGTCCCCGTACTCTGGAGGAGGTTGGCCACGAGTTCGAGGTTACCCGTGAACGTATCCGCCAGATCGAGGCCAAGGCCCTGCGC
Organism: Gemmiger sp. An87; assembly: GCF_002159185.1. Classification (GTDB taxonomy): domain Bacteria; phylum Bacillota; class Clostridia; order Oscillospirales; family Ruminococcaceae; genus Allofournierella. The sequence continues at coordinate 46,905 of NZ_NFHD01000005.1, forward strand.
AAGCTGCGTCATCCCAGCCGCTCCAAGAAGCTGCGGGATTTCCTGGATTAATTGCCGGACAGGCAGAGAAACAGGCAGTAAAAGAGAAAAGGAGAACCGTATATGCTGGCGAACTGGAATGTGAACGAGGAACAGATCCGCAAACAGCAGGAAGAGCTGAAGGCGAAGATGAATTTTACCTATGTGGGCCATGGCCCCAAGGCCACCGGCTTTATGGCGAAGGAATTCAAGCGCAAGCCCGGCCTGTATGCCCGCTGCACCACCTGTGGCTACTACATGCCGCTGGATGGCAAGGGCGAGGAGACCTGCATCTGCGGTAACCTGAAGCGCACCGAGCGGGAATTCCGCCACGAGCTGCCCGCCACCGAGGTTGAGATCTTCAAGGCACAGAAGAGATAAACATAGAAAAAGCCGTCCGGGTATTTCGGACGGCTTTTTTGATTTAAAAATAGGTGACCAGGTCAAGAGCGGTTTCCAGCAGATTGCGGCGCACGGTGTGCTGCCGGTCCCAGCCCCGGCTGTCCCAGGTGTCTGCGCTCAGGTCGTCGCCCGCATAAAGCAGCTGGGCCAGCGGCAGACCATGAAACTGCGCCGCCGCGAAAAAGCCCGCGCACTCCATCTCCACCGTCAGGCAGCCCTCGGCGGCCCGGCGGGCGATTTTCTCTTCCGTTTCCCGGTACAGGGCATCGGTGGTCCAGGTCTTGCCCTCCAGCACCGGAATCCCCAGCGAAGCAAGACCCCGGCGGGCAGCGGCAAGGCCTTCGGCCGGGCAGGCGGCTTCCCGCCCGGGCTCCAGATAATGATAGGAGGCCCCCTCATCCCGTACTGCGCTTACCGGCAGGATGATCCGACCCAGCTCCAGTCCGGGAGTCAGGCAGCCTGCGCCGCCGCAGACCACGAATTTTTCCGCGCCCAGGGCGTGCAGCTCCTCCAGCGTGCAGACCGCGCCCGGTGAGGTGGCAAAGGGAAGAGCGACGCACACCGGCTCACCGCCCCGCTCCAGCTGGTAGATGGGCAGATCCACAATCTCGGAATGAAGATGGGCGATGGGTTCGAGATTTTGTTCCCGGACCAGTTCCTCCAGGGCCTCCCGGAAGAAGGTGATCACGCAGCGCTGGGGCAGCAGGGGAGTATCCGGATGTTCCGGGGTAAGCTTGGCCCGGCGGTCCGGGTCGAACTCCAGAATGGGAAAAGGGGAGTGGTTCACAGCAGTCGCCTCAGTTTCGTTTTCGCCGTAGTATTTCTTTATTATAGAAGACGGAGAAAGCGCTGTCCAGAAAAAATACTTGCGAAGGTGCGAAAAATGTGGTACCATAATCGACGCTGCCCAAAAACGGACAGCGCGCAAAACGTTTGGTTTTATTGGAAACGACACCGGAGCAGCTGTGCTTTTTAAGAGGGCTGCGCGGCAAACGAACAACACAGCGTTGCGGACACAAACATCCGAGAAAACAATGTGAAGGAGTATTCGTTATGCCGAAAACCAAACTGGAAAATGTCATTTTTACCCTGCTGATGGCCTTTGTAATGGTCTATGCCATGATCTGCTACAACATCGCCCTGAATGTGGGCGGTATGAGCAATCAGGTCTTTGTCATGGCCTTTGGCGAGATGGTCATTATGTGGCCGGTGGCCTTCATCCTGGAGTTCTTCGTGGTGGAGCGTCTGTCCCAGAAGCTGGCTTTCCGCCTGGTTACGCCCGGCGTGGATAAGCCCGTCTTCGTGATTCTGGCCATCTCCTGCATGATCGTCTGCCTGATGTGCCCCATGATGAGCCTGGTGGCCACCATCCTGTTCAAAAACCCGGGCAGCCAGATCGTGGCCGTATGGCTGCAAACTGCGGTGATGAACTTCCCCATGGCCCTGTGCTGGCAGGTATTCTTCGCCGGTCCGCTGGTGCGCCTGGTGTTCCGGGTGCTGTTCCGCCGGGGCGAAAAGGCTGTGGCCAACGCGTAATCAAAAGAGCCCGGGTGGTTCCTTCTTGAGGAGCTGCCCGGGCTTTCTGTATGCGGTGAGATTTGACAAATCCACCCAAACCTGATATATTTAACTATATCATTAAAGTATAGTTGTTGCGGGGTGTACCCGCGCGGCGGGCCCCGCGCCCGCGGGAAAGGAGAAGGCGTTATGCACATCACGCAGGAATCGGATTACGCCATCCGTATCATCTACTGTCTGGCAAAAAATCAAAAGCGGATGGACGCTCGTTCCATCAGCCAGGAGATGAGCGTTTCGCTGCGCTTTTCGCTGAAGATCCTGGGCAAGCTGGTGGCCAGCGGTCTGGTGGCCAGCTTCAAGGGCAACCGGGGCGGCTACGAGCTGGCGCGGCCCGCGGCCGAGATCACCATGCTGGATGTGATCCGCGCGGTGGAGGGACCCTATCAGCTTTCCCGCTGCCTGGAGGAATGCGGCGAGTGCAACCGGGGAGCCTCCGGCATCTGCGCCTTTCAGCAGGTCTTCCGGCGCATCAGCGAGCAGGTGAACCGGGAACTGGAGGCGGTGGACTTCGCCCGGATCGTGGCCAGCGAGGAGCAGTGCCGCTGAGAATCATCAAAAACATAACACTGGCCCGGGCGTATCACGTCCGGGCCAGTGTTTTTGAAAAAAGCGAAAAAATGGCTTGACACCGGGCTTTTTGGCCATTATACTGTTATGGTATACCATAATTGGATCAACACGCCCTAAAAAAGGCAGCATGTACAAAAAACTTGCAAAAGTTTGTGAAAGTTACACAAAATTCTGTGAGCGGACTTGTTGCCCCGGCGGGGCGTGCTCAATCATGTAAGTAGAAACAGGATAGGAGTGGAAGCTTTTTATGATGAAGGTCAAGCCCACAACCCTTGGCAAAACCGAACGCATGAGCTTTTCCCGCATCGATGAGGTTATCACCATGCCCAACCTCATCGAGGTGCAGAAGAACTCGTACCGCTGGTTTTTGGACGAGGGTCTGAAAGAGGTTTTCCGCGACATTGCCACCATTGAGGACTTCACCGGCAATCTGGCTTTGGAATTCGTGGATTACCATCTGGGAGAGCCCAAATACACCATCAAAGAGTGCAAGGAACGCGACACTACCTACGCGGCGCCCCTGCGCGTTACCGCCCGGCTGCTGAACAAGGAGACCGGCGAGGTAAAGGAGCAGGAGATCTTCATGGGCGATTTCCCGCTCATGACCGACGCAGGTACCTTCATCAACAACGGTGCGGAGCGTGTCATCGTCAGCCAGCTGGTTCGTAGCCCCGGCGTTTACTTCGGCGCCAGCTACGACAAGACCGGTAAGAAGCTGTACACCGCCACCATGAACCCCAACCGCGGTGCATGGCTGGAGTACGAGACTGACTCCAACGATGTGTTCTATGTGCGTATCGATAAGAACCGCAAGCTGCCCGTCACTGTGCTGCTGCGTGCTCTGGGCATGGGCAGCGACGCTCAGATCCGGGAGTTCTTCGGCGAGGATGAGCGCATCCTGGCCACTCTGGACAAGGATACCACCCACAACGAGGAAGAGGGCCTGCTGGAGACCTACCGCAAGCTGCGTCCCGGCGAGCCCCCGACGGTGGAGAGCGCCCAGACCCATCTGAACAACCTGTTCTTTGACCCCCGCCGGTACGACATGTCCCGGTTCGGCCGGTACAAGATGAACAAGAAGCTGGCTCTGGCCCGCCGCATCACCGGCTTTGTGGCCGCCCGCGACATCATCGCCCCCCTGACCGGCGAGCTGCTGATCGCCGCCGGCGAGAAGATCAGCCGTGAGGCCGCCGAGGCTGCCGAGGCCGCCGGTGTATCCGTGGCCTTCATCATGGCCGACGACCGGGAGCGCAAGGTTATCACCAACGGCACCGTGGATGCCCAGAACTTCTTCAACTTCGACGTTCTGGAGTGCGGCATCAACGAGCGCGTGACCTTCGCCGAGGTGAAGGCCATCCTGGATGCAACCAGCGACGAGGCCGAGCAGAAGGAGCTGCTGGTCAAGAACCACGACCGCCTCATCAGCAAGACCGTTACCCTGGATGACATCTTCTCCTCCATCAACTACCTGAACGGCCTGGACCACGGCATCGGCGTCACCGACGACATCGACCACCTGGGCAACCGCCGTATCCGCAGCGTGGGCGAGCTGCTGCAGAACCAGTTCCGCATCGGCTTCTCCCGTATGGAGCGCGTCATCCGCGAGCGCATGACCCTGCAGGCACAGGATATGAACGAGGCCACTCCCCAGAGCCTGATCAACATCCGTCCTGTGGTTGCTGCTATCAAGGAGTTCTTCGGTTCCAGCCCGCTGTCTCAGTTCATGGACCAGAACAACCCTCTGGCCGAGCTGACTCATAAGCGCCGTCTGTCTGCTCTGGGCCCCGGCGGTCTGAGCCGTGACCGCGCCGGTTTCGAGGTTCGAGACGTACACTACAGCCATTACGGCCGCATGTGCCCCATTGAGACCCCCGAAGGTCCCAACATCGGTCTGATCTCCTACCTGGCCAGCTTCGCCCGCATTAACGAGTACGGCTTCATCGAGGCTCCCTACCGCAAGGTGGACAAGGAGCGCGGTGTAGTCACCGACGAGGTGGTCTACATGACCGCCGACGTGGAAGACGAGTACGTGGTGGCCCAGGCCAACGAGCCTCTGGACGAGGAAGGCCACTTCACCAAGGCCCGCGTCAATGCCCGCCGCCGTGACGAGATTCTGGAAATCGAGCGCGAGCGCGTGGACTACATGGACGTAAGCCCCAAGATGGTTGTGTCCGTGGCTACCGCCATGATTCCCTTCCTGGAAAACGACGACGCTAACCGTGCTCTGATGGGTGCGAACATGCAGCGTCAGGCTGTGCCTCTGCTGGTTACCCAGCAGCCCATCGTGGCCACCGGCATGGAGTACAAGGCTGCCTGTGACTCCGGCGTCTGCGTTCTGGCCAAGAACGACGGTGTTGTGGAGCATGTGGATGCCGACAAGATCGTGATCCGCACCAGCAAGACCACCACCGACGAGTACGAGCTGATCAAGTTCATGCGCTCCAACCAGGGCACCTGCGTGAACCAGCGCCCCATCGTGGACAAGGGCGAAGAGGTGAAGGCCGGTCAGGTTATCGCCGACGGCCCCGCCACCAAGAACGGTGAGATCAGCCTGGGTAAGAATGCCCTGATCGGCTTCATGACCTGGGAGGGCTACAACTACGAGGACGCCGTTCTGATCAACGAAAAGATCGTTCGTGAGGACGTTTACACCTCCATCCACATCGAGGAGTATGAGACCGAGGCCCGCGAGACCAAGCTGGGACCCGAGGAGATCACCCGCGATATCCCCAACGTGGGCGAGGATGCCCTGAAGGATCTGGACGAGCGCGGCATCATCCGCATCGGCGCCGAGGTCAAGGCCGGCGACATCCTGGTCGGTAAGGTTACCCCGAAGGGCGAGACCGAGCTGACTGCTGAGGAGCGCCTGCTGCGCGCCATCTTCGGCGAGAAGGCCCGCGAGGTGCGCGACACCTCCCTGCGCGTTCCCCATGGCCAGTACGGCATCATCGTGGACGTGAAGGTCTTCACTCCCGACAACTGCGACGAGCTGCAGCCCGGCGTGCGCCAGGTTGTGCGCTGCTACATCGCTCAGAAGCGCAAGATCAGCGTGGGCGACAAGATGGCCGGCCGTCACGGTAACAAGGGTGTTGTATCCCGCATCCTGCCTCAGGAGGATATGCCCTTCCTGGCCGACGGTACCCCGCTGGATATCGTGCTGAACCCCCTGGGCGTTCCCTCCCGTATGAACATCGGTCAGGTGCTGGAGGTCCATCTGGGCTACGCCGCCAAGGCGCTGGGCTGGAAGATCATGACCCCCGTATTCGACGGTGCCCACGAGCAGGACATCCGCGAATGCTACCACCTGGCCTATGAGACCAATCACGGTGAGAACGCTCCCGAATATCCCACCAAGCTGGACAAGATCATGCGCCCGGAGATCGGCCATGTGATCGACTTCTCCAAGATTGAGCTGGACGAGGACGGCAAGAGCACCGTTTACGACGGCCGCACCGGCGAGAAGTTCGACAACCGCGTCACCGTGGGCTACATGTACTACCTGAAGCTGCATCACCTGGTGGATGATAAGATCCACGCCCGTTCCACCGGCCCCTACAGCCTGGTTACCCAGCAGCCTCTGGGTGGTAAGGCTCAGTTCGGCGGCCAGCGCTTCGGCGAAATGGAGGTTTGGGCCCTGGAGGCTTACGGCGCAGCCTACACCCTGCAGGAGATCCTGACCGTCAAGTCCGACGACGTGGTCGGCCGTGTGAAGACCTACGAGGCCATCGTGAAGGGCCAGCCCGTTCCCAAGCCCGGCATCCCCGAAAGCTTCCGCGTGCTCATCAAGGAGCTGCAGAGCCTGGGTCTGGATGTGCGTGTGCAGGATTCCAATGGCGACGAGATCGATCTGAAGCAGAACTTCGACGACGAGGAGCCCGGCTTCGATACCCGCGATCTGCCCATGGGCGAGGACGTTCTGGTGGAGAACGAACTGAGCAACGATTACAGCATCGAGGACGCTGATCCCGATGCAGACGCCGGTTTCGATGAGCCGGAGGATGTTTTTGAGCCGGACGACAGCCTGTTTGCCGACGACGGCCTGGGCCTGGACGACGAATTCTGATCAAGCCGAGAGTGGAGTGCGGCGCGCGTAAGATGCGCCGCGCTCCCAAGCCCTCATTCATCGAAACATTAGAAAAGGAAGGGTTCGTTTAATGGAATATAACGATTTCGATTCGATCAAGATCGGCCTTGCTTCTCCCGACCAGATCCGCGCATGGAGCTACGGCGAGGTCAAAAAGCCGGAAACGATCAACTACCGCACCCTGAAGCCCGAGCGGGACGGCCTGTTCTGCGAGCGCATCTTCGGACCCACCAAGGACTGGGAGTGTCACTGCGGTAAGTATAAGCGCATCCGTTACAAGGGCAAGATCTGCGACCGCTGCGGCGTTGAGGTCACCAAGTCCAAGGTGCGCCGTGAGCGCATGGGCCACATCGAGCTGGCCGCGCCCGTTTCCCATATCTGGTACTTCAAGGGCATCCCCAGCCGCATCGGCCTGATGCTGGACATCAGTCCCCGTCAGCTGGAGAAGGTGTTGTACTTCGCCAGCTACATCGTAACCGATCCCGGCTACACCCCGCTGGAGAAGAAGCAGCTGCTCAGCGAGAAGGAATACCACGAGATGCGCGAGCGCTACGAGGATGAGTTCAAGGCTGCCATGGGCGCCGAGGCCATCAAGGAACTGCTGGCGGAGATCGATCTGGAAGAGCTGCGTACCCAGCTGCGCAACGAGCTGGAGGACGCCGGCGGCCAGAAGCGTGTTCGTATTCTGAAGCGCCTGGAGGTTGTGGAGGCGTTCCGCCTGTCCGGCAACCGCCCCGAGTGGATGATCATGGATGTTGTTCCCGTGATTCCGCCGGATATCCGTCCCATGGTTCAGCTGGACGGCGGCCGTTTCGCCACCAGCGACCTGAACGACCTGTATCGCCGGGTCATCAACCGTAACAACCGTCTGAAACGCCTGCTGGAGCTGGGCGCTCCCGACATCATTGTGCGCAACGAGAAGCGCATGCTGCAGGAGGCTGTGGACGCCCTGATCGACAACGGCCGCCGCGGCCGTCCCGTCACCGGCCCCAACAACCGTCCTCTGAAGAGCCTGTCCGACATGCTGAAGGGCAAGCAGGGCCGCTTCCGTCAGAACCTGCTGGGTAAGCGTGTTGACTACTCCGGCCGTTCGGTTATCGTTGTCGGTCCCGAGCTGAAGATGTACCAGTGCGGTCTGCCCAAGGAGATGGCTCTGGAGCTGTTCAAGCCCTTTGTGATGAAGGACCTGGTGGAAAAGGGTCTGGCCAACAACATCAAGAGCGCCCGCAAGATGGTGGAGCGTGCCCGCACCGAAGTGTGGGACAGCCTGGAGACCGTGATCAAGGGTCACCCCGTCATGCTGAACCGTGCGCCTACTCTGCACCGTCTGGGCATCCAGGCCTTCGAGCCTGTGCTGGTTGAGGGCCACGCCATCAAGCTGCATCCCCTGGTATGTACCGCCTTCAACGCCGACTTCGACGGCGACCAGATGGCCGTGCACCTGCCCCTGAGCGTGGAAGCCCAGCGTGAGGCCCGCATGCTGATGCTGGCTTCCGGCAACCTGCTGAAGCCCTCTGATGGTGCTCCCGTTGCCGTGCCCACGCAGGATATGATCCTGGGCTCCTACTACCTGACCATGGTCAATGACGGCGACAAGGGCGAGGGCAAGATCTTCCGCGATGAGGAAGAGGCCATCATGGCTTACAGCGACAAGGTCATCACCCTGCAGGCCCGCATCAAGGTCCGCCGCACCCTGGAGGTGAACGGCGAGCTGAAGAGCAAGCTGGTGGATACCACCGTGGGCCGCATCATCTTCAACCAGCCCATCCCGCAGGATCTGGGCTACGTGGACCGCAACGATCCCGAGGCCATGTTCGGCTACGAGGTTGATTTCCAGGTCACCAAGAAGAACCTGCCCGACATCATCAGCCGCTGCCTGGCGGTGCATGGCACCAAGGCCACCAGCGAGATGCTGGACCGCATCAAGGCCCAGGGCTACAAGTATTCCACCATCAGCGGCATCACCGTTGCTGTGTGCGACGCCGTGATCCCGCCCCAGAAGCCCGAGCTGCTGGCTGAGGCCGACGAGCGGGTTTCCAAAATCATCAAGCAGTTCAACCGAGGCCTGATCTCCAACGAGGAGCGCTACAACGGCGTGATTCAGATCTGGCAGGAGACCACCGATAAGGTTTCCAAGGCTCTGGCCGACAACCTGGAAGACCGCAACCCCATCTTCATGATGGCGGATTCCGGTGCCCGTGGTTCTATGAACCAGATCAAGCAGCTGGCCGGTATGCGCGGTCTGCTGGCCAACACCGCCGGTAAGACCATCGAGATGCCCATTCGCGCCAACTACCGTGAAGGCCTGAACATCTTGGAGTACTTCGTTTCCTGCCGCGGCGCCCGTAAGGGCATGGCGGATACCGCTCTGCGTACCGCCGACTCCGGTTACCTGACCCGTCGTCTGGTCGACGTTTCTCAGGACGTGATCGTCCGTGAGGAGGACTGCGGCGCCACCGAGGGTATCTGGGTATCCGATATCCGCGAGGGTAAGGAAGAGATCGAGAGCTTCCGCGAGCGTTTGATCGGCCGTTACGCCGTGGGCGATGTGTGCAACCCCGCCACCGGCGAGGTCATCGTGCCCGAGGGCAAGATGATGGACCTGTTCGACGCCGAGAAGATCGAGGCTGCCGGCATCACCGAGCTGCAGATCCGCAGCGTGCTGAACTGCCGCGCCAAGGTGGGCGTATGTGCTCACTGCTACGGCTCCAACCTGGCCAACGGCGATCCCGTACATGTGGGTGAGTCTGTTGGTATCATCGCTGCTCAGTCCATCGGTGAGCCCGGTACCCAGCTGACCATGCGTACCTTCCATACCGGCGGTATCGCATCTGCTGAGGATATCACTCAGGGTCTTCCCCGCGTTGAGGAGCTGTTCGAGAGCCGCCGTCCCAAGGCTCTGGCCATCATGACCGAGATTGCCGGTACCGCTCACATCGACGACAGCAAGAAGAACCGCCATGTGGTGGTTTCCGGTGTGGACGAGAACGGCGCTCCCGCTGAGAAGAGCTACCTGATCCCCTTCGGCCAGCGCATCCGCGTCACCGAGGGTCAGCAGCTGGAAAAGGGCGACATGATCACCGAGGGTCATGCTTATCCCCACGACATCCTGGCCATCAAGGGCCGTATCGCTGTTCAGAACTACCTGATTCAGGAAGTTCAGAAGGTATACCGCCTGCAGGGTGTAGAAATCAACGACAAGCACATCGAGGTTATTGTGCGTCAGATGATGCGCAAGGTCCGCGTGGACGACGCGGGCTCCACCACCCTGATTGGCGGCGCTCTGGCCGACAAGATGGAAGTGGAGCAGCAGAACGCCGCTCTGATGGAGCGCATCGCTGCCGGTGAGGAGGGCCTGAAGCTGGCTCAGTACACCGACGTGCTGCTGGGTATCACCAAGGCGTCTCTGTCCACCGATAGCTTCCTGTCTGCCGCTTCCTTCCAGGAGACCACCCGCGTGCTGACCGAAGCCGCCATCAAGGGCAAGGTCGACCCGCTGATGGGCCTGAAGGAGAACGTCATCATCGGTAAGCTGATCCCGGCCGGTACCGGTCTGGATGAGGTGGAAGCCGAGCTGATCCGCCGCGAGCAGGAGGAGAACGGCATCGTTCCCGCCGAGATCGCTGATCCTGCCGAGGAAGTGCTGGAGCCGGTGGCTGAGACTGCTGCCGAATAAGCCTTTCGCTGGCATCCGGTTCGTTTTTGCAAGTGCCGCCCCGTTTTGGGGCGGCACTTCTTTTGCGAAAATGGCTGTTTTGAAGCAGTGTGGGGCAGGGAATTGACCTTTACAGGCGCACAAAATAAAATTTCAGTGAATCAACCAAGTTTTTTTCGAAAATACTGTTGACATACACAAAGCTTGTGTGTAAAATAAAAACTGTTGCGCGGCTAAGGCGCAACTATGCCTGTTTGATGTTATGGCGGCTTGCCGCTTTAACATAAATAATTTGAAGAAAGGAGAACAAAATGCCTACTTTTAACCAGCTTGTACGCAAAGGCCGTGAGGTGTCTGTCCGCAAGTCTACCGCTCCTGCTCTGCAGAAGAGCTACAACTCTCTGGACAAGTCCTACAGCGACGCTAACAGCCCCCAGAAGCGTGGTGTATGCACCGCTGTTCGTACCATGACCCCCAAGAAGCCCAACTCTGCTCTGCGTAAGGTAGCCCGTGTAAAGCTCACGAATGGTATTGAGGTAACCTCTTACATTCCTGGCATCGGCCACAACCTGCAGGAGCACAGCGTAGTACTGATTCGTGGCGGCCGTGTTAAGGACCTGCCCGGTGTTCGTTACCACATTATCCGTGGTACTCTGGATACCCAGGGTGTGGCCAACCGTAACCAGGCCCGCTCCAAGTACGGCGCGAAGCGCCCCAAGGCCGGTGCTAAGAAGAAGTAATTAACGTTTACCCCGCCATCAAAGGCGTCTTAATATAAGGCCTCTTTGAATGGCACAACGGGAGTTTATTGCTTTCGAGTACCGATGATATCATTCTGTGAAGGAGGGAAGAAAGATGCCTAGAAGAGGTAACATTGCTAAGCGGGACGTTCTGGCTGACCCGCTGTACAATTCCAAGATGGTGACCCGCTTGATCAACAGCATCATGCTGGATGGCAAGAAGGGCGTCGCTCAGAAAATCGTTTACGATGCTTTCGAGATCGTAAAGGAGAAGTCCGGTAACGATCCCCTGGAGATGTTCGAAAAAGCTCTGGAGAACATCATGCCCAGCCTGGAAGTTAAGGCCCGCCGCGTTGGTGGTTCCACCTACCAGGTACCTGTTGAGGTTCGTGCCGAGCGCCGCGAGACCCTGGGTCTGCGCTGGCTCACCGCTTACTCTCGCGCCCGCAGCGAGCGCACCATGCGCGAGCGTCTGGCCAACGAGATCATGGATGCCGTGAACAACACCGGTAACGCCGTGAAGAAGCGTGAAGACACTCACAAGATGGCCGAGGCCAACAAGGCTTTCGCCCATTACCGTTATTGATCCGCCCTGTATATATAGGAGGTTAATATGCCAAGAGACGTTTCTCTGGAAATGACCAGAAACATCGGCATTATGGCGCACATCGACGCCGGCAAGACCACCACCACCGAGCGTATCCTGTATTACACTGGTGTTAACCACAAGATCGGTGAAACGCACGATGGCGCGGCTACCATGGACTGGATGGCGCAGGAGCAGGAGCGTGGTATTACCATCACCTCTGCTGCGACCACTTGCTACTGGAGCCACACTGAGCTGCTGGGCGATCCCGCCAAGGCCAAGAAGAACCGGCATCGGATCAACATCATCGACACCCCCGGCCACGTGGACTTCACCGTTGAGGTAGAACGTTCTCTGCGTGTTCTGGACGGTTCTGTTACCGTTCTGTGCGCCAAGGGCGGCGTTGAGCCCCAGTCCGAGACTGTTTGGCGCCAGGCCGACAAGTATCACGTACCCCGCATGGCTTACGTGAACAAGATGGACATCATGGGCGCGGACTTCTACCGCGTTGTGAAGATGATGCGCGAGCGTCTGAAGTGCAACGCTGTGCCCATCCAGCTGCCCATCGGCAAGGAAGACGAGTTCAAGGGCATCATCGATCTGATCGATATGCAGGCGGACGTCTACTACGACGATATGGGTAAGGATATCCGCGTGGAGCCCATCCCCGAGGATATGCGTGAGCTGGCCGAGCAGTATCGTGCCGAGATGCTGGAGGCGATTGCCGAAGGCGACGAAGAGCTGATGATGAAGTACCTGGACGGCGAGGAGCTGACCAAGGAAGAGATCAAGAAGGCTCTGCGTAAGGAAACCATCGCTAACACCGTGGTTCCCGTTACCTGCGGTACTTCCTACCGCAACAAGGGCGTTCAGAAGCTGCTGGACGCTATCGTGGATTACATGCCCGCGCCCACCGATATCGAGGATATCAAGGGTGTTGATCCCGAGACCGGCGAGGAGACCAGCCGTCCTTCCGACGACAACGCTCCCTTTGCCGCTCTGGCATTCAAGATTGCGACCGACCCGTTCGTTGGTAAGCTGTGCTTCTTCCGTGTATACTCCGGTATCGTGGAAGCTGGCACCACCGTTTACAACTCCGTAAAGGACAGCAACGAGCGTATGGGCCGCATCCTGCAGATGCATGCTAACCATCGTCAGGACATCGAGGTCTGCTACGCCGGTGATATCGCCGCCGCTGTTGGCCTGAAGAACACCACCACTGGTGACACCCTGTGCGATCCCAAGCATCCCGTCATCCTGGAGAGCATGGAGTTCCCCGAGCCCGTTATCCGCGTTGCCATCGAGCCCAAGACCAAGGCTGGTCAGGAGAAGATGGGCATTGCGCTGAACAAGCTGGCTGAAGAGGACCCCACCTTCCGTACCTGGACCGACGAGGAGACTGGCCAGACCATCATCGCTGGCATGGGCGAGCTGCATCTGGAGATCATTGTTGACCGTCTGCTGCGTGAGTTCAAGGTAGAAGCCAACGTGGGTGCTCCCCAGGTTGCTTACCGCGAGTGCATCCGCCGTGCGGCCAGCTCCAACACCAAGTACGCCCGTCAGTCCGGTGGTAAGGGTCAGTATGGTCATTGTATCATCGACATCGAGCCCAACGAGGCTGGCAAGGGCTACGAGTTCATCAACGCCGTTGTTGGCGGTGATGTTCCCAAGGAGTTCATCCCCGCGATCGATCAGGGTATCCAGGGCGCTATGAAGGCCGGTATCCTGGCCGGTTACCCGGTGGAGGACGTGAAGGTCACCCTGAAGGGCGGTTCTTACCATGAGGTCGACTCCTCTGAGATGGCCTTTAAGATTGCCGGTTCTATGGCGTTCAAGGACGCTATGGCCAAGGCAGACCCCGCTATCATGGAGCCCATCATGAAGGTTGCTGTTATCGTTCCCGACGAGTACATGGGCGACGTTATCGGCGATCTGAACTCCCGTCGCGGTCAGATCCAGGGCATGGAGGCTCTGTCTGGTTCTCAGCAGATCAACGCCTTCGTTCCCCTGTCCAACATGTTCGGTTACTCCACCGACCTGCGTTCCAAGACCCAGGGCCGCGGTCAGTATTCCATGGAGCCCAGCCACTACGCTGAGGTACCCAAGAATATTGCCGAGAGCATCATGGCTGGCCGCAACAAGGAGTAAATAAGACCAGAGATTTGCCGCATGGGCTGATCCATGCGGCAAATCATCAAAAATCTCTTGATTTTTGACGTTGGTTTTAGTATTATAACCTTAGGCTCTATGGTTTAAAAAAAGGAGGACAATTAAAATGGCAAAAGCTAAGTTTGAGCGTACTAAGCCTCATATTAACATTGGCACCATCGGTCACGTTGACCACGGCAAGACCACTCTGACCGCCGCTATCACCAAGGTTCTGGCGATGAAGGGCGACGCCGAGTTCACCGATTACGCCAACATCGATAAGGCTCCCGAGGAGCGCGAGCGTGGTATCACCATCAACACCTCTCACGTTGAGTACGAGACTGACAACCGTCACTACGCTCACGTGGACTGCCCGGGCCACGCCGACTACGTTAAGAACATGATCACCGGTGCTGCCCAGATGGACGGCGCTATCCTGGTGGTTTCTTCCGCTGACGGCCCCATGCCTCAGACCCGCGAGCACATCCTGCTGTCCCGTCAGGTTGGCGTTCCCTACATCGTTGTTTTCATGAACAAGGTTGACCAGGTGGACGATCCCGAGCTGCTGGATCTGGTTGAGATGGAGATCCGTGATCTGCTGAACGAGTACGATTTCCCCGGCGACGACACCCCCATCATCAAGGGTTCCGCTCTGGCCGTTCTGGAGAGCACCAGCACCGACATCAACGCTCCCGAGTACAAGTGCATTCTGGACCTGATGGACGCTGTTGACAACTACATCCCCACTCCCGATCGTATGGCCGACAAGCCCTTCCTGATGCCTGTTGAGGACGTGTTCACCATCACCGGCCGCGGCACCGTGGCTACTGGTCGTGTTGAGCAGGGCCAGATCAAGGTTGGCGAGGAAGTTGAGATCGTTGGTCTGAAGGACGAGAAGAGCAAGACCACCGTTACCGGTCTGGAGATGTTCCGCAAGCTGCTGGACTTCGCCGAGGCTGGCGACAACGTTGGTGCTCTGCTGCGTGGCGTTCAGCGCTCCGATATCGAGCGTGGCCAGGTTCTGGCTAAGCCCGGCAGCATTCATCCCCACACCAAGTTCCAGGGCCACGTTTACATCCTGAAGAAGGATGAAGGCGGCCGTCACACCCCCTTCTTTAACAACTACCGTCCTCAGTTCTACTTCCGTACCACCGACGTTACCGGCGTTATCACTCTGCCCGAAGGCGTTGAGATGTGCATGCCCGGCGACAACGTTGATATGAACGTTGAGCTGATCACCCCCATCGCCATGGACGAGGGCCTGCGTTTCGCTATCCGTGAGGGTGGCCGTACCGTTGGTTCCGGCGTTGTTTCCAAGATCTACGAGTAATCTTTGATTCTCTGATTTTGTGAGCTTTCAAAGCCCCCCGCTGTCAAAAGCGGGGGGCTTTTTTGTGCTGTTTTGCTGTCTTTGCTTTTGCTCAAAAAGAAAAATCCTCCCGTGCCGGTTGCGGCAGGGGAGGCGTTTTGAAATGTTGATGTTGCTTTAAGAAGAAACAGATTCGTAGGTATGGTCGCACACCTGGCTGATCTTTTCCCGCAGGGCCACAAAATCCCCGAAGGCCATGGGCTTCTGTTTGGGATTGCGCAGAAGGGCGGCCGGGTGAAGGGTAGCCATGAACCAGACGCCATTCTTTTCAAAGAACAGGCCATGGTCGCGGGTCACCGAGAACTTGGGATCAATCAGCCGCTGGGCTGCGATGCGTCCCAGGCAGACCACGATCTTTGGCCGGATCAGCCGGAACTGCTCCCGCAGCCAGGGAAGGCAGGCGTCCCATTCCTCCGGCAGAGGGTCCCGGTTCTGGGGTGGGCGGCACTTTACAATATTGGCGATGAAGACATTTTTATCCCGGGAAAGATCCACCGCTTCCAGATACTGATCCAGCAGCTTGCCGCTGCGGCCCACAAAGGGCAGGCCCTGTTCGTCCTCATTTTGGCCGGGACCTTCACCGATGAACATCACTTCGGCATTAGGGCTTCCCATACCGAATACCACATTATGGCGCGTCTCACACAGGCCGCACTTGCGGCAGGTCAAACATTCCTGTTTCAAGGTCTCAAAATCCATCCGGGGCACCTCGCTTTGCTGGGTATCACTTGTTATAAAAATATTATAGCACAAAAGGCCGGTTTTTGTCTTGAAGTTTTAGTTTGCCCTTGTTACAATAAATATGAGCGGCCGGAACGTATCCGACCCAAGGGAGGAAATGACATATGAAATTCTTAGTTGAAACTTCTGCCCGTCACGTACATGTGACCAAAGAGACCTTGGAGACCCTGTTTGGCAAAGGCTTTGAGCTGACTGTGAAGAAGGAGCTGAGCCAGCCCGGCCAGTATGCTTCCGAGCAGCGCGTGACCGTTGTTGGCCCCAAGAAGGAGCTGCCCAACGTGTCCATCCTGGGCCCCTGCCGCAATGCGGATCAGGTGGAGCTGTCTGCTTCTGACGCCCGTTCCATCGGCATTGCTGCTCCTGTTCGTGAGTCCGGCGACATTGCTGGTTCCGGCGCCTGCAAGCTGGTTGGTCCCTGCGGCGAGGTTGAGCTGAAGGAAGGCGTGATCGTTGCGAAGCGTCACATCCATGTGACTCCTGAGGACGCCGAGAAGATGGGCGTGAAGGACAAGGAGATCGTGAAGGTAGCCTGCGGCAAGGAAGGCCGTAAGCTGGTATTCGACGATGTTGTGATCCGCGTGAGCGAGAAGTTCGCCACCGCTATGCACATCGACACCGACGAGTCCAACGCCTGCCTGGGTGCTAACGAGGGCGAGATCGTTAAGTAATCGTTCCCTGAAGCAGAAAGGCTGAAATTGCGAAAGGCAAAAGCCTGCCCTGACGAAAAACAACGAGACCCCCTGATGCAGAAGGCAGATGCCCTGTGTCAGGGGGTCTTGCTGTTTGGAAGAAAGCCATTCAGCCATTCAAAGAAAGAAAAAAGCGGTACAGCCACCGGCTGTACCGCTTTTTTATGAAATGATTTTCTGAGGATTTGATTTCCGCGAAGCGGGCCGATTCAAATCCTGCAGAGTGGAGAAGTAATCAGTCCAGGAAGGCCAGATCGTTCTCGTAGGGGCTTTCCACCGAGGTCTCGATGGGGGCTTCCTTCTTGTATTTGGCCAGAGCAGCGGCAGCCTTTACAGGATCTGCCAGGGTGCCGGCGCCGCCCATGCAGCCGCCGGGGCAGCCCATGCCCTCCAGCAGGTAGCCGTTGTACTTGCCGGCCTTGGCCATCATGAGCAGCTTCTTGCACTCGGCCAGGCCCTGGGCGCTGGCAACCTTGACCTCGCGGTCCGGGTCCATCTTCTTGATGGCGTTTACAACCGCCTGGGCAACGCCGCCGGTCACGGCGAAGCCGCGGCCATCTGCAGAAGCCTTGTTGAAGTCATCGGCGGGATCTACCTCCAGGCTGTCGAAGTCCACTTCGCGGGCCTCGAACATGCCCATCAGTTCCTCGAAGGTGAGCACGAAGTCCACGTCGCTGCGGATGCTGCGGCGGCTGGCCTCCAGCTTTTTGGCGGCGCAGGGGCCAACGAAGACCACCTTGCAGTCCTTGCCGTGATGCTTCTTTACCAGACGGGCGGTGAGCACCATGGGGGTCAGGGCCATGCTGATGTAGTCGGCCATCTCAGGGAAGAGCTTCTTGGCCATCACGCTCCAGCTGGGGCAGCAGCTGGTGGCCATGAAGGGCTGATGCTCGGGAACCTCGCGCATGAAGTCCTTTGCTTCCTCGATGGTGCACAGGTCGGCGCCCACGGCAACCTCAAAGGTGTCCTCAAAGCCCAGCTGACGCATAGCAGCCTTCAGCTTGCCCACGGTCAGGCCGGGGAACTGGCTTACGAAAGCGGGAGCCATGATGGCGTATACCCGGTCGCCCTGGCGAATGCTCTGGATCAGCTGGAAAATCTGACCCTTGTCCACGATGGCGCCGAAGGGGCAGTTGACCAGGCACATGCCGCAGGAAACGCACTTGTCCTGATCGATCTGAGCGCGGCCCAGGTCATCGGAGTGGATGGCGTTCATGCCGCAGGCAGCGGCGCAGGGACGCTCCATCTTCACGATGGCGTGGTAGGGGCACACATCCACGCACTTGCCGCACTTGATGCACTTGTCCTGATCGATCACGGTCTGACCGCCGGGGGTGAAGGTCAGCGCGTCCTTGGGGCAGACATCCACGCAGGGATGAGCCAGGCAGCCGCGGCAGAGGTTGGTCACCTCAACCTTTTTCTCAGGGCAGGCGTTGCAGGCGAACTTGATGATGTTCACCAGCGGGGGATCGTAATATTTCTGGGCGATCACGCTGTTTTCCATGCCCGAATTGGTGGGAGCCTGCTCATCCATGGGACGCAGAGGCAGGCCCATGGCCAGGCGGATGCGCTCGGAAACGATGGCGCGCTCCAGGAAAATGCTGTTGCGGAAGCTGTTGACCTCGCCCGGGATGATTTTATAGGGCAGGCGGGAAACTTCCTGTGCGTAGTTCTGCCCCTCATAGGAGAGGCGGGCCACTTCGGTGAAGACCCGACGGCGGATGTCGGTGACCGAGGTGTAGATACCGCGCATGTTGCTCATAATCACATAACTCCTTCCAAAATGCGTTGGTGTTCGCATACAATAAAAATATAACATACTCGCTCCTCGGGGGCAAGCGCCGCGGGAAAACAAGCACGGGAAAGAATGCGGATATTTTTTGTGTTTGTGATCAAAGCTGTACTGCGGCGGCCCGGCAGCGCTCGCCATCCCACTCGCCCAGGCGGCAGGAAAGGATCTGGCCGGCCTCGGCGCCGGAGGCGTTTACCACCACCGGCAGATACAGCCGGGTGTAGCCGGTGAACAGATTGGCACTGAGGGGCTTCTCCAGCAGGACGGTGTCCACCGAGCCGGACCATTCTTTGGCAAGCTGGCTGCGCACCTCATCTGCAGCAGTCTGCAGCACATGCACCCGGCGGGCCTTTTCCTCCTCGGGAATCTGATCCGGGAAGGTGGCGGCAGGAGTCCCCTCCCGGCGGGAGTAGGGGAATACATGAACCTTCAAAAACTTCATTTCCTGCACAAAGCGCACGCTCTCGGCGAATTCCTCCTCGGTTTCGCCGGGGAAGCCAACGATTACGTCGGTGGTGAAACTGCAGGCTCCGCCATAGGCCTGGCGCAGCTTTTTCACCACGGCGGCGTATTCCTCGGCAGTGTAGACCCGGCGCATCCGGCGCAGGGTAGAGGTGCAGCCGCTCTGCAGCGAAAGATGGAACTGGGGGCAGAGCTTTTCCGTGCGGGCCATGCGGGCGATGTCGTCGTCGCTCAGCAGATCCGGCTCCAGGCTGCCCAGGCGGATGCGCTCGATGCCCTCCACCTGTGCGCTGTGCTCGATGAGCTCGGTCAGATTGGTGCCGGTGTCCTGGCCGTAGCTGGGCAGGTTGATGCCGCTGAACACCACTTCCTTGTAGCCTGCGGCAGCCAGGGACTCCAGCTCCTTCAGGATGCTTGCCTCGCTGCGGCTGCGCACCCGGCCGCGGGCGCGGGGAATCACGCAGTAGGCGCACTGGCGGTTGCAGCCGTCCTGCACCTTGATGAAGGCCCGGGTGTGCCCCTCGAACCGCTCCATGGGTAGCTCCTCAAAGGCTTCGCCCTTTTCGTGGGCGGCAATGTCCACCACCCGTTCGCCCTCCAGGGCGCGGGCCACGTTGCGCAGAATGGCATGCCTGTTGGCATTGCCCATCACCACGTCCGCCTCCATGACCGCGGCGGCCTCCTCGGGAAAAGCCTGGGGATAGCAGCCGGTGAGCACTGTGACCGCGCCGGAATACTGGCGCTTGGCCCGACGCAGCCACTGGCGGCTCTTTTTATCGCCCCCGGCGGTGACGGTGCAGCTGTTTACCACAAAGACGTCGGCCTCCTCGTCGGGTTCGGCCAGGGTGTATCCGTTCTGACGGAAAAGCTGGGCAAGCGCGCCGGTCTCATTCTGATTGACCTTGCAGCCCAGTGTGTAAAAACTTACGCGCATGGATTCGCTCCTTTATCTGATAGGAAAATACTTCTCTTATATTATAGGGGAGAATGGCAAAAAGGCAAGCATATTCCCGGCGGGCGAAAGCATAGAGATAAACGAAAGAACAACGCCCGCGGGCCGGCGAAAAGACCCCGGGAAGAAGGGTGGAGGTTTTATGGCAAAACGACGGGCGGCGGCGCTTGTTATGATGGTGCTCCTGTTTGTGGGGCTGGCGTTTCCGGCCCATGCGCAGGATGTGCAGGCAGGTCGGTTCGCGCTGGGGCAGTTTGACGTACCCTGCCGGGCGTCGATTCTGATCGACCAGGAAAGCGGCACCGTGCTGTATGAAAAGGAGGCGGATACCCAGATGCCCATCGCCTCCATCACCAAGGTAATGACTCTTTTGCTGGTGATGGAGGGGCTGGAGGAGGGGCGCTTCACCCTGGAGGACACTGTGCCGGTGACCGAGCATGCCTACAGCATGGGCGGCAGTCAGATCTGGCTGGAGCCGGGGGAGGAGTTTACCGTGGATGAGATGCTGCGGGCGGTGTGCGTGGCCAGCGCCAACGACGCGGCAGTGGCGCTGGCCGAGATGGTGGGAGGCAGCGAGCCGGTGTTTGTGGAGCAGATGAACCAGAAGGCCGCTCAGCTGGGCATGACCAATACCACCTTTCAGAACGCCTGCGGGCTGGACCAGGAAGAGCATCTTTCCACCGCGCGGGATGTGGCGATCATGAGCCGGGAGATTTTAAACAATCATCCCCAGATCCTGAACTACACCGGCATCTGGACCGACAGCCTGCGGGAGGGTCAGACTCAATTGGTGAATACCAACAAGCTGCTGCGCCGCTATCAGGGCATCACCGGGCTGAAGACCGGTACCACCGGCGGGGCAGGGGTCTGTCTTTCCGCCAGCGCCACCCGGGACGGTCTGTCACTGATCGCGGTGGTGCTGGGAGCCTCCAGCAGCGCCGAGCGGTTCGATGCGGCCACCACACTGCTGGATTACGGCTTTGCCAATTTCACCCGAGTGCAGGCTCCTGTACCGGAAAACGCACCGGGAAGCCTTCCGGTGACCGGCGGCGCACTGGAGGAGGTGACTCTGAATTACCAGACGCCGGGCACGGTGCTGCTGCAGAAGGGCGAGGAGCAGAGTCTGCGGGCAGAACTGGAGCTGAGCGAGAGCGCACAGGCTCCGGTGACTCTGGGCAGCGAGCTGGGCCGGGTGGTGCTGTATGCCGGGCAGACCGAGCTGGGAAGCTGGCCGGTGACCGCCGCCTCGGACGTGCCGGCCATGAGCTGGCAGCTGGCTATGGAGCGCCTGTGGCAGGGGCTTCTAACACACTGAAAAACAAAGCGCAAAGCCGCAGCACGGGCACTGCCGCCCGGGCTGCGGCTTTGCTGCGAAATATTTGTGCGGAATGTACGCTGCCCTTGACTTTTAGCAGGCAAAACGGTATAGTTATAACAAAGAAAACACATGGTGGGAGGCAGCGATATGAGCGTTAAATTTAACGGTAAGTATCTTGCAAAATTTGTAAAGGACTCTGAATTTGAGGCCATCTGGCCGCAGGTGAAAACTGCTCACGAGATGCTGGAAGGCCGCACCGGCCCCGGCAACGATTTCCTGGGCTGGGTGGACCTGCCCGTAAATTACGATAAGGAGGAGTTCGCCCGCATCAAGGCCGCGGCCGAGAAGATCTGCTCGGATTCCGACGTGCTGGTGGTGATCGGTATCGGCGGCTCCTATCTGGGCGCCCGCGCCGCCATCGAGGCCATCAAGGGCCAGATGTACAACTGCACCTGCAAGAAGACTCCGCAGATCTTCTTCGCAGGCAACTCCATTTCTCCCGCCTACCTGCAGGACATCCTGGCCTGCTGTGAGGGCAAGGAGGTCAGCGTGAACGTGATCTCCAAGTCCGGCACCACCACCGAGCCTGCGCTGGCCTTCCGGGTCTTCAAGAAATACCTGGAAGAGCGTTACGGCAAGGAAGGTGCTTCCAAGCGCATCTACGCCACTACCGACCGCAGCCGCGGCACCCTGAAGAAGCAGGCCGACGAAGAAGGCTGGCCCACCTTCGTGGTACCCGACGACGTGGGCGGCCGTTACTCGGTGCTCACCGCTGTGGGTCTGCTGCCCATCGCCTGCGCCGGCTGTGACATCGACGCTCTGATGCAGGGCGCTGCCGATGCCCGTGCGGAGTACTCCAATTGCACTCCGGATAACGACTGCTACAAGTACGCTGCCGCCCGCAACATCCTGTACCGCAAGGGCAAGGCTGTTGAGCTGCTGGCCGCTTACGAGCCCAACTTCACCATGATGAACGAGTGGTACAAGCAGCTGTTCGGCGAGAGCGAAGGCAAGGACAACAAGGGCCTCATGCCCACCAGCGTTGTTTTCTCCACCGATCTGCACTCCATGGGCCAGTTCGTACAGGAAGGTGCCCGTGTGATGTTCGAGACCGTGGTTAACATCCACAAGCCCTCTCAGGACCTGTTCATCGAGGCTGATGAGGAGAATCTGGACGGCCTGAACTTCCTGGCCAACCAGAACATGAGCGTGGTCAACGAAAAGGCCATGCAGGGCACCATTCTGGCTCACACCGACGGCGATGTTCCCAACATCGTGCTGGAGACTCCCAGCCTGAACGAGTACGATCTGGGCTACCTGATCTACTTCTTCGAGCGGGCCTGCGCCATCAGCGGCTATCTGCTGAGCGTGAACCCCTTCGATCAGCCGGGTGTGGAGAGCTACAAGAAGAACATGTTCGCGCTGCTGGGCAAACCCGGCTACGAGGACCGCAAGGCTGAGCTGGAAGCCAAGCTGGGCTGAGCACCCCGCGCCCCGGCGGAAAACGGGGAATTACGTGAAGGGAAATCGCGGCATGCCGCGTTTCGCAAAATAGAAGGAGGTACCCTCTTATGATTAAACTGATCGTTGGCACGAAAGGCACCGGCAAAACCAAAGCGATGATCGAGGCCATCAACGCAGTTACCAAAACCACTACCGGCAACGTTGTTGTGCTGGAAAAGTCCATGAAGCTGACTTATGATATCGATCATGCTGCTCGCCTGATCGACCTGGATGAGTATCACATCACTGGCTACAATATGATGTATGGTTTTGTGGCGGGCGTTCTGGCCGGCAACTACGACATCACCGAGCTGTTTGTGGACGGTATCCTGAAGGTTGGCGACCACGATCTGAACGGTCTGGGCAAGTTCCTGGATGACGTACAGGCCATCGCAGGGGAGAACGTGAACGTTACCATCACCATTTCCGCCGCCCTCGAGACTCTGCCCGAGGACGTAAAGAAATACCTGTAATCGTTCCATAAGCGGGCGGGAGCCAAAAAAATTGGTTCCCGCCCGAAATTTGGTATTGACAAACCCTCTGGGATTCGGTATACTAGGTAGGCAGTCTTTTAGAGGTGTACTATGCAATTCGACCTGAAAAAGTTTTTTCAGACCGGCCGCGTGCCTTATCACGCGGAGCTGCAGCTGGACCTGAGTGATTATGACTTCCCGGGTTATCAGATTACGCAGCCGGTCACGGGCACCTTTGACGCCGCGCTGAATGGCGAGGGCGTTGTGCTGCGGCTCAGCTTGAACGCGCTGGCACAGGCGGAATGCGCCCGTTGCCTTGCGCCGGTGGAATATCCCTGTTCGCTGGAACAGGAATGGCTGGTGCGCGAGAGCGAACTGAGCAATGAATATCAGGAATTGCCCATCGACGAGGCAGGCAAGCTTTCGGTCAATGAACTGGCTTGCGAGGAGCTGGTGATGGAAATTCCAACCGTACTGCTGTGCAGTGCGGATTGCCAAGGGCTATGCCATGTTTGCGGTAAACCCAAAGCAGCGGGATGCACCTGCTGTGAGGGGGGCTCCACTACCCCCGTAGACGAACGGCTTGCTATATTAAAACAACTGCTGAATTAACTTCATTCACATTGAGGAGGTGCTAAAATGGCAGTACCCAAGAGAAAGGTTTCCAAGGCACGGCGTGACAAGCGTCGCTCCTCTGTGTGGAAGCTGGAAGCCCCTGCACTGGTAAAGTGCAGCCAGTGTGGCGAGTACAAGCTCCCCCACCAGGTATGCGGCAATTGCGGCTACTACAAGGGCAAGGAAATCATCAAGAAGGAAGCGTAATCCGCTTTCCGTAAGAGCTAGGGGAGGGCTTACGCCTTCCCCTTTTTCTTGTGCGGTGCAAAACCTGTTAAAAAAGGAAGGTGCAAAACTGGCATGGCAGTACGCGTGAAAAGCGTGCAGAAAGGCTCGGCAGCCGAAGCGCTGGGCCTGAGCGCCGGGTCGATGCTCTATTCGGCTGACGGCAACGAGATCAACGATATGCTGGATTACCAGTTCTACACCGCCGGCGAACGCTTCGAGCTGGCCGTGATGAAGGACGGCCAGCTGGATTATCTGAAGGTGGAAAAGGGCGAATACGAGCCGCTGGGCTGCGAGTTCGAGACCTATCTGATCGACCAGAAGCATTCCTGTGCAAACCACTGTATGTTCTGCTTTATCGATCAGCTGCCCAAGGGCCTGCGGGAAACCCTGTATTTCAAGGACGACGACGAGCGCCTGTCGTTTTTGTTCGGCAACTATGTGACCCTGACCAATCTGAACGAGCACGAGGTGGAACGCATCAAAAAGATGCACATTTCGCCCATCAACATCTCGGTGCACACCACCAATCCGGAGCTTCGGGTTCGGATGATGGCCAACAAGCGGGCGGGTGAGGTGCTCAAATATCTGGATGAGTTCGCCGAAGCGGGCATTCAGATGAACTGCCAGCTGGTGCTGTGCCGGGGCGTGAACGACGGCGATGAGCTGCGCCGCACGCTGGACAAGCTCACCGGCATGTATCCGGCGGTGCAGAGCATTGCGGCAGTGCCCAGCGGCCTGACCGACTACCG
Source organism: Gemmiger sp. An87 (assembly GCF_002159185.1). Classification (GTDB taxonomy): domain Bacteria; phylum Bacillota; class Clostridia; order Oscillospirales; family Ruminococcaceae; genus Allofournierella. Next base: position 71,577 of record NZ_NFHD01000005.1, read on the forward strand.
CAAGGGCCTGTACAAGCTGGAGCCCTATGATGCGGCAACCAGCGCTGCCGTGCTGGACATCCTGGAGGAATACGGCGACCGCTGCAAGGCGCAGAACGGCTGCCGCATGGTCTACCCCGGCGACGAATGGTACCTGTGCGCAGGGCGGCCCATTCCCGGCGGCGAGTTCTACGAGGATTTCCCCCAGCTGGAAAACGGCGTGGGCATGTGGCGGATGTTCCGGGATGAATTCCTGGCGGAGCTGACCTTCGCCCACCGGCGTATTCCCATTCCCCGGAATATCGACGTGGTCACCGGTACCCTGGCAGCGCCGCTGATCCAGGAAATGATGGACGAGCTGACCCGCCGTCACCGCAGTGTGAAGGTGAATGTGCATCCCATCAAAAACAATTTCTTCGGCGGCAACGTGAGCGTGGCCGGTCTGGTTACCGCCACCGACATCATCGACCAGTGCAGGGGCAAGCTGAAGAGCAAGCATCTGGGTGTGCCGGAAGTGATGCTGCGGGACGAGAAGGACCTGTTCCTGGATTCCAAGTCCATCGCAGATCTGGAAAATGCCCTGGGTGTAAAGGTACACATCCTGCCCAGTGGCGGCGGTGACCTGGTGCGGGCGTTGCTGGCGCCCAAGCTGGTCTGACCGCCGGTATGGAACCCCCGTGCCCTGACGGGCGAAGTGAACGGAGAAAAGGAGGCTCTTATGGCAAAACCAATCGTTGCAGTGGTGGGCCGCCCCAACGTGGGCAAATCCACCCTGTTCAATAAACTGATCGGCCAGCGGCTGGCCATCGTGGAGGATACTCCCGGTGTGACCCGCGACCGAATTTTCGGCGACTGCGAGTGGCAGAACCACACCTTCCTGCTGGTGGATACCGGCGGTATTGAGATGGGCGAGGACGACATCCAGACCCACATCCGCCATCAGGCCCAGCTGGCCATCGACGCGGCGGAGTGCATCATCATGGTGGTGGATCTGCGGGCCGGCGTGACCGCCCAGGACCAGGACATCGCCAACCAGCTGATGCGCAGCGGCAAGCCCGTTGTGCTGGCGGTCAACAAGGTGGACCGGATCGGCGAGCCCCCCATGGAACTGTATGATTTCTACAGCCTGGGTCTGGGCGAGCTGTACCCCATCTCCAGCGTGCACGGTCATGGCACCGGCGATCTGCTGGACGCGGTGTGCGAGCACCTGAATTTTGAAGACGAGAACGACCAGGAGGATGAGCGCATCACCGTTGCGGTGATCGGCCGCCCCAACGTGGGCAAGTCCAGCCTGATCAACTATATCCTGGGCGAGAACCGGATGATTGTGGCCAACGAGGCCGGCACCACCCGTGACGCCATCGACTCCCAGGTGGACAATAAATACGGCAGCTTTGTCTTCACCGACACCGCAGGCCTGCGCAAGCGGGGTAAGGTGGAGGAAGGCGTGGAACGCTACAGCGTACTGCGCAGCCTGGCTGCCGTGGAGCGCAGCCGGGTGTGCGTCATCATGATCGATGCCACCGTGGGCTTCACCGAACAGGATTCCAAGGTGGCAGGCTACGCCCATGAGCAGGGCAAGGCCTGCATCATCGCCGTGAACAAGTGGGACGCGGTGGAAAAGGACGACAAGACCATGGACGTTCAGCGCAAGAAGCTGATGAATGACTTCAGCTTCATGAGCTACGCGCCCATCATCTTCATCAGCGCCAAGACCGGCCAGCGTGTGGACCGGCTGTTTGAGCTGATCAAGTATGTGGACAGCCAGAACGCCCTGCGGGTGACCACCGGTATGCTGAACGAGCTGCTGGCCCGCGCCACTGCTCGTGTGCAGCCTCCCAGCGACAAGGGCCGCCGCCTGAAGATCTACTACATGACCCAGATCTCCACCCGTCCGCCCACGTTCGTGTGCTTCGTGAACCGGAAGGATCTGTTCCACTTCTCTTATCAGCGCTATATCGAAAACCAGATCCGTGAGACCTTCGGCCTGGAAGGCACCCCCGTGCGCATGGTCGTGCGGGAGCGTGGCGACGGCAGCACCAAGTAAAAAAGCCGCAAAGCGGGAAACAACAAAGGAGCGTGTGAATCCATGACGTTAGAACAAGCGTTTATTCTGATGATGGCCGTCTCCGTTGTGATCGGTTATCTGCTGGGCAGCATCAATTTCGGCGTGGTGGTGAGCAAGGGCCTCTATCACGAGGACGTGCGCACCAAAGGCAGCGGCAACGCCGGTACCACAAACATCCTGCGCACCTATGGCAAAAAGGCCGCGGCTTTGACTCTGGCCGGTGATATGGCTAAGGGCGCGGTAGCAGTGTGGCTGTGCCACTGGGGCGTGGCCGCATTTACCGGAGCGGATGTGAACGGCGTGTATGCCGGGTATCTGGCTGCCATCGGCGCGGTGTGCGGCCATCTGTGGCCGATCTGGTTCGGCTTCAAGGGCGGTAAGGGCATCGCGGTGGCCGCGGGTGCCATTCTGGCCAGTGAGCCGGTCGTTTTGCTGGCACTGCTGATCGTGTTCTTTGCCATTGCCCTGACCACTCGTATCGTGAGCCTGGCGTCGGTTACCGTGGCGGTGCTGTACCCTATCCTCACGCTGCTCTGGTCCTGGTACACCCAGCGCAGTCTGCTGTTTACCGGCGTGTGCACCGTGCTGATGGCGGTGCTGGTGGTATGGATGCACCGGGCCAACATTCAGCGCCTGCTGAACGGCACGGAATACCGCTTCGGCGAAAAGAAAAAGGACGAATAAGCAAAATCTTTTTCAACCCTTCGGGAAAATTCTCCCGAAGGGTTGTTTTTTGCTGGAAAATGCCGGTAAATTTTTCACGATTTTCAAAGAGCTTTTGCAGAATTTTCACAGCCTGACGATACACTCAAACTAGGGAAAGGCGGGCGCAGAGCGCCCCGGAAAAGGCCTCGGGCGAAAGAAACTGAGGCCGCCTTTTTTATGTTGCAGCCGTTGTCCACCCGGGCGGCGGAACAAAAGGAGTGTGGCTTTTTTGATTCAAGTGGAGCATCTCACCAAGCGTTATGGCAGCCATCTTGCGGTGGATGACATCTCGTTTGAAGTGGAGGAGGGCATCGTATATGGATTGCTGGGCCCCAACGGCGCGGGCAAATCCACCACGATGAATATTCTGACCGGTTATCTTTCCGCCACCAGCGGCACCGTGTCCATCGACGGACACGACATTCTGGAGGAGGCCAGCGCGGCGAAGGCATGTGTGGGCTATCTGCCCGAGCAGCCGCCCCTGTATGTGGATATGACTCCCCGGGAGTATCTGATGTTCGTGGCCGAGCTGAAAAAGGTAAAGCGGGCCGACCGCGCCGCCCAGGTGGAGCAGGCCATGGACCGCACCGGTCTTGCGGAGATGGAGCACCGGCTGATTAAGAACCTGTCCAAGGGCTACCGTCAGCGCGTGGGCCTGGCCGCTGCGCTGCTGGGCAGTCCCAAGGTCATCATTCTGGATGAGCCCACCGTGGGTCTGGACCCGGCTCAGGTGATTGAGATCCGCAGCCTGATCAAGGAGCTGGGCAAGGATCATACCGTGATCCTCTCCAGCCACATCCTCAGCGAGGTGAGCACCCTGTGCGACAAGGTGCTGATTATCGCCAAGGGCAAGCTGGTGGCGCAGGGCACTCCCGAGGAGCTGGCCCAGCGGCTCACCGCCGGTTCGTCTTTGAATATTACCGCTCTGGGCGAGGCGGACGCGGTGATGAATGCGATGCTTACCGTGCCCGGTGTGAGTGAGGTTCAGATCACCGGCCAGCAGAATGGCGAGACCAGCGCGACCGTTCAGGTGCCTCAGGGCGAGGACCTGCGTGCAGCGGTCAGCGCCGCGCTGGCAGCGGCCGGATGCCCGGTTCTGGGGCTGACCACCGCCTCCATGAGCCTGGAGGATGTGTTCCTGCAGCTCACCGCACAGGCAGGCGACGAGGAGGCTCAGGAGGTTTTGGAAAACCAGGAGGAAGCGACTCTGCGCCCGGAGGATCTGGATTTTGTCCAGAATGCGGTGGAGAGCGGCGAATCCGGCGAAAAGCCCTGGCTGGAGGACAGCGAGCAGCCTGATGAGGAGGAGCTCCGGCAGGAAAACGCGTCCGCCCAGGCGGAAGAAGAGGAGGCGGACGAGAAATGATCGCGATTTTTAAACGGGAATTCAAAAGCTATTACAGCGGCATGATGGGCTGGCTGCTCACCGGTGTAATGCTTTTGTTCGGCGGTTTGTATTTTACCGCGGCCAACCTGCAGGGCGGCTATACCAACTTTACCATCTCTCTTTACAGCTTTGTAATCGTACTGTTGATCTTTATCCCGCTGCTGTGCATGCGCAGCTTTGCGGAGGAAAAACGCAGCAAGACCGACCAGCTGCTGCTCACCAGCCCGGTGAGCGTAAGCGGCATTGTATTGGGCAAATATCTGGCGCTGCTGGCCATGTTCGCCGTGCCGGTGGCTATCTTTTCCCTCTACCCGTTGATCATGCTGATGCTGGGTGGTGTGGACCTGGTGGCCAGCTACGCAGGCATTCTGGGCTATTTCTTCATGGGCGCGGCCTGCATTGCCGTGTGCATGTATCTTTCCACCCTCACCGAGAACCAGATCATTGCGGCACTGTCCGGCTTTGGCGTGCTGCTGGTGGCCTATCTGCTGCCCAGCATCCAGACCCTGTTCACCACCGGCAGCGGCCTTGCCATGGCCGCCTTCGTGGTGATTTTGCTGGCAGTGAGCGTGATCGTGGGCCTGCGCAGCCGCAGCCTGACCCTGGGCGCCGGTGTATTTCTGGTGGGATTTGTGCTGCTGATCATCCTGTTCAATACCAAGAGCGCCGCGCTCACCAGTGCCTTCACCAGCGTGCTGGGTGCGTTGGCCCTGTTCGAGCCCTTCCTGGAATTTGTGAACGGGCTGTTCAGCGTTACGGCGCTGGTGTATTACCTGGGCGTGATCGTGCTGTTCCTGTTCCTCACAGGGCAGGCGCTGGAAAAGCGCCGCTGGAACTGAGAGGAGGAAACAAGCGATGAAGTTTTTCAAAAAGAAACAGGAAGAACCCACCAAGGAAAAGCGCAGCCTCCGGCAGTGGGCGGCGCTGGCGGTATCCGCATTGAAAGGGCAGCCTGCCAGCAAGGCCGTGTTCCAGAACGGCGCCATGGCCAGTGTGCTTACTGCACTGGTTCTGGTGGCGGTGATTCTGGTGAACCTGATGGTGGGTATGCTGCCCAGCAAATATACCCAGTGGGACATGAGCCAGAACGGCATCTACTCCATTGGCGACACCACCAAGGACCTGCTGGCAGGCCTTGAGCAGGACGTGACCTTCTATTATCTGGCTCAGAGCGGCTACGAGAGCGAGAGCGTGGTCACCTTCCTGGACCGCTACACCCAGGAGAGCAAGCACCTGAGCTGGGAACAGAAGGACCCGGCGGTTTACCCCACCTTTGCCCAGCAGTACGGCGCGGAGACCGCCAGCGAGGGCAGCATTATCGTGGTGAGCGGAGACCGCAGCAAGGTGATTGATTCCGCCGACCTTTACACCTACGATTACAGCGACTACTACACCACCGGCTCCTACGATGTGCTGTTCGACGGTGAGCAGCAGCTGACCAGCGCGGTGTATTATGTGACCACCCAGGATCTGCCCAAGATCTACACTCTCACCGGCCACGGGGAGCAGCAGCTCACCAGCGACCAGGAGAGTGCCCTGAACATGCAGAACATCGAGGTGGAGGATCTTGCCCTGGTATCCAGTGAGGGAATCCCGGAGGATGCGGCGGCGGTGCTGATTGCAGGCCCCACCGTGGACTACACCACCGAAGACGTGCAGATTCTGCGGGATTACCTGAGCGTTGGCGGTAAGCTGATCCTGTTGAGCGACAGTGCCGCCAGCACCCCCAACCTGAATGCTCTGATGGCAGATTACGGCTTGAGCAAGCTGGACGGTCTGGTGGTGGAAGGCAACTCCTCCTATCATGCCCGGGGCTTCAATTACTATCTATTGCCCCAGATTCAGAGCCACGAGGCCACCAGCGGCCTGGCCAACCTGTATGTAATGCTGCCCTATGCCCAGGCCATTCATACCAGCGAGCTGGAGAATGTGACGGTGGACAGCCTGCTGACCACCAGCTCCTCGGCCTATAACAAGGCTGCCGGTTACGATATGACCACCACCGACAAGGAGGAGGGCGACCAGGAGGGCGCCTTCGACCTGGCGGTTGCAGCCACCAAAACCGAGAATGAGGACGAGGGCATTGAATCCCAGGTAATCTGGGTGAGCAGCGTGGCCCTGCTGGACCAGAATGTGAACGCTTCGGTGGGCGGCGGCAACGACCAGTTCCTGCTGGGCTGCGTCAGCTGGCTCAGCGGACAGGACAGCAGCATTCTGATCGCGGCCAAGAGCCTGAGCAGTGATATCCTCACCGTGAGCGCGGCAGATGCGGCCTTCTGGGGCAACCTGACCACCATTGTGCTGCCGGTGATCTGCCTGATTGCCGGTGCGGCCATCACCATCAAACGGAGGCGCCAATAATGAAAGCAAAGCGAAACCTGATGATCGGCCTGGTGATCCTGCTGGTGATCCTGGCCGCCGGAGTGTTCGCCGCCAAGACCATCAGTGACCGGGATGCGGCGGCCAGCGCTTCGGAGGACACCACCATCGCCCTCACCTCCATCACCGCATCCTCTGAAATTGAGAACTTCGGCTATACCTTTGAGGGAGAGACGCTGAACTTTGAGCAGCGGCAGGAGGTCGTGGAGGACGAGAGCACGAGCGACAGCACCAGCGAAGCCGCCGATGAGTCTGCAAGCACTTCGACCTCGGAGGAAACCGAACCGGAGACCGAGACTGTCTGGTATCTGGCGGATGACCCGGAATACAAGCTGGATCAGAGCAGTGTGAACAGCATGCTCATCGCATTTGTAAACCTGGAGGCCAGCCGCCAGCTGACCGAGACCAGCGAGGAATATGGTCTGGAAGAGCCCACCCTTACCTTCTGGATGACCGCAGACGGCGAGACCACCACCTGGATCTGCGGCGCCACCAATGATGTGACCGGCACCGTTTATCTGCAGAAGCAGGGCGAGGATACGGTCTATCTGGTGGACACCAACAAGGTGACCGTATTTGAAAAGAGCCGGATGGAGCTGGGCGATACCAGTGATGCCACCGGTGACATCACCACCAGCGAAGCAACGTCCAGCGAGGCAGCTTCCAGTGAAGCCGCTTCCAGTGAGACAGTTTCCGGCGAATAATTTCAGAATGTAAACAAAGCCGCCGCAGGGCATTTCCTTGCGGCGGCTTTGTTGTTTATTCCGGTGGGGTGAGAAGAGTAAAACGGTTTTTCCGAAACCGGATCAACCCGTCCTGTTCCATCTGGCGAAGTTCGTGAGAGAGCGCGCTGCGGTTCACACACAGGTAGCTGGCCAGTTCCTCCCGAGAAAAGGGAATGGAAAAGCTGGCGCTTTTCCGGCGAGTGGCCTGCATACTCAGGTAGGCAAGCACCCGTTGACGCAGTCCACGCTGGGAAAGAATGGTCAGCCGGTAGTGCTTTTTCATGTTATCATGAGAGAGAATCAGCAGTGCCTGACGCATCACCGCCATGCATTCCTCCGGAGTAAGCGGACCCGGCCGGGTGAGCGGCGCGGCGGGCAGATACAGCACACGGGTATCTTCACTGGCCACTGCGTGGTAGGGAGAGGCAAGGGTGCGGGTGAATACCAGATCCACTCCCAGCAGGCCGCCCGGACGCAGCACCGCCATCAGGCTGCTGGCTCCGCTGGGAAACAGCTGCAGAATCTGCACCCGCCCTTCCAGGATGAAACCCAGCCGCTCCTCGGTTTGCTGCGGCCGCAGCAGCATCTCCCCGGTGGCGTAATGGCGCTTCGCTGCCAGGGGCAGCAGCTTGTGGCGCAGGGCCTCTTCCCCCAGACTTCCGAAAAGCCGGTCTCGCTTCAAAGCTTCCAGCCATTCCTCCATAGTCGTTCCTCCGATTTTACACACTGCAACTTTTCTTTATTATAACAAAAAAGTTGGCGGGCCAACTTACTTTTTGGCCAAAGAATGTTAAAATCGAAAAAAGTCCCGGTGCAAACGCCGGAAAAGAAGCATTTTGGTGATGAAAACAAAGAACAAGTTTCGCATGGCGGCCCTGTGTATGGGCCTGGTATTGGCACTGACGGGCTGCGGGTCCGCCGCTTCGGATTCCGCTTCCGCGTCTGCCGTATCTGCTGCGGATTCCACCGCCGCGTCCGCGGCCTCCTCACAGGCGGCGTCTTCGCAAGCGGCATCCGAAACGGCGCAGGAACTGACCGGTCAGACCCTGATGATTTACTGCGGTGCTGGAATGCAGGAGCCCTTTGAGGAGATTGCCGCAGCGTTCTCGGAAGCGACCGGCTGCGAGATGAATGTGACCTATGCCAACGCGGCGCAGATTCAGACCCAGATCACCCAGTCCCAGGAGGGGGCGTTCTTTATCGCCGGTTCGGCCGATGAGGTAAAGCCGGTGGAGGAATATGTGGTTTCCAGCACCGATCTGGTCAAGCACATCCCGGTGCTGGCAGTGGCAGAGGGCAATCCCAAGGGCATTACAGGCATCGCAGACCTGGCCCGGGAGGATGTGACCACCGTAACCGGTGATGCAGAGGCCACGCCCATCGGTAAGATTGCGCAAAAGGCTTTCCAGGATTTCGGCGTAACCGATCAGGTCACTCTGGCGGCTACCACCACCACCGCGCCTCAGCTGGCCACCGTGATCGCGCTGGGCGAGGCGGATGCGGCCATCATCTGGAAGGAAAATTGCAACACCGAAGGAGTAGAGGTCTGCCAGACCACGGATCTGGACGCTTATGTGAAAACCGTCCCGGCGGCCCGGCTGAGCTTTGCGGCCGATGACCCGGCGGCAGATGCCTTTGCGGAATATCTGGCAGGGCAGGAGGCGGCCGGTATCTGGGCGGAATACGGCTACGAGCAGGTGCAATGAACAGCGGACGCAGCGCGTTCCGGGTATTGTGCGGCTTGGCTGCTCTGGCGGCGCTGGCGCTGATCGGCAGCAACGTGGCAGTGATTCTGCTGCGTGGAGCCAAAAGCCTTCCGGAGGCACTGACACAGCCGGAGACCCTGTTTGCACTGGGGACCAGTTTGAAGACCGCCAGCATCTCCACCGTGCTCTGCTTTGTGCTGGCGGTGCCCACTGCTTATCTGCTTACCCGCACGGAATTTCCCGGCCGGGCAGCGGTGGAGATGCTGCTGGAGCTCACCATGTCGCTGCCCTACATCGTGCTGGGCGTGAGCTTGCTGATCTTGTTCTCCTCCCCGGCGGGCAAAGCGCTGAAGGCTGCCGGCCTGCCGGTGGTGTTCAGTCAGAACGGCATCGTGTTAGCCCAGCTCACGGTGAATCTGCCCTTCGCCGTTCAGTTGGCCTCCACGGCCTTTCGCCGGGCGGACCGGAAGCTGGAATATGTGGCGGGGCTGCTGGGGGCAGGTGAGGCGCGGCGCTTTTTTACCATTCTGCTTCCCCTGTGCCGTCACAGTCTGGCCGGGGCGCTGGTGCTGGTCTGGTCCCGGGCGCTGGGGGAGTTCGGCGCGACCCTGATGCTGGTGGGCGTGACCCGGATGAAGACAGAGACGCTGCCCGCAAACATCTATCTGAATGTGAGTGCCAACGATCTGGATGGTGCGCTGGCCAGCGCGTTCCTGCTGCTGGTCATCTCGGCGGCGTCGCTGGCGGTGGCCTCCCGGTTTACCCGTGTGGATAAAAGGTGGGGGCGTTATGTGTGAACCGGTATTGCAGCTGAACGATGTGACCCTGCGGAGGGGAAGTTTCTCACTGGAGGGAGTAAACCTGGCACTGGCCGAAGGTGAGATTCTGGCTTTGCTGGGGCGTACCGGTGCGGGCAAGACCCTGCTGCTGGAAACCGCCGCGGGCTTCTGCCCTCCCTCCGGCGGGCAGGTGCTGCTCCAGGGGCGGGAGGTGCGTTCCATCCCGCTGCACCGGCGGAATATTGGCTACCTGTATCAGGAATACAGCCTGTTTCCCCATCTGACCGCAGCACAGAACATTGGCTATGGGCTGCGGATGCGGCGCATGCGCCGGGAGGAGATACGCTGCCAGGTAGAGCAGCTGGCCGGGCGATTCGGTCTGGAACGGGTGCTGAATCAGTACCCGGGCACCCTGAGCGGTGGTGAGCAGCAGCGGGTGGCACTGGCCCGTGCTCTGGCGCTGCGGCCCGCGCTTTTGCTGCTGGATGAGCCCTTTGCCGCCCTGGACTCGGTGACCAAGCAGCAGTTGTATGGGCTGCTGCGCCAGGTGCGGAAGGAATTTGGCTGTGCGGTGTTGTTTGTGACCCACGATTTTGCCGAGGCACAAGGCCTTGCCGATCGGGTGGGTGTGCTTGCAGGAGGCGAGCTGTGCGGCATTGTACCCGCCAAAGAACTATACAGCGCGGCCTGGCCTGCCCCGGCCCGGGAATTTTTGGGACTTGTGGAACAACAGGAAGGAGAGACGGCATATGACGCAAACCGAGTTATATGAACGGCTGAAAAAGGAATTTGCCCGCATTGTGAACGAAAATGGGCTGGCAGAGGAGCCGGTGGAGGTGAGCTGCCGTGCCCTGACCCCGGAGGAGGCCATCGGCCAGACCCGACGCACGGATTTCCCCATTCTGGAGGGCAAGGACGTGATGATCCAGGCGGAATACCGGGGCGGCAAGGGGCAGGCCTTTACCGATGCGCCCGCCGCCTTTTCCGGCACGCTGGCCCAGGTGCTGGACCTGGACATCCTGCACGACGCCCACGCCCGGGGCCAGTTCATCGCCTGTATGAACGCGGTGATGGCGCATCTGGGGCGCTGCGTGGGAACGGTGCACTGCCGCACCCAGGGACCGGAGCAGTGCGCAGCAGATATGCATGCCTGGCTGGACCGGGAATACCCGGATGCCCGGCGGGTGGGGCTGGTGGGCTATCAGCCCGCCCTGCTGGAGATGCTGGCAGGCAGCGGCCGCCAGGTACGGGTGTTGGACCTGAACCCGGAAAATGTGGGTGCCACCCGCTTCGGCACGCTGGTGGAGGACGGCTCCCGGGAAAAGGAAGACCTGGTGCAGTGGGCGGATCTGATCCTGTGCACTGGCAGCACGCTGTGTAACGGTACTATTGTGGACTACATGGAGCTGCCGGTACCGGTGGTGTTCTTCGGCATTACGCTGGCGGGCAGCGCGGAGCTTCTGGGCCTGCGCCGGGTTTGTTTTGCGGACCGGTACGAATAAAGAGACAAACGGCGGCACGCTGGTTTTGTGAAGCTTTTGAAGCTTTCAGCAAGACCGGCGTGCCGCTTTTTTACGAAAATTACCGCCCGGCACATTGCAGCAAAAACAGCATACCGCCCGTGGTAGCATGGTGTCACCAACAAGCAGAAAAAGGGAGTGAGACCATGGGAACGATTTTGTTGTTGCTGCTGCTGGGAGCGATGCTGGGCAGCGCGCTGGTATGCTATGCGGGGGTCTGTGTGTCCAGCCGGGAGGAGCGCCGGGAGGAGCGGCAGCGAAGACGGTGACCGGGCAAAGAGGGAAAAAGCGGCTCGGAATTTTGCAGATTCTGTGATACAATAAAAGGCAGTATGATCACAGGAGATAAACGCGATGAAACGAATTTGTGCTGGTCTGCTTGCCCACGTGGACGCAGGCAAGACCACTCTGTCCGAGGCGCTGCTGTATCGGGGCGGCTGCCTGAAAAAGCTGGGCCGGGTGGACCATAAGGATGCCTTTCTGGATACCAACGCCATGGAGCGGGAGCGGGGCATCACCATCTTTTCCAAGCAGGCGGTGCTCAGCCTGCCCGACGCCCAAATCACCTTGCTGGACACCCCCGGCCATGTGGACTTTTCCGGCGAGATGGAGCGCACCCTCTCGGTGCTGGACTATGCGGTGCTGGTGGTGAGCGGTACCGACGGTGTACAGAGCCACACCGAGACCGTATGGAAGCTGCTGCGCCGCTATGGGGTGCCGGTGTTTGTGTTTGTGAACAAGATGGACCTGGCCGGAGCGGATCGGCAGGAGGTGCTGGAGCAGCTGGCCCACTTGGAGGAGGGCTTTGTGCCCTTTGACGGCTCCCTGGACCCGGATGCCTTTGCGGAAGCACTGGCCATGCAGAGCGAGGAGGCCATGGACGCCTATCTGGAAAACGGCCAGGTGCCTGCCGATCTGATCACCGCCATGATTGCCCGGCGGCAGGTGTTTCCCTGTCTGTTCGGATCGGCGCTGAAGCTTCAAGGGGTGGATGAGCTGCTGGAAGCATTGCAGGCTTATACCCGCCAGCCCAAGGCGGCCGAGGAGTTCGCTGCCCGGGTGTTCAAGATCTCCCGGGATGAGCAGGGCAACCGGCTCACCTGGCTCAAGGTCACCGGCGGAAGCCTGCGGGTGAAGGCGCTGCTCACCGGTGAGGACCAGGATGGCCAGTCCTGGCAGGAAAAAGCGGACCAACTGCGCGTATATTCCGGTGCAAAATTCCAGATGGTAGAACAGGCCCCGGCGGGAACCGTGTGCGCGGTCACCGGTCTGACCCGCACCTGGGCGGGCCAGGGCCTGGGCGAAGAGACCATGGGCCGGGCCCCGGTGCTGCAGCCGGTGCAGAGCTGCCGCCTGCTGCTGCCCGAGGGCTGCGATGCCCACGCGGTGCTCCCCAAGCTGACCCAGCTGCAGGAGGAGGACCCCCAGCTGCGCATCGTGTGGAACGAGCGGTTGGCCGAGATTCATCTGCAGATGATGGGGGAGGTGCAGCTGGATGTACTCAAGCGGCTGATCTGGGAACGGTTCGGCCTAGCTGTGGGCTTTGGTCCCGGCAGTATTGTGTATAAGGAGACCATCGCGGGCCCGGTGGAGGGTGTGGGCCATTTTGAACCCCTGCGCCATTATGCCGAGGTGCATCTGCTGCTGGAGCCGCTGCCTCGGGGCGCGGGTCTGCAATTTGATACGATTTGCAGCGAGGACGTGCTGGACCGGAACTGGCAGCGGCTGATCCTCACCCACCTGGAGGAGAAGGAGCATCTGGGGGTGCTCACCGGAAGCCCCATCACCGATATGAAGATCACCCTCACCGCGGGCAGGGCGCATTTGAAGCACACCGAGGGCGGCGATTTCCGCCAGGCCACCTACCGGGCGGTACGCCAGGGTCTGATGCAGGCGGACAGCATCCTGCTGGAGCCCTGGTATGAGTTCCGGCTGGAGGTGCCCGCCGAGCAGGTGGGCCGGGCCATGGCGGATGTGCAGCGGATGGGGGGCAGCTTTGATCCGCCCGAGCTGCTGGGGGAAACCTCGGTGCTCACCGGCAGCGTACCGGTGGCTGAGATGCGGGGCTATGCCATGGAGTTGGCCGGGTATACCCGGGGCAAGGGGCGGCTGGCCTGTACGCTGGCGGGCTACCGGCCCTGCCACGACGCCCCCGCCGTGATCGAGGCAATGGGTTACGATCCCGAGCGGGATACCGAAAATCCGCCGGATTCGGTGTTCTGCGCCCACGGCGCGGGTTATACCGTGAAGTGGGATGAGGTGCCCGCCCACGCCCATGTGGAAAGCGGCGTGCGCCTGAACGAGCCGGAACCGGAGGAGCAGCCCGCACCCCGGCAGACCAGACGGCAGAGCGCGCCTGTTTCCTCGCTGGAGGAGGACAAGCAGCTTGCAGCCATCTTCGAGCGCACCTACGGCTCTTCCAAGGGACGGGAGCTGTTCCGTCCCGCGCCGGTGAAGCAGGCGGAGTATCATTTTGAACCCAGCGGGCCGGAGTATCTGCTGGTGGACGGCTATAACCTGATCTTTGCCTGGGAGGAGCTGAAAAAGCTGGCGGCGGATAATCTGGCGGGCGCCCGTCAGGCGTTGGCGGACCTGCTGTGCAATTACCGGGGCTTCCATGATTGCCAGGTGATTCTGGTGTTCGACGCCTATAAGGTGCCCCATGGCACAGGCGAGGTGAGCCGGTATCATAATATCCACATCGTCTACACCAAGGAAGCAGAAACTGCCGATATGTACATCGAGAAAACCACCTATCAGCTGGCGAAAAAACGGCGGGTGCGGGTGGTTACATCGGACGGTGCGGAACAGCTGATCATTCTGGGGCATGGTGCGCTGCGCATTTCCGCCCGTTCCTTCCGGGAAGAGGTGGAGCGCACCAACGGTGAGATCCGGCGTATTCTGGAGGAAAACCGCCTGAAAAACGCCCGGCGGTAAAGGGCTGCAAGAAAAGAGAAAAGGGCAGGGAGAGGAAACGAAAACGGCGTCCCGGTTTTGCAAAAGCGCAAAGCCGGGACGCCGCTGCATACCGCGAAAAAAGGCTTGCTTTTTTGGCGGTGCTATAGTATAATAAACCCTGTTACAAATAAGCCGGTGTGTCGGAATGGCAGACGATGCGGACTCAAAATCCGTTGGTGGCAACACCGTGTGGGTTCAAGTCCCACCACCGGCACCATGTTAAAAGCTACATTTTGAGAAATCAAAGTGTAGCTTTTTCTTATGTTTTCATATAGTAAAAATTCCTCCATGCTATACTTTTGGCATGGAGGAATTTTTATGATGCCGGAAATGAGTACTTTTTCTCATAAGAAAGAAAAATTGCGGGTTGCAGCTTACTGTCGAGTCAGCACGAAGCATACAGAACAGCTGGAAAGTCTTGAAATTCAGAAATCTTACTTTGAAACCGTTATTCGGGAGAATCCAAACTGGAGCTTGGTGAAAATCTATTCTGATGTTGGTTCTGCTTTGAGAACGAAAAACAGGCCGGGTTATCGGCAGATGATCCTGGACGGTAAAAAAGGCTTGTTTGACTTGGTTTCAGTGAAATCATTAAGCCGGTTTGGACGTAATACGGTCGAAACCTTGGCACAGATAAGGGAGTGGAAGCAAATGAATATTGGGGTGTATGCCGAAATGGAAAGTATTGATACCAGAAAGGTGAACGACAGTGCGCTCAGCATTTTTCTGGCTATGGCTCAGGAAGAAAGCTGCAGCAAAAGTGAGAATATCAAATTTGGGATTCGAGCACGGATGCGCAGTGGGAAGGCGATTCTCAACCACACTCAGTTTCTTGGCTATACAAAGGGCTCAGATGGGGTGTTAGTTGTTGTTCCTGAAGAGGCGGAGATCGTGCGGAAAATTTTTGACTTATATTTGCAGGGGTATGGTGTGCGAAAAATCAAAAGGCATCTGGAGAAACATGGAATAAAGACAGCAACAGGGAAAGATATTTGGAGCACATCAACCATCGACCGTATGCTGAGCAATGAAAAGTACATTGGTAATGCGCTGATGCAGAAAATCTATACGCCTGATTTTTTAACGGGTAAGCAGGAAAAGAACGATGGGACTTTCAGTATGTTTTTCGTGGAGAATGCGCATGAAGCAATTGTTGATAAAGAAATATTCGAAAAGGTTCAAGAGAGGAAAAAAGCGCATTCAAAAAAACTTGAAATTTTTGTCTTGAGGCGTATGGTTAGATGGAGACTAGAAAAGATTGTTTTTACTCTAGTGCGAGTATGAAAAGAACATCAAAACCCAGGAGTCTTCGCACCAAAGAAGTGCCTTTTGAAATGTATAAAACGTTGAAAGGACTTTGACAAATCTCTAAAAATCGCGTATGGTAATGGTAGTATAGCAAGTTTGACTACAAAAAGAACCGATTTTTTGTAGCATTTTGCTGTCGCTCTCCGCGAGGAGAGCGTGGATAGAAATACCGAGTATGAGTATGAGAGGACAAAAGACGGGGAGTCGCTCTCCGCGAGGAGAGCGTGGATAGAAATGTCCCACAGCGGGACGAACTCGGTCAACTTGAACGTCGCTCTCCGCGAGGAGAGCGTGGATAGAAATTGTTGGGTGATAAACCGGTTGAAAAAGTTGCTGCGTCGCTCTCCGCGAGGAGAGCGTGGATAGAAATTCCTTGCGGTATTTCCCTTTCTCCTTGTTCCAGGTCGCTCTCCGCGAGGAGAGCGTGGATAGAAATCACGTAACTCCCCAGCGACCGGCGAATCACCGGGGTGTCGCTCTCCGCGAGGAGAGCGTGGATAGAAATCTCGATAGGCATTTCCCCGGCTACAGGCCACTCCAGGTCGCTCTCCGCGAGGAGAGCGTGGATAGAAATTTCAATCTCTGAAACATAAGCGCCCTCACAGCAGTCGCTCTCCGCGAGGAGAGCGTGGATAGAAATTGACGATCATGCACTTATATTCCCAGCTAGGGCCGTCGCTCTCCGCGAGGAGAGCGTGGATAGAAATTTGCTCATCAGTCCGTTTCCCACCAGCAGTATGCCGTCGCTCTCCGCGAGGAGAGCGTGGATAGAAATTTGTTCGTCATATGACTTTTTTAGTCGATCATACGTCGCTCTCCGCGAGGAGAGCGTGGATAGAAATTTCCTGCGCCTGCCGGTCGCCCAGAAGAGCTCGCGTCGCTCTCCGCGAGGAGAGCGTGGATAGAAATAAAATACCAAAAATACAATTTTCGCGGGAGGAGGTGTCGCTCTCCGCGAGGAGAGAATTCTAAGCAAAAGCGTAGTTTTCGGTTTAGCATTGTGCTGAAAACTACGCTTTTGTTTGTTTTGACGTAATATTTAGGAACAGGTAATAATTTAAAAAGCTTTATGATAAGTAGGTTGGAATGGGAAAATCAGGAAATAAATCCGTACTATTGGACATTCAGCGTGTTATACTTTAGAAAAGAGTTACAGTTGAATGCGGAGGTGAAAACATGAACTCCATGGATGAATCCTATAGATTGGCACATGTTTCTGAGGATGGGTTACGCCAGCAAACGATTTTGGAACATTTGAATGGAACGGCAAATCTGGCTTCCGGTTTTGCAGAACCCTTTGGTGCTGCGGCACAGGCGTATCTGGCGGGAATGCTGCACGATATCGGAAAATACAGCGATGCGTTCCAAAAACGACTGGCTGGTGGGGAAAAAACAGATCATTCCACTGCCGGTGCGCAGGAGGCCTTTTCCATGAGGCAGCTGGAGGTGGCTTTTGCAGTGGCAGGACACCATGGCGGCTTGCCGGATGGCGGAGCCAAAAGTGATACAGAAAGCTCTACCTTATTTGGCCGTATCAAGAAAACTGCAATTCCTGATTATAGTGAATGGAAGAAGGAGGTAAAACTTCCGGATGAGACGGAAAGAAAACACTTTACGGATGGCTTTTCCACTGCTTTTTATACGAGAATGCTGTATTCCTGTCTGGTGGACGCAGACTATTTGGATACAGAAACCTTTATGAATGGAGGCCCTGCACCGCGCGGGGGAACTCAGCCGCCGGAACAATTGCTCGATCGATTGCAGGAATATGTTGCTCCCTGGTGGGATGCAAAAAATGAACTGAACAAAAAGCGATGTGAAATTCTTCGCGCCTGTTTTGAAAAAGGTGTGACGGAGCAGCCGGGGCTTTTTACCCTGACGGTACCCACAGGCGGAGGAAAGACTGTCTCCTCGCTGGCCTTCTCACTGTCTCATGCGGTGGCACATGGAAAACGGCGGATTGTTTATGTGATTCCTTATACATCTATCATTGACCAGACTGCTGAGGTGTTTACCAACATTTTAGGCGAGGAAAATGTGTTGGAACATCATTCGGGCAGTGATGCGGTGATGGAGGAAAGCCAATCAGACCCGGATACTTACCGTAAGGTGCTTGCGACGGAAAACTGGGATGCGCCGGTGATCGTTACGACCGCAGTACAGTTTTTTGAATCGCTGTTCGCTAACCGTTCTTCCCGCTGCCGCAAGCTGCACAATCTGGCTGATAGTGTGATTGTGTTTGATGAGGCGCAGACGCTTCCACTGGCTTATCTGCGCCCCTGTGTGGCGGCTATTGGGCAGTTGGTGCGTTATTATGGGGCAAGCGCTGTTTTATGCACAGCTACTCAGCCGGCGTTGGAACCATTGTTCCGGGAACTGGCTTCGGGGCTGATACTACGGGAGATTTGTAACGATACAGCCGACTTGTACCATTTCTTTCACCGTACAAATCTGCACAATGAAGGAGAACTTACAGAAGACCAGTTGGCAGAGAAATTGGGCCAGGCACAGCAGGGGCTGTGTGTAGTTAATCGTCGGGCAACGGCACAGCGGCTGTACAGTAGTTTACCTGCCGATGGTAGCTACTGCCTGACAACACTTCTTTGTGCAGCTGACCGCAAACGTCTGCTGAGGGAGATTCGCACTCGCTTACAAAAAGGACTGCCATGTCGTGTTGTGTCCACTTCGTTGATCGAGGCCGGTGTGGATGTGGATTTTCCGGTGGCATGGCGGGAGGAAGCAGGGCTGGATTCGGTTTTGCAAACGGCAGGACGGTGCAATCGGGAGGGAAAACATCCGGTGGCGGATAGTGTGGTTACTGTTTTTCGGCTGAGTGGTCAGCCGGTTCCACAGATCATTCGTCAAAATGCAGACGCAGCGCGCAGTGTGTGGCGCAACTTTGAAGATGTCTCACAGCCGCAGGCAATCGAAGCATATTTTTCCCTTTTGTATGCGGTAAAGGGAGAAGACGCGCTGGATCAGAAACAAATTTTGAAGGGCTTCAATGAAACAATGGAAGGGCGTATGCTTCCCTTTGCGACTGCTGCGGAACGATTCCGTCTGATCGAATCCTGCGCGGTGACGGTATATATACCAACAGAAGAGAACCAGGAACTGCTCGCAGCTCTGTGGGAGGGAAATGGTAGCCGTTCTTTGTATCGCAAATTGGGCCAATACGGCGTCACGGTGTATCCTGAACATCTTGCGGCGCTGCATGCGGCCGGTGCGGTGGAAACGCTGGATGGGGAAGACTGGGTGCTGACGGATACTACCCTGTACAATCGTGAGACCGGACTCGCTCTGGACGTGGAAACAGGGAAAGCCTGGATGATATAAAAGCATGAGTCTTGTGAAATGGATAGTAAGGAGGAATGTTGGATGATCCAATTGGAAGTCTGGGGCGACTATGCACTCTTTTCTCGTCCTGAATTGAAGGTTGAGCGTATGTCTTATGATGTGCCCACGCCCTCGGCAGCGCGCGGACTGGTGGAGGCGGTTTACTACCACCCCGGTCTGCAATGGCATATCGACCGGATTTATGTACTCAATCCCATTCGGTTTGTCAGCATTCGCCGTAACGAGGTGAAAAGCAAGGTGCTTGCCACAACAGCCCGCGCTGCAGCACAGGGAAGTGGACAGCCACTGTATCTGGCTTCGCCTCAGGAGATTGTGCAGAGGGCATCGCTGGTGTTACAGGATGTACATTATGTAATTGAGGCGCATTTTACGATGACAGACCGTGCTGCGCCCGGTGACAATCCAGGAAAATTTCAGGATATCGTTACCCGGCGTATGGAGCGGGGGCAATGCTATCACACCCCTTACTTCGGGTGCAGAGAATTTCCGGCAAAGTTTCGCCGCTGGTCAGGCGGCGAAATCCCCGCGATTGAAGAGACGAGAGATCTGGGGTTGATGCTGTACGATTTCGATTACTCAGACCCAAAGGATATCACACCAACCTATTTCCGGGCTCGTTTGGAGAAGGGCGTTGTACATGTGGCAGATTGTGAGGTGCTTCGATGATCCTGCAGGCTTTGACGCAATATTATGAGGATTTGCTGGCTCTTGGGAAAATCGCGCGTCCGGGTTGGGCGAAAGCAAAGGTGTCTTGGGCGCTGGAACTCAGTGATAATGGCGAGTTGCTGGGTTTGCTGCACCTGCAGCAGGAGGTACAGAGAGGAAAGAAAACGGTACTGATTCCACAGGAGCGAGAGGTGCCGCAGCCGGTCAAGAGGTCATCTGGTGTGGCGGCCAATTTTCTGTGTGATACATCCGGTTATCTTCTTGGGGTTGACACAAAGGGAAAGCCTGAACGTACTGCAGAATGCTTTGCGGCTTCCCGCATGCTGCATGAGCGGATTTTGAAGGAGGCCCAGAGCTCGGCCGCGCGTGCTGTGCTGGCATTTTATGAACATTGGAACCCACAGACCGCAAAAGATCACCCGGCGCTGAAAGAGGAGTGGGATGAGGTGATGAAGGGCGGTAATCTTTTGTTCTGGTACCGGGGAGGTCCTGTGACGGAAGATGCGCAGGTACGGGAAAGCTGGCAGCATGCCAACGAACAAAGCGGGGATGCAGAAAATACGCTGTGTCTTGTCACAGGTCAGCACGGACCGACTGCTCGCCTGCACCCAAATATCAAGGGAGTAGTGGGTGCACAGACCGCCGGTGCGGCGCTGGTGTCTTTCAATGCATCGGCCTTCTGCTCGTATGAGCACGAACAAGGGGACAATGCCCCGACCAGTGAATATGCGTCGTTTGCTTATACCACAGCGCTCAATGCTCTTATTGCCGACCGGGAGCACACACGCCGCGTAGGCGATACCACCATCGTCTGCTGGGCAGCGGGTGGACAAACCGCCTATCAGGATTTCATGATGGCAGCGCTGTATGATGACAATATGGACGAGAGAGAAATCAGGGGGACTATGATTCGTCTGTCCAAGGGAGAGTCTGTGGAGTGGCAGGAACAGAAACTTTCACCGGATACACGTTTTTATGTGTTAGGTCTTGCACCCAATGCCGCACGTCTTTCAGTGCGATTTTTCTGGCAGAACAGCTTTGGGACGTTGATTCAAAACGTGACCAAACATTACCGGGATCTGGAAATTGTGCGGCCCTCATTTGATAAATTTCCCACGTTGCCGGTCTGGCGGCTGCTGCGAGAAACGGTGAATCAGAATGCCCGCAATCCGGAGCCAAACCCGCGGTTGGCTGGCGATCTTTTACTGGCAGTTTTGAATGGAACGCCTTATCCGGCTACCCTGTTGGATGGCGTGGTGCTGCGCATTCGTGCTGAGCGAGAGATTACGCACGGCCGGGCCGCGATTTTAAAAGCTTGGTATCTGCGTAACTCGAAAGACGAACAACTGAAGGAGGTCATGACTGTGGAACTGAATGAACAAAGCAACTATTTGCCGTATCTGCTGGGGCGGCTGTTTGCGGTATTGGAGGATGTGCAGCAGCGGGCCAACCCTGGAATCAACACAACCATAAAGGACCGTTATTTCAATTCGGCTTCAGCAACGCCCGCAACGGTGTTTCCGCTGTTGATCAATTTGGCGCAAAAGCATCTGGCGAAGCTGGATAAAGGGCTGGTCATACACTATAACCGCAAAATTACGGAGCTGAATTCCCGTATCACACAAACGCTGCCTGCCCGCCTGACCCTGCCGGAGCAGAGTGCCTTCCAGATCGGCTATTATCACGAAACACAGAAGCGTTACACAAAAAAGGAGGAAGTATAAAATGTCTGAAATCATTAAAAATCGCTACGACTTTGTGATCCTGTTCGATGTGGAAAACGGCAATCCCAACGGAGATCCGGATGCAGGCAATATGCCACGCATTGATCCTGAAACAGGGTATGGCCTGGTGACCGATGTTTGCCTGAAGCGCAAGATTCGCAATTATGTGGAAACTGCAAAAGAAGATGCTCTGGGCTATCGGATCTACATCAAGGATCAGGTTCCGCTGCAGCGCAGCGATGCCGAGGCACTGGAGTATTTGAAGGTGGATAAAGACCTGAAAGCGGCCAAAAAGGATGACCCCACTCTGGATGAAAAAATTCGCAATTTCATGTGCAGCAATTTTTACGACATTCGTACCTTCGGCGCCGTGATGACTACCTTCGTAAAAGGGGCGCTGAATTGTGGGCAGGTGCGCGGTCCGGTGCAGCTGGGGTTTGCCCGCAGTGTGGACCCCATCCTGCCGCAGGAGGTCACTATCACCCGTGTGGCCATCACTACAGAGGCAGATGCCGAGAACAAGGGTACTGAGATGGGCCGCAAATACATCGTACCATATGGCCTGTATCGTGCGGAAGGATATGTGTCGGCAAATTTGGCCCGCAAAACAACCGGATTTTCGGAGGAGGATCTGCAGCTTCTGTGGCAGGCGATTCTGAACATGTTTGAAAATGACCATAGTGCAGCACGCGGTAAGATGGCTGTGCGAGAGCTAATCGTGTTCCGTCATGACAGTGAGTTGGGCAATGCACCTGCCTATAAGCTGTTTGATGCGGTACATGTTGAGCGCAAGCCGGAGGTAGTTGTGGCACGCAGCTATCGTGACTACCAGGTCACGGTGGATGATACTCTGCCTGGTGGAGTGACCTGTGAACGGTTGGGATGATGGAAAATGAATACCTGTTGCTGTCGGGCATTCAGCATTTTTGTTTCTGCCGCCGCCAATGGGCACTGATTCATCTGGAGCAGCAATGGCAGGAAAACCTCCGCACCGCCGAGGGCAGGCTGGATCATCAGCGTTGCCACAACGAAACGCTGCGCGAAAAGCGGAACAATCTGCTGATTGTGCGGGGAATGCGGGTAACATCGCACACGCTGAAGCTGTCCGGCGTGTGCGATGTGGTGGAGTTTTCACTTGATTCGGAAGGCATTCCCTTGCAGGGGCAGGAAGGCTTGTGGTTACCTCTGCCGGTGGAATACAAGCATGGTGCCCCAAAGGAGAGTGATGTCGACCGATTGCAGCTGTGTGCACAGGGAATGGCATTGGAGGAAATGCTGGTGTGCCGCGTGCCACGCGGTGCGCTGTACTATGCGCAGACACGCCGGCGGGAGTTTGCGGAGTTCACGCCGGAGCTGCGGGAAAAAACGCGCCGCACCGCCGCAGAGATGAACGAATACTTTGCCCGAGGGTATACACCAAAGGTGCGCCCTGGAAAACACTGCAATGCCTGTTCGTTGAAAGAGATCTGCCTGCCGGTGCTGTGCAGGAAAAATGATGTAAATGAGTATATTCGTACACATCTGACAGAGCAAAACGCGGAGGAACTCACATGAGGAAACTGTTGAATACGCTGTTTGTCCTCACGCCGGAAAGCTATCTTTCGCTGGAGGGTGAAACCGTGGTGGTGAATCAGAATGGAACAGAGGTGGCACGGTTTCCGCTGCACACATTGGAAGGAATTCTTACCTTTTCCTATGCAGGCGCATCCCCCGCGCTGATGGGTACCTGCGCCGAGCGAGGGATCGATCTGGCGTTTTTCACACCCAATGGTCGCTTTCTGGCCCGCACCGTAGGGGGAGAACGCGGTAATGTGCTGCTTCGTCAGCAGCAATATCGCATTGCGGATGATCCTGCAGTCAGTTGCCGATATGCGTGCGGATTTATCCTGGGAAAAGTTTACAACGCACGGTGGGTGTTGGAACGTGTTACCCGTGACCATCCTCAGCGCGTACCGGTGGAACGGCTGAAAGAAATCTCGTCGCAGCTGGCAGTTTCCTTGATGCGAATTCGAGAGTGCGGTACATTGGAAGAGCTGCGAGGGTTGGAAGGAGAAGCGGCACAACGATATTTTGATGGGTTTGACAGTCTGATCTTACAGCAGCGAACAGACTTTGCATTTACTGGCCGCAGCCGTCGGCCGCCACTGGACCCCATAAACGCAGTGCTTTCCTTTGCGTATACATTGCTCGCAAGGGAATGTGCAGCTGCATTGCAAAGCGTTGGGCTGGACCCGTATGTGGGCTTTTTGCACCGGCCTCGCCCGGGAAGAACCAGTCTGGCATTGGATTTGATGGAGGAGCTGCGCCCTGTGTGCGCTGATCGGTTCGTTTTGTCCTGCATCAACCAAAAAATCATTACAGGAAAGCATTGCCAGCAGCAGGACAGCGGAGCAGTTTGGCTGACGGATGAAGGACGCAAGGTGTTCCTTTCCGCTTGGCAAAAACGCAAACAGGAAACCATCACGCATCCGTTTCTGGGCGAAAAACTGCCATGGGGTCTGGTGCCTTATGTGCAGGCTTTGCTGCTTGCCCGTACACTGCGCGGCGATCTGGAGGAATACCCGCCGTTTTTCTGGAAATGAAGCAAAAGAGGTGTGTGATATGCTGGTGCTGATCACCTACGATGTAAACACAGAAACACCGGCTGGACGCAAACGTCTGCGCAAGGTTGCAAAGACTTGTATCGATCATGGGCAGCGCGTGCAAAATTCAGTGTTTGAATGCCTGCTGGATGCGGCTCAATATGCGGTTTTGAAAGCAAAACTGACGCAGTTGATTGATCCGGAATGCGATAGCCTGCGCTTTTACTGTTTGGGAAACTCTTACAAGAAGAAGGTGGAGCATATCGGGCGCTGCCCGCAGTGGTCGCAGGACGATGTGTTGCTATTGTAGCGGGTGCGAACATAAAGTATACAGAAAAATACAGGGAGCTTCGCACCAAAAGATAGTTGAAAAATGATGTAAAAGAACGCGAAATAGTTTTGATAGAACCAGAGAGGAGATGCTTTGGAATATCAGAACGATGAATTTTCGTGTTTGTGCTGCAAAAGAAAACAATATTTTGTGAACTTTTGCTGTCGCCCTCCGCACGGAGGGCGTGGATAGAAATTTGGTCGTAGCTTTGGCCGTGCCGCCGCATGCAGGGCAGTCGCCCTCCGCACGGAGGGCGTGGATAGAAATTTGCATGCGTCTCCAGCGACACCGCAATATCATCGGTCGCCCTCCGCACGGAGGGCGTGGATAGAAATCGCTGGTTTTTGATAAGACCATCAAGCCCGGGGAGTCGCCCTCCGCACGGAGGGCGTGGATAGAAATTGCAATGTCCAGTATATCATACTTGCATCGTCTAGTCGCCCTCCGCACGGAGGGCGTGGATAGAAATAGGCTGGAAAACCAAAGAATCATAAACCCGCAAGATGTCGCCCTCCGCACGGAGGGCGTGGATAGAAATATACCACAAAATGCCGATATGACCAAACGGCGGTTGTCGCCCTCCGCACGGAGGGCGTGGATAGAAATATACCACAAAATGCCGATATGACCAAACGGCGGGTCGCCCTCCGCACGGAGGGCGTGGATAGAAATACAGTTTGCGTATCGCCAATGTGTCACGGCTTAAGTCGCCCTCCGCACGGAGGGCGTGGATAGAAATTTCTGGAAAACACCACGAGCCACAAGGAGGACTAAGGTCGCCCTCCGCACGGAGGGCGTGGATAGAAATTACACCGAGGGCAGCAACCCCGCGACCTACACCCCGTCGCCCTCCGCACGGAGGGCGTGGATAGAAATCACCATCAACGGGTAAAGCTCATCCCAGATAGAGAGTCGCCCTCCGCACGGAGGGCGTGGATAGAAATCAGTTGAACGACGGTGTAACCTCCGGCCAGACCGGTCGCCCTCCGCACGGAGGGCGTGGATAGAAATCGAGGAGCTGGAAGTCAAGAACCTGGACGGCACGGTCGCCCTCCGCACGGAGGGCGTGGATAGAAATTTGTCCATGGTGGAGCAGGCCGGTTACTACGGCGTCGCCCTCCGCACGGAGGGCGTGGATAGAAATAGCTCGGCCAGCATCAGATGGCCGGAGTGATAAGTCGCCCTCCGCACGGAGGGCGTGGATAGAAATCATAGAGCTGCGCGGCAAACTGAGAGATGGACAGTCGCCCTCCGCACGGAGGGCGTGGATAGAAATTGCATCCTCGGCGCTGGTGGCGCTGGGCTTGGGGTCGCCCTCCGCACGGAGGGCGTGGATAGAAATCTGGACAATCTCCCGAGCCTGCACAGACAGCGCCTGTCGCCCTCCGCACGGAGGGCGTGGATAGAAATCTTCAGAACCTTCTGCACAAACTCGTCCAGCGGCTGGTCGCCCTCCGCACGGAGGGCGTGGATAGAAATTCTTGCCCCTATCCTTGCCCGCCTTCGCATACAGGTCGCCCTCCGCACGGAGGGCGTGGATAGAAATCACCAGCATAAAGCGCGGATATTTTGCCACCAACCGTCGCCCTCCGCACGGAGGGCGTGGATAGAAATGCTTCGTCCTTGGAAATGTAGTTCACCGACAGGCGGTCGCCCTCCGCACGGAGGGCGTGGATAGAAATCTCGTACACGCGGCAGATTTTGGGGTACTGGGCCGTCGCCCTCCGCACGGAGGGCGTGGATAGAAATCTTCCAGTGTGGGGCGGCAGTGCAGCCTAAGGCGGTCGCCCTCCGCACGGAGGGCGTGGATAGAAATCACGTAACTCCCCAGCGACCGGCGAATCACCGGGTCGCCCTCCGCACGGAGGGCGTGGATAGAAATTTGATGTCAGCCAGAGTGATGGTGATGTCCTCGCCGTCGCCCTCCGCACGGAGGGCGTGGATAGAAATAGCCTGGACGACAGAACCAAACCCGGCCAGCCCAGTCGCCCTCCGCACGGAGGGCGTGGATAGAAATCGCTAACGTCCATTGTTCGCTGCCGTCAAACGTGTCGCCCTCCGCACGGAGGGCGTGGATAGAAATTCGGTCGTACCGTCTGGTGCGCCCGGTTTTGCCGGTCGCCCTCCGCACGGAGGGCGTGGATAGAAATCTTTCTTTCTTCGAAGAAGAAGAAACAGGCTCAGGGTCGCCCTCCGCACGGAGGGCGTGGATAGAAATTGTACGGCAAGGGTGCCGCATCCAAGATGCCCATGTCGCCCTCCGCACGGAGGGCGTGGATAGAAATAAAAAGCGGGCGGCGAATATGTGGTACTTTTCCCGTCGCCCTCCACACGGAGGGCGTGGATAGAAATGACAAAAACATGAACCGCACCACCGGCGTAGCCCGTCGCCCTCCACACGGAGGGCGTGGATAGAAATTGGAGGCCCTTACGGGATATGCCCCGGCACTGGATGTCGCCCTCCACACGGAGGGCGTGGATAGAAACTTTTCGGAGCTGCGGGGCGGCACCGGGCGCTTCAAGTCGCCCTCCGCATGGAAAGTGTGGGTGAAAGTCTTATTTTGATAAGTTAGCCATGACTTGCAGTGCTGACCTTCTGTACGCAGTACGTATGTGGAGTTTGTGTGGTGGAGCCCCCACCTATGGAACAAGAAGGGAATAAGGCATCAATTTCATCCCACAAACTCAAAAATCCCGAATGCGAGAGCGTTCGGGATTTTTTTCGTATTCACTATTCATTTATTGCTCTTTATTGAGCGATACCGCCTATTCAGAATTTTGGAAGCGAGGAGAGAGTACAGCCTTGGTTTTCATGCGATGCCGTCGCAGTCAAGAATTCGAATCAGAATCTTCGTAATATAATTCTGGGGGTTTACCTCCACAAACTGATCGATGATATTGATGCAGATGACATCCTCGGCCAAGGGCAGTTCGGTGGAGGTGCGCATCCGGGTGAAGGTATCCCAGATCGTGGAGTAAGGCCCGGAGTGGTAACCGGTCAGATAGGTTCCGGCGGGAATCTTGTGTACCTCGTGCTGCGAGGCCTCGGGAACTTCACCGATGAGATATGCACCGAAGGACTGCTCCTCGCCCCGATAAAAGGCCAGAGTGGGATACAGATAGAACAGCTCATTGGAAAAAACCTCACTGAGATTTCCCAGTGCAATATACTGCATGGTGTCAAAATACTCCGCACTGACCTTTTCAACACAAAGATTTTCCAGCTCCTGCTCGGTAAAGGCGATTTTCGTCTGAATCACCGCGTCCAGACGCAGCAGCTCCTGCAGCTGGTTGCGCAGGTTGCTGGACTGATGGCGCAGATAAGAACAGGTTTCTGTGAAACTGCGCTGGCCCATGAAGCCACTGATCTCCGACAGTGGGCACCCCAATCGCCGCAGATAGCGAATCAGTGCCAAGGAATAAGACTGGTCAAATTTATAATAGCGGTAGTTGCTTCCTTCCTCCCGGCCCTGCGGCAGCAAGAGTCCCTTTTCTTCATACAACCGCAAGGTTTGCACGTCCACATGGAACAGCCTGGCCAACTCTCCGATTCGCAGATATTCCTTCATAACACACCTCCCGTGCTGACGGTAAAAAAGATGACAACCGCCGGGCTTCGACGGTTGTCATAATAGGGTGAATTTATGCTTTTGTCAAGAGGCGGTCAGCCGATGAGCTTGCCGCCAAGGTACCGGGCTTTGATATTTTCAGTGGTTCCGATGTAGCAGAACCGCTCCACGACCTGAGCAGGGGTGAGCGGAAAATCCAGATCTTCCATGCCGTCGATCACCAGTGCGTTGAATACATAGTCCTTTTCGAAGCTGCCCACCTTCCCAAACACGCTTCCACCTGCTTTGGTGGCCAGATAAAAGGCGTTGGTGAAGGTAATGGGGCTGGCGGTTTCCGGCTCATAGAACCATTTCAGCTTGGACAACTGGACAGCGCGGCCGATCTGGGTGTAGATACCCATGGAATGTCCGCCGCCCACATCGGTGCCCAGGGTGATATTTACGCCATCGCCGTGAAGGGAGGAAACGCCCATGATACCGGCAATGATGTTGGTGGTTGCATCCGGGCAGTGAACCGTATGGCCGCCGTGACGTTTGATGATTTCGATATCATCTTTGGCGGGGAAAATGAAGTGCGCGCCCACAACCGGTCCGTTCTCCATCAGGCCCGCTCTCTCGTAGATTTCGGTGTCGCATTTGTATCCTGGATAAACGCGCAGAGCCTCCTGGGCTTCCCAGCGGGATTCCACCAGATGAGTCTGCAAGCCCACATGATATTTCTTGCCCAGAGCACCCAGCCCTTTCACCAGATCCTCGCTGCAGGTGGGAGCAAAACGAGGGGTGATAATGGGCTTTGCGGTTTTGTGATTCTGGCAGTCGGCCAGATACTGCTCGGTCTCCCGGAGCGATTCCTCCACTGTTTCGCACAGGTACGACGGAGAGGCGATATCCATGTTCACCTTTCCCACATAGCCGTAAAGACCGCGCTCCTCCATGCGTCGGATCAGATACGAGGTTGCCTCCCGATGGATGGTGGCGAAAATGCAGGCATGGAAGGTTCCGTGCTTGATCATATCGTCAATGAAGGCATCGTAGATCGGCCGGGCGTAGTTCATGTCCGCAAAGCGGGCTTCCTGGGGAAAGGTGTACTGATTCAGCCAGTCGGACAAAAGCATATCCATGCCGAGGCCTCGCTCGATGTACTGCGAAGCGTGGACATGCAGGTCCGAAAAAGCCGGAATGATTACGCCTTTGCCATAGTCCGTGACCTCGGCATTTTTATACTGCTCCGGAAGAACACTGCAAATCTCCCGGACCTTTCCGTTTTCCACAATCAGATAGCTGTCTTCATAGGCGATCAGCTCGTCGTAGCTCTTTGAAAACAGGATGTTACCGTGCAGAATATTCACTGTATGTTCCTTTCTTCTATCAAACCGCGAGTCCCGACACAACAGACAGGAATCGAATTGCAATACCAGCCAAGAGGCCAACAAAGGGGTCAACCAGCGCGGTAACCGCAATGGTGGCACCGCCTGCCAGGGCGTCCGCCGGGCTTGCGCCGTCAAAGGTGGCTGCCGCATACTGGGGAACGCTGACCATAGAGCCCAGCACGAACAGGAAACCGGAAATGGAGACCGCCGGGATAAACCGTGCAATCTTCGGTACCATGCGTGCAAAGAGGATGAGTGCCATCACCACCATCAGCAGGATACCGGCCGCCACCGGGTGGGGCGCTGCCGCTGTGGAGGAGAGGGTGATTTCAACGGGAGTACCGCCAAACAGACCGGTCAGAATGTCCGCTGCACCGGAATAGATGGTCAATCCGTCCACATTGGGGTTCTCCATTCCGGCCATGCCGGAAACGATGCCGCTGTAAGCGATGTTCGTGCCAATGGACAGGCAGGCCAGAGCAAGAGCGCCCCGAATGACGTTGAAATTTGTAACGGGCTTGAAGAACTTGAATTTGTTCTCTTCCTTCACTTCTTCCATGGGGCCCTTGTTCAGGATCAGGAAGCAGGCAATGCTGGCAGCCATGCTGATGACTAGGGTCCAGTTCAGGTCTTTGGTCAGAAAATAGGCAGCAAAGGCGGAAATCAGAGAGACTGCACCGGTTTTCTTGCTCTCCTTGATCAGGTCAATGGCCACGCGGATAACGATGATGCCCACACCGGCCTCCATACCGGAAATGATGGAATTGCCCGCAAAGTCAACGATGCGCTGCAGCAGGCCCAGAGCGCCCAGCACCACCATGATCACGCCGCTGTAAAATACGATGCTGATGCGTTCCCGGAAGTTTTTGCCCACGCTTCCGGCCAGAACAATGGTCTCACCCTGAATGTTGATGGGGATGACCGTCTTGAAGGCCAGCATACCGATGATGCCTGCGCAATAGCCCAAAGCGGTAGGTGCAGACAGGAATCCGAAGCTGAGGCCCATGATGATTCCCGAAAGGCCGTTGATCACATTGCCAAGCACCGAAAGGATGTCTTTGATAATCTCAAATTCCAATATAATTTCCTCCCTCTCTGTTCCTGCATGATACAGGATTGTGTTTCCCTATACAGGGCTGCTTTGCCGGTAGAACGATTTTTTTCGACCGTTAATGGCTTCCAGTGACAGGATAAACCCTATGGTAACCATAGAGTCAAGGTCCTTTTTATGAATTTTACTGTGCCGGTTGATGATTCCGATTTTCCTACCGATTCTTCTGGGGCAGGTGAGTCGGTATCAGCAGGCCGCATCATCGGAAGAGACAGAGAATACGCCGGATCAGCTGGAGCTGTAAGAACACATCGAAATGACAGGGAAAAGCCGGGCGAAGCTGAGAAGCACGTCCGGCTTTTCTGATATCGCGGGAGATGGGAACAATGTTCAGAGATGATGTTCTCAGCCTGTTTGCCGGTTTTTGAATTCCGTTCAGCTGTCGGACAAAAGCTGGCGCGCCACATCGGGATGCTTATCGCGCCGGACTGTTATTAGCCGGTATCTCAAACAGAAAAGGCTCAGCCATTCGGCTGGGCCTTTTCTGTTGGGAGAATTCAGGAAAAAATAATGTCGAACATCTTTTTCAGGTATTCTTTCTGGTTATATTTGCCGTGGCTGCTGCTCCAGTCCAGGGCCATGCCCATGAGGATGGCATTGTAGGTGGTAATCAGCAGATCTGCGTCCTTGTCGGACCGGATAACGCCCTCCTCCTGCCCTTGCACCACCAGCTTGCGGATCAGCTGCAGCTGGACCAGATGGGATTCGCTCGCCTTGCTGCAGCGCAGTGCCGAAAAATAACCCGAGCCGTTTTCCATATCGGCAAGGATCATTGCCTTCAGCAACGGAGCAGTCAGTTTGACTGTGTTGTCGATGCTGTATTCATATATTTTCCACAGCTTCTGCCGGGTGTCATGGATTACCAGCAGCTCCGCCATAATAGAGAGCACGTCTTGAAAGAGCAGCTCGTAATAGCGGAAGATAATATCGCTTTTTCCATTGAAATGATAATAGAAGGTGCCTTTGGTTACTCCGCATACGCTGCAGATCTCGTTGATCGAGGTGTCGTTGTAGCCGTGCTTCTGGAACAGCTCGATGGCTGTTTTCACGATGCGTTTTTCAATGTCGTTCAAAAGATCATACCCTTCCGCCTGTATGTTATAAAAATATTATACCGCGGTATAAAAATCTGAACAAGTTTGGAAAATTGAATGAAAATCGGGAGTCGCTTTCATTGTATTGCCCAAAACAGATTGTTAAACTATTGATAAATTCCGTAAAAAACGAATGATTTTATCGAAAAGGAGCAATGCGTTATGGGAAAATACGATTGTTTGTTTGAGCCTTTGCAGGTGGGCTCCATCCAGCTGAAGAACCGTATCGTTCTGGAGCCGATGGGCATCCACAGCCACCGGCTGGTCAATGCGGACGGCAGCTTCACCGAGGACGGCATCGCCTACTACGAGACCATCGCCAAAGGCGGCACAGGCCTGATCATTACCAGCACCATGCCCGTAAACTCCGCGTTTGATCTGTCCAAGGGCAGCAAGGCGGCTATGGATCTGGCGGGAGAGGAGTTTATCGAGAACACCAAAAAGCTCACCGAGCGCCTGCATCGCTACGGAGCAAAGATTTTCATGCAGCTGTCCGCCGGTGCGGGCCGGGTACAGCCGCGTTTCATTGCGGACGGTGAACCGGTTGCTCCCAGTGACGGACTGCCCAACTTCTGGAATCCGTCCATCACCCATCGGGCACTGACCCGGGAGGAGATCGAGCAGTATATCCGCTGCTTCGGTGAGGCTGCGCGCAAGGCAAGGGAAGGCGGTGTGGACGGCGTGGAAATCCATGCGGTGCACGAGGGCTATCTGCTGGATCAGTTCACCCTGGCCTTCTGCAACAAGCGGACGGATGAATACGGCGGCAGCCTGGAAGGCCGTTTCCTGTTTGCCAAGAAGATTGTGGAGGCCATCAAGGAAAGCTGCGGGAAGGATTACCCGGTTTCCATCCGATACAGCGTGCGCTCCATGATGAAGGGCTTCAACAGCGGTGCGCTGCCCGGAGAGGTATTCACCGAGGTGGGCCGCGACCTGAACGAGGGCATCGCCGCGGCCAAGCTGCTGGAGGCCTGCGGCTATGATATGCTCAATGCTGACAACGGCACCTACGATTCCTGGTGGTACGCGCATCCCCCTGTCTATATGCCGGAGGGCTGCAACCTGGCCGAGTCCGTTGAGATCAAAAAGCATGTCCATATCCCGGTGGTATGCGCCGGCCGGATGGAAAACCCGGAGCTGGCCCTCAAGGCCATCCAGGAAAAGCAGATCGACGGCATCGGTCTGGCCCGGCAGCTTCTGGCGGACCCGGAATGGCCCAACAAGCTGATGAAGGAACAGGAGGAAGAGATTCGCCCCTGCATCGCCTGCCACGCGGGATGCCTGAACCGTATTTTCAAGGGTCAGGATCTCTGCTGTGCACTGAACCCGGCGGTGGCTCGGGAAAAGGAATACGCCATTACGCCTGCCGAAACGAAAAAGCACATTGTAGTTGTGGGCGGCGGCATCGGCGGCATGGAAGCTGCGCGGGTCTGCGCACTTCGCGGCCATCAGGTGGACCTGTATGAAAAGAGCGGCAAGCTGGGTGGCATGTTCATTCCGGCATCCGCCATGTCCTTCAAGGAGTCGGACAAGCGACTGATCGCCTGGTACGAGCACCAGATGGAAAAACTGGGTGTGAACCTGCATATGAACACCGCTGTCGACAGCAAGATGTTGAAAGCGCTGAATGCGGATGAGGTCTTTGTGGCCACCGGTTCCAGCGCCCGGACTCTGCAGCTGCCGGGCTTTGAAAGCGACCGGGTGCTCACCGCTGTGGATGCGCTGATGAATCCCGAAAAGGTACAGGGTGACCTTGTGATCATCGGCGGCGGCCTGACCGGCATTGAGATTGCCTACGAATATGCGCGTAAGGGCTCCCGGGTGACCGTGCTGGAAGCCATGGACAAATATCTGAATGTGGATCTGGCGGCAGCAAACCGGAACTTCCTGCTGGCTGCGGTGGACCTGTACCACATTGATGTGCAGGTAAACGCAAAGGTAAGCGCCTATGCGAACGGCAGCGTGACTTATACCAACCCGGATGGGGAGCACAGCGTTAAGGCAGACACCGTGATCGTCAGCATCGGATACAACAGCGAGAATTCCCTGGCAAAGGAGCTGGGGGGCGAGCATGTACATGTGATCGGCGACGCCGACCATGTATCCAATCTGATGGGGGCCATCTGGCAGGCCTATGAGGCGGCTATGAAGCTGTAAGCCTTTACAGAAAAAGGTTAACAATCAAGGAACGTTTCCAGGAAAACCGGCACAGGACGAGTGGAAAGACTTGGCCTGTGCCGGTTTTTTGCGTTGAAAATGCACGATACAGTATGCGAGTAACCGGTTGAATTGGCCGGATCATCCGGATAAAAAGCTAAAAATGGATACGAATAGTAATTTTATGGAATAAGGTTACTGATTGTATCTTGATTTTGAAGCTGTAGGAGAAGAAAGACTGCGGTAACCTCCCCGAATGAGAGAAGACGCGCTATAATAAAGGAGAAAGTCAGGGGAGGAAAAGCTCCCTGTAAAATGTGCAAAGGAGACAGCATATGGAGATCCGGGAATACCGGCCGGAGGACTGCGCAGAGCTTACCCGGCTGTTTTATGACACGGTACATACCGTCAACCGCAAGGATTACACCCCAGCTCAGCTGGATGCCTGGGCGGATGGAACGCCCGATCTGGATCGGTGGAACCGGTCGCTGCAGGAGCATTTCAGCCTGGTGGCGCTGGAAGGGAAACAGATCATCGGCTTTGGCGATATGGATTCCACCGGCTACCTGGACCGGCTGTATGTGCATAAGGATTATCAGGGCAAAGGCGTCGCCACTGCCCTCTGCGACCGGCTGGAGCAGGCCGTGGACGGGTCCATCGTTACCCATGCCTCCATCACCGCCCGGCCCTTTTTTGAAGGACGGGGCTATGTGATGGTGAAGGCTCAGCAGGTGGAGCGGAAGGGAATTCTGCTGCGCAATTTTGTGATGGAAAAAAGACGTTGAGCAACAGCCATGCAGCATAAGAAAATGCAGGGCTTTCCAAGTTAAACGGAAAGCCCTGCATTTTTATGTCTGTGCCTTAAGGGGAACTCAGGCGTTTTCGCCAAAGAAGAGGGCGAGATCCTCCTCAACGGTGCCGATGCCCGCGATGCCGAACTGCTCCACCAGCAGCTTTGCCACATTGGGGCTCAGGAAAGCAGGCAGCGTGGGACCCAGGTGGATGTTCTTCACGCCCAGATACAGCAGCGCCAGCAGTACGATCACCGCCTTCTGCTCGTACCAGGCGATGTTATAAACGATGGGCAGTTCATTGATGTCCGCGAGACCGAAGGCTTCCTTCAGCTTGAGGGCAATCACGGCCAGCGAGTAGGAGTCGTTGCACTGACCGGCATCCAGCACACGGGGGATGCCGCCGATGTCGCCCAGGGGCAGCTTGTTGTATTTGTATTTGGCGCAGCCTGCCGTCAAGATCACCGCATCCTTGGGCAGTGCCTTGGCGAACTCGGTGTAGTAGTCCCGGCTCTTGGCGCGGCCGTCACAGCCTGCCATGACTACAAACTTTCGAATCGCGCCGCTCTTTACTGCATCCACAATCTGATCAGCCAGGGCCAGTACCTGAGCGTGCGCAAAACCGCCAACAATCTCGCCGGTTTCGATTTCGGTGGGCGCCGAGCAGGTCTTGGCCTGCTCGATGATGGCCGAGAAGTCCTTGGCCTGGCCCACTTCACCGGGAATGTGTTTGCAGCCGGGGTAACCGGCGGCGCCGGTGGTGTACAAACGGTCCTTGTAGCTGGCTTTGGGCGGTACAATGCAGTTGGTGGTCATCAGGATGGGACCATTGAAGCTTTCAAACTCCTCTTTCTGCTTCCACCAGGCATTGCCGTAATTGCCCACAAAGTTGGGGTACTTGCGGAAGGCGGGGTAGTAATGGGCGGGCAGCATCTCGGAATGGGTGTAGACATCCACACCGGTGCCCTGGGTCTGCTCCAGCAGCATCTCCAGGTCCCGCAGGTCATGGCCGGAAACCAGGATGCCGGGGTTTTTGCCCACGCCGATGTTTACCCGGGTGATCTGCGGATTTCCGTAAGCGGTGGTGTTGGCTTTGTCCAGCAGGGCCATACCGGTCACGCCGTGCTTGCCGGTTTCCAGGACCAGGGCGGTCAGCTCCTCGGCGGTCAGGCTGTCATCCAAAGTGGCGGCCAGAGCCCGCTGCAGGAAGGCGTCCAGCTCCGGGTCCTCCTCCAGCAGAGCGTTGGCGTGCTTGGAATAGGCGGAAAGGCCCTTCAGACCGTAGGTGATCAGCTCCCGCAGGGAACGGATGTCCTCGTTTTCGGTGGCCAGCACACCCACGGTGCGGGCTTTCTGCTCCCAGTCGCCGCTGCCGTCCCACAGAGCGGCCTCGGGCAGGGCTTCGGGATTGCTCAGCTGGCCCAGCAGGGTCTGTTTTGCGTCCAGAGTAGCCTGGATGCGGGCTACGATTGCCTCTTTGTCAAAGTTGGCGTTGGTGATGGTGACAAACAGGTTCAGGGTGATCAGATGATTGATGCCGGACGGAATCTCTTTGCCTTCGCTGCGCAGGGCGGTGGTCACCGCGCAGATGCCCTTGCTGGCGTACACCAGCAGATCCTGCATGGCAGCCACATCGGGGGTCTTGCCGCACACGCCGGAAAGGGTGCAGCCCTTGCAGCCGGCAGTTTCCTGGCACTGATAACAAAACATTTTCTGTTCCATGGTCAAAAGTCTCCTTATGGGTAGGGATGAAGAGAACGCGGGCGCGCTCTTTGCGAAAAGCCAACCGGGAAAAGGCATTTTACTACCGGAAAGCTGCTCTGATGATACCGCGATTTTGAAAATGAGTATGTTTGAAATCCAACAATTTAAAAGAAGGTAGTAAAAGATAATTGTGGAATAAAGAAATATTGCGCATAAATGAAACCGGAATGCTTTGGGATTCATGCAGGATTCTGAATAACCCATGAAAAAACTTGGGATTTTTATGCACAAAAACGGGAAAACTGTCACTATTTTTTCATTGACCTGAAGACTTTTCTGTGATAGAGTGATAACAAACAGGAGGATGTTTACCAATTCGCACAAAGAGCATAGGGAATTGGTGAATTTGCCTGTGAAATTGCTCCAAAAGTTGTCGATAATCCCATTTGACAAACGTTGGGCAAAACGGTATGCTTTTATTATGTCACATAGAGGTCCGGCGGGTAGGCCGGTTCAGGTCGCCGCGTATGACTCAGATCACTCCAGAATTGCTTGAGCAGGCCAAGGCAGGGCAGGAAGCTGCGCTGGCCGCTGTGCTTGCCCATATGATGCCGGTGATTCGCAGCCATGCGGCCGCGGGTGTTTGTCCCGGCCTGGATCTGGACGATGCGGTGCAGGAAGGAATTATCGGCTTGTTTGCCGCCATCCGCAGCTACCGCCCCGGCGAAGGAACCTCGTTTGGCACCTATGCGGGCCGTTGCATCCAGAATGCGATTCGCACCGCGAAGCGAGCGGCCGGCCGTAAAAAGCATGGTCCGCTCAATCAGAGTGTTCCCCTCAGTGAGGAGAGCATTGCCCCCGGCCCAGAGGAGTTGGCCATCCAGAATGAGCAGCTGCAGGATACCCTGCAGACCATTCAGACCCGGCTTTCCCCCCTCGAGCAGGAGGTGCTGGAGCTGTTTTTGAACGGCTGCAGCTATGAGCAGATTGCTCAGACGCTGAACCGCAGCCCCAAATCGGTGGAAAACGCGCTTTCCCGCCTGCGCCGCAAGCTGAAAGAGGCGCGTGGCTGAATTTTTGAATTATGTGGGCGGTGCCCCATAAGTATATATGCCCCTGTAGCTTAACATTTAGAGCATTGGTCAATTCCAAAGGTGTCGGTTGAAATCCTTCCGCGGGCAAAAAAACAGAATGCAGAGGAGAATCTAGCATGTACGAAGATAAGACCCTGGTATGCAAAGACTGCGGTAAGGAGTTTGTATTCACCGCCGGCGAGCAGGAGTTCTACGCCAGCCGTGGCTTTGAGAACGAGCCCCAGCGCTGCAAGGCCTGCCGTGACGCTCGCAAGAACGCCACCCGCGGCACCCGCGAAATGTTCGAGGCTACCTGCGCCGCTTGCGGCAAGGTTGCTCGCGTGCCCTTCCAGCCCCGCGAGGATCGCCCCGTTTACTGCAGCGAGTGCTTCGCCAAGATGAAGGAGAACGGCTGATCCGTTTTCGCCTCTTTGCGATCCAAAGCCCCCGGCTTTTGCCGGGGGCTTTTTCTGTGTCCGGGGCGTGGCCTTGTGTTTTGGGTGTATTTACGGTACAATGAACAGGCGGCAGAACGGCGCAGCCGGGCCTGCCTGTGCCCATTATATAATAATGTAAGAGCAGGCGAGAGCGTTGCGCTCTGCCTGAGAGGAAAACCGGCTTTTGCCGGAAAACGGAGGAGCCCTGTTATGGCATGGAACCAAACAGCTTGCAAGCGCTGGCGGCTGGTTGCCGCAGGTGTGCTGGTGGCAGCGGTCACGGCGCTGGCCCTGGCCTGGACCAGCTACAATGTGATTCACACGGTGAATGGCCAGTCGGAATATTACCAGGTACATGATTATTATGCCGAGGATCAGGTGATGCTGGCAGCGGACCCGGCTCAGGGCTGGACTCAGGGAATATTGGCCGGGCCGGATACCCCGCTTTACGGCGTACGGCTGTATTTTTCCAGTCTGGACCGGGTAGTGCACGGTACCTTGTATGTGGACCTGCTGGATGAAAGCGGTCAGCGGCTGACCGGCGCTGCGCTGGATATGACCGAGATTCTGGGATTGGACTTCCAGGGAATCGTGTTTGAACAGCCGGTTTTCCCGGAAAAGGATGCCACCCGCTACACCCTTCACATTTATTATGAACCTGCCACGGAAGAGGATATGCTGGGCCTAGTCTATGGTACCGGCCCCATGCCGGAAGAGGCGGAGCTGGATGAAAACCAGATCCCTCTGGTACTGGACCCGGATGCGGCAATCAGCGCTAACGCAGCGAACCCGGCCTTCCCGCTGGAGGGCGGAACGGTGCAGCCGGAGGGCGGCGCCACCGCGGCAATGCAATATATCACCAACTACAGCGGCAACATCGGCCTGTGGCTGTGTGTTCCTGTGGCGGTAGTTCTGTTCGCAGCGGTGATGGGGGCCTGGTGGCTGATTTTCTGGAAAAAAGCATCCGCACCGGCTTGTGTAGCTTATGCGGTTGCGGCTCTGGGTCTGGGGTGGGCACTGATTACACCTCCCATGGCCGGACCGGATGAATATACCCATCTGGCGGGGGCTTATTCCATGGCAAATCAAATGATGGGCCAGCCCGGTGCACAGATGCACTATGACGACTGGGGCCGTGAGGTCTATACGCTGCCCATGCGGAAGTGCGATGCCCCCTATATGCGGGACCGTTCCGGAGAGATCGGGGTATTCGGCTACAAGCAGATTCTGGATCATCCGGGCGGCTTTGGGAACAGCGGCCAGCTCACCAAAGAGGTGGAAGTGGTGGCCCCGGCGAATCCCCAGGCGGTGCAGTATCTGCCCCAGGCGCTGGGTATCCTGGTGGCCCGGCTGATCGGCTTGGGCTTTTATCCCATGCTTCTGATGGGGCGGCTGTTCAGCGTGGCGGCTTATACCGCACTGGCAGTGCTGGCGGTACGTATTGCGCCCCGGGGAAGCAAAGAAATCTTTGGCGCGGCAGCGCTGCTGCCCATGGGCCTTTCGCTGGCGGGCAGTTTTTCGGCGGATACCATGGTGCTGGGCATGGCCTTCCTGTTCACAGCTCTGTGCTTTGCAGGTATGGCAGAGAATAAGCCGGTTAGCCTTGTACGCCAGGCGGCTCTGCTGGTTCTGGCTGCGCTGCTGGCCCCGGCCAAGGCAATCTATCTGGGCATGGTGGCATTGGTCTTCCCCATGAAGACGGAAAATCTGGGCGGTAAGCTGCGCAGTCGCGTTTTCAAAACGCTGGTATGCGCGGCGGCATTGATCGGCTGGCTGCTGGCCAACGGTTCCACTATGGCCTATATGCTGCGCAGTGTGGATACTGAGCGCATTCAGCTTGCGATTCCGCCCGCACTGATTCTGGCAGCAGCTTGTTGGGTGGCCTGGTATAAGCTGCATCACAAGCGCTGGTTCAAGTGGGCGGCGCTTGGTGCATGCGGGCTGATCCTTCTGGCGGGTGGGACCACCGTGCTCTGGGTGCTGGCCAACAGCGGTCAGACACTGACCCCGGAAGAGATGGCTGCGGGCATTCAACCCAACGGTGAATCCATTTATACCTTCAGCATCGGCTACATGCTAAGCCATCCCAGCCAGACCATCAAGCTGCTGACCAACACGGTGGTGGATCAGCTGCCAGTCTATCTGCAGGGACTGGTGGGCGCGCTGCCCGGCGAGCCCATTGTGCATAAGCTGTCGCTCAGCTGGAGCCTGACCATTCTGCTGCTTCTGATTCCGGTGTGCGCTTCGGTGCGCCAGAACGAGCAGCCGGTGCGGCTGACCCGGCCGGTTCGCTGGGTTATGGGCCTGGTAACTGCTTCGGTGGTGCTGCTCATGGTGGCGGCAGCGCTGATCTGGACGCCCATCAATGCAACCACCGTGTTCGGCATTCAGGGCCGTTACCTGTTGCCGGTGCTGCCCATGTTCCTGCTGCTGCTGGGCGAGCAGGGAGCCTTCTGCACCCGGCGGGATGTGAGCCGGGGGATTCGCGCGGCTTCGGTCTTTGTCAGCGCAGCCGCTGCACTGGAAAGCTTTGCGCTGTTTTGCGGGGCCTGACGGTTGCAAAATATGGAGAAATTGGGTATAGTATAAGTACCGGTGGCCTGTGCGGCTGCCTGAGTTTATAAAGGAAAGCGAGATCGAACATCATGATCATTACCAAAAATACCATCATCGGCGATATTCTGGATACCGACGGAACCGTGGCTCCCTTCTTCCTGGAGATTGGCATGCACTGCCTGGGCTGCCCCTCTGCCCGCGGCGAGACCATTGAGGAGGCCTGCATGGTCCATGGCACCAACGCCGACGAGCTGGTGGCCAAGCTGAACAAGCACTTCGGCAACGAATGATCGCCCCCAAGCTGGACCAGCGGCTGCAGGCGGCGGCAGACTTGGTCCGCCCCTGCGATACCGCTGCGGACATCGGCTGCGACCACGGCAAGCTGTCGGCCTATCTGGCCTGCACCGGCCGTGCCCGGCGGGTGATCGCGGCGGATCTTCGCCCCGGCCCTCTTTCCACTGCCCGGAAAACCTGTGAGGAAGCGGGCTGCCTGGAGAAGGTGGAGCTTCGCCTGGGCGACGGACTGAGCGTACTGGCCCCCGGCGAAGCGCAGGCGGTGGTGATTGCGGGCGTGAGTGCCCAGACCGCCATCGAGATGCTCACCGCCGCCCCCTGGGTGCGGAATGAGGGGACCCAGTTGGTGCTCATCCCGGCCACCAAGGCACCGGTACTCCGGCGCTGGCTGTGGGAAAACGGCTTTTTGCTGAATGCCGAGCGTCTGGTGTGCGCGGCGCACCGCTGGTATGCGGTGATGGACGCGGTGTATACCGGAACGGTTCGGCAGCCCACCGACGCGGAGTGCCTGCTGGGTCTGACCCAGGAGCAGCCGGGTGCGGCGGAATACCGGGCCCAGCAGCTGAGCCGGCTGAAAAAGTTCCGGCGCGGGCTGGATCAGGACCCGGAAGCTGCCCGGCGCGCCGACGAGCTGCTGCGGCAGCTGGAAGGCGAAGGATAAAGGAGGAAGACCCAACATGGCAAGAGTGCGTGAGATCTGTGAGTGCCTGGAGCAGCTGGCCCCGAAGGACCTGGCGGAAAGCTGGGACAATGTGGGCCTGCTGGTGGACTGCGGAGCCGAGGTGACCAGTGTTCTGGTGGCGCTGGACATCACCGACGAGGTGGTGGCCGAGGCCGAGCTGCAGGGCTGCCAGCTGATCGTGGCCCATCACCCGGTGATCTTCAAACCGCTGCGCACCCTTGCCCGGCGGGACGTGGCCTTCCGCCTGGTGAAGAAGAATATCTCCGCCATCTGCATGCACACCAATCTGGATGCGGCAGAGGGTGGTGTGAACGATGTGCTGGCCCGGCTGTTCGAGGTGGAAAACCCGGAGCCCTTCGGGGAGGAGGGAATCGGCCGGGTGGGCAGCGTGGAGCTCACCGACGCAAAGGCGCTGGCCGCCTTGTGCCAGAGCCGTCTGAACGCCCATGTGAAGCTGGCGGATGCGGGCAAGCCCATCCGGCGGCTGGCGCTGATCGGCGGCAGCGGCGGCAGTATGCTGGCGGACGCGGCAGCGGCGGGAGCGGATGCACTGCTCACCGGCGAAGCCAGTCATCACGATGCTATTGACGCCCGGGCCATGGGCCTGAGCCTGATCGTGGCCGGGCATTACAGCACTGAATTTCCCATCGTGCCGGTGCTGGCGGATCATCTGAGCCGCCGCTTCAGTGGGCTGCGGGTGATCTGCAGCCGCCGCAACAAGGACCCCTTTTCTTATTTATAATAGAAAGGAGCAGC
Source organism: Gemmiger sp. An87 (assembly GCF_002159185.1). Taxonomy (GTDB): domain Bacteria; phylum Bacillota; class Clostridia; order Oscillospirales; family Ruminococcaceae; genus Allofournierella. The sequence goes on from NZ_NFHD01000005.1 coordinate 113,345, forward strand.
CGTCATGTGGAACGAGCAGGACAAAAGCAGCGTGGGCTATAACGAGGAAATGTTCGGCGAAGCGTCCGCAGCCGGACGAGAGGCAGAGGAACAGCCTCGGCCCCGCGAGACATCGAGCGGCGCTCGGGCCTTGCTGACCCGACAAATCGCTCCCGGTGAACGTCTGCTCTGGTCCGGCAGTCCGAAAAAGCTGCATGGCCCCCGAGGTGCAGGTAAATTGTTCGCGGTGTTTTTTCTGGGTTTTGCCTGCTTCTGGGAGCTGATGGCACTGCAGACCCTCACGTTGGGGGCAGGGCTGTTTGGCATCCTGTTCCCGCTGTTCGGCATTCCGTTTATTCTGGTGGGCATTAAACTGCTGTTTCCTCAGGTGGGCGGACCAAAGCCGGAGGAGATCGTCTACGCCATCACCGATCAGCGAGTGCTGGTGGTGACCAGAGGCCGGGTAAGTTCCTGGGAGCTGGACTCCATCCAGGGCGTGGAAAAGCGCTATTATCAGGATGGGACCGGCGACCTGATTCTTTCCAACGGTCAGGTGGAAACCTATTATCACAAGGGACATACCCACCACCGCAACATCACGATGGAATTTTCCGGTCTGGCTGATGTGGATGCCGCTGAGGCGGCACTGCGCAGCCGTTGAACCAAGTTGACTGCAAGCAGGCCGTGCCGCCCGGCACGGCCGCTTTTTTTACAAAGAGGTGAGACCCATGGCATTGGATGCCGCATTGCTGGCCCTCGCGGCCCGCGAATTGAAACAAACCCTGCTGGATGCCAAGATCGATAAGATCTTTGAGCCCACCCGGGACGAGGTGGTCATTACACTGCGCACCCGGACGGATACCTTCAAGCTGCTGCTTTCCGCTCGCAGTGGTTCCGCCCGCGCCTGCCTGACCCAGGATACCTTTGAAAACCCGGCAGTGCCGCCCAGCTTCTGCATGCTGCTGCGCAAACACCTGACCGGCGGACGTTTGGTGGACCTGCGGGTGGAGCCGGGCGACCGTCTGGTCTTCTTTGAGTTCCAGTGCACCAACGAGATGGGCGATCTGGTCCGCAACATCCTTGCGGTGGAGCTGATGGGCCGCTATTCCAACCTGGTGCTGGTGCAGGACGGCCGGATCATCGACGCCCTCAAGCGGGTGGATTTTGAGGATTCCCAGATTCGCCAGCTGCTGCCGGGTCTGGCATACACTTTGCCCCAGAAGCCCAACAAGCCGGATCTGTTCGCGGTGAGCAGCGCCGGGCTGGTGGCTGCCGCCTGTCAGAAGGATCTGCCGGTGGCGGATGCGCTTATGCGCAGCTGTGCCGGTGTGGGCCCGGTGGTTTGCCGGGAGGCGGCCTACCGGGCGCTGGGGGAGAGCGCATCCCAGGCGGATATGCTCACCGAGAGCGAGAAGACCGCGCTGATCGCCGCCATCGACGGCATCAAGGCGGATTACGAGGCGGGCGGCAAGCCCTGCCTGGCCTGCGACGAGACCGGCAAGCCGGTGGAGTTCAGCTTCACTCCGCTGACCCAGTACGGTGAGCAGCGCCTGACCCATTATGACAGCTTCAGCACCATGCTGGAGGGCTACTATTCCACCAAGGACCGGGCCGAGCGGCTGCGCCAGAAGAGCAAGGACCTGGCCAAGACCGTGAAGAACCTGCACGAGCGTGCCATCCGCAAGCAGGCCGCCCGAAAGGAAGAGCTGGCCCAGAGCGGCAAGGCCGATCAGCTGCGGCTGTACGGCGAGCTGCTGCAGGCCAACCTCTGGGCAGTGGACAAGGGCATGCGCAGCGTACAGGTACTGAACTACTACGACGGTCAGACCATCGAGATTCCGCTGGATGCTCGCCTGAACGGCGTGGGCAACGCCCAGAAGTATTTCAAGGAATACAAGAAAAAGCAGACCGCCGCCAAGATGCTGAAAAAGCTGCTGGAGGAAGGCGAGCGGGAGATCGAATACCTGGGCACTGTACTCTACGAGGTGGAGACTGCCACCGGTGAACAGGCGCTGGGTGAGATTCGCGCCGAGCTGAAAAGCCAGGGCTATCTGAAGTACTACAAGATCCGGGACAAAAAGCAGAAGCCCGCGGATTTTTACCGCTACCGTTCTTCGGACGGCTTTTTGATTCTGGTGGGCCGCAACAATCTGCAGAACGACAAGCTTACTCTGCACACCGCCCGGGGCAAGGACCTGTGGTTCCATGTGAAGGATGCTCCCGGCAGCCATACCGTGGTGATGAGCGAGGGCAGGGATATCCCGCTCACCACCCAGAACGAGGCAGCTATGCTGGCGGTGGTGCATTCCAGCCTGGCAGGCGGTGCCAAGGTGGCAGTGGACTACACCGAGGTAAAGAACATCCGCAAGACCGGCGACCTGAAGCCCGGCATGGTGCTCTATGAAAAATACGAGACCGGTTATATCACCCCGGAGGAGGGCATTGAGGAACGCCTGCGGGAACAGCCGGTCAAGCGATGAGAACGGCAACTTGAAGGAGGAATGAATATGTATTGCAAACAGTGCGGCAGCTATCTGGAGCCGGATACTCTGAATTGCCCGGTATGCGGCGCCCCTGTACCGGAGCAGCCTGCTTCCGAACCGCAGCCTGTACAGGCAGAACCGGTGCAGCCCCAAGGCGCATCGGAGCAGCACAGTGCCTCCTGGGAGTTTGGTGCAGGCGTTACGGGTGGTCCGTCCACCCCGCCGCCCCCGCCTTATGGCGAGCCCCGCTATCAGCGGCAGGCACCGCCGGCACCCGCCCCGAAAGCAGAGGATGAGCCGGAACAGCCGGTCAAGACGCTGGAGTGGCTGTGGAGCCTGATCCTTACTGCCATTCCCATTGTGAATCTGGTGGTGCTGCTGATCTGGAGCTTCGGCGGAGGTACCAGCATCACCAAGCGCAACTGGGCCCGGGCCAAGCTGATTCTGGTGGCGGTGGGCACGGTGATCGGTGTGATCCTGTGCATTGCGCTCTTTGGGATGATTGCCTATTTTACCGGCTTCGGTTACGGCGGCTTCGGCCATGGCGGTTATGGCTACGGCTTTGATACGCCCTTCTATTATTATTGATGCAGCACCCCCCGGTGCAGGCGAAAAGCCCTGCGCCGGGGGGATTGCCTCCGAAAGTGGGCCAGGGAAAAGGCTATGTTAAAACGCGTTTGGCATATAGCCGAAAAACTTTTGAAAAATTTTATTTTTTTTACAAAAAGCCCTTGCAACGGGCGAATCCATGTGCTACAATAAATCTCGGCTGCAAATGGCTTGTGTACCAAGCTGCGCAAGCCATGATATGCGTTGATGCGGGAGGTTGCCGTCACACGACGGGTTTTTCCGCGGAGTATGTCCGATCTAGAACCGGGCGAAAGAATTACTGAGAGCAAAGGGATACGTACACTGTCGCATTCTGCGCGGCGTACCAATGTCCAACACAATTTGCCGAAGTGTGTCCGGGGGAACTGCCAAGCGGTTCACCGGCTTTTATCGTGCCAAATTGTGAAACACCCGGCGCTGTGTTCAGTAGTTGATCGGCCGCCTAGGCACCAAATAATTACAGGAGGCGACGAAAATGGCAGTCAAAGAGAAAATCAGAATTCGTTTGCAGAGTTATGATCATCAGCTGATCGACGGTGCTGCTGAGAAGATTGTGGAGACCGCTAAGCGCACCGGCGCTCGCGTGTCCGGCCCCATTCCTCTGCCCACCGACAAGGAAGTGGTCACCATTCTGCGTGCTGTTCACAAGTACAAGGACAGCCGTGAGCAGTTCGAGACCCGCACCCACAAGCGTCTGATCGACATTCTGAAGCCGTCCAACAAGACGGTTGAGGCTCTCATGAGCCTGCAGCTCCCCGCTGGCGTAGACATCGAGATCAAGCTGTAAGCTTACATTTAAACAGGTAAGGGCGGCCGCTCTGGTGCCGCCAACTGCCGGATTCAATGAAGGCAACATCGATCGAAATGCTATCCAAACGGAGAGGTCATGTTGGCATCCAAGTTACTCACGATGTCAACCAATAACCTTATAGGAGGAAAAGAAAAATGCAAAAAGGTATCATCGGCAAAAAGCTGGGCATGACTCAACTGTTCGATGAGAACGGCAAGGTCGTTCCCGTAACCGTCATCGAGGCTGGTCCCTGCACCGTAGTGCAGAAGAAGACCGTTGAGAGCGACGGCTATCAGGCAGTTCAGCTGGGCTTCGGCGAAGTTTCCGCTAAGCGCGTAAACAAGCCCGCCAAGGGCCACTTCGCTAAGGCGGACGTTGCTCCCAAGAAGACCCTGCGTGAGTTCCGCCTGGCGGATATCAGCGCCATGAACGTGGGCGATATCCTGAAGGCCGACGTGTTCGCTGCTGGCGACCACATCGACGTAGTTGGCGTAAGCAAAGGTAAGGGCTACGCCGGCACCATCAAGCGCTGGAACGGCCATCGCCTGCGCGAGAGCCACGGCACCGGCCCCGTTGCCCGTCATGCGGGTTCCATGGGCGCCTGCTCCACTCCCAGCCGCGTATTCAAGGGCAAGAAGCTGCCTGGCCACCTGGGCGCCGAGCGGGTTACCATCCAGAACCTGACCGTCGTCAAGGTAGACGCCGAAAATAATCTGATCGCTATCAAAGGCGCTGTTCCCGGCCCCAAGGGCGCTGTGGTTTGCATCAGCGATAGCGTGAAGGCGTAAGGAGGGAAAGCACAATGGCACAATTTGACGTTTTGGATATGAACGGCAAGAAAGTTTCCACCGTAGAGCTTTCCGACGCCGTGTTCGGTATCACCCCCAACGAGAAGGCTGTGCACGCCGCTGTGGTCAACTTCCTGGCCAACCAGCGTCAGGGCACTCAGAGCACCAAGACCCGCAGCGAGGTTCGCGGCGGCGGCCGTAAGCCCTGGCGTCAGAAGGGCACCGGTCATGCCCGTCAGGGTTCCATCCGCGCTCCCCAGTGGACTCACGGTGGCGTTGCTCTGGGCCCCAAGCCCCGCGATTACAGCTACCGCATCAACCGCAAGGTTAAGCGTCTGGCCATCCTGAGCGCCCTGAGCGCCAAGGCTGCTGCCGGCGACATGATCCTGGTCGACAACCTGAGCGTTGCCGAGTACAAGACCAAGACCGTGGTCAACATGCTGAACGCCCTGGGCGTTAGCAAGAAGGCCCTGATCGTTACCCCCGAGGTCGAGGCTAAGCTCGTGAAGAGCGCCGCCAACATCCCCGGCGTGGTTACCACCGTGGCTACCAGCGTGAACACCTACGACGTTGTGAACGCCGACAAGTTCATCCTGAGCGTAGACGCGGCCAAGAAACTTGAGGAGGTTCTGGGCTAATGAAAACTGCACAAGACATCATCCTGGCTCCTGTCATTACCGAGAACTCTATGGCGGGCATTGCTTCCAAGAAGTACACCTTCAAGGTTGCCACCGATGCCAACAAGGTAGAGATCGCTAAGGCCGTTGAGAAGCTGTTCGGCGTCCAGGTCGAGAAGGTTAACACCATCAACGTGCGCGGCCGTTACCGCCGCCAGGGCATGCACGGCGGTTACACCGCCGCCAAGAAGAAGGCTGTTGTTACCCTGAAAGAGGGCAGCAAGGGCATCGAGTTCTTCGAGAGCATGGTATAAGAGATCGTTTCAAACGATTTCTTCCAAGAGCCCGAGCAGGGCTCATGTATGGGGATATGACCCCGATAACAATTCATAAGTAACAAAGGAGAATAGCAATGGCTATCAAGAAGTATAAGCCGACTACCCCGGGCCGCCGCGGTATGACTGTTACTGACTACAGCGTGCTGAGCAAAGTGGCCCCCGAGCGTAGCCTGCTGGAGCCCATGAAGAAGGCTTCCGGCCGCAACAACACCGGCCGCATCACCGTTCGCCATCACGGCGGCGGCAATCGCACCAAGTACCGTGTGATCGATTTCAAGCGCAACAAGTTTGATGTTCCCGCTACTGTAAAGACCCTGGAGTACGATCCCAACCGTTCTGCTCACATCGCTCTGGTTCAGTACGAGGACGGCGAGAAGCGTTACATCCTGGCTCCCGAAGGCCTGAAGGTTGGCGATGTGATCATGGCTGGCCCCAACGCCGACATCAAGCCCGGCAACGCTCTGCCCTTCGCCAACATCCCTGTTGGTACCATCATCCACAACATCGAGCTGTACCCCGGTAAGGGCGGCCAGCTGGTGCGCAGCGCCGGCAACATGGCTCAGCTGATGGCGAAAGAGAACGGCTACGCTCTGGTTCGTCTGCCCTCCGGCGAGATGCGCAACATCCCTCTGAACTGCATCGCTACCATCGGCCAGGTTGGCAACGTGGATCACGAGAACGTGAACATCGGTAAGGCCGGCCGCAAGCGCCACATGGGTTGGCGTCCCACCGTTCGCGGTTCTGTTATGAACCCCTGCGATCACCCCCACGGTGGTGGTGAGGGCAAGAGCCCCGTTGGCCGTCCCGGCCCTGTTACCCCCTGGGGCAAGCCTGCTATGGGTTACAAGACCCGCAAGCATCACAACCGCTCTGACAAGTTCATTGTCAAGCGCGCGAACGGTTAAGAGAGGAGAACGAACATGGGTAGAAGTGTTAAGAAGGGACCTTATGTCCTGCCTGTTCTGCTGAAGCGCGTTCAGGAGATGAATGCCGCCGGTGAGAAGCGGGTTCTGAAGACCTGGAGCCGCTCCTCCACCATTTTCCCTGATTTTGTCGGTCACACCTTCGCGGTGCACGACGGCCGCAAGCATGTGCCTGTGTATGTAACTGAGGATATGGTTGGTCACAAGCTGGGCGAGTTCGCCCCCACCCGTACCTTCAAGGGCCATGCCGGCTCTAAGACCGGTAAGTAATTAAAAGGAGGAGTAAAGCAATGGAAGCTAGGGCACATCTTAGATACGCCCGCATCAGCCCCCGGAAGGTTTCGGTTGTTCTGGATCTGATCCGCAACCAGCCTCTGGATAAGGCGCTGGCGATTCTGCAGTACACCCCGAAGGCCGCTTGCGAGCCCCTTCTGAAACTGGTGAAGTCTGCTGCCGCGAACGCGGAGAATAACCACAACATGGACAAGAACAGCCTGTATGTGGCCGAGTGCTTTGTTACCCCCGGCCCCACCCTGAAGCGCATTCGTCCCCGCGCCCAGGGCCGCGCTTACCGTGTGCTGAAGCGCACCAGCCATGTGACCGTGGTTCTGAAAGAGAAAGAGTAAGGAGGTAAACACAATGGGCCAGAAAGTCAATCCCCACGGCATTCGCGTGGGTGTAATCAAAGATTGGGACAGCCGCTGGTTTACTTCCAAGAAGGAATTCGGCGACACCCTGGTCGAGGACTACAAGATCCGTAAGACCCTGAAGAAGCAGCTCTTCGGCGCGGGTATCCCCAAGATCGAGATCGAGCGTACTGTGGACAATCAGTCCGGCGCTCCCAAGCTGAAGGTCAACATCTACTGCGCTAAGCCCGGTATGGTTATCGGCAAGGGCGGCAGCGAGATCACCAAGCTGCAGGAGCAGCTGGCTAAGATGACCGGCAAGGCCGTCAACGTGAACATCGTTGAGGTCAAGAACATGGACACCAACGCTCAGCTGGTAGCTGAGAACATCGCTTCCCAGCTGGAGCGCCGCATCGGCTTCCGCCGTGCGATGAAGCAGTGCATGGGCCGTGCGATGCAGCGTGGCGCCAAGGGCATCAAGACCCAGGTTTCCGGCCGTCTGGGCGGCGCGGACATTGCCCGCACCGAGAGCTACCACGAGGGCACCATTCCCCTGCAGACCCTGCGCGCCGACATCGACTACGGCTTCGCTGAGGCTGCTACCACCTACGGCCGCATCGGCGTTAAGGTGTGGATCTACAAGGGCGAGGTTCTGAAGGGTTCCAAGCCCGCATCCCGTAAAGAAGGAGGCAACAAGTAATGTTACTGCCTAAGCGCGTCAAATACCGCCGTGTGCATCGTGGTCGTATGACCGGTAAAGCCATGCGCGGCAACACTGTTAACCAGGGCCAGTATGGTCTTGTTGCTCTGGAGCCCGGCTGGATCGACTCCCGTCAGATCGAGGCCGCCCGTATCGCCATGACCCGTTACATCAAGCGTGGCGGTAAGGTTTGGATCAAGATCTTCCCCGATAAGCCCGTTACCGAGAAGCCCGCTGAGACCCGAATGGGTTCCGGTAAAGGCTCTCCCGAGTACTGGGTGGCCGTTGTGAAGCCCGGCCGCGTGCTGTTTGAGCTGGCCGACGTGAACGAGGAAGTCGCTCGCGAGGCTCTGCGCCTGGCTATGCACAAACTGCCTGTTAAGTGCAAGTTCGCTAAGCGCGAAGAGAATGTAGTAGAGGAGGGTGGCAACGCATGAAAGCTGCAGAACTGCGCGGTATGTCCGCTGCTGACCTGAATAAGAAGCTGGCCGAGCTGAAGGAAGAGCTGTTCAACCTGCGTTTTCAGCACGCCATCAACCAGCTGGAGAACCCCGGCCGCATCGAGACCGTTAAGCGCGACATCGCTCGTGTGCTGACTGTCCTGGCTGAGAAAGCGTAAAGGAGGTTAAACGATGGAACGCAATTTGAGAAAGACCCGTGTGGGCACCGTTGTGTCCGACAAGATGGATAAGACCATCGTGGTTGCCGTGAAAGACAGCGTGCAGCACCCCCTTTACAAGAAGATCCTGAAGCGCACTGTTAAGTTCAAAGCCCACGACGAAAACAACGAGTGCGGCATTGGCGACCGTGTAATGATCATGGAAACCCGCCCCCTGTCCAAGGACAAGCGCTGGCGCATGGTCAAAATCGTAGAGAAGGCGAAGTAAGCCTGGTACTTTGAAAGGAGGATCTGGCAATGGTTCAGATGCAAACTTATCTCAAAGTGGCCGACAACACCGGTGCCAAAGAGTTAATGTGCATTCGTGTGCTGGGCGGCTCCCGCAAGAGATACGCTAACATCGGTGACGTTGTGGTTGCTTCTGTTAAGAAGGCAGCTCCCGGCGGCACTGTGAAAAAAGGCGACGTGGTCAAGGCTGTGATCGTTCGCAGCAAGCAGGGCCTGCGTCGTGAGGACGGCAGCTACATCCGTTTCGACGAGAACGCTGCGGTCATCATCCGTGAAGACAAGAACCCGAGAGGCACCCGTATCTTTGGACCCGTTGCTCGCGAGCTGCGTGAGAACGGCTACCTGAAGATCTTGAGCCTGGCTCCGGAATCGCTGTAAGGAGGTTTTAAGAATGAACAATCTTCATGTTAAAACCGGCGACAATGTAATGATCATCAGCGGTAAAGACAAAGGCAAGACCGGCAAAGTGATCGCTGTTAGCCCCAAAGAGGGCAAGGTGATCGTTGAGGGTCTGAACATGGTCACCAAGCACGTGAAACCCCGCCGCCAGGGCGAGCAGGGCGGTATCGTGAAGGCCGAGGGTGCTATCTACGCCTGCAAGGTTATGCCGGTTTGCCCCAAGTGCGGCAAGGCCACCCGCGTGGCTCACGCTGCCAAGGATGGCAAGAATGTGCGCGTCTGCCGTAAGTGCGGCGCCGAGCTGTAAGGAGGGAATACAACACAATGGCACGTTTGAAAGAAAAGTATGTCAATGAAGTTGCTCCCGCCCTGATGAGCAAGTTTGGGTACAAGAGCGTTATGCAGATCCCCAAGCTGGACAAGGTAGTCATCAACGTTGGCTGCGGCGACGCTAAGGACAACCAGAAGATGCTGGACGCCATCCTGGGCGATATCGCTCAGATCACCGGCCAGAAGCCCGTTGTGTGCCGTGCCAAGAAGAGCGTTGCGAACTTCAAGCTGCGCGAAGGTATGCCCATCGGCGTGAAGGTCACCCTGCGTGGCGAGCGTATGTACGAGTTCGTGGATCGTCTGTTCAGCGTGGCTCTGCCCCGCGTGCGTGACTTCCGCGGTATCAACGGCAACTCCTTCGACGGCCGCGGCAACTACGCTGTGGGCATCAAGGAGCAGCTGATCTTCCCGGAGATCGACTACGACAAGATCGACGCTGTGCGTGGCATGGACATCTGCTTCGTGACCACCGCCAAGACCGACGAAGAGTCCAAGGAGCTGCTGAAGGCTCTGGGCGCTCCGTTCGCTAACTAAGGGAGGGTACGACTGTGGCAAAAACTTCTATGAAGATCAAGCAGCAGCGCGAGCCTAAGTTCTCCACCCGCGGTTACAACCGCTGCAAGATCTGTGGCCGTCCCCACGCCTACCTGCGCAAGTACGGTATCTGCCGTATCTGCTTCCGTGAGCTCGCTTACAAGGGCGAGATCCCCGGCGTGAAGAAAGCCAGCTGGTAAACACTGTTTTAAGCTGTGAGTTCCTTTGCGCTCCTCCCCGTGCCGGTTCGGCGCGGCGGGGGAGGCGGCAAGGGGTCTCACACTTAAATATATGTGAGGCGAATGCCTCGCAACTGTCCGAACAAAAACGAAACGAAGAACCTTAAAGGAGGTTAGTGGCATGCACATTACTGATCCTATCGCGGACCTGCTCACCCGCATCCGCAACGCCAGCACTGCCAAACACCCTTCTGTAGACGTTCCCGCTTCCAACCTGAAAAAAGCGATCTGCCAGATTCTGGTTGACGAGGGCTACATCAAGAGTGTGCAGCTGATCGAAGACAACAAGCAGGGTACCCTGCGCCTGACCCTGAAGTATCAGGAGAACGGCACTCCCGTTATCGCCGGCCTGCGCCGTGTTTCCAAGCCCGGCCTGCGCATCTACACCAACTGCGAAGATATGCCCAAGGTCATGAAGGGCCTGGGCACCGCGATCATCTCCACCTCTAAGGGCGTTATGACCGATAAGGCTGCTCGCGCTGCCCACGTTGGCGGCGAAGTACTCGCCTTTGTGTGGTAAGAAAGGGGCAAAAAGACAATGTCGAGAATTGGAAGAAAACCCATCGTCATTCCTGCGGGCGTTGAAGTGACCGTGAATGGCCACAACGTTACCGTGAAGGGCCCCAAGGGCACCCTGAATTCCAACATCCATCCTCTGATGAACGTAACCGTCGAGAATGGTGAAGTGCTGGTGACCCGCCCCAATGACGAGAAGCAGGCCCGCAGCCTGCACGGCCTGACCCGCACCAACATCAGCAACATGGTGGAAGGTGTTGTGAACGGCTTTGAGAAGAAGTTGGAGGTTCAGGGCGTTGGCTACCGTGTAGCCAAGCAGGGCAAGAGCCTGGTCATGAACCTGGGCTTCTCCCACCAGGTGATCGTCGATGAGACCGACGACATCAAGATCGAAGCTCCCGATGCTAACACCATCATCATCAAGGGCATCGACAAACAGAAGGTCGGCCAGTTCGCGGCGGAAGTCCGCGAGAAACGTCCTCCCGAACCCTACAAGGGCAAGGGCATCCGCTATGCTGGTGAGCACATCATCCGCAAAGAGGGCAAGGCCGGCAAAGGCAAATAAGGTAAGGAGTGAAAGACAATGGTTAATAAGCCTGACAAGAACGAAGCTCGTCTTCGTCGTCACCGCCGCGTGCGCGGTAAGATCAGCGGCACCGCTGAGCGCCCCCGTCTGGATGTATTCCGCTCCTCCAAGCACATCTATGCCCAGATCATTGATGACGTTGCCGGCGTGACCCTGTGCAGCGCTTCCACTATGGAGAAGGGTTTTGAGGGCTTCGGCGGCAACATCGAGGCTGCCAACAAGGTTGGCAAGATGATCGCCGAGAAGGCTCTGGAGAAGGGCATCAAGGTCGTAGTATTCGACCGCGGTGGCTTTGTATATCACGGCCGCGTAAAAGCTTTGGCTGAGGGCGCTCGCGAGGGCGGCCTGGAGCTGTAAGGAGGATACACATGCAGAGAAATAACGAGACCGGCAGTGAAATGCTGGAAAAGGTTGTTGCGATCAACCGCGTATCCAAAACCGTTAAGGGCGGCCGCATCTTCAAGTTCAGCGCTCTGGTAGTCGTTGGCGACGGCAAGGGCACCATCGGTTTTGGCCTGGGTAAGGCTGGCGAGGTTCCCGAGGCAATCCGCAAGGGCATCGAGGACGCTAAGAAGAACATGCACACCATCGCCCTGAAGGGCACCACCATTCCTCACGAGATCGTGGGCGAGTTCGGCGCCGGCCGCATTCTGATGCGTCCCGCCGCTCCCGGTACCGGTGTTATCGCCGGCGGCCCCGTGCGTGCGGTTCTGGAAGTTGCCGGCATTAAGGACATCCGTACCAAGTGCCTGCGTTCCAACAACCCCTGCAACGTGGTTACCGCCACTTTCGAAGGCCTGTGCCGTCTGGTAAGCGCTGAGGAAGTTGCTGCCAAGCGCGGTAAGACCGTGAAGGAAATCTTAGGTTAAGGAGGCAGTCAACCATGGCAGAGACCGAGAAGAAGGTAGTAGCCACCGAGGCTGCTGAGAAGAAGCCTGCAGCCAAGAAGACTGCGGCTAAGAAGACCACCACCGCCAAGAAGCCCGCTGCCAAGAAGGCTGAGGGTGAAAAGGCTCCCGCTAAGAAGGCTGCCTCCAAGAAGGCTGCCGCTGCTGCTACTGTTACCGTCAAGCTGGTTCGCAGCCTGTCCGGCCGCAGCGAGAAGCAGATCGCTACCGCTCTGAGCCTGGGTCTGAAGAAGATCGGCGACGTGACCGTTCAGCCCGACAACGCCCAGACCAACGGCAAGATCGCCAAGATCAGCCACATGGTAGCGGTGACCAAAGCGTAACAGCAAGGAGGTGCAAGCAATTGAAGCTTCATGAATTACAGCCCGCTCAGGGCTCCAACACCGCTGCAAAGCGGAAGGGCCGCGGCCACGGCAGCGGCAACGGCAAGACCGCTGGCTACGGCCACAAGGGTCAGAAAGCTCGCTCCGGCGTCAAGAAGGCCGGTTTCGAAGGCGGCCAGATGCCCCTGCAGCGTCGTCTGCCCAAGCGCGGTTTCAACAACATCTTTGCCACCAAGTACGCCAACGTCAAGATCAGCGACCTGGAAGCGAAGTTCGAGGCCGGCAGCGTAGTGGATACCAAGGCTCTGGTAGAGGCTGGTATCATCAAAAAGTCTCTGGACGGCATCAAGGTCCTGGGCAACGGCGAGCTGACCAAGGCTCTGACCGTTCAGGCCGCCGCCTTCACTGCTTCTGCTAAAGAGAAGATCGAAAAGGCAGGCGGAAAGGCCGAGGTGATCTAAGGTGTTTGATACGTTCCGGAATGCGTGGAAGATCCCTGAGCTGCGAAAAAAGCTTCTGTTCACCCTTCTGGTGATCGTGATCTTCCGGATTGGCTGCGTCATCACTGTGCCATACATCAATCCGGAGGCGCTGCAGCTGTTCGCGGGCGGTTCCGGCAACATGCTGGACTACCTGAACATGATGAGCGGCGGTGCTTTGTCGCAGTGCGCGATTTTCGCGTTGGGCGTTACTCCTTATATCAATGCCTCGATCATTATTCAGCTGCTGACTGTAGCCATCCCGGCTCTGGAGCGGCTGAGCAAAGAAGGCGAAGAGGGCCGGCGCAAGCTGACCCGCATCACCCGCTACACCGGCGCCGGCATCGCGCTGGTGATGAGCGTGGGCTACTATCTGGTTCTGCGCAGCTACACCGGCGTGCTGGCCTACACCACCGGCTGGGAGGGCATCTTCTCCGCTGTGGTTATCGTGTTCAGCTTCACCGGCGGTGCGCAGCTGCTCACCTGGATGGGCGAGCAGATCGACTTTAAGGGCATTGGCAACGGCATCTCGCTGCTGATCTTCGCGGGTATCGTATCCCGCTGGGGCAACGTGATCACCACTGCCCGCACCATGATCACCAACGCCATGAACGGCGAGATCAAGTACTTCATCCTGATCCCGCTGATCGTGATCCTGGCTCTGGCAGCTATCGTGTTCGTGGTCATCCTGACCAACTCCGAGCGCCGCATCCCGGTGCAGTATGCAAAGCGTGTTGTGGGCCGTAAGATGTATGGCGGTCAGTCCAGCCACATCCCCCTGAAGGTGAACATGAGCGGCGTTATGCCCATCATCTTCGCCAGCGCCCTGCTGAGCATCCCCGGCACCATCGCCAGCTTTATCCAGACGGACAGCCCCATCTGGCAAGGCTTCTTCAGCGTGTTCAACTACAACAGCCTGCTGTACGCGGTGCTGTACCTGCTGCTGATCCTGGCCTTTAACTACTTCTATGTGGCCATTCAGTACAACCCCGTTGAGATTGCCAACAACCTGCGCAAGAACAACGGTGCCATCCCCGGCATCCGTCCGGGCAAACCCACCAGCGACTTCATCACCAAGTGCCTGTCCAAGATCACCTTTGTAGGTGCGATCTTCCTGGGTATCATCGCCGTCATGCCCATCATCCTGGGCAACGTTGCCGGCATGAACATTCAGCTGGGCGGTACCAGCCTGCTGATCGTTGTGGGCGTGGCTCTGGATACCGGCCGCAGCATGGAAAGCTACATGCTGATGCGCCATCACAAGGGCTTCTTAGAGTAATGAAAATTTCAATGACCCATGAGAAAGGGGACAACCCGGTATGAATATCATCCTGTTAGGCGCTCCCGGTGCAGGTAAAGGCACTCAGGCGGAGGTAATCTGCGACAAGCTGAAGATCCCCGCTGTGAGCACCGGCAACATCCTGCGTGCTGCTGTCAAAAACGGCACCGAGATGGGGCTGAAGGCTCAGGAGTTTATCGACAAGGGCGCGCTTGTCCCTGATTCCGTCATCATTGGCATCATCAAGGAACGTCTGGCTGAGCCGGACTGCGCCAATGGCTTCATCCTGGACGGCGTGCCCCGCACGGTGGCCCAGGCTGAGGCACTGGAGCAGATGGGCGTGGTCATCGACAAGGTGGTTGACCTGGAAGTGGCGGACGAGATCATCATTCATCGCCTCGCCGGCCGCCGCGTATGCTCGGCCTGCGGTGCGTCCTACCACGTGGAAAACAAGCCCAGCCGGGAGCCTGACCGGTGCGATCGCTGCGGCGGCGCGCTGATCATCCGCAAGGACGATGCTCCCGAAACCGTGAAGGGCCGCCTGAAGGCCTATCACGAGCTCACCGAGCCGCTGATCGCGTTCTACCGTGAACGCGGCAAGCTGGTGGTGGTAGAAGGTCATGAAAGCATTGCCGACACCAGCGAACTGCTGCTGAAAGCACTGGAGGCGTGAGCATCGTGATCCAGATCAAAAATGCCAAAGAGTTGGAGGTCATGCGGCGAGCCTGTGAAATCAGCGCCGCCGCCCTCCGGCTCGGGGGCGAGTCGATCGAGGCTGGTATTACTACCGCCGACATTGACAAGATTATTTATGACTATATCGTGAAGCAGGGTGCAAAACCCAACTTCAAAGGCCTTTACGGTTTCCCGGGCACTGCGTGCATCAGCGTCAACGACGAAGTGATCCACGGTATCCCTTCGAAAAAGAAGGTGATCCGGCCCGGCGATATTGTCAGCATCGACACAGGCGCTGCCTGGGGCGGCTTCAACGGCGACAATGCCTGCACCTTCGGGTGCGGCAAGCTGGACCTGGAAGCCCAGCGGTTGCTGGATGTGACCCGCGAGTCGCTGCACAGGGGCATTCGTGCCGCGGTGTGCGGCGCCCGCATCGGCGACATCAGCAACGCCGTGCAGACCTATGTTGAGGAACATGGGTTTTCGGTGGTGCGCAGCTTTGTGGGCCACGGCGTGGGCAAAGAGCTCCACGAGGACCCCGAGGTGCCGAACTACGGCAAACCCGGGCGCGGCCCCCGGCTGGTCAGCGGCATGACCCTGGCCATTGAGCCCATGGTCAACCAAAAACACTATTCAGTGGCAACACAATCCGATGGATGGACGGTAAAAACGGCGGACGGCGGTCTTTCTGCCCATTTTGAGCACTCGATCGCCATTACCTCCGCAGGGCCGGTCGTCTTGACAAAGGACTGGGAGGGACCGGGATGGACTTTGTAAAAGGTCAGCTCGTTCGATCCCTTGCCGGGCGCGACAAGACCCGCACCTTTGCGGTAATGGCCGTGGAAGGCCAGATGCTTTCTCTCGCAGACGGCAGTCTGCGCAAAGTAAGCCGGCCGAAGGCCAAAAAGATAAGGCATGTGGCCCCCACCGCCACCGTCCTGCGGGAAGAGATTCTCGCAGACGACACACAGCTCAGTGAGGCGATCCGCGCCTATGACGCTGATCACCCCATGTAAACTCACGAGGAGGGAAGAGCTTGTCTAAAGAAGACGTAATCGAAGTTGAGGGCACGGTCGTAGAGGCCCTGCCCAATGCCACCTTCCGGGTGGAGCTGGCAAACGGCCATCGGTTGCTGGCACACATCTCCGGCAAACTGCGGACCAACTTCATCCGCATCCTGCCCGGCGATAAAGTAACACTGGAAATGTCGCCCTATGATCTTACCAAGGGCCGCATCACCTGGCGCTCCAAGTAAGAGCGTCCTTGAGTCAAAAGGAGGTTCATCATCATGAAGGTTAAACCTTCCGTGAAACCCATCTGCGAAAAATGCAAGGTCATCAAGCGCAAAGGCCGCGTGATGGTCATCTGCGAAAACCCCAAGCACAAGCAGCGCCAGGGCTGATTTAAAGCCCAAAACGCTAGGGGGGCAAGTGCGTAGATTCCCGGCGCAGCCCCCGACATGGACATGGGATGTTAATTTAGGAGGTTTTTAAACTATGGCACGTATTGCCGGCGTTGACCTGCCCCGCGAGAAGCGCGTTGAAGTAGGCCTGACTTATATCTATGGCATTGGTCCCAGCACTGCTAAGCAGATCCTGGCTGGTACCGGTATCAATCCCGACACCCGCGTTAAGGACCTGACCGCTGAGGAAGAGGGCCTGATCCGTGAGTATCTGGACAAGAACAACATCATCGTGGAAGGTGACCTGCGCCGTAACGTTGCGCTGGACATCAAGCGTCTGGTGGAAGTCCAGTGCTACCGCGGTGTCCGCCATCGTAAGGGCCTGCCCGTTCATGGTCAGCGCACCAAGACCAATGCCCGTACCCGCAAAGGTCCCAAGCGCACTGTGGCGAACAAGAAGAAGTAAGGAGGAGCAAGAGAAATGGCAATCAAAGCTGCTGCTAAAAAGGGCGCCGTCCGCACCAAGCGGCGCGAGCGCAAGAACATTGAGCGCGGCGCTGCTCACATCCAGAGTACCTTTAACAATACCATTGTTACCATTACGGATACTCAGGGCAACACCGTTTCTTGGGCCAGCTCTGGCGGTCTGAACTTCCGCGGTTCCCGTAAGAGCACTCCGTTTGCTGCCCAGTCCGCTGCCGAGACCGCAGCGAAGGCCGCTATGGAGCATGGCATGAAGACTGTTGAAGTGTACGTGAAGGGCCCCGGCGCTGGCCGTGAGGCTGCCATCCGTGCCCTGCAGGCCACCGGTCTGGAAGTCAACATGATCAAAGACGTTACCCCCATCCCCCACAACGGCTGCCGTCCCCCGAAGCGCCGCCGCATTTGATCGAAAGGAGAAACTACAGTTATGGCTAAGAATATGCAGCCTATCGCAAAGCGCTGCCGCGCTCTGGGCATTTCTCCTGCTGTTATGGGTTATGCGAAGAAGAACACCAATCGCAATCCTGGCGGCCAGATGAGAAAGAAGAAGAGTGAGTACGCTCTTCAGTTGGCCGAAAAGCAGAAGGTCAAGTTCGTCTACGGCATCATGGAGCGTCAGTTCCGTTCCTACTACGAGAAGGCCAGCCGTATGCCCGGCAAGACCGGTGAGAACCTGCTGATCCTGGTGGAGCGCCGCCTGGACAACGTGGTTTACCGCCTGGGCTTCGCCGCTACCCGTCGTGAGGCTCGTCAGCTGGTGAGCCACGCTCACTTCACCGTGAACGGCAAGAAGGTTAACATTCCTTCCTACCTGGTGAAGGCTGGCGACGTGGTGGAGGTTGCCTCCGCCAGCCGCTCTTCCGTGAAGTTCAGCAAGCTGACCGGTGAGGACGCCCCCGTGGTTGCCCTGCCCCAGTGGCTGGATCGTGAGAAGAACTCTCTGAAGGGCACTGTTACCAAGCTGCCCGTTCGCGAGGATATCGACCTGCCGGTTGAGGAACACCTGATCGTTGAGTTGTACTCCAAGTAATAAGCTCAGCGCATAGGGAAAGCGAACAACAAAGGCCGGCCAAACGTGCTTTGGCCGGCCCACCAAGGAGGGTTTTACTATGATGGAGATTGAACGCCCCAGAATCGATACCACCAGCCTGTCTCCGGACGGCCGCTACGGCAAGTTCGTCGTTGAGCCTCTGGAGCGCGGTTTTGGTACCACCTTGGGCAATAGCTTACGGCGTGTCCTGCTTTCGTCGCTTCCCGGCGTTGCCGTCACCAGCGTAAAGATCGATGGCGTAGTCCACGAGTTCAGCACCATTCCCGGCGTGAAAGAAGACGTGACCGAGATTGTACTGAATCTGAAGGGCATCGCCGCCAAGCTCTACGCCGACGGACCTGTCACCGTGCGCATCGAAGCGTCCGGTGAGGGGGAGGTTACTGCTGGCAGCATCAAGCCCAGCGATGAGATCGAGGTGCTCAACCCCGAATGGCACATCGCCACCCTGGAAGAGAACGGCAAGCTCGTGATGGAGTTGACCTTCGACAAGGGCCGCGGCTATGTGCCGGCAGAGCGTAACAAGCAGGCTGTGCTGGAAAAGAACGACCTGAATGTTCTGCCCATCGACAGCATCTACACCCCCGTTCTGAAAGTCAACTACACGGTGGAAAACACCCGCGTTGGCCAGATCACCGACTATGACAAGCTGACTCTGGAAGTTTGGACCGACGGCACCATCAACGCCAAAGAGGCTGTTAGCCTGGCGGCCCGCGTGCTGACCGAGCACCTGAACCTGTTTGTCAATCTGTCGGAAGAGGCCATGGGCGCTGAGATCATGGTGGAGAAGGACGATAAGGGCAAGGAGAAGGCTCTGGAGATGACCATCGAAGAGCTGGATCTGAGCGTGCGTTCCTTCAACTGCCTGAAGCGTGCCGGCATCAACACCGTGGAAGACTTGATCAACAAGTCCGAGGACGAAATGATGAAAGTTCGGAACCTCGGCCGCAAAAGCCTGGAAGAAGTCATGGCAAAGCTGGACTCCCTGGGCTTCACACTTACCAAAGACGACGAGTAATTACTGCAAAGGAGTGAAACGGGATGCCCGGTACCAGAAAACTCGGCCGGACCAGCGATCACCGCAACGCTATGCTGCGCGCTATGGTCACCTACCTGTTTGAAAACGGCAAAATCGAGACCACCGTTACCCGCGCCAAGGAAGTTCGTTCCATGGCGGAGAAGATGGTAACCCTGGGTAAGAAGGAAGATCTGCATTCCAAGCGTCAGGTCTTCTCCTACATTACCAAGGAGACCGTTGCCAAGAAAGTCATCGATGAGTACGGCCCCAAGTATGCCGACCGCAACGGCGGCTACACCCGCATCATCAAGATCGGCGCCCGCCGCGGCGATGCTGCCGAGATGGCGATCATCGAGCTGGTTTAATCAAAGCCTGCGATCCCTGCCCTGTAATGGGCAGGGATTTTTTGCTGTTTCAGGGAATTGGAATGCAGCTGGAAAATCCGGCAGTCCAATCTGAATTTCACAGCAAAGAAGCCCGCGAAAATATTGACGGAACGCCCCGGGATGCCTATAATAAAAGTTGTTGTTTTTCCCGCCCGAGGGGTGCGGCCGGAATGGTGCGTACCGTGCAGGGCGATCCCATTGGCAAAGGAGCGAATTGACCCATGAAACCCTTGATCCTGCAATCCGACTTCGGCCTGGCAGACGGCGCGGTGAGCGCCATGTACGGTGTGGCCGAGGGCGTGTGCGACAGCCTGCGCGTGTACGATCTGACCCATGACATTCCCCAGTATGATATCTGGGAAGCCAGCTACCGCCTGATCCAGACGGTGCAATACTGGCCTGAGGGCAGCGTGTTCGTGAGCGTTGTGGACCCGGGCGTGGGAAGCGACCGGCGCAGCATTGTGGCAAAAACCAGCGGCGGTCATTACATTGTCACACCGGACAACGGTACCCTGACCCACATCAAGCGGATGAGCGGTATCGTAGAGGCCCGTGTGATCGACGAGACAGTCAATCGCCTGCCCAATTCCGGCGAGAGCTACACCTTCCATGGCCGTGACATCTATGCCTTCACCGGCGCGCGCCTGGCTTCCGGCGTGATTGGCTGGGAAGAAGTAGGCCCGACCATTGATCCGGCCAGCATTGTGGAGCTTCCGGTGGTGGATGCTGTGCTGGATGGTGATGTGGTGAGCGGTACCATCGATGTGCTGGACGTACGGTTCGGCAGTCTGTGGACCAACATTCCCCGCACCCTGTTCGCGGCATTGAACATCGAACACGGCCAGCGGGTGGAGATTACCATCAGCAACGACACCCGGGTGCTGTACAAAAACATTATGGTATACGCCAAGAGCTTCGCGGATGTGTATGTGGGTGAGCCTCTGCTGTATGTGAACAGTCTGGACAATCTGGCTGTGGCCATCAACCAGGGCAGCTTTGCCCGGGCCTATAACATTGGCACCGGTACTTCCTGGCGCATCAGTGTGCGCAAGGCACCCCGTATGATCTACGAATAAGGTCCGTCCGGGCCGGAATTTAGGGAGTTCTTGCGTGCTTCCGGTCCGTGATTCATACAAGAAAAAGTGAGGGAATCGTCATGAAAAAAATGTCTGTAAAAACCGTTGTCGCCATCGGTATTGGCGCAGCTCTGTTCTTTGTGCTGGGTAAGATCTCCATTCCCACCCCGGTACCCAACACCTATGTAAGCCTGCAGTACGCTATCCAGGCTGTGTTTGCCGGTCTGTTCGGACCCATCGCCGGCCTGGTAATCGGTCTGATCGGCCATGCTTTGGTGGACTTCACCGCTTACGGCCCCTGGTGGAGCTGGATCATCGCTTCCGGCGTGTTCGGTCTGCTGACCGGCCTGTTCCTGGGCAAGCTGGATCTGGAGAGCGGCGAGTTCGGCAAAAAGCAGATCATCCTGTTCAACGTTTCTCAGCTGATCGCCCATGTGATCTGCTGGGGTCTGGTAGCTCCCGTTCTGGACATTGTGATTTACAATGAGCCTCTTGAGAAGCTGTTTGCTCAGGGCCTGACCGCCGGTATCGTGAACGCCATCACCACCGGTGTGGTGGGCACTATCCTGCTGGTTGCTTACGCCAAGACCCGCGCCAAGAAGGGCTCCCTGAACAAGGAGTAATCCACCGGCCTGGTTGGCCTTGATCCCGAGCAAAAGCGGGGCCTTCCGGCAAAGTACGCCGAAAGCCCCGCTTTTTCTATGAATAGCCCGCATTGAACGGCGGGCAGATATTTCCAAACAGGGAATGTGTTTTCCCTGCAATACCGCCGCCCCATCTTCCGGCGCGCGGGAAGAGCTACAAAAACGGAGGAACCGCCGTGGCACAGCCCATCATTGAATTCAAGAATTTTGGCTTCCAGTACGACGCCCAGGCAGAGCCCACATTGTATAACATCGATCTGGCCATTCAGCCGGGAGAACGGGTGCTGATTGCAGGCCCGTCCGGCAGCGGCAAGAGCACTATTGCCAGCTGCATCAATGGATTGATCCCTTTCAGCTATCCGGGCCGCTGCACCGGCAGCCTGACGGTGGACGGAGTGGATGCGCCCAATGCCAGCATCTTTGAGCTTTCCAAGCATGTGGGCACCGTTCTGCAGGACCCGGATGGCCAGTTTATTGGCCTGACCGTGGGCGAGGACATTGCCTTTGCGCTGGAAAACCAGTGTGTTGCTCAGCCGGAGATGAAACAGACCGTGGAGCGAGTGGCCCGCCTGGTGGATGTGGAAAATCTGCTGGAGCAGGAACCGCATGCTTTGAGCGGCGGGCAGAAGCAGCGGGTGAGTTTGGCCGGTGTAATGGTGGATGACGTAAAGGTCCTGCTGTTTGACGAGCCGCTGGCCAACCTGGACCCGGCTGCCGGCAAGCAGACCATTGAGCTGATCGACCAGGTACAGCAGAAGACAGGGGCTACGGTGATCATCATCGAACACCGGCTGGAGGACGTGCTCTGGCGCAGTGTGGACCGGATTGTGCTCATGGGGGAAGGCCGTATTCTGGCGGATACCACCCCTGAGGCCCTGCTGGCTGGGAATCAGCTGGCGGAAAACGGCATCCGGGAACCTCTGTATATCACGGCTCTGAAGTATGCGGGCGTATCGCTGGAAGCAGAGAAAAAGCCCGCTCACGTGGATACGCTGTGCCTCACCGAACAGGACAAGGCAGCGGTTCGCACCTGGTACCAGCAGACGGTGGCCCGGCCGCAGGCTCCTGCGATTGCTCCGCTGCTGGAGGTCAAAGATCTGTGCTTTGGTTACAGCGAGGGCGTGACCAACCTGCGGGATGTGAGCTTCACGCTGAATGAGGGCGACATGGTGAGCATTGTGGGCCGGAACGGCGCGGGCAAAAGTACCCTGGCCAAGCTGATCTGCGGCTTTGAAACGCCTCGAAGCGGCAGTGTGTGGCTGAATGGCCGGAACCTGGAGGGCGATACCATCAAGGAGCGGGCCGCTCACATCGGCTATGTGATGCAGAACCCCAACCAGATGATCAGCCAGAGCCTGATTTTTGACGAGGTGGCGCTGGGCCTGCGCACCGCGAAGCTGCCGGAGGACGAGGTGGAGCGCCGGGTGAACGAGGCGCTCACCATCTGTGGGCTGTATCCCTTCCGGAAATGGCCGGTATCTGCGTTGTCCTTTGGCCAGAAGAAGCGGGTGACCATTGCCAGTGTGCTGGTGATGCAGCCCAAGGTGCTGATTCTGGACGAGCCCACCGCCGGTCAGGATTTCCGCCATTACACTGAGATCATGGAATTCCTGCGCAGCCTGAACCAAAAGGGCTACACGGTGATCATGGTTACCCATGATATGCATCTGATGCTGGAATACACCAGCCGCGCTCTGGTATTTAACCAAAGCCGGATGATCGGCGACCTGACTCCTGCAGAGCTTCTGTGCGACAGCGCTCTGGTGGAGCAGGCGGCTTTGAAGGAGACCAGTCTCTTTACCCTGGCCCAGAAATGCGGCATTCAGCCGCCGGAGGCCTTTGTACAGCATTTTATCGACTACGACCGGGAGGTACGCGACAAGTGGCAAACAGTTTGATCCTTTCCTATCTGCCCCGGGGCAGCGTGGTGCATAAGCTTACCGGCACCACCAAGCTGATTGTATTCCTGCTGTTCAGTGTGGCCACCATGGTTACCTACGATACCCGGGTGCTGGTGGTTTTTCTGGTGATGAGCCTGGCCATCTTCAAGATCAGTCGGGTGCACTACCGGGATGTAAAGCTCATTTTGTGGATGGCGTTTGTCTTCCTTTTGCTGAATAACCTGTTCGTGTACCTGTTCAAGCCGGAGTATGGCGTGGAGATTTATCAGAGCCGCACCCTGCTCGTACAGCTGATCGGGCCCTATACCATCACGGCACAGCAGCTGTTTTATCATCTGAATATGACGCTGAAGGTGGTTGTGGTCATTCCGCTGGCCCTGGTGTTCATTCTTTGCACTGACCCCAGCGAGTTTGCGGCCAGCCTGGCCAGCATCGGTGTGAGCTACCGTATCGGCTACGCGGTAGCCCTGGCGCTGCGCTACATTCCGGATGTGCAGCGGGATTATCACAACATCAACCAGGCCCAGCAGGCTCGTGGTGTGGATATCTCCGGCAAGGATAAGCTGATGGACCGGCTTAAGGGCAGCGCAAACATTCTGCTGCCGCTGATTCTGGGCAGCCTGAACCGCATCGAGGTCATATCCAATGCCATGGAGCTGCGCGGCTTCGGTAAGAACAAGCGCCGTACCTGGTACGCAAAGCGGCCCTTCGCCACCCGGGACTGGGTGGTGCTGATTCTTGGTGCAGTGATTGCCATTGGCTCGCTGATCCTCACCTTCTGGGACGGCAGCCGCTATTACAACCCGTTTATCTGATTGAAATTGCCCGCCTTAGCCGGTGTGACATAAGAAAATAACGCCGGAAAAGGGCCGCTTTTGCGGGATTGCAGCGTCAAAGCCCCTTGACAACCACCAAGGGTGCCTGCGGGACTTTTCCCTGCACTCCCATCAAAATCGGACCTTTTCCGGTACAAAGTAGTTCTGCCCCAGGATTTTGGATGCAGAAAGTGCGAAAAGGGGCGGAGCAAGCCTTGGTGGCTTGCCCGCCCCTTTGAACATTTTGTGCGCCAAAATCCTAAGGCAGAACCGTCGTTTTCTTGTGTCACACCGGCCTTGTACGGAAGCTCTTCCGGCAAAGGCGGGCGTTTTGTATGTGCAAGATGAAAAAAATTGGGCACAATACCGAGGATGGAAGAAAAAGTTTGGTTATTTTGATAGGGAAATAACAAGCGAAAACCGGACAAAAAGCACCCTTCAGCCGGTTAAAGTCGGGGATTTTGCGCAGCAAAATTGGGCAAAACGCCCAATTTTGACGCATGGAAGAACAGCGGGCCGGGCAAGCCGCAGAAAATGACGAAAAGAAGAGAATTGCCGAGCATAAAAGTAAATTTTATGTTAATATTAAATTGAACGATGTCTGCCCCAAACGGGCAAAACAACCATTTAACAACGTAAGGAGCGTTTAATGATGTATCAATCCAACGGTACAGAGATCCACATGGCAAGCAACGGCGTTGCTGAACTCGGTCTGATCGCCACTCCCGGCGCACAGGAGTTGACCGCCCTGATCGATCGCCATCTGGTGGCTTGGGCCCGTGAAAAGGGCGTGGACCGCGAGACCTTCATCATCCCCAGCGAATGCCCCCGCTTTTCTTCCGGCGACGGCAAAGGCGTGATCCGCCAGAGCGTTCGCGGCGACGACTTGTACTTTGTGGTGGATGTGGGCAACTACAGCTGCAAGTACAAGATGTTCGGCAACGAGAACTGCATGAGCCCGGACGATCACTACCAGGATCTGAAGCGCCTGATCCAGGCTGCTTCCGGCAAGGCACGCCGCATCACCGTCATCATGCCTCTGCTCTACGGCAGCCGTCAGCATCGCCGCTCCTACCGGGAAAGCCTGGACTGCGCTTACGCGCTGCAGGAGCTGCACAGCATGGGCGTCGAGAACATCATCACCTTTGACGCTCATGACCCCCGCGTTTCCAATGCGGTGCCCCTGATGGGCATGGACAACGTGATGCCCACCTATCAGGTGCTGAAGACCATGTTCAAGTGCATCGAGGACTTCAAGCCCACCCGTGACAACTTCATGGTCATCAGTCCCGACGAGGGTGCCATCAACCGGAATATGTACTACTCCAGCGTGCTGGCTGTAAACCTGGGCATGTTCTACAAGCGCCGCGACTACTCCCGCATCGTGAACGGCCGCAACCCCATTGTGGCGCACGAGTATCTGGGTGAGAGCGTGGAAGGCAAGGACGTCTTCATCGCCGACGATATCATCTCCTCCGGCGAGAGCATGCTGGACATCGGCTACGAGCTGAAGAAGCGCGGTGCCAAGCGCATCTTCTGCTACGCCACCTACGCCATCTACACCAATGGTCTGGCCGAGTTCGATAAGGCCTACCAGGAGGGTATCATCTCCGGCGTGTTCGGCACCAACCTGACCTACCGCACCCCCGAGCTGCTCAGCCGTGAGTGGTTCCATGAGGTGGATGTGTCCAAGTACATCGCTCATTTCATCGACGCCATCAACCACGATATGAGCATTGGCGATATCATCGATCCTCACAGCAAGATCGATGCTCTGCTGAAGCACTACAATGTGAAATAAGCAGCTGCTTTTATACAAAAAGTAAAGCAACGCCCCGGCTTTTCAAGGTCGGGGCGTTGCTTTTTTCGTGTGTATGCGTTATTTCAGTTTGGCGAACTGATCGATGGCAGTTTGCAGTTGGGCGATTACCTCATCCGTGTCCTCGCCGCTGCGAACGCAGTGCTCCAGGTGTTCGGTGAGGATCAGCTTTGCCACCTGGGTGATGGCACTGTTTACACTGGAGAGCTGGGTCAAAAGATCGCCGCAGGGGCGTCCTTCGTTCACCATTTCCCGGATGCCGTTCAACTGGCCGCTGATGCGGGCCAGACGGCGGTTCACGTCGGCGGAATGTTGGCAGTGGGGGCAGTGCATAGCGGGTCCTCCTCTTGGTTATGGAACATTAAAATCAGATATGCGGAGAAAGCCCCCGCGACAACTTGGAAAACAGAGCACCCGGCGCAGCCCAAAACAGGCTTGCCGGGTGTACGAAACGGAAAAATAAAGATTAATTTAACCGCCCGTATATGTTGCCCAGGTGAGATCAAGCACAGGGCCGAAGGGATCGAACACCACATGGTCCACACCCTGTGCCATCACCAGAGCCTGGTCCTGGTACCACAGGGGCGAGATCGCTCCACCAGCCAGCAGGGTCTGTTCCGCCAGAGCGATCTGGTCGGCAGGTGTATTCAGCTGACCGGCCAGCTGCTTGACCTGGCTGTCAAAAGAAGCGGATTCCCAGCCGGTGAGCGCACCCTCCGTGAACTGCTGCAGAAAAGCCACGCTGTCTGAGCTGGAGGGAGAGAAGGGCAGAAGCGCGATCTGGTAATCGCCGCTGGCAACAGTACTTTCCAGTTCATCCAGCGGCACAGCTTTCAGAGTGAAGTAGGCGGAAAATGCCCCCAGGTCCTTCTGCCATTGCTGGCTGACCTGTTCAATCAGGGCCTGATAGTCTGCTCCCTCCGGATACAGTACCTGGATGCCGGAGAACTGCTGCAGCCCGGCTTCGTTCAAACCGGCCCGGCAGAGTTCCTTTACATCCCCAACAGCGGGCATCTGACTTCCCACGGCATCCCGATAGCCGGAGCTGTTTACCTGAATGGCGGGCGGAATCAGTCCGTCTGCGGTGGAAAAACCGGTGGGCAGCTGTTCGACGCCTGCGGCACTGGCGCCCAGGGCGAGCCGCACGTTTTGCGAGGCCAACTGTTTGTCCTCGCAGTTGAATACCAGTGCCCAGGTGGTGGCGGTATAGGCGATGGAGGGAAGGTTTCCGGCGGCGGATGCCTCATCAATGGCGGCGGTTACATCTCCGGCGGCCACGGCGGCGGCGCCGGTGGCTGGGGTCTGGTTTTGGGCCACCGAGGTGCCGGAGGCAGGCTCCGGTGTGGGGGTGGCCTGTGCGGTGGTATCCAGCACGATGCGCAGGCTGGTGATCAGGCTGCCGCTGGCACTGCGGCGCAAAAACAGGCCGTTTTCGTTCCAGTTATACAGATAGAAATACCCGTTGGCCAATGTGGTGGCTGCGCTCAGGCCGTAGGCGCCGGCACTGTGTTCAAAAAATTCCTCGTTGCAGGGCATGGCACCCGGCTGGGCCAGCTTTTCCAGAAACGCCGGGTCAGGGGTGTCCAGCTGGTAGACCACGGTGCGCTCGTCCGGTGCGCTCACTCCCAGAGCGCCGTTGCCGTCAGCGCCCTTCAGGTTGGAGTACAGATCCCGGTAGGGGCTGGCGGTTTCTTCCCGGAACACCCGCTCCATGCCGAACACAAAGTCCGCGGAGGTAAGAGGATATTCCTTCTCATGCTTTTTCAGCTTGGTGTAGGCCAGATTGTCTTTTAATGTAAAGGCATACGTGAGACCGTCTTCACTCACGGTATAGCTCTCGGCACAGTCCAGCACCGCCTCGCCGTTTTCGTCGATACGGGTCAGGCCCCGGTAAAGATTGGTCACAGCGATGCGCTCGGGGCTTTCCTGAGCGATTTGGGGGTCCAGATTGGCGGGCACGCGATCCACCCGCCAGGTGAAGCTTGCGCCGCCGGAGCCGCAGCCGGTGAGAAGTCCGGCTGTAAGAATCAGGCAAAGCAACAGGCAGAGAATACGATGGAATCTCATGGAAAAGGTCCTTTCGGTAAACGGCCGGATGGGCCGGTGATGTTGAAGAAAAATGTCCGAAGACATACATCTTTAGCTTATCAAAAAATGAGGCAAAATACAAACCCGCACCGGGACAAATGACGCAAAATCCGTAAATAAACCGTAAATTTTGCCGCTTCCCGGTTGATTTTGCCGCCAAATGGCCGAAATGCCCGGTAAGACCGGGGGATTTGGTTGCGCGGGCGGCCAAAAGTGACTATAATAGCAACAGACCATTTTTGATCACACCAATCCAAGAGAATCAAGTACCAACAAGGGAAAAGGGGTTTTGCAATATGCAGAAGGATCAGCAGCAGCTGGCCGAATTCATCAAGGGCAAAAAGGTAGCCTTCATCGGCGCCGGCGTAAGCCACAAAACATTGATCGGGCAGTTCTGCGCCATGGGAGCACAGGTGACTCTGTGTGATAAAAAGCAGCTGGCGGACTTCGGCGAGTATGCCGATACACTGAACCGGCTGGGCGTGGCCCTGAGTCTGGGCGAGGATTACCTGAACGGCCTGGCCGGGCAGGATATCATCATGCGCACGCCGGGCTTCGAGTATTATACCCCTGCTTTGCAGGCGGCCAAGGCGGCGGGAAGCCTGGTGACCAGTGAGATGGAGCTGTTCTTCGAGTACTGCCCCTGCGAGATCACCGCGGTCACTGGTTCGGACGGCAAGACCACCACCACCAGCCTGATCGCCGCTATGTTTGAGGCGGCGGGCCGTACCGTGCATCTGGGCGGCAACATCGGCCGGGCCCTGCTGCCCATCCTGGATCAGATCGACCCGGCGGACGAGGCGGTGGTGGAGCTTTCCAGCTTTCAGCTGATCAGCATGCGCCGCAGCCCCAAGGTGGCGGTGGTCACCAACGTGACCCCTAACCATCTGGATCACCATAAGGATATGCAGGAGTATGTGGACGCCAAGCGGAACATCCTGCTCTGGCAGGACGAGAGCTGCCGGGCGGTGCTGGGCTATGAGAACGAGATCACCCGTGGCATGCAGGCGGACTGCAAGGGCACCCAGTGCTGGTTCACCCGTCTGCGGGAGACCGACAACGGCGCTTTCCTGCGTCAGGACGGCATGCTTTGCATGGCGGAAAACGGCACCGTGACTCCCATCCTGCACAAGGACGAGATCAAGCTGCGGGGTGTACACAACATCGAGAACCTGCTGGCCGCCTGCGCTGCCGTATGGGGCCGGGTACCGGTAGAGGCCATGGCCAAGGTGGGCTCCAGCTTTACCGGCGTGGAGCACCGCATCGAGCCGGTGCGTCTGCTGGACGGCGTGCAGTGGTACAACGACTCCATTGCCTCCAGCCCCACCCGCACCATCGCGGGCCTGCGCAGCTTTGACCAGAAGATCATCATCATCGCTGGTGGCTATGACAAGAAGATTCCCTACGAGCCGCTGGCTCCCGAGATCCTGGAGCATGTGAAGGTGCTGGTGCTCATGGGCCAGACCGGCCCCAAGATCGAGGCGGCGGTGCGTGCCTGCCCCGGCTTTGCAGAAAGCGGCCTGGTCATCGAACACGCCAAGGATATGGCCGAGGCGGTTCAGCTGGCCCGCAAGAATGCAAAGCCCGGTGATGTGGTCAGTCTGTCTCCCGCTTCTGCCAGCTTTGATTTGTATCCCAACTTTGAGGTGCGCGGCCGTCACTTCAAGGAACTGGTGAACGCGCTGTGATTTGCGCGATCAATTCCGCACAGACCCGGCGGCGCTTTGCGGCCGCTTTGGCCGATCCCCGGGCTGCCGGCATAGCCTGCCAATTGGGAGCGACGGAGGCGGTGTTCAGAACACTGCCCGGCTCCGGTTGGCAGTTTTACACCGGCGGTGAGGGAGAGGCCCCTTTTGCACTGGGCGTCCGTGGGCAGACGGCACTTCTGTCCGGTCCGGCGGATGCCGAAGAACTGGCCGGTTTTCTGGGTTTTCTGGGCGTGAGCAGGCTGCGCTGTGCCGGAACAGTACCGGAGGGCTGGCAGCTGCGGAGACGGTACTCCCGGATGGTTCTGTCCGCCGGTGAGCAGCTGCCCCGGCGGGAGCTGCCTGCGGGTTTTTTGTTGGAGGAACGGCCTGCCGTAAGCCGGGTAACGGAATTCCTCTGCCGGGGCGAAAGCCTGAGCGGAGATCAGCAGACCCGGGACTGCTTTTACAGCGAGACCTGTACGCTGGTGAACCATGGCCGGGCGCTGCTCTGGGCGGCGCAGGATCAGACAGGGGAGATCGCCGCCACGGCGGGAGCTTATGCCATCTGGAACAGAACTGCCTATCTGGCCGGTGTGGAAACCGGACTGGGCGCCCGGGAGAAGGGCCTGGCGGGTGCACTGGTGGTCGGGCTGGCAAACCGCCTGGCAGAGCAGGGAATTTTAGTGGAGCTGCTGTGCCTGCCTGCTCTGGAAGAATTCTACCGGCGGCTGGGATTTACCAAACAGGGTGAAGTGAGCGGCTATAGCCCTCAGCCGGATTCGGACTGAAAAAAGCCGCCTGTTATCAATACGAGGAAAGAGGATATTATCATACATGATCGAGCAATTTTTTGATGTGAGCCCCCGTTTTCAGGAGCTGGACGCCCGCGCTATGGAGCTGTGCCGCCCGGAATTTGAGAAGATTGACGCCATTCGCGATTACAACCAGGTGAAGATGCTGAAGGCCTTCACCGATAACCGTGTGGCTGCCACCCACATGATGGGCAGCACCGGCTATGGCTACGACGATGCGGGCCGGGACCGTCTGGATCAGGTGTTCGCCCAGGTGATGGGTGCGGAGGATGCACTCTGCCGTCCTCATTTTCTGTCCGGCACCCATGCGCTGACCGTGGCGCTGTTCGGCCTGCTGCGGGCAGGCGATACCCTGCTGGCTGCCACCGGCCGTCCCTACGACACCCTGGAAGGCGTGATCGGTATTGGCGATGCGGGCAAGGGCTGCGGTACCCTGGCGGAGTACGGCGTGAAATACGACGAGGCTCCTCTGCAGGACGGCATGCCGGATTATGAGCTGATTGCCGAAAAGGCGAAGAACGCCACCGTCTGCCATATCCAGCGCAGCCGTGGTTATTTCAGCCGGGCTGCCTTTGACCTGGCCACCATTGAAAAGGTAATCCGCACCGCCAAGCAGGCCAACCCCAACGTGGTGGTTATGGTGGACAACTGCTACGGCGAATTTACCCAGACCGCCGAGCCCACCAGCGTGGGTGCGGATCTGATCGTGGGCAGCCTGATCAAGAACCCCGGCGGCGGCATTGCGCCCACCGGCGGATATGTGGCAGGCCGGGCCGATCTGGTGGAAAAGTGCGCCCACCGGCTTACCGCCCCCGGCACCGGCCGGGAGCTGGGCTGCACGCTGGACAGCCTGCGCCAGCTGTATCTGGGCCTTTACTATGCCCCTGGCGTGACTGCCGAGGCAATCAAGACCAGCATCTACGCCAGCTGCCTGCTGGATCTGCTGGGGAAGAATCCGCTGCCCAAGTACACCGACCCCCGCAACGACATCATCACCAGCTTTGAAACCGGCGACCCGGCGGCCATGGTGGCCTTCTGCCAAGGCATTCAGGCGGGCAGCCCGGTGGACAGCTTTGCTGCGCCGGAACCCTATGCCATGCCCGGTTACACCAGTGAGGTGATCATGGCGGCAGGCGCCTTCACCAACGGCAGCAGCATCGAGCTCAGCTGTGACGGTCCCATGCGCCCGCCCTACACCGTTTACCTGCAGGGTGGTTTGAACTTTGCAGCCAGCCGCGCCGGTGTGCTGCTGGCTGCCCAGCGAGCATTCGACGGCCAGTAAGAAAAACATTCTGAACAAGCCCCGTATCGGTTCGATATGGGGCTTTTTTGTGCTTTGTTTTGTACGATCGGTACTGTGCATTCTTACGGAAAAATTGATATAATTTTGTAAGAACTGCAATACTTTTGAAAGAACAACACAGAGAGTGAACACAATTCACAAAATAATCTTGAATTTCGAAAGGAAACTGGGGATCTTGTTTGCTTGTGAAATATTGCTAAAAAACTGACAAAGTTTTTTCCTGTCAATAGGCAAAAATGTGAAAAATCCCATGCTTGCACTTTGTGAATGATTTGTGTATAATGCCTTGGTGCCCTATTGCAAAGAGAGAGTTTTAAATAGGAGGAATCAACGAAATGTCTTATGATTTTTTGTGGCAGATCGCTCTGATCCTGGTGAGCACCAAGGTTTGCGGCCTGATTACCCGCCGCTTCCAGATGCCCCAGGTGGTAGGTGCTCTGCTGGCGGGCCTGCTGCTGGGTCCCGCCGTGTTCGGCCTGCTGCCCAGCGACAGTGAAATGATCAAGCAGCTGGCGGAGCTGGGTGTAATCGTGATCATGTTCTCTGCCGGTATGGAAACCGATATCCGTGACCTGAAGAATGCGGGCAAGTCCGGTTTCCTGGTGGCGATGCTGGGTGTTCTGGTACCGCTGTTCGGCGGCGCGGGTCTGGCTGCCTGGCTGGCTCCCACCGAGAATATGCTGCAGAACTTCTTTATCGGTACTGTTCTGACCGCTACCTCCGTGAGCATCACGGTGGAGGCCCTGCGTGAGATGGGCCGCCTGCAGAGCCGGGTGGGCAACACCATTCTGGCAGCTGCCATCATCGACGATATTCTGGGCATCATCGCCCTGACCATCATGACCAGCCTGGGCGGCGGCGGTGAGAGCATTGCCATCGTGCTGCTGAAGATCGTTCTGTTCCTGGTGGTTTGCTGCTTCGTGTACGTGGTGGGCCTGAAGGCTCTGGACTGGTACATCGAGCACACCGGCCGTAAGGATCTGCGGCGTTTCCCCATTGCGGCTTTCGTGGTCTGCCTGATGATGGCCTGGATTGCCGAACACTTCTTCGGTGTGGCTGATATTACCGGTGCCTTTGCGGCTGGTCTGATGATCGGTGCTACTAAGAAGGCGGGTTATATCGCTTCCAAGTTTGAGCCGGTGCAGTACCTGTTCCTGGCTCCCGTATTCTTCGCCAGCATCGGCATGACCGTGGTGCTGCCCGCCATGAATACCCAGATCGTGATCTTCAGCGTACTGCTGGTGGTGGTTGCGGTTCTGTCCAAGTGGCTGGGCTGCGGCGTGGGCGCCAAGCTGTGCGGCTTTTCCACCCGCGAGTGCAACCAGATCGGCCTGGGCATGGTATGCCGCGGCGAGGTTGCGCTGATCGTTGCCAACAAGGGCGCGGAAGTGGGCCTGATGCCGGATGCTCTGTTCGGCCCCGTGATCATCATGGTTATCATCAGCACCATTCTGACCCCGATTCTGCTGAAGCTGGCCTACCGCGGCGAGGATACTCTGAATCTGGAAGAGAGCCCCCTGGAAAACCGCAGCGAGGCTCTGGAACAGCTGGATATCGTTACCGATCAGCTGCTCACCCGCGAACAGGAGATCAAGGAAAAGAATCAGAAAAACTGATTTGGTTTTGTGTGCGGGCCCTGCAAAAGGGCCCGCACATATTTTTTAACTAGAAAACCACAAGCTATGCTTGTGGACGAGAAGAGCACGAGCGTTGAAACGGTAAAAAAGAACCTCCTTTTGCTACAATAGAAGCGGGT